>JALZUD010000023.1 GCA_023301725.1 Granulosicoccus sp. | reverse complement strand
TTAGGTTTTGATTTTGAAGCTGGCAGGCTTGATGTCAGTTTGCATCCCTTCAGTACAGGGGTGCGTGGTGATCAACGAATTACCACGCGTTACAGGCGCATTGATTTTGCTGATGCACTTCAAGCAACAGCTCATGAAACGGGACATGCCAGCTACGAGGCGGGCCTGCCTGAAGCTTGGCAGTATTATCCCGTCGGGCGTGCACGCAATATGTGTATTCACGAGTCGCAAAGTCTTTTTTTTGAAAAACAGGTGTTCTTGTCGCGTGCGTTTGGGCAATCCTTTTTAGCCAAAATTCACGAGCATCTTCCAGCGACACGTGTCTTCAGCGCTGACGACATCTGGAATTCTCAGACTACGGTTCGGCCAAGCTATATCAGGACTGAGGCTGACGAACTCACCTACCCCTTGCACGTGATGTTGCGCTACGAGATAGAGAGCGCGCTAATCAACGGTGATATCGAGCCCGAGCATATTCCTGATATGTGGGAATCGCTGTCTCAGGAATACCTGGGTTTATCTATCAACGGTGATCATGCAAAGGGCTGTTTACAGGACATACATTGGACCGATGGCGCATTCGGCTATTTTCCTTCCTACACAATGGGCGCCGCTAATGCAGCGCAGCTCACTGCAGCCCTGAAGCAGCAGCACCCTAACTGGCGTGAGCAGTTTGCCAGTGGTGACATAGAATTTGCGCGTAACTGGTTACATGAGAACATCTGGCAACACGCAAGCCTAATAGGCTCGCAAGAATTGATGGTGCAAGCCACAGGGAAGGGTAGTCAGGCCAGTGCGCTGCTTAGCCATTTACAGGCTCGGTATCTTGACGAGATAGATTGATCAGCTGTGCTAGGCACCCAACTGGTGTCTGGCACAGCATTGCCTGTGTGTCTTATTTAGCATCAAGGCCTTGTTGTGTCTGAATTAGAACTGAAACAATGCTTTACATATCCAAGTAGGCAGATAGACCATAATCTGCTCAGCTGATTAATAGTCAGTAGTTGCCGAGCATTTGCAGCATGCGTCATAGGTACACTGCAACAGTAACTACCGATGGTCAATTTTGTTCTGACGAACTAGAAAGAGAATTCTCTAGCGTCATCGTTGCACCACTAATGCACCGTCAGTCCAATGTCGTTTTATTGACCATCAGTACGGGAGTTCTCTGCTATGCGTAAATCTTTGTGTGTTTTACTGGCTTCCGGCTGGCTACTAAGCGCGTGTGATGACACTACGCTTGGGACAAGATCATTCGAACAATCGCTCGATCCCATCACCATACCCGGGGCTCCCGTCAGTTTGGGTTTGTTGTCGTTGCCAGAAATTACTATTCCGTTAGACCTGAAAGACCAAGATGGATACGAGCTTCTGAATAATATTACAGAGGTGAGCGCACGGTCTGCCACCATCAGTGTGAGTCCGGATTCAGATAGCTTGCAGTTAGATCAGTTTGCAGACAATAGCCCCGATAATTTTGACTTTCTTTCCAGCGTGACCTTGTTACTCAGAGCAACTTTGAACGGTACCAGTCAGACTGTTCAGGTGGCCTCGCTACCTGAGGGGGATCCTCAGATCGCTAGTAATGCGTCGACTATAAATCTGGTGATGGACGATGTGGATATACGAGACTTCGTAGAGGCGCCAGATGTTGAGTTGGTGGTGCAGGCGTCTGGTACCAACCCTCAAGATTTTGTCATCATTGATACCGTCTTGCGTTTCCGCGTGGGTTTTGGTTTCCGATAGAAAAATGCATGTACGTACTATCAGACCGAATACTAGGCTTAAACTAAGGGGTTGTCATGAGAGTTGAAGAATTTGAACAAGAGCAAGAGTTAGAGAGCTTTCTAATCGATCGCAATACGAAAAATAAGCGCTCTGCATCACGCGACAAGAAGCAGCTGAACAGCGGGAGCAAGTCTGGACATATTTTTAAAATAGCGATTGCTGTGCCGGTATTGGCGGCACTGACGGTTATTTTCCTGTTTGACCGTCACTCGCAACAAAAAAACGCGGCTATTGCGGAGCAAGCAATAGCAGATACCCCTGTCAGTACGGCAACTAGTGCCAGCGCTCGGTTAAATCGTCTCAATCCTGTTTTGAGCATAGGAAAAGCCAACAAAGAGCCAAGCCTCAAAGATTTGCAAGCAATGAGCACATCAGCATTGGCTTCACAACTTCAGTCAACATCCTCTGACACCATTAAGAAAAATGTACTGTCGCGCACTGGTAAACAGATTAGTGATGCTCAAATAGAAAAAGCACGTAGTGGCGCTAGCAGTTCTGCAGTTATCAATAAGCTGGATTCGGCACGCCAGTCGTACAGTGGGTCGAGCTCTGACGCGATAGATAAAATTCGCAGCAAACTCAACAACTAAATTCGGTTGAAGTCCCTACAGTTCGCGTTCACCCAGAGTAGGTGATGGCTTATCAATGCTCAATGAGTTGGCGCTGAATTTTATAGGGGTACGTACACCGGGTACGCCCTGTGAATCTATTTGCATTTCTCTAGCAATAAATTGTGGGTCGTTGAAGACATCTTCTACCGTGTTTATTGGGCCAGCTGGCACCACCGCCTTTTCCAGTGCTTGTAATAAATTGTCTCTGGACCACTTGGCAACTAAAGGCGCTAGCGCGTTGTCAAGCTCGAGTCTGTTTTCAATGCGTAGAGAATTACTGACAAATCTTGGATCCTGACTTAAAGCTTGCTCGCCTAACACTTCACACAGTCGTACAAACTGTTTGTCGTTGCCCACAGCGATGATCAAATGGCCATCACTAACTTCAAAGGTTTGATAGGGCGCGATGTTTGGATGTTGGTTACCCATGCGGCTGGGTGCTTTACCACTGGCCAGATAGTTCATTGACTGATTGGCTAAAACTCCTGTCATACAGTCAAATAGAGCCATGTCTATATGTTGGCCGAGTCCACTTGTTTGGCGTTGCAAGAGTGCACTCTGAATAGCAATAACACTGTAAAGACCAGTAAATATGTCAGCAAACGCCACGCCCATTTTCTGCGGTTGCCCCTCAGGCTCACCGGTCAGATCCATGATGCCGCTCATACCCTGAATCATAAAGTCGTAACCCGCGCGTTTAGCATAAGGGCCATCTTGCCCAAAGCCTGTGATGGAGCAGTAGATCAGCTGTGGGTTTGCGACCTGCAGGGATTTATAATCAAGCGCGTATTTTTCAAGCCCACCCACTTTGAAATTTTCGATGAGTACATCTGCTTCACTGATGATGTTGTTTAGCTTCGCTAAGTGGCCGGGGTTTTTAAGATCGCAGACCACAGAGCTCTTACCTCTGTTACAGCCGTGAAAATAGGCTGCGCTGGTCTCGCCCTGGTTGTCAATATACGGTGGTCCCCATTGGCGAGTGTCGTCTCCCTCCGGACTTTCAACTTTGATGACCTCTGCCCCTAGATCCGACAGCGTCTGACCTGCCCATGGGCCAGCCAGTATGCGAGCAAGCTCGACGACTTTGATGCCATTAAGCGGCGCAGTTGTGTTGTTCATTGGTATGCAGTCATGCTGATCTACGGATTTACGGATTTACGGATTTACGGATTTACGGATTTACTGATTTACGGATTTACGGATTTACGGATTTACGGATTTACGGATTTACGGATTTACGGATTTACGGATTTACGGATTTACAGATTTACAGATTTACGGATGAAAGGAATTGATTCCAAGGTGTTTGTGCAACAGGTTCGCCTGCAATTTGGGTGACTGCACGTGTATTGCCGTTTACGTCAATAATACAATGTGCACAATTGGGTAAGGCTGGCAGCTTGTGCAGCTCGGTTAAGCCGATCGCCAAGTAGTGCCCAAGAATTTTCTTCATAATTGCACCGTGACTCACTACGAGTACGTCTGCCTCGTCATTGGTTTGATTATGCTTGCTGAATAGCGCCTCCATAGCCGCCACACCTCGTGCCTGGGTTTGCGCTGGAGTCTCTGCACCTTCCACATGAAAATGTGGCAACGCTTTGTGATATGCCTCAACCATCTCAGGCTCGGCGGCTTCAATGTCGCTCCACATCTCACCTTGCCAGATTCCCCAATGCACTTCCTTGAGTTCATCCATGAGCACTACTGAATCTGTGCGCTCACCGAGAAGATGTTTGGTTGTTTGGCGTGTCCGAACACTGCTGCTTGAATACACAGCCGCCAGTGGCATAGTGGCAAAATCAAGTCCACGCTCTTGCGCTTGCGCAATACCACTTTCATCCAATTCAGAATCCAGTTGCCCTTGGATTCGACGTTGTACATTCCAGTGAGTCTGGCCATGGCGAACTACATGAAAACGCATAAGTCATTTAAGCTAGGTAAATTGGGAAAAACCGAATGGCACGCACTTAAGCGAACATACTGGTAAGTGTCATTCTTGCGACAGAACATCATTCCCGCAAAGGCTAAGAAACCATGTTTATAGCAGCATGGATCCCCAACTCCGTTGGGATGACGAGCTTAACTCGCAGGGATAACACGCTTAATCCGTCAGTATGACCATCTTTAGTAAATGCTATTCAATTGCAACCCAGTGTATCAGGGACGGATGCTGCCAATGGTCTTGATTTTGTTTGCTAAAAAATTCAGACACTCATTCCGTATTTCGTACCTGAATCAAATGTGCAACAATCGAGACGGCAATTTCAGCAGAGGTGCGGCTCCCAATATCTACGCCTATGGGGCCCGCAAGCCGTTCAATGTCATCGTCTGTAAGCCCAAGACCTGATAGGCGGGTTTTCCTTTTTTCATAATTACGCCTCGACCCCAATGCCCCCACATAGAAGGCGTTGGAAGGCAGAGCTTCAAGCAGGGCCAGATCGTCCAGATTAGGGTCATGTGTCAGCGCCAGAACTGCAGAATTTGCATCGCTTGCGTATTGTATGACAGCATCGTCCGGGGACATATCCATGACTGAAATAGGCTCGACTTGCCAAGCTTGCTGGAAGCCGGGGCGTGGGTCGCAGACAAGGACCTCATAATCTAAAGCGGTAGCAAATTGTGCTGTGTAGCGTGACAGTTGTCCTGCTCCAATAATAAGCACTCGCCAGTTGCTTCCAAATAGCTTTACTAGCGTGGTGCCATCGTAGTGAAATGGTTTCACTTTCAAACTGCTGGATGCCACCTCCTGCAGTTCAGCGTGTCCAGTGCTCAAATCTACAGTTCGTTCTATTGACCTGCGTTCACTACAAGCTGTGGCGAGTTCTTGAATATCCGCAGGATCAGTGAGAGGTTCGAAAACCAGCTCGAGCTCACCGCCGCACGATAAGCCAAAGCGGCGAGCTTGTTCATCATCCACCTGCATTGTTGAGATACGATGCTGGCCGCTAACAGGTGCTTCACTTGAACCTGTTTGCACATTCTCTCGAATGATAGATTCAACTAATTGTTTCTCTACACAACCACCCGATACCGAGCCTACGAGCTCACCATCGTCACGTACCGCGGCTATTGAGCCAACAGGGCGAGGAGAAGAGCCCCAGGTGCGAACCACTGTGACCAAAAACACGAGGTGTCCTGAAGATAGCCAGTCAAAGGCCACTTGCACCACTTCCTGATCACTGTTTTGAATGTTCATGATTAATTCACCAGTTCGGAAAATTCACTTCAGGCTATAAGGTAGCCTATTGAGGTATTTTAAAGTTATCAAAAACTCTCACAATGAATAATGACTGGAAATCGCAAGCCGAAGCAGACCTGGGTGTACGTCTGGAGAACTGGCAGGCGCTGAGCGGTGGCGACTTTGCAAAAAGTTACTGTGCCACTGTTGTTGAGGCTCAACAGGACAGGCCTTTTGATAAAGCTGTGTCAATTGGCTCACAGCTATTCATAAAAACTCACGCTAATCCACCGCCATTGCATTTCAGTACAGAAGCGCAAGGCCTACACTGGCTTGCACAAACAAGCACTGTAAGAGTGCCCACTGTGTTGGGCGTTTGCGATGATATTCCCTATCTTGCACTTGCGTGGATAGAAGAGGGCCGTCAGCGCACAGGTAACATTGCAGGGGAGGCGGAGTTTGGCTCACAGCTCGCGGCACTTCACAAAGCGCCCTTCGCCACTTTTGGTCGTGAAGATAAGCGCAGTACAGGAAGCCTGGGTTTGCCCAATGAGCCGTGCCAGAGATGGGCTGAGTTCTATGCAACTCAGCGCTTATTACCATTGGCAAAAATAGCTGCTGAAAAACAGGCATTAACTACCAAACTGATCGTGGCTATTGAAAAGCTTGCGTCACAGCTAGACGAGCATATAAACGCCACAACGTTGCCGTCACTATTACATGGTGATTTATGGGCAGGAAACCGTTTAGTGGACACTAAAGGGCAAAGCTGGGTAATTGATCCTGCAAGCCATGGCGGGCACCGCGAGTTTGATCTTGCCATGATGCGCCTTTTCGGTGGTTACTCAGATGCCTGTTTTAACGCTTATCACGCCGCTTATGCCCTTGATGATGGTTGGCAAGAACGAGTGGCACTTCACCAGTTGGCGCCGCTCATCGTGCATGCCATCAAGTTTGGATCCTCGTACATTGGACCCACGCGTGATGCCTTGTCGCAGTATGTCGCTGTGCTTTAAAAGGTGGTCACGTTAGTTGACCACCAAAGTAAACCCTAGTGATGCATCACTAAGGTGAAATCAACGAGCCAGCGCCGCAAGTATTCTTACCCAACTACGAATGCCTTTGTGATAACTCGTCAATGAGTACTTCTCGTTAGGAGAGTGAATGGCATCATCGTCCAGCATGAAACCCACAAGCAAGCTGTCCATGCCCAGTATGTCTTTTATATGTCCCACCACAGGAATGGAGCCACCACACCCTGCATACACAGCCTCTTTGTTCCATTCTTCAGTCAGTGCTTGTTGAGCACGTTTAAACGCCGGCGCATCCACTGGCATCACGGTGGCAGGAGATCCGTCTTTGGTGGTATAGCTAGCAGTGCAATCAGCAGGTAGTCGAGCTGCAACATGTTCGTAGAAGGCTTGTTGTACTTTTGTCGGGTCTTGCTGGCCAACAAGTCGAAAGCTGACTTTGGCTTGTGCAATGGAAGGTAGTACCGTTTTAAATCCTTCACCGGTGTAACCACCGCTGATGCCGTTCACATCGCAGCTTGGGCGTGACCATATCTGCTCAAGCACTGAGTAGCCTTGTTCGCCCGCTGGTGTGGTTAGTCCGACTGAATTAAGAAATGCATTGTCATCATGCTTCAGGCTTTCCCACTGCTCACGTACTTCATCTGAGAGCTCCTCTACACCATCATAAAAACCGGGCAGGGTGATGCGCCCAGACTCATCATGAAGATCTGCGAGTATTTTTGTTAGCACTCTAATGGGATTAATAGCAGGCCCGCCATACATGCCTGAGTGCAAATCCAGAGAAGGTCCGGTTATGGTGATTTCCTCTCCAACCATGCCACGTAGCATGGTAGAAATTGTTGGAGTGTGAGCATCCCACATGCCGGTATCACAGACCATCGCCATATCTGCTTTTAACAAGTCAGTGTTGGCTTGCATGAATGGAATAAGGGAAGGAGAGCCGCTCTCCTCCTCGCCCTCAAAGAACACGCTTACATTGATCGGCAACGAGCCGGTCTGAGAATGCCAGGCACGACAGGCCTCCAGAAATGTCATTACCTGACCCTTGTCGTCTGCAGCGCCGCGAGCACGGATAACACGACCATCTGGTGTGTCTTCAATAGCTGGCTCAAAAGGCGGGCGATTCCACAACTCTAGTGGATCAACAGGCTGGACGTCGTAGTGGCCGTAGAAAAGCACATGCGGCTTGCTGGGGTCGATTTTATAGTGCCCCACCACCATTGGATGCCCCGGGGTGTCGTAACGCATTGCCTGAAAACCCATGGAGCTTAGATCGTCCACTAACCAGTTGGCGGCCTGTTTACACGATGCGCTATATGCCGGATCTGTGGATATGCTATCTATACGCAATAGATCGAATAAGCGCTCTAGCGCCTCAGGAAGATTGTGATCAACGCTGTCCAGCACGGCATCGAGAGTCATAAATTAGCTCGCAGATTAAGATTCGACATGCACAGTGTAAACGAATGGCTTAAGCTGCGATTCATCAGAGTTTTTTAAACAGGAACACCTATGAGCGTTACCGTTTGCTACGACGTCGCTGCAGTGCCACGGCGGGATCCGAATGACATCGCGCTATGGAAGTCAGATCTTGAAGTCATTGACACAGTCATAGTAGAACCGCGCGATGCTGCCTGCTTTGAAGTGCCAGCAGGTTACGGTTTTCGCATCAAGAGTATTGATGGACCGCAAGTGGGTGATCTGAATTTATGGAATAAAAACGATGTATCAGAGCGCTTTTTTAGCGGTAAAACACGCCAACTCCATGCCACTCATGTAACCGCTGGTGACAGGCTATGGAGCAACTTGCCAGCGCTTCGTGCCATGGCAACTATCACTCACGATACTTTGAGTTGGTATGGATATGATGAGGATGGAGGCGGTGTACATGATGTCATAGGCACACGTTGTGATCCCTACACCAACTACCTGCTAAAGCAGGTGGACTACCACTATTGCTGCCACTCGAACCTGACACGTGCCGTAGCCAAGCACTTATCATTACCATTGAAAAACGCTGAATTGTTGATACATGATGTGCTCAATGTTTTCATGTGCACAGGTTTTACTCGTGACACCCATCAGTATTTCATGAAGGCAAGTCCAGTGCGCCCTGGTGACTATATTGAATTTATGGCTGAGATCGATCTGCTGGGTGCACTATCTGCATGCCCCGGTGGCGATTGTGGCAGCACGCACTCAGATGACAAAACGCCATGTTATCCGCTACTGGTAGAAGTTCTTAAACCGGCGGATAGTTATCTTGATAAGTTTCAAGCCTCAGCGTTCAATGGATACGATGGATCGCACGGTGTGTGATTGTTGATGCGGCATTTTAGTACCTAGCGGCCTCATCCAACAATCCGTAAACCTGCATCATCAAAACGGTGCAAATTTTCTACCTGAGGTGACACATAAACAGTTTCACCCATGCTGATATCGATTTTCCCTAACGCTCGGACAGTCAGCGTTTCGTCAATGCCCTCAACATCAACCCTGATGTACGTGTCACTACCTAGGTGTTCGGATATACCGGCTACGCCTTTCCAGGTTCCGGAGTTTTTAGAGATTGATAGATGCTCGGGCCGTATGCCAACAGAGGCAGCGTGTTGCACAGCAGCACGGTTACCAGAAATGATGTTCATCATAGGTGAGCCTATGAACTTTGCTACAAACAGGTTACAGGGGGCGTCGTACAAATCTATCGGGCTGCCGACTTGCTCGATGACACCAGCGTTTAGCACCACGATTTTGTCTGCCAGCGTCATGGCTTCTACCTGATCGTGCGTCACGTAAATCATCGTGGTTTTTAAACGCTTATGCAGTTCGCTGATTTCCAGTCGCATGCCCACACGAAGCGCCGCGTCTAGGTTTGATAGTGGTTCGTCAAACAAAAATGCAGAGGGCTCGCGCACAATGGCACGCCCAATAGCTACTCGTTGTCGTTGCCCGCCAGAGAGTTGCTTGGGGCGACGGTCGAGATAGTCGGTGAGATTCAATGCAGCGGCTGCATCGGTAATTCTTCGTTGCTGCTCATCGCGCGGAATTTTAGCCATGCGCATGGGGAAGGCGATGTTTTGAGCAACGGTAAGATGTGGGTAGAGAGCGTAGGACTGAAATACCATGGCCAAGCCGCGTTTTCCCGGGGCCTGACTGGTTGCATCAACACCATCAATCTCCAGTGTGCCCTTGGTAACATCTTCCAATCCGGCAATGAGGCGCAAGAGCGTGGATTTTCCGCAACCAGAGGGACCAACAAAGACAACAAATTCGCCCTTACCAATTTCAAGATCCAGAGGTGGGATTACAGTAGTTTTACCGAAATCCTTTTGGACTCCTCTAAGTTCGATGTGTCCCATATTAACGACTGCCCTTTCTGTGTTGGCCGCGGGCAATGTGTTGAGGAGGTGACATAAGAGCTAGTGCACCGCTCACACAGGCATGAATAAAACCCTGCGTTTTTAGGCTACTTTCTGAGCGCCATTTGAAAATGTCGCTAATCATATGTGTGCGTCTTTCTGCATAGAGCGGATCATTCCACAAGTTGTATTGCTCTTTAGGGTCGCGCTTAAGATCAAACAGTTGCCCCTCATCACTGTCTATGAAGTGCACAAGTTTGATATGGCCGTCGAGCAGCATGGTCATTAGTCGTGTGCCAGTAAGTAATGCATCATTGGAATGTTCTGCGAATACTTGAGTCCGCTTTGGCGCTGGGGTATTGTTAAAATAGGGTGTTAGAGATTGCGCCGCCATCCAGTCAGGAATTTGTGCGCCAGCCCACTCGAGAATGGTTGGGCCGAGATCAAACAAAGCGACGTTGTCGTCCACCTTTTTATCAGCTGCGATACCTGGCCCTGCAACAATGACGGGTACTTGAACCGTGGACTGATACATATTCCATTTTTGTGAATGACCGTGGTCGCCCAATGCATCACCATGATCAGATGTAAACACAATGATGGTGTCTTCAAGTGCACCGCGCACCTCAAGTGCATCTATGATGTCGCCTACTTGCTTATCTATCATGGTGACGTTTGCATAGTAATGCGCGCGTTGCCGGCGTGATTGCTCGTGTGTGGGATCTTGTAGGTGCACCACGCCGTCGGCGTCCTCACCGAGCATAAATTCCCGAAGGCCCTGAAGTGCTTCGGGTTGTACTTCAGGGTCAGCCGGGATGACGTCGGGTAGCGTACGACCCTCGTACATATCCAGATATTCTTGTGTGGGATCGTACGGCGGGTGTGGCCCCGGTATGCCCACTTGCAAAAAGAAAGGGCCGTCGCCGGTGTAGCGGTCGATCCACCATTTGGCCATCTGACAGGTGAAAACATCAGGGTGCAGAATTTCTTCTTCTTCCCAGACCCATGCACCCAGCTGATCAGCATACGCCTGGCGACGTCGTTGTGTGACTCTGGATGGCTTCTCCACACCTTTAACAAAAAACGCCTTATCCCAATTGTCGAGATAGAAAGGCAGGTTGGGGTGGTCCCGGTCTTTGTTCTCAGTGACGTGTCGTTCATGAAAGCCGAACGCGCCCTCAATGGGCATTGTGTGCATTTTGCCCACGTTCACTGTGCGATAACCCACATCAGCCAGATCTTTCACCCAACAGTATTGCCAAGGTTCGTCGTTGCGGAAAACACCATTAGTGTGTGGGTACGTGCCGGTGAATAGTGAGGCCCGCGACGGCGCACACGATGGCGATGTGATGTACATGTTCGTGAACGCGGTGCCGCGTTTCGCAAGCTTGTCCAGATTGGGCGTGATCATGTGATCTGCACCCAGTGCCGCGATAGTGTCAAAGCGTTGCTGGTCAGTAATAATGAAAACGATGTTGGGTTGTTTAGACATAACTATCCTTTCACAGCACCAGAAAGTGATTGCACGATATAACGATTGGCTAGTGCCATGAGAGGCAATATAGGTAGGGTCAGTGCGATACTTGCCACGGCTATCGAGGCCCAATCGACACTGTCGTAAGAGATGAAGTTCATTACCGCCACAGGGGCCGTTGCTGTGCCTGAACGCGTGATGATCAACGCGTAGAAAAAGTCATTCCAGGCAACAAGAAATGCAAGTATGGTTGCCGCAACAGCACCGGGACGTGCGGCTGGTAGTGCAATCAAAAAAAATGCTTTTCGTAGAGAAGCACCATCCATGATGGCCGCTTCGATCAGTTCATCGGGCACTTGAGCAAATGAGTTCCACATGGACCAGGTAACCAGTGGCAACGTTAAGGTCATGTAAGCAAAGACAAGCCCCAGATAGGTATCAATAAGCCCTGAGTTGGCGTAAAGCAAAAACAGCGGAATTGCAAAGCCTACTGGTGGTGCCATACGAAGCAACAGCAGAGCCCAAGAGGCGATGAATTTGCCAGACAAGCGAGCCTTGGCCAGTGCAAAGCCAGCTGGCACACCCACTAGCATGGCGAAGGTGGTAGACAGGCCTGCCGTGATGAAAGAATTGAGCAAAGCTGCTGGAAAATCTGAGCGTGTAATTTTGTAGAAATTCTGCAAGGTAAGTGCAGTGGGACTTTCCCAGATAGGCTCAAATATAGCGATAGGCGCGCGGAACGATAAAAGAATGACCCAGACAGTGGGCAGAGCTGCAAACGTTAACAGCGAGATCATCATAGCAAGGCCTATGCGCCGCCTCTTGTGAAACTGCGGACTGTTATCAATCATGACGTCACTCGTTGATTGAGCTTTGCAACATAAAAGCTAATAAGGGCTGCCATTAGAAACAACATGACGGCAATGGCAGCGCCATAGGCTACATTAGAACTCTGGAAGGTTTGCACATAGGCATAGAAGTTAGTGGCCTGAGTAGATCGGCCAGGTCCACCCTTGGTCATCACGAAAATCATGGGGAAGTGTTTAAGTGAATCGATGAAACGAAAGAGCGTCACCATTAACAGGGCTGGAGCGAGCAGGGGCAAGGTGATGTGAATGAATGTACGGATGCGACTTGCGCCATCAATAGCAGCCGCCTCTTCTAGATCAGGTGAAATGCCTTGCAGTGCAGCCATTATTATTAGCATGGCAAACGGAAAATTTGTCCAGGTGTCTGCTACAACAATGGCAAAGATTGCTCCCCACTGACTGGTTAGCATCGCCGGAACAGTAATACCAAAAACATCAAAAAAAGCGTTGATGGGTGACAGGGTAGGCGTGAATAACGATAGCCAGATTAGTGCGACTGCCACGTGTGGAACTGCATAAGGAAGTAGAAAAAGAATGCGTCCGACACGCCAGCGGCCAGTGATTTTTTGTAAGCCAACGGCCACGGCACTACCGATCAACACTTGAGCTGCAACGCCTAAAATAGACAGCGCAGCCATCACGTAAATCGAGTTCATCAATCGCTTGTCGGACAGCATTTTGGAAAAATTGTGAAAACCAAATTCCCATTGGGTGCCGCGAATCAAATGATAATCACTAAACGACAGTGCGAACATACCGGCAAGTGGCACAATGGCGAAGATACCGACTGCTAGAAGAGCAGGCACCATCATCAAACGGTAACCACGTTGTAGCTCGTACGTTGCCCCCTTGCGTGGTTGTGCTAGTGATGTCATGAATTAAGTTTGCTGTAAAAAGCCCGACGGAGCTTCGTCCGCCGGGCAAGCTTGAACGTGATGTAATTAAACCAATTACTAAGTCTTATTGGCCAAGGATGTCGCGCATGTCAGCTTCAGCCTGCTCTAGGGCTTCTTCTGGTGTCATTAAACCGTTGATGGCGGCATTCACGCTTTCACCAATTGCCTGGCCCAATGTAGGCCACTCAGGAATCAATGGACGATAATGCCCAATGGCCAGATCAAGGGCTGCAACACGGGTTGAGAGAAAGTCAGGATGAATGCTTGCGTATTTGGCTACAACTTCTGGATTGTCCGCTACAGAAGCAGTAGTGAAGTCAGGGAACGATTGTGCCAAAGCGATTTTACCGACAGTTTCTGCGCTAACAGCCCATTCGATAAATTGCGCGGCTGCATCAGGATTTGCTGCACTTGCCGGAATTCCCATGCCGTGAACACCTATTGCAGGTGAACGTCCGGCAGGACCACCAGGTGGTAATGCAATCCCGGTAACATCAGCGAACTTGCTATTAGCTGGATCGACGATCTGGCTGATGATGCCAGTGCCTTCAATGGCGAATGCAATCTGCCCGTTCTGAGCCGCAGCATTAACTTCTGCGAAGTTGAAGTTGCCGGCGCCAGCAGGTCCATAATCGTTAATCAGTTTGACGTAGATGTTCAGGGCTTCCAAGTTTTCTGGAGAATTGATGGAGGGCGTGAAATCACCACCTTCATAGTCAGCAAAGAATGTACCGCCATAAGCACGCATCACCATCGGGAAGATGAACATGTTAAAACCTTGACCAGGGGCTGCACGCAGGGCAATGGCAGCTTGATCTTCAGTGGTGATTTTCTCAGCAACAGCCAGCATATCTTCCCAGGTTTCAGGCACTTCAGCGCCTGCAGCCTCCAGAAGATCTTTTCGGTAACTCATAAGGCCAACACCTGCAAAGAACGGTAGCGCCCACTGCTCTCCATCGACCGTGTAGGCACCCAATGGGCCTGCCAAAATGTCAGAAGTTGTTTCGTCAGAGACTTTGTCTGTCAGAGGTTGTAGCCAGCCCGCCTGAATCCAGCGCTGTACTTGAATAACAGGCGTGTGTACGACATCGATGTCACCGGTGCCGCCAGTGAACGACAATGCTATTCGACTTTCGAAGACATCCTGACCGACAACATCAATATTTGCCTTGATACCCGTTTCGGCTTCAAAGTCATCAGCTAGCTCGCGCAGACCATTAGTAAATGGCATGCCAAACATGAGAACGTTGATCTCGTCTGCTGCGTAAACAGCGGTTGTGGCAAACGGTGCGCTTAGTGCAATGCTCGCCGCAAGAGCCGTTGATAATAGGTGTTTCATAGCTTCTCCGTGTAAAAGGTACATCATTGGTGTGTTAGCCGCCTCTCATGGGCTTGGCGTGGTGCTTTGGTTGCAACCTTGTTGCAGAGCTTTCATCAAACACGAGCTGTGAAAGCTTGGTGCGCGCGTCGAGCAACGCGTCTTGGTAAACCTGAATGTCATCGCAGACCTTGTCTACAGATTCTGCCAAGGATATGAGATGAAGAAATTTGCCTCTAGGATCCTGAATAACCGTAGCAAAACGACGTATACCAACATGATTTCCCTGCAAATCAGCTGCAAATACTTCGTCTTTACTGGTAGTAAGATGCCTCTTCACGTCTTTGGTTGTTAGTGCTGCGCCAGTTTGGCCACGTACTTTTGGAGTTTCAAAGAAGCCGTCAGTGAAGAATTGAGCTTCTATACTGGACCACTCCAAACGGCTTAGGTAGAGCTTCGATAGAGCATCGAATTCGTAAAGAGAGCGACGAAACCCAACTCTGGCACGTATTTCAATAGTGGGGTCAGGGTGGTCAGTTTTTGAATGCCAGAGTAATTCATGACCAGCAACCACCACCACCTCGCAAGACACGTTCAATTGTTTGCCAAGCGTATGAATGATGCTGTCCAATTTGGCCAGGTAGGCTTCCGACATTGGTACATTGCGTTCTAGCCGGAAGTTACGCACTACAAATTTTTCGCTGGTGCGAAACAAATAGCCCCAGTCTGATAGTGACTTAAGAATTCGATTGAGCGTGGAGGGTGCAAGACCGCACGCCTGAGCAATGTCTGTCTGCTTAAGGGGGGTTGGCCCTGCGGCCATTATATATTCCAGAACTTGCAGTGTGCGCTCTGTTGGATTCATCCGCCTGATTTACTCGAAGTGTAAGTATTCCAATAATGGAATTCTACAAGATCATGCGCTTCTGACGAAAAACTGTCAATACATTATTGCGTCCAACCGATCAGCTGCGATCAGGCATAGAGACAATTTCGAAAAAGAAATCGTCTATCGATAAAACAACTTGCACAAATCCTTCTATCTCTATGGGTTTGGTGATGAATGCTGCAGCATGGTTTTCATAGGCTCGTTTTATATCCGTTTCAGCTGCTGAACTGGTTAATACGACCACGGGTAGGGCACAGAATTGTTGATCATTTTTTATAATACCCAGAAAATCCAGACCATTGATTCCAGGCAAACTCAGATCTAGCAAGATGAGGTTGGGTAAATCTTGCTTGGTACATTGGCCAAGATACTCAAGCGCTGCTGAGGCATCATGCACAACGTGGATGTTATTGTTGAGTTTGGTTTTTTTGGCACTATGAAGAATCATGCGAACATCGAGTTCGTTGTCCTCAACTAGTAGTATTTTTACCTGGCTTTTCAAGAAACTTTACTCTTATGGGCGTGGCGAGGTAGAGCTAATAAAAATGTGGTGCCTTCCTCTGTGGATTGCTCAATTGTGATAGTGCCTCCGTGACGCTCCACTATTTGTTGGCAAATTCCAAGACCTAATCCGGTTCCCGGAATTTCGTCGTGACGGTGTAGCCGCTTAAAAGGTTCAAATACCATATCTTGATATTCTTCTTTTATCCCTTGTCCGTTGTCTGTTACACGAATTTTTACAAAAGTAGGGTCGCTGTCCTGTTCGCTGATTTCAATGACTGCGGGTCGAGTTGTATGAGCATACTTGATGGCATTGGTCAGCAGATTCTCAAATACGCGATTTAGTTGCCTTGCGTCGCCAGTCATGTTTGGCAGTAACCCAAGCTTGATTTCAGAGCCAGTCTGTAAAGACAGCTCACTAATTGTGGCTAACACGTCTTGCATTACTACATTCAAATCAACGACTTCGAAATTGATCGCGTCCCTTCCTAGTCGCGCATAACTGAGCAAGTCTGATACCAGAGTGCGCATCCTTACCGACGATCTAGCCAGAAGATCAAACAACTCAATGACCTCTGGATCTGCGGAATCACCGAGGTGTTCCTCCAGCAAAGTCACCGTTGATATTACATTGCGTACGGGGGTTTGTAAATCATGCGAGGCGACATGGGCGAACTGACTCAGATCTGCATTTGATCGTTTCAGCTCGTCATTCGCCTTGTGCAAATTGATGTTGAGTTTTTCAGCATGTTGTTCTGCCTTACGCTTTGATGTTGTTAGTGAGCCAAATAGCATTGCTGCTAAAATACTTGCCAAAATGCCTAACCCAAGGATTAAAAACTCGACAACCTGATCACTGGCGTTCCCGTACGTATTTTCTTGGAATGAAAGCTGCCAGGTTCGTGTGCCGAAATGTATTTCACGAACAGTTTCTAATTTGAGTTTTGTGGTTGTTTGCACACCCGTGCTGTAGAGAATTCGGTCTTCCACGGGCGAGTTCTGACTGGTGGTGTCTAGCACTTGAAAAAAACTAAAGTTTTCTTGTTCGCTGTTTTCTATAAATTCGGCTGCACGCGTTACTGCAACTACATACCCGGTATGCTCAATGCGCCTTGTTCTTTCAAAGGCAGGTTTTGCTGTTGAATAAGTGGGCATAAGCATTAAAAAAGCTTTTTGTGTGCTACCTGAGTCTTGAGTCAGAACGATGGGCTCAGTGATGACAACAGCTCCTGAGTCGCGTGCCTTGTGTGCAGCTGCACGTCTGGCCGGATTGCTACCAATATCGAACCCAAAGGCACTCTCGTTACTAGCAAAGGGTTCTATATAGGTGATCACTATGCCTTCAGCATTTTCCTTCAGAGCTGGCTTGATAGTGAAATTGGGGTATCCATTGGCGATTAAAGAGGTGTCAGTGCGAACAGAATTCTCAAATTCAGTTGCCCTATCAAACGGCACTCTAGCATTCCATGAAATCGCCGCAGCAGCCGGGTGGTTTTGCTCTATCTCGCTGGATTGAAAATATCGGTAAAACTCAAGCCTAGTCACCTCGTTTGAGGAATGATACAAGGCTTGCATGCCGCTGAGTAGGCCCGTGTGCCGGTCTAGTATTACGGATAGGGTGTTAGCAGTGTCTGTGGCTTTGTGTTCGAAGGCGTTAACCGAGCGCTGCAGGTGCGTGCTGCTCACAAAATCATACGTGAGTCCGGTTATGAGCAGACCTGAGAGCAGCATTAGCCCTGCGGTGAATTTTTCAATCCGTGTAAATTTACTGTAGAGCGAATTGACTTTTGGTTCATCCATGTCCGCGACACCTTCGATCTAAGCTAAGTTTTTGCATAGTATGCGGGTGTGTGCCTAGCTTGCATATAGGTACGCTACTCATGGTGTCGATACGTTATTGCCGACAAAAAAACGTCGAATCAGCTAATTCAATGAACACGCCTCTAGTAATCGACTGGTTTAAGATATCAGAAAGACGTTTCCGTAACTCACTCGGTGTGTAATTTACAACCTTCTATACTGCCAATTCATCCGAAGCCGTGCGGCTATTGATCAAAGCTTCAATATGCCAGGCCAATGCTGAATTGCTACTAACAACAGGGCAAGACATAATATCGCTAGCCTCTTCAAGAAGGTCATATGTGCGCAGGCTTGTACATGATGCAAACAGTGCATCCAGTGGCTGGCCCTTGGGCTGCAAATTAGCGATTTGCTGCATGGCATCAAGTATCGATTGACGGGAAATGCGGGCTACCTTGTGATCTTGCATTTCATTGAAAGTGCCTGAGCTTGTAATAGTGAAGCCGCTGTTCTCCAGATTAACTCGAAGCGCTTTGGATACCTGAGGCTCGTAGGGCGTTAACAGTCCAATGTTTTTTGCCTCTATGGAATCGAACTTTGCCTTCACAGCTGTCACTGGGTTAGTAACTAAGCTATTTGCAAACACACCCTGAATGGCAGAACTCACTGCAGCCTCCCCAATGACAGTTGCCGCGGACGTGCAGCCGTAGGCAATGACACGAAAATCTGTATGCTTTGGCAGCAGAGACACGCTAACGGGCAGTTGCTCTTCCATTGCCTGCAGCGAATTTGCGTCTATCGTTTGACTGTTTGTGATGCGTGTATGAAACAAGCGATAGTGATCAGGTAGCCAGTGCCGAAGTTCGTGCTCCATGGTCTCGTCAGACTGCAAAACGACCAAACCTATTGCCGGGTGGTCGGGGTTGTCATCACTTAAGGTGAAGGGCAGAGTCTGCATGGGCGAAATCCGTCGTATGGAGTACGTGATTCTAATGGCAAACTAGAACAAAAACTGGCAGTGCCGCCATTGCTTTTAGTTCTGGTTTGTAGTCCTAGCCAGCAGTCATGGTTTGCAGTGATATCAGGCCACCACCTCCACACCTTTTTTGCTGTCAAGTGGAAAATTTCTTTGCTTGAAACACTTGGGCATCGGCTCCTGAACCAGTATCATTCAGGCATGAACCCCGAAACTTTAGAGCAGCTAGTCACAACGTACCCCCTTGCGGGCGTTGACGAGGTTGGCAGGGGCCCATTGGCAGGTCCTGTGGTAGCCGCAGCCGTCATCCTCGACCCGGTAAATCGCATCGAGGGCTTGCTTGACTCAAAATTACTCGATGAGGCCAAGCGTGAGGCACTCGATATTGTTATCCGTAAGCAGGCTGTGGCCTTTTGTATTGCTCAGGCAAGCGTTGCTGAAATCGATTCACTGAATATCCTACATGCCAGTTTGCTGGCCATGAAGCGCGCGGTTGAAGGGTTAAGTCTTGCTCCTGAACTAGCACTGATTGACGGAAACCGATGTCCCGAGTTGAAAGTACCCAGTGCAGCGGTCGTCAAAGGCGACCAGCGGGTGCAGTGCATTAGCGCTGCCTCCATCATTGCCAAAGTGGCGCGCGACAAAATGATGGTTCAACTAGATGCCATTTATCCTCAATACGGGTTGGCTCAGCATAAAGGCTACCCAACACCCTTCCATCGTAACGCGATCCTTGAACATGGCGTGACTGAGTGGCACCGCAGCTCCTTTAAACCGGTGCGCGAGGCATTAGCAGCTTCAGGGCAGGTGCCAGTCAGGCCTCATGAGCTACCAACGGCGATAGTCATCTCGTGAGTCAGATTGAGCCCTTTGTGCACCTGAGCGTACACACAGAATTCTCGCTAGTTGATAGTACCGTTCGTATCAAGTCGCTCGTGAAAGAGGCGGCCATCAGTATGGCGGCGGTCGCGGTGACTGATCGGGCCAATATGTTTTCACTGGTCAAGTTTTACCGAGCAGCGATGGGCTCTGGAATGAAACCCATCTGCGGTGTCGATATGCGTATTCGCGGCGTGGCGCCTGACGAGGAGCTAACGCGAGCCATTTTTCTGGTGCAGAACAATACGGGCTACCAGAATCTGACCAATCTAGTATCGCGTGGGTATCAGGAGGGGCAGAGCGATGGTTCGCCAGTAGTTCACATCGATTGGGTGTTTGAGGCGCATGAAGGCATTATCGTACTCTCTGGTGGTATTGAGGGAGATGTCGGCAAAGCCATTTTGCTTGGGCATCAGGATAGCGCGGCGCAAATTGCAAAGCGCTGGCGAGCCGTGTTTGGCGACAGGTACTACCTAGAGCTACATCGCACGGGTAAGGCATCTGAGGAGCACTATATCGCTGGTGCCTGCAAAATTGCACTGGAAAACGGCTTGGGCGTTGTGGCGACCAACGATGTGCGCTTCCTGCGAGCTGACGATTTTGATTCTCACGAGGCGCGTTTGTGTATTCAAAGTGGCTATGTTTTGGCCGACACACGCAGGCCCAAACTAGTAACAGAAGAGCAGTACTTGAAGAGCCCACAGGCTATGCAAGCGCTTTTCGCAGATATTCCGGCAGCATTGTCAAACTCGGTGGAGATTGCCAAGCGCTGCAATCTGACGCTGAAATTGGGCACGCCGGTATTGCCTGATTTTCCTATCCCTGAAGGTATGACTGAGACAGAATTTTTTTATCAATCTGCACAAGAAGGTCTGGAGATTCGTCTTAATCAGTTGTTTGACACGAGCCGTGCTGATTTTGCTCAAACCCGAGAAGTTTACGACGCAAGGCTTAAGCGCGAGCTCGATGTTATTGCCGGTATGGGTTTCCCTGGCTACTTCCTGATTGTGGCCGACTTCATCCAATGGTCGAGACAGAACGATATTCCAGTGGGCCCTGGGCGTGGCTCAGGTGCAGGCTCTCTTGTGGCTTATGCGCTGATGATTACCGATATCGATCCGCTGGAATACGATTTACTGTTCGAGCGGTTTCTGAATCCTGAGCGTGTGTCCATGCCAGATTTCGATATCGATTTTTGTATGGACGGGCGCGATCGTGTCATTCAGTATGTGGCGCAAAAATATGGACATCATCGTGTGTCGCAAATCATCACCTACGGCACCATGGCGGCCAAAGCGGTGGTGCGCGATGTGGGTCGAATCATGAGCCAACCCTATGGCTTCGTCGACTCCATTGCCAAAATGGTGCCTTTCGAAGTGGGTATGACGCTCACCAAGGCCTTGGCAGAATCTGAAGATCTCAAACGCAGCTACGACAACGACGAAGAGGTAACTGCGCTTCTGGATATGGCCTTGTCGCTGGAAGGTTTGTCTCGTAACTGTGGAAAACATGCGGGTGGCGTTGTTATCGCACCCACCGCATTAACCGATTTTGCGCCTCTTTACTGCGAGCCTGATGGCTCAAGTTTGGTGACCCAGTTCGATAAGGATGATGCGGAAGATGTTGGGCTTGTCAAGTTTGACTTCCTGGGGCTTCGAACTCTTACCATCATCGACAACGCCATCAAACAAATCGAGAAGCACCATGGCGAAAAAATCGATCTGCTAGCGCTTCCTTTAGATGACGCGCCTACCTATAAATTGCTTCAAGATGCCCAGACAACGGCGGTGTTCCAGCTTGAATCCTCGGGGATGAAACGACTAATAGAGCGTCTTCGCCCCGATAACTTTGAAGATATCATCGCGCTAGTGGCGCTGTATCGGCCTGGTCCTTTGCAATCAGGCATGGTCGACGACTTCATTGATCGAAAGCATGGGCGCAAACCCATGTCGTACCCGCATGAGGACTACCAGCTCGAATCGCTCAAAGCCACTCTTGAACCCACTTATGGGGTTATTTTGTACCAAGAGCAGGTAATGGGCATAGCGCAAGTTATGGCTAGGTTCTCATTGGGCACCGCCGATATTCTTCGCCGTGCTATGGGTAAGAAAAAGCCAGAAGAAATGGCTAAGCAGCGCTCAGTATTTCTTGACGGGTGTGCAGATAACAATATCGACAAAGTTCTGGCAGGTAATATTTTTGACCTGGTCGAAAAATTTGCAGGCTATGGCTTTAATAAGTCGCACTCGGCCGCTTATGCGCTGTTGTCTTACCAGACTGCCTGGCTCAAATGTCATTATCCGGCGGCGTTTATGTCAGCCGTGCTTTCTGCGGATATGGATAACACCGAGAAGGTGGTTTTCCTGATAGATGAATGTGCGCAAATTGGACTGACTGTTCAACACCCGGACATCAATCGCTCCGCTGTCAGGTTTTCAGTGGTTGATGAGAAAACGGTGCTGTACGGTTTGGGTGCTATCAAAGGTGTCGGTGAGGCGGCCTTAGCCAACGTGCTGGAGGCGCGCGACACATCAGGCGCTTTTGACTCGCTTGATGACTTGTGCAGACGCGCTAGCCCGGGAACGGTGAACAAGCGCGTGCTTGAAGCCTTGGTAAAAGCGGGTGCTGTCGATGCGCTAGGACCTAACCGAGCCAGTTTATGGCAACACCTTCCCCGTGCGCTGCGTGGTGCGGATCAGTGCCACAAAAACCAGAACGCTGGTATGACTGATATGTTCGGGCTAGGCAATGCAGAAGATTCGGACCCAACAGAGCTGATGGTCTCCATACCGGACTGGTCAGATAGAGAGCGGTTGCGCGCCGAGAAAGATTCGCTGGGTTTGTATTTGAGTGGACACCCGATAGATGAACATTTGGAAGAGTTATCCAAGTTCACCCATGGACGTCTGAAAGCGGTTTGTGCCAAGGCGGGCGTGGTGGATTCCGGGCCCGCATACAGGCAGCGTGGTGTTCCTGTGGTGGCTGCGGGTTTAGTGATGAGTGTGCGCCAACGCGATGGTCATGGTGGGCGGATGCAGTTCGTCACTATTGACGATGGCACTGGGCGCCTTGAAGTGTCGCTACGAGGTGAGCAAATTGATGATTTCGCTGAGCGAATTGTCAAAGATGAGGTTCTGATCATCGATGGGGATGTAAGTCCTGACGAATTCAATGGCGGCTTTAAAATTCGGTCTCGTGAGATTTACGACCTTGCTTCGGCTAGAGGGCGATTCGCACGCCGGCTGCTCATACGGTTGGAGGCGGAAAAATGGGCTGATCAGGGGCTAGACAAATTAATTGACACATTGGCTACTTGTAAAAGTGGGACCACACCGGTCTGGTTTTCATTCACTAATGGTCACGCTCAGGCTAGTATAAAGGCAGGCAACCGTTGGGCCGTGACTCCACGTCTCGAATTGTTATCCCAGCTTGACGAATTAACCGGTGAAGGAAACGTTGAGTTGGTTTACTGAAGTTACGCTTCCAGCTGATAAACTATCAGCGTCACCCGAGAGATTACTGCCGACTCAATGAACCCAAATTTTCTCGACTTCGAACAACCCATCGCTGAGTTGGAAGCCAAGATCCGCGAACTGCAGTTCGCCACCGAAGATGCTGATATCAATATCAGTGCAGAAGTGGATACCTTAAAGCAGAAGTGCGATACGCTCACCAGTAGCATTTTTGCCAAGCTCAGCAGCTGGCAAATTACGCAATTGGCTAGACATCCACAGCGCCCGTACACCCGCTTTTATATCGACAATGTCTTTACCGACTTCGATGAACTGGCAGGGGATAGACTTTACGGCAACGATAACGCCATCATTGGCGGTACGGCGCGTCTCAACGGCAAGCCTGTGGTGGTTATCGGGCACGAAAAAGGCCGTGATACCAAAGAAAAAATTCATCGTAATTTTGGTATGCCTCGTCCGGAAGGCTACCGCAAGGCCAAGCGGCTGATGGAGCTGGCCGAGCGTTTTTCATTACCTGTTTTAACATTTATTGACACACCGGGAGCGTACCCGGGCATTGGTGCAGAGGAGCGTGGTCAGAGTGAGGCCATCGCGCGAAATCTGTTTGTCATGGCAGGCCTTAAAACGCCCATCATTTGTACCGTTATTGGCGAAGGTGGCTCTGGTGGAGCTTTGGCTATTGGCGTGGGTGATCGAGTTATGATGCTCAAATACAGCGTCTACTCGGTGATCAGCCCTGAAGGGTGTGCTGCTATCTTGTATAAAAGTGCTGATAAGGCGGCTGAAGCGGCCGAGGCTATGGGCATTACATCAGAGCGACTATTCGACTTGAAACTCGTGGATCGCATTATCGAGGAACCTTTAGGTGGCGCGCATCGCAATCCTGCGCTAATGGCGAACGCGATGAAAGAGGCATTGATTCAAGAGCTCGCTGTGCTTGCCGAAACTCCAGCCGACACCCTACTAAGTCAACGCTCGGAAAAACTGCGTGCATACGGACAATTCAAGGAAGCTACATGAGTTCGGTGGATGCCACTTATGCACTAGAGCAGTATTTGGAACGGCACAGCGCTGTAACGCACTACTGCATCGCCTACAGCGGTGGTGTCGACTCGCACGTCATGCTGGCCCTGATGGCCCAGTTGCGTGATGAGAAACGTAAATTTCATTTGCGAGCGATTCATGTCGATCACTGTTTGCAGACGCAAAGCGTGCATTGGGCTGCGCACGCGCGCAAGATATGCGCATCGTTAAATGTACCCATCGAAGTGCGCCAATGCACAGTGGCGCAGGGTTCAAGTGGCCCTGAGGCTGCTGCCAGACGTGCTCGTTATGAACAATTTGCGCAAGTGTTGCAACCAGGTGAGCATCTGCTGCTCGCTCAGCACGCTGAGGATCAGGCTGAAACCTTTTTGTTGCAGGCCTTACGCGGCAGTGGTCCTGATGGGCTCTCAGGTATTCCCAAAAAGCGCGTATTTGCCCAAGGTGTGCTGGCGCGCCCCTTTCTGGAATGTTCTCAAGAATCCTTGCTCAGCATTGCCGGCGAACTTGACCTCGACTGGGTAGAAGACCCCTCCAATCAACAACTGCAATTTGATCGCAATTTTCTTCGGCTTAAGGTTATGCCATTGATCAAAGCTCGTTGGCCTAGCTCCACCCTGACACTGAGTCGTTCCGCCATGCGGTGCGCTGCATCCAGTCAGGCACTGGTGAGTATGGCGCAGCAGGACCTTGACAGTGTCAAAGTAGCTGGCAAGCCCGAGCTGCGTCTGTCTGCGCTCAAAAAGCTGCCGCGTGAGCGCGCTTTCACGGCCATTCGTCTTTGGGTTCGACAACGACAACTGCGCATGCCCCGGTTGCAGGATCTGCTGCAGGTACACACCACACTGATTAACGCCCGACATGATTCCAACGGCGTAGTCAATGTGCGTGAATACGAATTCCGACGACATCGTGACAGCCTATACCTGTTGTTGCCGCAAAAAGAACCAGCCGCTTTTCGCTACAGTTGGCAGCCTCCGTTCAAAGATCTTTTTATTCGCGAAACCGGCAGCACGTTAACTCTTGCAGAATGTCACAGGCAGGGAATTCGTCTACCTGATAAAAGTCCTGTGGTGATTAAGAGTCGTGCCGGTGGTGAATTAATCCGGCTGGGCAATCCGGCATTTCACAAGTCAGTCAAAAGTATTTTGCAAGAATCTGTCGTTCCACCATGGCAACGTAGCAGCGTCCCTCTTATCTATATCGATGAGCAGCTTGCGGCCGTCTGGCAGCTTGTTGTAGGTGTCGACCACCAGAGCAAGACGTCGGCGGGTAAGTTGGATGGCAAAACTGCCTACTCGTCAGGCGAAATCCGCAATCAGGACAACAGCACAGTCGACGCTTAGCGCAAAATTGCGCGCTTAGTGTGTTTTGCAATTGTTAGGTGCTCGGGTTTTCTGTTAATCTTGACCCCCGTTCGCAAGTGAACATTTTGCTCGTAGCGGGACCTTCTAACGAGTTTTCCGCGTCGTTATTTTTTGCGCAGTATGCCCTTGTTACGCACAGGGTGCATCGTCGTCGCTCTCATGTCGAAAGACCGGACACTGTCCATGACGCGTTTTATATTTGTAACTGGTGGTGTCGTATCGTCATTGGGTAAAGGCATCTCTGCCGCCGCTTTGGCCGCACTACTAGAGGCGCGTGGTCTCAAAGTTACCATGCTCAAGCTCGACCCTTACATCAACGTGGATCCGGGCACAATGAGCCCTTATCAGCACGGTGAGGTCTTCGTCACCCACGATGGAGCCGAAACTGATCTCGATCTGGGTCATTACGAACGGTTCGTTCGCATCCAGACAAGTCAGAGCAACAACTTCACCACAGGCCGTGTGTACGAGACCGTGATAGCCAATGAACGTCGAGGTGATTATCTCGGTGCCACCGTTCAAGTCATTCCACACATCACTGACGAAATTAAGCGTCGAGTTATGGTGGGGTCGCAGGGAGCTGATGTGGCCATGGTAGAGATTGGTGGCACGGTGGGAGATATTGAATCGTTGCCGTTTCTTGAGGCTATCAGGCAGATGGCGGTTCAGCTAGGTAAGCAGCACACCTTGTTCATGCATCTCACGCTCGTGCCCTATATCGCCTCAGCAGGAGAGATCAAAACCAAACCTACCCAGCATTCGGTGAAAGAGCTGCGTTCCATTGGCATTCAGCCAGATATCCTCGTCTGTCGTGCAGATCGTCCATTACCTGAGACGGAGCGTCGTAAAATAGCTTTGTTCACCAACGTACAAGAGCGTGCGGTCATTGCAGCAACCGATGCCGACACCATTTATGATATCCCTCGAATGCTCAATGCGCAGGGTCTCGATGAGTTGGTCTGTCAGCAATTCGGTTTGGATCTGCCTCAAGCTGATTTGAGCGAATGGCAAAGAGTGGTCGATGGCATTCGGGCGCCGGAGAATGTGGTCACTATCGGCATGGTGGGTAAGTACACGGAACTTACAGAGTCCTACAAGTCGTTAAATGAAGCGTTGACGCATGCTGGAATCCAAACAAACAGTCGTGTAAAAATTCGCTACCTAGATGCCGAAAAGCTTGAGCGCGGGGATCTGGGTGCGTTGGACGAAATAGACGCCATTCTGGTGCCGGGTGGTTTTGGTAACCGAGGTGTAGAAGGCAAGATCATGGCGGCTCAGTACGCACGTGAACAAAATATTCCCTATTTGGGTATTTGTCTGGGTATGCAGGTTGCGGTCATAGAGTTTGCACGCAATGTTGCCGGTATCAGCGGCGCTAATAGTAGTGAATTCGACCTTGATGCAAAAGAGCCGGTTATTGCATTAATAACTGAGTGGAAGAATGCTAGCGGTGAAACTGTGCTGCGGCATCCCGATTCAGATTTAGGTGGCACCATGCGTTTGGGTGGGCAATTGTGTGACATGACCTCAGACTCTCTTGCTGCACGAAGTTACGGACAAGAGCAAATCATAGAGCGTCATCGGCACCGCTTTGAGTTTAACAATAACTACACAGAGCGCTTAGTGGAAGCCGGACTTGTCATATCAGCACGCTCCAGTGGGCCAAGTGAGATGAACAAGGAAAATCCCGGTTCAAGCAAAGCTACCACTAATGACAACAGCGGTTTAGTAGAAATGATAGAGCTGCCGAACCACCCTTGGTACATCGGTTGTCAGTTCCATCCTGAATACACTTCAAATCCTCGTGATGGGCATCCATTGTTTACCGGGCTTGTGGTCGCAGCGTTGAGTTTCCAGAGTGCGCGTAAGGAAAATGTTGCCCAGGATATCTCTCCAGGTACGTCGCAGAGTTCAATGAAGGGCTCAATGACGGGCGCAATGAAGGGCGCAATGAAGGGCGCTGCGATCAGTGCAGCGCAGGAAAATTCGCAAGGCGACTCATAACTTTCAAGAACAACAAGCGATACTAGCTATGCAACTATGTGGTCATGAAGTAGGCATTGAACACCCTCTGTTTCTCATTGCCGGCCCGTGCGCTATCGAGAGTGAAGAGTTGGCCCTAGAGACGGCTGCAGCGCTCAAACAAATGTGTTCAGAACTCAATTTAACGTTCATTTATAAATCTTCATTTGATAAGGCCAACCGTTCATCGGCGTCCAGCTTTCGTGGACCAGGCATAGAAGAGGGCTTACGCATCCTTGCCAAGGTGAAAGCGGACATTGGTGTTCCCGTGCTGACCGATGTGCATGAAGACACACCGATGGACGAGGTGGCAGACGTAGTTGATGTGTTGCAAACTCCCGCTTTTTTGTGTCGGCAAACTAACTTCATTCAACGAGTTGCCAAAACTGGTAAACCTGTGAATATCAAGAAGGGACAATTTCTGGCCCCTGAAGACATGATTAATGTTGTTGAAAAAGCGCGTGCCGTCGGTAACGACAACATTATGGTGTGTGAGCGTGGGGCATCGTTTGGTTACCATAATCTGGTATCCGACATGCGTGGCCTTGCGATAATGCGCAACACGCAGTGTCCGGTTGTATTTGATGCAACGCACTCAGTGCAGCTTCCTGGTGGGCAAGGCAGCTCGTCCGGTGGGCAGCGCGAGTTTGTCCCTGTTCTTGCACGTGCAGCTGTGGCTGCTGGCGTGGCGGGCCTGTTTATGGAAACTCATCCTAATCCGGAAAAAGCGCTGAGTGATGGCCCCAATGCCTGGCCTCTAGGGCAGCTGAAGCCATTGCTGGAAACACTTGTAAATCTGGACAGAGTCATTAAATCTGGTGACTTAGCCGAAACTCCTTGGTTACGTTAACTCTATTTTGCACTAGAGTCTCTTTATAGAGATAGGCCCATAAATTCTTAATATAGGAAAATTGCACTGCGCATGAGCTCCAAAATTACTCAAATCAAAGCTCGCGAGATTATGGATTCTCGCGGAAACCCCACCCTTGAAGCAGACATCACGCTTGCGTCGGGTGCGGTTGGTCGAGCTGCTGTACCTTCAGGTGCATCTACTGGCAAACGTGAAGCGCTTGAACTGCGTGATGGCGACAAGTCGCGTTACGGTGGTAAGGGCGTCTTGAAGGCGGTTGCAAACGTCAACGGTGTGCTTCGTGATGCGGTAATGGGTCACGATGTCATGGATCAGGAAGGCCTTGACAAGGTCATGCTCGATCTTGATGGCTCTGAGAATAAGGACAACTTAGGCGCTAATGCCTTACTCGCAGTATCAATGGCTGCAGCGCATGCAGCGGCTGCAGAAAAAAAGGTTATGTTGTTTGAGCATTTGGGTGGTTCAGATGCGGTAAATCTTCCAGTGCCTATGATGAATATCATCAATGGTGGCTCACATGCTGATAACAGTGTTGATCTCCAAGAGTTCATGGTGTTGCCCGTGGGTGCATCGTCATTTCGTGAGGCGCTGCGTTGTGGTGCTGAAATTTTTCATGCCCTGCGTGCTGTGTTGGCGAGCAAAGGCATGAATACCAGTGTGGGAGACGAAGGTGGTTTTGCGCCGAATCTTTCATCCAATGAAGAGGCTCTGGAAACTATTCTGGTGGCAATTGACAAAGCCGGATACACAGCAGGCAAGGATGTATATCTTGCGCTTGATGTTGCTAGCTCGGAATTCTATGTAGACGGTAAGTACGACCTAGCATCTGAAGGTCGTAAGTTTGATTCTGCTGGCTTCGTTGATTATCTTGCCGATTGGGCTGCTAGATATCCCATAATTTCTATCGAAGATGGGCTGGATGAAGGTGATTGGGATGGTTGGAAAATCATGTCAGAACGCCTGAATGATTCCATACAGTTAGTGGGTGATGATCTATTTGTTACCAATCCTAAAATTCTTGCGCGTGGTATCGAGCAGAACATTGCTAATTCAATCCTGATTAAAGTTAATCAGATTGGCACCTTGAGCGAGACACTGGAAACTATTCGGATGGCACATGCTGCAGGCTACACCACCGTCACCTCACATCGCTCTGGTGAAACCGAAGACACAACCATTGCTGACCTTGCAGTTGCAACGAATGCGAAGCAGATAAAGACTGGGTCGTTGTCGCGCTCTGATCGTATCGCCAAATACAACCAGCTGTTGCGTATTGAAGATCACTTGGGCGATCGTGCGGTATATCCTGGTGCTGATGCGTTTAACCAGAAACTCTAGATTGTTTTATCTAAAGAGCTAACCTTGTGAAAGCTTTAGTGGGTGGACTGCTGATTCTATGCTTGGTGCTGCAATTGCGTCTATGGTTCGGCGATGGCAGCATTCAGGAAGTGTCACGCCTGCAGAAAGAGGCTAGTGCCAGTCAGGCTGAGGTGATTCGATTGAATGCTCGGAATCAAGCACTTGCCGCTGAGGTTGCTGATCTCAAGGGTGGCCTGGACGCCATAGAAGAACGCGCCCGAGCAGAGCTTGGCATGATCAGCGAAGGCGAGTCATTTTATCAATTTGTTAGAGAGGAAGGGTCACAACGTAGTCAAAACTCTACGAGTGACCCTGAAGTGGCTGAGCCCTCCAATCCTCCTATACTGAGCGAACCAGAGCCTCTTAATGAATAGTTCCTCCATGCAATCTAATGCCCCCAGTTTAGATACTTCTCTGTGGGTGGTTGTGCCAGCAGCCGGATCAGGCCAGCGTCTTGGTGGCGAAATCGCCAAACAATATCAAGAGCTGGATGGCCTGGCTATGCTTCAGCGCACTCTGGACGGAGTGGCATTACCGTACGTAGAAAAAGTTGTTGTTGTGCTAGCGGAAGACGACGTTCACTGGCAAACGCTTGAAGCTGCCAATAACCCGAAAGTGATAACAGCCACTGGCGGCCAGTTGCGAGCGCAGTCGGTGCTGAAGGGTATTGAGCTAATGCTAGAACACGCCTCCGATAACACGTGGGTACTGGTTCATGATGCGGCGCGTCCACTGCTTGCTGCCTCCGACATAAAGCGTTTGATAACCACCGTTTATAACAGCGGAGCCCCTGGTGGACTGCTGGCAACGCCGGTGCACGATACGCTTAAACGCGCCGATGAGTATGCTGGTGCCGTAGAGACCGTTATTCGTAGTAATTTATGGCAAGCGCAAACACCACAAATGTTTCGTGCTGGCGAATTACGCGATGCACTGCAAAGTGCATTGCACAGCCACGGTGAGTCTGTCACTGACGAGGCGTCAGCCATGGAGTTCTCCGGCGTCCAACCGCTGTTGGTAGAGGCCTTAGAGCCGAATTTTAAAATTACGCGTCCTGTTGACTGGGCTTTAGCAACTGCTTTGTTGCAGGCGAGACGTCTCGTGGGGCAATCCACGGGGCAATCAAATCTATGAGAATTGGCAACGGCTACGATGTTCACGCCTTCACGCAAGGCGACCATTTGATGATCGGCGGTGTACGCATTGCGCACGACAAAGCGTTTCTGGCGCATTCTGATGGTGATGTCTTGCTCCATGCAGTAAGTGATGCCTTGCTAGGTGCTGCTGCACTGGGCGACATCGGACGGCATTTTCCGGATACTGATCCTCGTTACAAAGGTGTTGACAGTCGTGAGCTACTGCGTGAGGTCGTTGAGCAGTTGATACAACGGGGGTTGCATTGCGTGAGCGTCGACGCAACTATCATTGCACAGGAGCCTAAAATGGGGCCTCATGTAGCAGCTATGTGTGCGGTGTTGGCTGCTGACCTGAGAATGGATGTTGCACGAATTAACGTTAAGGCCACGACCACAGAAAAGTTAGGTTTTTGTGGAAGAGAAGAGGGGATAGCTGCCATGGCATCGGTTCTGCTTGAGGAATCCCAATAGTCAATTTCTAGGAGCCTGTTCGAGAATAGGCTGATCAATCGCTATTCTCGGATAGCCTCCTAGCGTCAATCACGTTCCAACGAAAACAACATCATGACGACTCTTGCAATTATTGGTGGTACCGGTCTTACCCGTATGGAAGATCTGGAAGTGACACGTCGTGAGATGGTCAAAACGCCCTATGGTGCGCCCTCTTGTCCACTTGTTTTTGGTGAGCTTGGTGGTGTGGAAGTTGTCTTCCTGCCCCGACATGGCACTGCACATCGAATCCCTCCACATCGTGTTAACTACTGCGCGAACATCTGGGCACTCAATAACGTAGGTATAAAGAAAATCATCGCGGTAGGTGCGGTGGGTGGTATTCATACTGATTGCACCGTCGGCTCGTTAGTGGTTCCTGATCAGATCATCGACTACACCTATGATCGTGAGAGTACATTTTTCGATGGTGGTGATGATCCAGTCGAACATATCGACTTCAGCTACCCCTACAATGAGGAATTACGCGGCTTGTTAATAGCAGGTGGTAAATCGGTTGACGATGTCAATATAGTGGAGTCAGGCACATACGGTGCCACGCGCGGCCCGCGCTTTGATACAGCGGCTGAGGCGCGTCGCATGCAGCATGATGGATGCACCATCGCCGGCATGACGGGAATGCCTGAAGCGTCACTGGCCGCCGAACTGAAAATAGATTATGCCTGTCTTGGCGTTGTAATAAACCGCGCTGCTGGGATCGACAACAGTGCGATTGATGTTGCTGAGCTTCCCACTAAAATTGAGCAAGGCACGATCAGCGCGCGTGCTGTTCTACGTTCAACTTTGCGTTTAGTGCAACTTGCTTAACACAGTCGCTTTTGCCCCTTGTTTAGATTAGTTTGCAAGGGTTTGCAAACGCAGTCTAGTAAATATGCCACTTTAGGACTGCCAACAAGCTGTTGCGGAACTATTCAAATACCTCCATGCCCAAGGTCCATACAAATAAAGGCCTTTGGCTACTGGAATGTTCATGAGACTTTTGATTGTGCCGGACAAGGGGCGATCATTTTCCAGTGTCAGGCCAGAGGCCGAAATATACTTGGGCCTGGCTAGAGCAGGGCACGAATTGACCCTTTGCGTCGACCCTAAAAGTGCGTACTTTAGCCGCTACGATGTTGGTAATATAGAGTTGTTAAGCCTACCTTACGGCAACAAGTTGGTATGGAAAAACATCCAAACACTAAACCAACTGATTCGATCTAAAAACATTGAAGTCGTCTACGCTACGACGTCAAGAACAATACCCAATGCTGCAATGGCATGTGTTGGAACGTCGGCCAGAATGGTTGCCTACAGAGGCACCACTGGTGGCTTGTACCCTACAGATCTTAGTAACTACCTGGGAATTTTAAATCCTCGTATCAACGGTGTCATCTGCGTCTCGAGTGCTGTTGAAGAGCATGTAAAAACGCGAACAAGAAAGTCAATTCATTCATTTGTATCGACCATATATAAAGGCCACGATACAGCCTGGTATGCAGAGCCTGCAGCCGATTTAACTGAGTTCTCCAGCGACACTACAAAGTTTAATGTTCTATGCATAGGCAGTGCTCGACCTTATAAAGGCATGCAGTATTTTATCGATGCGCTGCGTCATGTAAACGACTTGCCAGAACTGCGTGTAGTGTTAGTTGGCAATGGATTCGATACACCCGAATTCCAGAAGCAACTTCAAGCCACTGGAATGGCAGACAGGATAAGCCTACCTGGATTTCGGCAAGATGTACCACGCATCGCGAAAGCCTGCGACATCATGGTTGCGCCTTCGCTTCGTGAAGGGCTACCGCGGGCGGTGATGGAATCATTAGCCAACGGTACGCCTGTTATTAGTGCAGCCAATCCGGGAACAATGGAAATCATAGAAGATAATAACAACGGCTATATCGTGCCATTAGCAGACTCTAAGGCGATCGCCGATAAGCTAAGGTTCCTATATCATTCACCAGATCACTTGCAGCGTTTAACAGACAACGCGCCTGATGTGATAAATGGCAGGCTGTCCCATCAGAATACCGTTGACACATACTCTGAGTACTTCAGCCGAATAGTTTCACAGTAAGCCACAGTCTTACATTAAATTCGCCAGTAATTCAATTTTTTGCGCATTTTGAATTGCCGAAAAATATCGCGTTTCTTCCGTCTCAGTTTTGTCTGATTGAGTACCGCGTCATCAATTGCGTCGAGCGTACGTTGTGAGGATAAGCCGTCCGAATAGGGATGGATTGCCTTTCCAAAAGTCTTGATAGCAGCCATCAATTTGTCTGGCTTGTTGAAGGCATTTGATAATGTAGCCTCTAGCTCGGTGTCGTTTGAGATGTTTAGCAGGTGATCGCCTGGCGATATATTGTTAAACGTTACCACTGGTTTGTTCAACAACAAAAACATAGAAATCACAGATGAAGTGTCGCAGAGCATGACATCTGCCTGACGTAATAATGGATTGATATCATCTGTCTCTACCAGCGTCAGATGCTCTGAGGTAATGGCCTTGTATTGTTCAATAGTCTGGCGCGACATTTTAGGGTGAAACTGAACTATCCAGCGCCACTTGCCTGTCTGGCTCATCTGTTTGATCGTGTTGTGTAGTTGATCGGCACAGGAGAGTCGTTTGGAAAACGTGGAACAAAACAAAACAGTGGGTCGGCTGTTTTGTACAGTGGGCGTCGTTGAAAATAATGTATCCAGCGCACACCAGCCCGTCTGCTTGACGAAGTAGCTTTGTGGCGACGATGACAATGATTCAAATGCGCTGGTGGATTCTGGTCCTTGTGTGCAATAGAGATCAAAACAATTCCTGATTTTGTAATGATCGTTGCGCCCTTTTTTGTCAAGTTTTCCTGCATCAAAGCCGTGAAAGACTGCCACATTGATGCCGGGTAAAAAGGTCGGCGCAATATTCCCGGGAAATATTGTGGCATCAGCTTTGTAGTTGAAAACATCATCCAGACTGGTCAGTCTAGTTTCAGTGTTGTGCAGAAATTCTGCGCACAACTGTTGACCTTCCAGGAACCAGGCTACCTCGCCGCCACGCTCCCAGATAGCGTCTTGCAAAGGCCTGAGAATTCCATAGGAATAGTTTTGGGAAATATAGAATAAATAGCGTTTACGGCTCATGGGTATCTTGAAGTCGGAGTCGATCAGCTAGGTCACAGTACACTAGTGTACTGTGACCTTCAAAGCGTTCAAGCAGAGAGCCCCAGTACACTAGGTACCACAGAATGTCTGAGTCACTAACTGCTCAGGCCTTGGTGCTCGCGAGTACAAAGTGCCCAAGTGGTGATGTTTGAACGGTGATGTTACCGCCGCGAGCATATCGTTGAATGGGGCGTAGTCACCATCGCGCACAGCGCTATCAATCAGATCTTCAATCAAGTGATTGCGTGGAATAACCACGGGGTTTGCTTCCCTCATCAAATTTCGCGCCGCTATCAAAGACTCCGGGCTACCACCCAGGCGCTCCTGCCATGAACAAAACCAATCATGAAGAGGGCCGCCCAGTGAAAAAGGTGTGGTGGCCTCATCCGTGGTTAGCTGTGTAAAGCTAATGGTGAAATCCAGCTGATGTGTTTCCATGAGTTGCAGTAACTGTGCTGCCAATTCAAGATCGTTTGTCTGTTCATCGCTTAAACCTAGTTTCATGCGCATTCGACGTAAGTAGTGGGTAACAAATATTTCGTCAAAGCGGTTAATGGCGCCTTGTGCAATCTCAACAGCCCGTTCTTGGTTCTCATCGATAAAAGGCAGTAGGCACTGCGCCAGATTGACCAGATTCCATTGCGCCGTGCGCGGTTGATTTTGATAGGCGTAGCGTGCGCCTATGTCTATCGAGCTAAACAACTTGGCAGCGGAGTAGGTGTCCATGAATGCACACGGTCCATAATCAATAGTGTCTCCACTGACAGAGCAGTTATCTGTATTCATTACGCCATGTATGAAACCCAGTGATTGCCAATGAGCAACCAATGAGGCTTGCGCATCTATCACTGCCTCAAGCAGGACAGATGCCGGATTTTCCGCACCGCTAAGGTCTGGGTAATGGCGTTCGATCACGTAATGGATCAGAGCTTGTAGTGCTTCGTTATTTTCACGTGCTGCAAAGTACTGAAAGGTACCTACGCGTATATGACTGCGAGCAACTCGTGCCACTATAGCGCCTGGCATAGGGCCTTGTTCTCGCAGCACGTGTTCGCCGGTGCTGACCGCTGCCAGTGCGCGAGTTGTTGGCACGCCTAGCGAAGCCATCGCTTCGCTCACCAAATACTCACGCAGCACCGGGCCTATCCAGTTACGTCCATCACCTCCTCGGGAGAACGGCGTGCGGCCCGCCCCTTTAAGTTGGAGATCGTAGCGTTGATTGTCAGAAACAATCTCACCTAGCAGAACAGCTCGCCCGTCACCCAGTTGTGGCACCCATTGACCAAATTGATGCCCTGCGTATGCCATGGCCAGAGGCTCTGATCCGTCTACCACCTGATTGCCCGACAGCATGGCCAGTCCTTGATCGCTGGCTAGCCATGTTGCATTGAGCCCTAATGTTTGTGCTAATTCTGAGTTCAAGGCAACAATGGATGGTGCCTTTACAGGTGTCGGAGAGACGCGCTCAAAGAGTGCAGTTGGCAGCTGTGCGTAAGTGTTGTCAAATGGGATCATGCCTATGTAGTCGACTTGTGTGTAGCCGACCTATTGGCAAGCAATTCGTCTGCGTGATGTTGCAAATGATCTTCAATGACACTGGCAATAAACCAGTAAGAGTGATCATAACCTTCTTGCATACGATAATTTAATGCCTGTCCAGAGGCTTTGCAGGCGTCTATAAACAGCTGAGGCGTAAGTTGCTCGTTGAGGAATGGGTCTTGGGTTCCCGTGTCAATAAGTATGTTTGCCTTACTAGGCGTTGCTATTACCAGTTGCGTGGAATCGTACGGTGCCCAGTCAGATTCATTGGTACCCAAATAGGTTGTAAACGCCTTCTGGCCCCAAGGTACTTGAGCGGGTGCCACGATAGGAGACAGAGCAGACACACTGCGAAAAATCTGCGGGTTTTTTAAATGTAGCGACAGTGCGCCATGCCCCCCCATTGAATGCCCCATGATGCCTTGCCGCTCAACATCGGCAGCTGGAAACTGATCGAACACCAGAGCGTTCAGTTCCTCAACAATATACTGTTGCATCCTGAAATTAGTGGCCCACGCACCTTGTGTAGCATCGAGATAGAAGCCTGCGCCTTGGCCCAGATCGTAGGCTTCGTCGTTGGGCAGAGAGTCTCCGCGTGGGCTGGTATCGGGAGCAATCACCATAATGCCCAGTTTGGCCGCCATGCGTTGCAAACCTGATTTTTCCATCACGTTTGACCAATTGCAGGTCAAACCCGACAGATACCAAAGCACTGGAACCTTGCCCTGTTGTGCTTGAGGCGGCGTGAATACAGCGAACTGCATAGCACTTTGGCAACACGCGCTATCGTGTTCGTGCACCGAGAGCGTGCCATCAAAGCTTTTCCAAGACGAGATCGTGTTCATAGGCTATTTGATCAAAACTGGTGAAAGGTATTTTAAAGCGTACACTAGCAAACTTTTACCTCTGTGAAATCCGTTGAACGAAATGGCGAATGAATTAGGTCAAACGGTCAGTGATCCGCTTGGTGGTCAGCGTAGACTGGCGGTGGCACCCATGATGGAGCTGACCGATCGGCATTACCGATATCTGGCTCGGTTGTTATCCAAACACACCTTGCTATACACCGAAATGCTAACCAGCGCAGCTATTGTGCATGGTGATCGTGATTACCTCTTAGGGAAGCACGATGTCGAAGGTCCGGTTGTGCTGCAGCTGGGCGGATCAGATCCACAACAAATGGCTGAAGCCGCCCTCATAGGCGAGCAATATGGCTACTGCGAAATCAATATGAACGTGGGCTGCCCTAGTGACAGAGTCAAGGCGGGTCGCTTCGGCGCGTGCTTGATGGCTGAGCCTGTACTGGTGCGCGACACGGTCGATGCTATGCAGCGAAGCGTTTCAATTCCGGTGAGTGTTAAGTGCCGCCTTGGTATCGATCGTGACGATAGTTATGAGGCGCTCCATAAGTTCGTCGAAACCGTATCAGAGTGTGGTTGCAGATATTTCATCGTACACGCCAGAAAAGCGTGGCTTGATGGATTGAGCCCGAAAGAGAACCGCAGCATCCCACCATTACGATACGATTTTGTCTACCGACTTAAGCAGGAGTTCCCGAATTTGCACATCAGCATTAATGGCGGCATCGAAACCCTCGATGCCACGCAGGAGCACTTGCAACAGGTGGATGGTGTGATGATCGGTCGCGCGGCCTACTATCACCCGACTATGCTGATCGATGCCGATGCAAAAATCTTCAAGGATATGCCTAATGGCTACGACCACACAAAGACCCACGAGTTGTTGTGCAACGTGGCTCGTGACTATGGTCTGTATATGCAACAGTGGTATGAACAGGGCGTCAGGCTCAGTGCCATGAGCCGCCACATGGTGGCTTTGTTCCAAGAGGTTCCTGGCGCAAGATTATGGCGACGACACATTAGTGAGCAAGCCTCCAGGGTGCCTGACGCTATTACTTTGGTAGAAGGTGCGCTGGAGCATCTGCAAAGTGCTGCCAGCGATGACGCACAAAGGAAGCTTGCCTGATGCACGGTCGCGTAGAAGCACCGCATAGCAATCGGCGTGACTTTGAAAATCTGAAAAAGCTCACCACGTATCTGTGGGAATACAAGGGCCGAGTGCTGCTTGCCTTAGCCTGCCTAATGGCGAGTAAGCTGGCCATTGTTGCGGTGCCACTGTTGCTCAAAGAGATTGTCAACGCATTGGATACCGGCGTTGGTACTCAGGTTGGCACAGGTGCGGGATCTTCAGACAATATTGCCGTCTCTGTATTCGATGCGTTCAGCGGTAACGATGTCATGTTGGTGGGATTGGGATTGGTGGGCGCCTACGGACTCCTGCGCATGCTCAGCGCCGCATTCAAAGAACTGCGTGATGCCTTGTTTGCGCGAGTGCGATACAGGGCGATGCATAAACTCTCGACAGAGGTGCTTACCCATCTGCACAATCTGTCTTTGTCATTTCATCTTGACAGGCACACGGGCAGTATCACCAAGGATTTATCGCGAGGTACAAATTCGCTCAGTTCTATCGTTAATCTATTGGTGTTCAATATCGTTCCAACGGCCGCCGAGTTCCTGCTGGTTGCCGGTATTTTGCTAGGTGGCTATGGCTGGGAATACACATTAGTGGTGGTGGGTACTGTGGGGATCTACATTTTCTTCACGCTGAAATTCTCTGGCTGGCGAATGCAATTCCGACACGAAATGAATCGCCTCGATTCGCTCTCCAATGGCCGCGCTGTCGATAGTTTGTTGAACTATGAAACCGTTAAATACTTCAACAATGAGCAGCGCGAAATTCGCGCCTACGACGAGCACATGGAAGGTTGGGGCGACGCCGGTGTGCGTAGTCAAGTCACCATGTCCACATTGAACTTTGGTCAGGCAGCCGTGGTGGCTGTTGGCGTGACCATAGTCATGATGCTGGCGATAAGAGATGTAGCAGGCGGGGTTATATCACTGGGCGACATTGTATTGATTAACGCCCTGATGCTGCAATTGTTTGTGCCACTGAACGTATTGGGTGTTGTGTATCGGGGATTGCAATACGCACTGGCAGATATGGATCTGGTACTCAAACTACTAGAGCGTGAGCCTGAAATACAAGACAAGCCAAAGGCCTCGGCGCTTGCTATCACCGAGGCAAGAATAGAGTTCAAGGATGTGCACTTCTCCTACCTTGAAGAGCGTCCCATTATAAAAGGCATCAGTTTTACGGTCGAACCAGGCACCAAGGTGGCGGTTGTCGGCCCTTCAGGAGCGGGCAAATCTACCTTGTCGCGACTGCTGTTCCGCTTTTATGATGTCAACGCAGGTAGTGTTTGCATCGATGGGGTAGACGTGCGCGATTGTACGCAAACAAGTCTGCGTGAATCACTTGGGGTGGTGCCACAGGATACGGTCATGTTCAATGACACCATCCGTTACAACTTGGCTTACGCCAATCCTGAGGCGAGTGATGAGCGTGTTTTCGAGGCGGCTCGCCGTGCTAACCTGGACGATTTTATCGCTCAACTGCCACAAGGATACGACACCATTGTGGGTGAGCGTGGTCTGAAACTATCGGGTGGTGAAAAGCAGCGAATGGCCATAGCAAGGGTGGTATTGAAAAATCCGCCTATTATTGTTTTCGACGAAGCCACATCCAGTTTGGATACGCGTAGCGAGCAGGCCATACTGGTAGGCATGGATGCGGTTGCTAAGCGTGCTACCTCCTTGGTTATTGCACACCGCTTGTCCACTGTTGTGGATGCTGATCAGATTCTGGTGCTGGATGCAGGTGAAATCGTAGAACGAGGTACACACGAGTCGCTGCTAAACAGCGGCGGCCTCTACAATGACCTATGGCACATGCAGCTGGGCAACGAGAGTGCAAATGCTACTTAACCAATTGCAAAAATTCGTTGCGTGTATTGATGTCTGATCGGAATGTGCCGAGCATGGCCGATGTGGTCATGGAGGAGTTTTGCTTCTGTACTCCGCGCATCATCATGCACATGTGCTGTGCTTCAACGATGACCCCCACACCCATCCCGTTTGTGACTTCCAAAACGGCGGTGGCAATCTGTTTGGTCAATGATTCCTGAATTTGCAGACGCCGCGCGTACATGTCCACAATCCTTGCAACTTTGGATAGTCCAATGACCTTGCCGGTAGGGATATAGGCGACGTGACACTTACCGATGAAAGGCAGCATGTGGTGTTCACACAGAGAGTACAGCTCGATATCTCGAACAATGACCATCTCATCACTATCTGATTCAAAAATGGCGTTGTTGACCACTTGGTCCAGAGTTTGCGAGTAACCCTGAGTTAGGAATTCCATCGCCTTGGCGGCACGGGCGGGTGTATCACGCAAGCCATCGCGTTCAGTATCTTCGCCGATGCTTTGCAAAATGTTTGTAAACGCGTCTTTCATGGATTTATAAGGAACGAATCAAGTTGCTGTAAGAGTTGTATCGTAACCCACACACGATGAGGATTTTGGCATCGTTAGGGTATGATCTGGATTTATCGAGACTTGGTCTTACTCACCGCAAGCCCTGCCTGGCAACACGCCTTGTTTTGGCAATTTATAGAGACAATATTATGGGAATTATATTTTGGTTAGCGGTCGTCGCTCTAACCTTATTCGTTGTTGCAAAAGTCAGATTAAGTTTACTGGTAGCAACATTAGCAGGATTTGCGATACTGATCATTGCCGCGCTTTTTGGCATGTTAGGCGGTTTTTTCGGTGGACTACTCACTGTCGTGGCGATAATAGCAGCTGTCATTTTTAATATCCGCGTGTTGCGCCAAAAAATAGTCAGCACGCCTGTGCTGCAGTACGTGCGCGCGGTGCTTCCGCCTATGTCGGAAACAGAGCGTGCAGCCATTGATGCTGGCACTGTCTGGTGGGAGGCAGAGTTATTTCGGGGTGCACCTGATTGGAAAAAACTAACCAGCTACCCAGAGGCCACTCTGACCCCTGAAGAGCAGGCATTTGTTGATGGTCCCGCCGATCAGCTGTGCGCCATCATGGATGACTGGCAAATCACGTACGAACTAAACGATTTGCCTGAGAACGTTTGGGATTTCATCAAGAAAGAACGATTCTTAGGCATGGTTATCCCAAAAGAGTACGGCGGATTGGGCTTTTCAGCCATGGCTCACTCTGAAGTGGTGACCAAACTTGGCACGCGAAGCGTGACAGGCGCTGTAAGCGTCATGGTTCCCAACTCTCTGGGTCCGGCCGAGCTTCTTTTGCATTACGGAACAGAGGAACAGAAAAACTATTATCTACCGCGTCTTGCCGTCGGTGAGGAACTCCCTTGTTTTGCGCTGACAGGCCCCTCTGCGGGTTCTGATGCTGGCGCAATGCCGGACTTTGGCATTGTCTGTAAAGGCGAATACAAAGGTGAACAGGTGCTAGGTATGCGCGTCACCTGGGAGAAGCGTTACATCACGTTGGGTCCGGTCGCCACATTACTTGGGCTGGCGTTCAAGGCCTACGATCCGGACAAGTTGCTGGGTGATACCGAAGATTTGGGTATTACCTGCGCGCTCATTCCAACTGATACTGCCGGTGTGGAAATAGGCCGCCGTCATTTTCCGCTGAATCAGGCGTTCATGAATGGCCCCAACAGTGGTAATGATGTGTTCATTCCAATGGAGTGGGTTATTGGCGGGCAGCCTATGGTGGGTCAAGGCTGGCGAATGCTGATGGAATCCCTGTCTGTTGGACGAGGAATTTCGCTACCTAGCAACGGCGTGGCTTCCGGTAAGACGGTGTCCAGATACGTTGGGGCGTATGCGCGGGTGCGTAAGCAATTCAATATGCCTATCGGAAAATTTGAAGGCATTGAGGAGGCGCTGGGTCGCATCGCAGGACTCACGTACACCATGGACGCTGGACGCAGGTTAACTTGTGCAGCACTTGATCAGGGTGAAAAGCCATCAGTAGTATCGGCTATCCTCAAGTACTACAACACTGAAAACATGCGTACAGTCGTTAACGATGGTATGGATATTATCGGCGGGAAGGGTATCTGCATGGGTCCGAGCAATTTTCTCGGGCGTGGCTATCAGGCAATACCTGTAGGCATTACTGTTGAAGGTGCCAATATTCTCACCCGAAGTTTAATCATCTTTGGGCAAGGTGCCATAAGATGCCATCCTTGGCTTATGGCAGAAATCACAGCCGCCTCATTGCCTGACAAGCGTGAGGCTCTGGAGAGTTTTGACGAAGCGCTCACGGGCCATATTGGCTATGCCATACAGAATGGCGCGCGATCGTTATTCCATGGCTTGAGTAAAGGTATGTTTGCCGATTCGCCCACTGTGGGGCCGAATGCAAAATACTATCGACGACTGGCTCGCATGAGCGCAGCCTATTCATTCCTTGCTGACTTTGCCATGTTGTTTCTTGGTGGCGGCCTCAAGCGCAAGGAGATGCTGTCTGGGCGCTTTGCAGATGGTTTGATGCACATGTACATGGCGTCAGCTGTACTCAAACGATTTGAAGATTCTGGGCGTCCAGAAGCGGATCAGCCGTTGCTGGAATGGTCAGTGCGGCATGCGCTGTTTGAAACCCAGGTGGCTCTAGACCAGATTTTGCGTAACTTTCCAAACACGCCGATTGGTTTGGTGCTGCGCGGTATCGTTTTTCCTTTGGGACGCCGTTTTCGCACACCGAACGACAAGCTGACTCAAGCCTGCGCCAGAATAGTGCTCAGTGACTCAGAGGCGCGAGACCGGCTAACCGCTGGTGCTTATGTGAGTGACGATCCTGAAGATGTTACTGGCAGTATTGAATACGCACTGCGCTGTGTGCTGGCAGCTGAAGAAGCCGAACGGAAGCTCAAGAATTCAAGAGAGCAACGACCGTACAACATCGACTATGAAACTTGGCTTCAACAGCTTGTGAAAGCGTCGGTATTGGAGGAGGCAGAAGCAACGTTATTAGTGACAGCTGATAAGGCCACTCAACGCGTGGTTGATGTTGACGATTTCCCTAACGATATCAGACAGGGTGCGCTGTAGGAAATAGAACTGAGGCGCCTCTATTGCAGAGGCGCCAGCTAGACTAGCCGCCGAGCATGGCTTTTTTCAATTTTCCTTGCACAGGGTCATTAGATAGCCAGATACCGAACATAGCCTGTTTAAATTCCAGCCCTGACATCTCGGCCTTCGGCTCACCATTTTTTAACATCGTGGTGGTATCGGTTTGTGCGTTGTAAGAAATTTGTATCACGTCGCCAGGAGCTAGTGCTTCATCTAATGCGCTTTCCATGGCGACAATTTGCTCTTGTATAGGGCCGGTGTTGCCGCCAGTTGACTTGCGCAGACCCGAATTAATCGCGTCAACCATTTTGTCGCGGGTTAGCAACTTACTACGAATATTCATCTGTACCAGCATGTCGTCATCGGCACTGATGATGTCTTGAGCATCTGCGCCTTTCATGGTTTCGGTGACATACAAACTACCCACATAGAGTTTTAAGAACAGACGTTTGCGAATACCAGCACCGTTTAATTCCAGAGTCACATCGTCATTAACCGAAATACTTTCTTCGAGCTTGACCCCAGCAACTGAAGCCGCATTTGCAGCTCCTGTCGTAACTGTCAAAAGGGTTAATGACAGCAGCAGGCAGGCAAAAAGCTGACCTGATGCCGCTGTTGTCTTAGCCATCGAAGTTTGAGTTGCTATAGCTTTACTCATTGCAATCCTCCAGGGGTCTGTTGTAGAACAGTAGTGTCACTCACAGTCAGCACGGCCCCTTGTGAGGCAGCAAAGCTTGCGGCTTGCGTTTGCATCTCTGTGGTGGCTTCCAGGCTTGCCGTCGGGTCAATAATTGAACCGTGATCACCAGCGGTAAACCTTACGGCCGAATTGGGTCCAGCGGAGGCTGCATTGTCTGCTCCAACGTCTGTCAGGTCAAGTAGCCTGATTAAAGGCTCTGTGCCAAACAGCGGGCCTACAAAGGTACCGTTGGGCACCACTGTATCTCCAATGACTTCGATCAGGTGCAGTGCGGCATTTCCGGATGCGCCCAAGGCCACCGCATGATTGATTGGATCGCCTGAGTCCACCAGAGTTTGTGCAGCAATGAGGAACTGTTGAAAATCAGCTGAATCAGCTTCGATGCCAGCTTCTGCCAAGCCTTCACGGATATCAGGACCAAAGCTGTCAGAGTTTGACAGCAACTGGGCTATTCCCCCGCCTGGCATGGCAAGTGTGGCAGCACTGAAGCTGTCATCAAATGCCAACATGGTGGTGCCTACAATGCCGCCCAGTGAATGACCAATAAATGTCTTGTTACCGGCGTCAAAAGAGGTATCGTCGCCTTCAGGGAACGTGGCACTGCCCAGGCTTGCACTGAGCACAAATAAATCGGCAACAGCCTGCCGCAAGTTATCTCTCGAATTGGCTAGGTTGCCCAGATTGATAAAGTGCGTGCCCGAAGCATCAGCAAGACCGTCTTGATCAGCGTCTATGCCGAACGTTCGTTCGATGGGTCCAAGCATATCTCCTTCGTTCGCAGTCACAAATAGTGGGCTATCTGAATCCAGGCCGTGGACTGGCATATCAATGGCGACAAGTGCACGCCCTGCTGACGCCATGGCGTTGGCAATGAGCAGCATCTGCGTACGATTACCTGTAATGCCATGCTGATAGATCGTGATCGGCCATCCACCAGCTGGCATCTCGCCCAATGGAACAGTTAACAAAACTGGCACAGTCACATCGCCGGTGCTGGCAGGCGTAAAATCAGGCGCCCCACTGGCATTGGGTGCTCCCAGAAATCCACCATCAGCATTGGCCCAGAAACTGTTAAGCGCGCTTAGCGGGTTGCCGTCATCACCTACCGCTGTCAGATAGTATGGAAGATCAAGAGCGCCTTCATACAGGTCGAATGCCACGGTGGTCAGTGGTGGAAATACGTCGCTGGCTGCGACTTCTGAGGGTATGAAATTAAAGTTAATCGAAGCGGCTGAAATGCCCTTGACATCGGTCAGTGTCTGCTGGGTATCTTGGGTGGTAAATACCCAAGATAGAGCTACGTCACCGGCTTCAACACCCGTCAGCATATCGATGGCGGCAAGTTGAGAGCCCACGCTGATTCTTAATGCTTCGAGTACACGAAAACTGGTGAGCGCAGCCTGACGTTCGACCTCAGCTTCACCGGTTAAACCTTCGACTGCCTCTAAGTCTTCATTGCCAATAGTTTCATCACTGGAAAGCAATCTGTAAACAAAGCTTCTAGTCAGCGGCCGAGGATTCGGCGTGCCGTCTGCTTGAATAGTTGTGTCAGTTACACCATTGGTCAGGAAAACCATATAGCTGGTATTGGGCTGCATAGGCACCAGAGGGGTAAGTACAACTTGACCGCCCACAGCACTGACAAAGAAACCGCCGGTGACATCGGTAACAACTGGGTCAATGAAAGAGCGTAGCGACGCCACTGTGCCCGCCAGCACTGGATCTTGTTCATCGACAAACGTACCTAGATTCACTCGCAGTATGCGTACGTTTTCTGCATTGACCGATGCTGCATCGAGGGCTTTGGATACGGGTGCCGCTATAGAGGCTATGGTGGAGAAACCTGTCTGCTGATTCATGGCAACTGCTGGATTGCTTGGGATGTCGCCACCTGCAGGTATGGGAATATTAAGCGTGCCATCAGCACTGCCTAAAAACAGCAGGTTATTAGGGAAAGGTGTGTCTCCAGCTGCGGGATTGAACAAAGCTTCAGGCGCACTGTTGGCAAGTGCCTGTTCTTGTGCATCAGCGATGCTTTGCTCAAAGTCAAAATTGGTATCGTCTGAGCAGGCGACAACTGTCATAGCTAACGCGAGAAGCAACGCGGTGCGGGTCTTTTTAAGGATGCTAGTCATGTGCATGATCTCAGTTGAAGTCCCAGTTAAGCTGTGCCGAAAAAATATCGACAGCAGGTTCAAAGACACCTCTTACAATCGAACCGCCTGGCGCTTCTAAATTCGGGTTGTCAACTGGCGTGTCGTCCAGAAACAGATGTGCGTAGCCAATGTCAAACGAAAATCGTTGCGACACCTTGTAGCCTATGCCCGCTGAAAGCCAGGTTCGATCGTTACCCGGTATGCGTGCTGTGCGGCGTTGAGCACTAGGAATGGCCTCTTCATCGAATGCGTAGCCTGCGCGCCACGTTAGCTTCGAATTGTGTTGATAGTTAAGACCGGCGGAGAATCGTAAGGTGTCCTCCCATTCCTGCAGTGATACTGAATCGGGCTGAGCAGGATTTTCGAATTCCACGCGAAGTTCGTCGAAAACACTCCAGTCTGTCCATGTCAGATCTGTCAGTAATTCCACTTTGTTGTGCACCTGCCACGCTGCAGACACAGAAAAAGATGCCGGTAAGCTGACCTCTGCAGCTCCTGGCACGTTATTAAGTATATTGGCGGTAGCAAATTGAGATTCCGGGCTGGCGCTCGTGTTGCTGGCCAGAACCGCGGCCAGATTCGGGTTGACGACAAAGCTGGCGTCACCTTCAAGGTCATGATCAACACCATGGCGATAAGCCAAACCAATTTTTACCGTATCAGTGGGCGAAAACAGCGCGCCCAGATTAAAACCCAAGGCGGTGGAATCACCATCGACTTCGCCGACAGAATCAACGGCTTGGTTTCCTGGCGTAAGCCCTTCATTGAAGCACTGGGTTTCTGTGATGCTACTTTGGCCGACAAAATTCAGGCACACAGCGCCCGAGTCGATATTGTTTTCTAGTACTGCAGATAAGCGTTGCACGCTGACGCCAAAACCTAAACTGACTTTGTCTGACACTCGATATGACAGGGATGGATTGACGTCAATAACATTAATGCTACTTTCCACAGTGGTGTAACGACCGACCCAATCATCATCGTAATCAGTGGATGAGCCGAAGGGCACTCCAATGCTTAAACCGTATTTCCACTGTTGATTAATGGGCGCTACATAATAAAAGTTGGGTAGCAGGGTTACTGTTCCCGGATCTGCAGTGTCTGGTCCTGATATGGGAGTGCCGCCCAGCGCTGCAGCTAAAGAGGTGCCCTCATTGGTAAAATCTGTACTAGAACTAATGAGGTGACCGGCTACGGCTACCTTGCGTCCGTCCAGTTCACTCATGCCAGCTGGATTGAACCATACAGTTGAGGAATCGGCGCTGACGGCTGAAGCGCCTGCGTAAGAGTTACCGAGGCCGGAAGCACCGTGCTCAATGAGTGCGAAACCTGCTGCACCGACGGGTAAGGAACTTATTAAAGCGACTGGCGACGAAATCGCTAATGCAAATGCTTTGGTAGGCGGGAAAATCCGCACTGGGTGACCGAACATAAGTTTTCCTTGGGCGAGCAGATGAGTTGCTTAGCGTACAACGACAAATCCACCGAACGCTGTGGATTTAACGGGCTAAAGCTTTTGGGATATTTGGCAGAATTTTGGCGCTAATAGAGCCGCCTTTTTATCCAAGGCACACTGTATTTCGTACAACCAGCGGTAGAGTATATGATGAACGTTCATCAATAGGACTTACACAAGAGTAAAAATGTTGTTGGAAACGATCTCAAGCTCAAGCCACCGTCATCTGGTAACAACTCTTTCGCCTTACTGGCAGCATTTTGGGAGGTGGCACAAGGCGAATGTGCCTTCCGGTTTTGGCGCAACTTATGGTTAAGCGTCGATGTGCACTTTTTTTGCAGTTGTCTTTAACTCTGGCTTGCGCAACCGCTGTCAAGGCGGAAGAATTCACCTTTGCAAGGTTGGTCTACTCGCAGTCCCAGTTCGATGATTGGCCGCGCTGGCGAGCTGATTGGCCAGAGGCTGAAACACATTTTAACGCAGGGCTTGACCGGCTTACACGTCTGGACGTGTCTGCAGACGGTGTTTTGGTGCGATTGAACGATGAGTCTTTATTTGATTACCCGTGGCTTTACGTGGTGGAGGTGGGCTCTATGGCGCTGGCACGGTCTGAAATCGTCATGTTGCGAGAGTATTTGTTGAGAGGAGGATTCATGATGGTCGATGATTTTCACGGGATCAGTGAATGGCGCCAATTCGAAGCCGTCATGCGGCAGGTATTTCCTAATACTTCGATTGTTGATCTAGACGACGGTAACGAAGCTTTTCACGTACTCTACGACTTGGCCGAACGGGAACAAATCCCTGGAATAAGAGCTCTCATGAATAATCGAACCTATGAGAAGGGTGGGCGAGTGCCCCGCTGGCGTGGTATTTTCGATGACAATGGCAGGGTGATGGTAGCCATCAATTTTAACCAGGACATAGGTGATGCTTGGGAACATGCAGATGACGCCGCATACCCAGCTAGATTGACTGCTCACGCTTATCGACTTGGTGTGAATTATGTGCTCTATGCCATGACTCACTAATGAATGGCATTCGCGGAGACTACTACTAGATGTTCGAATGGTTGTTCAATTATCCTGTAAGTGCGTGGCAGGAAGGTACATTTGCGTTCGATGGGCGAATGCCATTGCTACTGCTGTTTGCATGCATTGCAATCCTTGCCATGCTTATCGCTTTCAGTGTGTGGTGGCAGCCTATTTCTATCGCCAGACGAGCGTCGGTCTTTGGTCTGCAATTTTTGGTAGCCGGTATTCTACTGGTGATGCTCTGGCAGCCAGTCCTCAAACTCGACGTTGCCGAATCAGGTGAGAACACGGTGGCGTGGATACTCGATGCATCTGCCAGCATGCAAACTGCTGACGAGATAGGTCCGGGTACGTCTCCAGCAACCCGCTCAGCCGCCGGCATCACTGTTATCGAGAACTTTGCGTTAGACGACAGCGCTGAATTCCAAGCAGATATCTACGTGCAAGCAGAATCATTGCAAGCGATAGACACCGTCAGCCAGTTGAGCACTATCGAACCATCCGGCAGCACCGATTTAGGCAACTCACTTGATGAAATTCTGGGCACAGTCAGTCAGAGCGCTATGGCTGCTGTGGTATTGATATCTGACGGCTCCAATAACGCATCCTCGATAGACGCTCAATGGTGGCAGCGTTTGAGTGCCGCTGGTGTACCTGTGCATACCATCGGTGTTGGTGCCTTGAGCGAACCGAACGATATCCAGTTGAGTGACGTGTCGTTACCGCAAAGCGCGGCACCAGGGCTTCAGTTGACGGCAAGCGTTACCGTGTCGCACGCAACCGCTGGTAACGCCAGACTCAGAGTGTTCTCTGGTCGAGATCTTCTCGCCGCGCAAGATATCAATTTGCCAGAGAACGTGCAACAGAGTCAGCACGAAGTGGTTATCCCCACAGGTGAGCTCGGTGTGCGACAGCTACGTTTTGAAATTGCACACAGCGATGACCGCACAGATCCAAATCTTGCGAACAATCGCCAGCAACGCATGTTGCGCATTACTGACACGCAACGCAGAATTTTGTATGTAGAGGGCGAGCCTCGATGGGAGTACAAATTTTTGCGTCGTGCGCTCAACGATAATCCAGCGTTAGAGATCGTCTCTTTATTAAGAACGTCACCTAACAAGTTTTACCGGCAAGGGGTAAGGGATGCGAACGAGTTAGCAGACGGTTTTCCACTCGATCGGGAAGCTTTGTTCGCCTACGATGCCATTATTATCGGCTCCCTGGAAGCTGCTGATTTATCAACCAAACAGCAACTGGCTTTGCGTGATTTTGTCAATGTACGCGGAGGCTCTCTGCTTATGCTGGGAGGCCGGAATGGTTTGGCCGATGGAGGCTGGGGACGCTCGGTTGTTGTAGCAGCCTTGCCTGTTGTTCTCGATGCTCGATTGTCAGCGCAAACGTTTGCTCGCCGTCGTGCTCAGGTGTTGCCCACTGTGTCTGGGTATCGAACGCCTTGGTTACAGTTAGGCGGATCTGCACAGGAAAATCGTACAGCTTGGCAAGGCTTGCCGGAGGTAGCAGATGTTCAACTGCTCGGATCTGTTAAACCCGGTGCAGTTGTGTTACTTGAGCAAACAGATCCCAGCGGCAGTGCCAGCGAATCCCAAGCTTTGTTAGTTGCTCAGCGTTATGGAAAGGGGCAGAGCCTTGTGTTGGGCACCAGTGGCAGTTGGCGATGGCAGATGAGTCTTGATTCAACTGATCAGCGCCATGAACTATTCTGGACGCAACTGGCAAACCATCTGGTGGCCAATGTGTTGTCACGGCTTCGAGTGGAGAGCGATGAACCAGTTTATCGTGATGTGAGTAATGCTGAACTATCGCTGTTCGCCCACTTACCCGACTACACGCCGTTGCAGCAATCGAGTTTGAACACTTCATTGACCCTGCCTGATGGATCAACTCGAAGTGTTGAGTTCGCGGCGGATTTGCAGCAAGCTGGCCGCTATACAGCCGATGTAGAAATGCCAATGGATGGGCCTTATAGGATTAGCGCACAAACGCCCTTGGGAGGTGAGTCGCCTAGCAGCACGCCGTCAGTGGCAGAAAGCTGGTGGGTGCGTGAATCAGGCACCGCGGAGAGTTTCAACAATACGCAACAAAGTGAGTTTCTCCAACGTGTTGCTGACGTAACAGGGGGTAGTTACTTGCCATTCAATAAGGCAGCGTCAGTACTTGACGTGCTCTCTCTAGAGAACGCAGCTCTTAAACGTCAGGTCAGTCTGCCTTTATGGAACATGCCCATCGTGTTTCTTGGACTACTGCTTGCCAAGCTTGCCGAGTGGCTTCTTCGGCTGCGATGGAAAAGACTATGAGCCGTTCAACGCTAATGCTCTTAATCACGGTTTTTATGATCACGAGCTTGCCTGCCACTGCAAGCACCTATTCCGTGGTGGTTTCCGGACTGGGCGGAACGCCGGAATACACTGAAGCTTTCGAAGCGTCTTCTGGAAGCTTTGCGCAAGCACTGCGTTCTCTGGACAACGATGAGTTACTCACTGTGCAGCTGGATGAGAGTGCAACGCGTGTACAAATTTTGCAAGCCATAGAGCAAATGGCTGGCAGGATTCAAACGGACATCAATGATGCTTCTGTGCAGGGCCAAGTTATTGAACCTACATTTGTACTTATTCTGACGGGCCACGGGAACGCTGATTCTGCCGGGTGGAGATTCAATGTGGCTGGTCCTGATCTGACCACAGACGATCTGGTGGCGGCATTGAACGTTCTGCCCACTAGTCGGCAGCTACTGGTGCTAGGGGCTAGTGCCAGTGGCGCGGCGTTAGACACGTTATCGCAGCTAGGCAGGGTGTTGGTGACCGCGACCAAAAGTGGAGGTGAGATCAATGCAGTTCGGTTTCATACCTACCTGGCAGAAGCCTTCCAAGACGATGTGGCAGATTACAACCGCAACGAAATTCTAACCATCGCTGAGGCATTTCGTTTTGCGGACGCTCGTACCCGAGAATACTACGAGCAGCAGAATTTGCTGGCCTCAGAGCACGCTCGAATTCGTGGTGAGCAATCAGATGAAATGGCTGTAGCTTTGCTCGGTTCTTTACAAAATGCCAAGGATGACCCTGCAGTTGCGCAGCTGTTGGATGAACGCCTGGTGCTGGAAAACGCGTTTAAATCGCTCACTGAACGCAAGCCAGATATGCCCGTAGAAGACTACTACAGTGAATTGGAAGAGCTGCTGTTGTCGATAGCAGAGCTGCAACAGACTATCGATATTGCCACTGGCTGGAGTGACTCAGATGCCAATAATTAAGCGACTCATCAATGGTCAATCTGTATTGTGTATTAGCCTGATGCTAGTCAGCTCGCTTTCTCACGCTTTCACTATTCACTACAGTCAGACGCGCTCGGACAACATCCTAGCTTGCGATCAACTGTTGTATGTGGGTGAAGATGAACAGGCAGACGACTGCTATCAGTTACTTCTAGACAATTCAGGGGGGTTAGAGCAGGCTGACGCTGCGGCGGCTCTTGGTGATATTCGTCAAGCCAACCGGCTGTTTCGTGAGCTGAGTGCGCAAACGTCTGATCCCGCTGTTAAAACCCATTGGGGCAACCTGTACCTACAGACGCATCAGATAAGCGATGCTGAAGCATTGTTCCGCGAAGCGTTGCTTTACGACGAAAATTTTCTGTCTGCGCAGCTGGGTCTTGCCGAAGCATTGTCTGCAGGGTTTGAAGGGCGTGCGCGTGAATTATTAAATTCGATTGTGGTGCAGCATCCTGACAACGCGCATGCCAGAATCTTGCTTGCACAAATTGAACTTGAATTGCAAAATCTGGATGTTGCCAGAGGCTTGTTAAATTCGGCCATGCAGCTAACAACAGCGCAAGGGCTGCCGCCACTGGAAATTTATGCGCTGCAGGCTGGTGCCAACTTGCTTGAAGATAAAGCCATGGACGAATGGGTAGAAAAGGCACTTGACTACAACCCACGCTATGGTGATATATACGCAAAGCCTGCGCGTTTTTATATCATCACCTATCGCTATCGCGAGGCGGTAGATCTGTACTTTCGAGCGGTAGCCATTGATCCTGATCTGGCCACGGCGCACCGTGACTTAGGTATTAATCAACTTCGCATCAATAACCTGTTTGCTGCACGCTATCATCTACAACAGGCTTTTAATCTTGATTCGTTCGACGCGCAAACGGTCAACACTCTGCGACTACTCGACGACCTTGATCAGATGCGGGTGAGTTCAGTCGACGTACCTGATCCTGAAAATCCGGACGAAATTCTGGGGCGTGTGTTGATTCGACTTGATCTCGAAGATGTTGACGCGCTTGAACCCTACGTTATAGATCTGTCTGTGCGTGCCGTGCAGTTATTCACGCAAAGGTACGATTTCCGGCTGGAACGTCCGATGGTTGTTGAGCTTTACCATGATCACGATGATTTTGGAGTACGCACGGTAAGTACTCCGGGAATTGGTCTACTGGGTGTCACCTTTGGTTATCTTACCGCTATGGATAGTCCAAAAGCGCGAGCAGCAGGATCGTTTCACTGGGGCAGCACGCTGTGGCACGAGATAGCCCATGTGTTTACGCTTGAAGCCACCAACCATCGTCTGCCGCGCTGGTTCAGTGAGGGGCTGTCGGTGTATGAAGAATGGAATACCGGTCCGATAGCGGATCGCGAACTATCGATGGATGTGCTTGCCGCCATTAGTCAAAACCAACTCTTGCCTCTAGAGAATCTGGATCAGGGTTTTGTCCGCCCCAGCTACCAGGGCCAGGTTCAGGTGTCGTACATGCAAGCGGGGCTTATTTGCGATTTCATTGCCAGTCGTTGGGGTCATGATGCTCTGGTAAAAATGCTCAAGGTTTTCTCCACTGGAGCCAATACGAGTACCGCTTTGAAAGTTGCGATCGGTGATGACCACAAAACGTTTGATGCCCAGTTCGCTGCTCATCTACAAGAACGCTGGGGGGGAATCTTGAACTCCCTTGATGAATATAGTGCGGTGTCACGTCAATTAAGTCGAGCACTGGAGTTTGAAGACTGGGGCAGCGCGCAGGCTTTGTCCCGCGATCTTGTTCGCAGGTACCCAGAGCGAGTTGGTCAAGGCAATGCTTATGTGGTTCTCGCCCAAGCGCTTGCCGAAGAAGGCCGTGATGATGAAGCCGTTGATGTTCTGTTGGGTTGGCAGCAACGCGGAGGTTACGATCCTGACGTGTTGTATGAACTTATCGTTGATTTGCGCGCGCGGGATCGTCAGAAAGAAGCTGTTGCCGTTATGGAGGCACTCAACTGGGTCATGCCATACGGTACTGATGTGCATCAATGGCTTGGTGAGCACTATCTGGCTGAACAAGATCCTGTGCGGGCGCTACGAGAGTTCGATGCGCTTGTTGGTATGCAGGTTGATGATCTTGCATCAGCCTATTTGGGCAAGGCGAAAGCTGCGCTAATGTTGGGTGAAGCAGCGAGAGCCCGCCGCCAATTACTTTATGCACTAGAAAGTGCACCTTTTTATCGACCCGCGCAGCACTTGCTGCTGTCCTTGTCAGCTGGAGATTAAACTAATCGTGAACGAAAGTGATTTCAACAAAGCGGATACCGCTCGGCTTGTAGAAGAATTTCGAACAGTGACTACGCAACTACGATCAGAGGTCGGTCGCATTGTGGTAGGCCAGGATGAAGTGGTTGAGCACCTGCTTATCACCTTGCTCGTAGGCGGACATTGCTTGGTCACAGGCATGCCGGGCACAGCAAAAACGTTACTGGTGAGAACACTGGCTGATGCATTGGGTCTTGAATTTGATCGGATTCAGTTCACCCCCGACTTGATGCCAACTGATATCACTGGCACAGACATTATTGAGGACGATGAGAATGGGAAGCGGAACTGGCGTTTTATTCCGGGGCCCATCTTTACCAATGTGTTGCTGGCAGACGAAATCAACAGAACACCTCCCAAAACTCAAGCGGCACTACTGGAAGCTATGCAGGAATACTCTGCGACTGTACGTGGCACTCAGCACATTATAAAAAAGCCGTTTTTTGTATTGGCCACGCAAAATCCTCTGGAGTTGGAAGGCACCTATCCGCTGCCTGAAGCGCAACTGGATCGGTTTCTTTTTAACATTATGCTCGATTACCTACCCTTGGAGGACGAGCTAACGGTCGTTCAACGTTTCACCAGTGACACCCCACCAGAACCGGTTGTCGCTTGTACAAACGCGGCTCAGGTTTTGGCGTTCCAACGACTGACCCGGCAAGTCCCAGTCAGTGAGCAGACAGGACGCTATGCTGTGGAATTAGTTCGTGCGACACGACCAGAAGACCCATCTGCTACGCCGAAAGTTAAGCAATATGTAAAGTTTGGCGCCTCGGTACGAGCCGCATTATTTATTACACTTGCAGCAAAGGCCCGAGCGTTGATGGCCGGCCGTTACCATGTCACCACCGATGACATTGATGCCCTGGCAATTCCTGTGCTGCGTCACAGGGTCATGCTCAATTATTTTGCAGAAGCTGATGGTCTCAGTATTGACGATGTGCTACGTGATCTTGTTGATCAACGTGTAGCAGCTTAACGCACGCAACTTACCATGCCAGCTCCTACTGCTAACAGATTGCTTAAACCCGAAATTCTCGCGCGACTCGGTTCACTCGAGCTAGTGGCCAGAACAGTGGTAGATGGTGTGACTACAGGCTTGCATCGTTCACCGCATTTCGGGTTTAGCCAGGAATTCGCTGAGTATCGAGCGTACAACGAAGGTGATGATCTACGGTACGTCGATTGGAACGTGTATGCGCGTACTGATCGAACGTACATAAAACGTTTTCAGGGTGAAACCAACACGTCAGTCAATGTGTTGCTTGATACCAGTGCCTCGATGGGCTTCGGCGAACCCGTGAGCAAACTGTCGCAAGCGATCTATCTTGCGGCCTCGCTCAGCTACGTGACTCGCAAGCAACATGACGCGCTAGGGCTTGCAGTATTTGACGAAACTGTGCGTGACTACCAACCCGCTTCAGCGCGGCCCGATAGTTTGCCGCGCGCTCTAACATTACTTGAAAGAATAGATGCTGCTCGCGGAACCAATATTCTGGCATCTCTTGAATCTCTGCGAGCCAGTATAAGCCGACGTGGTTTGTTAGTGGTGGTGTCCGACTTGTACGCCAACGCCGACGATCTTCTCGCAGCTCTTCAACCGCTGGCGCATTCCGGTCAGGATATCGCTGTTTTTCATATTCTTGATCAGGCGGAAATTACGCCTAGTGCAAATAAGATTAGCGCGTTTAAAGATTTAGAAACGAGGGAATCCGTTATTGTAGATCCTCAGTACTTGCAGAATGAGTATCCCTCAAGATTCGCTGCACACTGTGAGTCGGTTGAGCAAGCATGCCGACGTGTCGGCGCAGACTATACCCGTGTGCTAACCAGTGAGCCACTTGACGCATCACTGCAGGCCTATATGCGATTTCGTGAGAGGCGTGGCCGATGAGTCTGTTATTTCCTCTTTATTTACTAGGGTTGCTCGGGTTAGCGTTACCGTGGATATTGCATCGCTTTAGCGATCAGACGCCCCCTGAACAGTTGTTTCCTTCAAAGCAATTTCTGGAGTCCACAACCCCTCCAGTTTCGCGCAAACGCACGTTACGCTATCGTGCGCTGCTGGCTTTACGTATTTTGTCTCTACTGCTGTTGTGCATACTGTTCGCTCAACCGTGGATCAAACGAAGCAGTGTGGCTTCGGCTAATGAACAGCACCACATGATAGTGATCGATCAGTCCCTTTCAATGCAAACAGAAGGACGTTGGGATGCAGCTATAGATCAGGCCAATGAGCTGCTTCAGCAGCTGGGTAACAACAGCATAGAATTAATAGGATTTGACAATCAGGTTCGAGTTCTGGCCTCGGTAAACAGTGATGTCCAGAACAGTGGCACCACGGGTGTTCAGAGTATGCAAGTTGTATTAAATGAACTTCAACCCAGTTTCTATTCTGCCGATTACGGTGTGTTGATGCAACGACTTGATCGCTTGGCCAGCGAACGTGATTTGCCGGTAAAACTATGGCTAATTAGTGATATGCAAGCGGCGGCTTTACCTGTTCAGGTCAATGCTCTGTATGCACCCAATGTTGATAGTGTCGAATTTTTACAAGTTGGCACAAACGATCAAATGAACGTTCACTTAGTCGCAGAAGCTCAATCTGCGAATGGAGCCACTTTTAATGTGACAGTGTCACTGATGGCCAGTGGGAGCAGTACATCGTCAGTTCCAATTGCACGCACGCTGCAGGTGAAAGCCGCAGACAAGGTGCTTGAATCTCGAACTATATCCATTGTTCCGGGTGAATTAACTCTCGTCAGCATTAATGAACTCGTGTTGCCGGCCAGTTCAAGTCCTGAGCTATCTGTTAGCTTGCTGGAGTCTGATGCCTTAGTTGCAGACAACGAACAAAAATTAGTTGTCTCCTCAGGCGCATCTGTAGGGGTTAGCTTACTGACAAGCACCCAAGGCCGTAGCCGCAGTGCATCGGTGTTCTTAGCTACGGCTCTTGAAACAGATAGTGCGGTTGAAGTGCAATCGATCAGTGGAAATGTGCAACAAGTACCGGATGACACCAATAATTTATTTATAGGTCACGATATGTCTGTCGATGTCGAGCTTGATGTGCTGCAGTACGTAGACGGAGGCAATAGTGCTTTGATCTACAACGATGCGCCGGTCGCACTATCTGATGTGACCGATACCGCTGATGCAACCACTATATTATTTGAAGGGCACGCGATCGGATCAGTAAATGAGGCGCATCCGCTGGCATTGGGATCGATAGACTGGACAGGCACGCGCTTCTTCGCCACCCCTAATATTGTGCTGCAAAATAACGATGCTGTGCTGATTGGTTTATCCAGTGGGACACCGTTGTTGATAGAGCGCTCGTCTGCACGTGGGCGTTTGTTGATACTCAACGATCCCCTAGATGGACTGGCAAGCAATTTGCCGTTGCAGCCAGCCTTTGTAGCGCTGACGCAATCGATATTAAATTACTTTGACGCCAGTACTTCGGTGCCTGATCAAGTGCTTGTAGGTGAGCGCCTCTCCTTGCCTGCTAACGTTCAGTTAATCGATTCCCAAGGCAATGCCCTTATAGAGCTTGGCGATCAGTCGCAATCCTCCAGCATAGAACTTGATTCTCCCGGCATTTACACAGTGCTAAATGCGCGTGGTGAAAAATCGATAAGGGCATCGCTAGATCCAGCTGAAGCTAATCTAGATGCCATTGAACCGGAGGCTCTGAATGCATGGTTAGCGCGATATGCTAACGAGGCGCAAGACTCCTCAAACAATGCGGCTACGCCGCTGTCCGACGATGTCCGGGGAGTGGTACTTAATGTGCGCGAACTTACTAACAACAGAGACCCAAATCGTTTGGCTCTCTGGTACTGGTTACTGCCGTCGCTTTTGCTACTAGTCTCGCTTGAAAGCTGGTTTGCCAATCGACGTCTTAACATCAGGAGAGATGGCTCATGAAAGGCCGTGGCAGCTCGATAAACAGGTTCATCGATTATCTAGGTCAGGCGCGTCGCCGCGAACGCTGGCGTCATGTCCTGACCTTTACTGCCATAGCACTGTTAGCGCTGGCAGTATTAACTCTGGCAGGTGCTTGGTTAGGTTTGTATCGCGGATTTACTCCGCCACTCGATTTTCTCATCAGAGGCTTGCTATTCGTTAGCCTATTGGTATGCGTAGTTGGCCTGTTGTGGCAGCCGCTTAAACGATTATCGATTGACCGTGGTGCCAAGCTGCTCGAATCATCAGACGCAGCGTTTGATGGCAGAGTTAGCACCTTTATAGATACGCATCGTAAAAATCCTGAACAACCGTTTCTGTCTTTACTTGCGCGAGACGCATTGTCGGTGGCGCGTCGAGTTCCTTTGAAGCGGGTGGTGCCAACGTCTACTCTGGTATGGCCGATAGTGGCGTTGTTGGGCTTATTCGCTGGAGGTTTTGCTTTCCAGCAAACAGCCACTACTGAGTGGAAGAATGCCACCTTACATGTTTGGTGGGGATGGCAAGATAGGACACTTGCGCCTCGCAGGTTCGTAGACGTGCAGCCCGGTTCTATCGAGCTACTCGCTGGAGAGGATTTGGATATTGATATCTCTCTTGAGGGCTTCGCAACACAGGAGCTGACTCTTTACGCACGCGATGAAGGCGATGAGCAATGGCAGAGCAGTCTGATTACAGCCTCGCCAGATGGTCTCTTTCGATTCAATATGTTTCGTGTCACCAAACCTTTGAGCTATTACGCGGAAGCAGGATTTACGAAAAGCGCACAGTTTGAAGTATCGGTATTGCAACCGGCAAGGATGAAGAGCATCGATGTTGAATACGATTATCCGGATTGGACTCGGCTACCATCTGCCAGTTTGAGCGATGTAACGAACATTAGCGCTGTGAAAAACACAGACATTACCCTGACAATAACGCTGGACAAAGCCTTGAATGATGGTTTGTTCATGCTGGGCAACACGCCCTTGACGCTGAGTGCCGTGGACACAACATCGGTCGCGACCCCGGAAGATACGAATGGCGATGTGGTTTATCAGACAAAATTCACATTGAAAAATGACACTGACTATCAACTGTTCGACACGTTGCTTGAGCGTCGTATCCCTATTAGCGGCGCTCACGCGGTGATTGTGCGCGGTGACGAAGCTCCCGAAGTTAAATTTTTAAGTCCAGGTCGAGATGTGAGTGCCTCACCAGTTGAGGAAGTGACAGTCGTGGTTGAGGCTGTTGACGATTTTTCGGTAGAGTCACTTGAGCTGTTTTACTCAGTAAATGCTGAGCCATGGCAGAGCGTATCGCTCGACCCCAGTGCTAACGGCAGTCCTGATGTTAGCCGCCATGTGTTTTTCTTAGAATCCATGGGTGAAGCTCTTGATTCCATGGAACCCGGTGATTTGATCAGCTACTACGTTCGCGTGAAAGACCACGATAGTGTGGCTGAGACGGACATGATGCTAATCGATGTGCGACCGTTTGAAAGACGTTTTTCAGAAGGGCAAGGAGGCGGCGCTGGTGGTGGTGGAGGCGGAGGTGGCTCTGCCAATGAAGGCAGTGAAATTTCGCAACGCCAAAAAGAAATATTTCTTGCTACCTGGAATCTACAACGCAGCACTGATGCTGCTGATGGCGATACTAGTGGGCATGAAGACAATGCGCGTTTGCTCTCAGAATTACAACGCACTCTGGCCGATCAGGCGCGTACCTTGGCCGATCGTTCAGAGGCGCGCGAGTTAGTGAGTCAAGGTGAAGAAATCCGGCTGTTTGTCGAGTATTTGCGAGAGGCTGCAGAGTATATGGAACCCTCTGCGCTGGCGCTCGATGAGCTGGCATTTGAAGATGCTATTCAACCGCAGCAAAAAGCTCTTCAGTTACTACAACGGGCAGAAGCCTTATTCGCTGATATTCGTATGACCCAGCAGGAGCAAGGTCAGGGCGGTGGGCAACAAGCTGGTCAAGATATGGCAGAGATGTTTGACCTTGAGATGGATCTGGAGCGCAATCAGTATGAGCAACCCGATCGTGGTGGTAACAATTCAGCTGGCGAAGAACAACTGGACGAGGTCTTCGATGAGCTAGCAGAATTGGCGCGTCGCCAGCAGCAGTTGGCTGAAGCCGAACGCGAGCGTGAGTCTCTTACTCAAGAAGAACAATGGCAACAACAACAATTGGCACGAGAACTTGAAGAGCTACAGCGAGAGCTGGAACAACTGCAACGCAACGCTCAAGGTGAAGGTGAGCAAAGTGAACAACTTCAACAAGCGGCCAGTGAGCTATCTGAGCAAATTGAAAGAGCCCGAGAAGCGCTTGAGCAGTCGGCCAATAATTCAGCTGACAATACAGATGCTGAAACGGCAGGCAATGAGCCGCAAGCCAATACTGAGGGTGAGCAGTCTGATGACGCATCAACGACGCGTTCTGGAACACAAGCGGCCAACGACGCATTGTCCGAGGCGCTTACGGGCTTAGGTGATGCGCGTTCACGCGAGTTGCAAGCTGCCATTGATGAAGCAGCTGTACGCGCGAATGTTTTGCTTGAAGAGCAGAGAGATCTTGAGCAGACACTTCGTGCAGCTGTTGAACGTGCTGTGCAAGCCCGTCAAAGTGGCATATTTACATCGGGTATGACGCGTGAAGAGATGCTTGAACTTGCTGATTCCAAGCTCGAACTACAAAAAAACATGGAACAATTGCGCGGTGATATTGTAGATCTTACTCAGCGCTTTGGCGATCAAGTACCCCAGACTGGTGAAGCTCTTCGAGAAGCAGTTGAGCGTCTGGATGACAGTCGCGCTATTCAAATGACAGGCTTTGCAGCAGATGGAATCACTAACGGATCGTTGGCGACTGTATTGCCAGGTGAGAGTCTTGTAACCAATGCATTGAGAGAGTTGCGTGACAGATTAGAAGATGCGGGCTCTGCTGTGGGTAACGAGCAACTGCAAGTACGTGATGACGAAATACAAGTAGCAGACGCGCTTGAGCAACTCCAGCAACTGCGCGAACAGCTTGAAGGTGTGTCTGAAAGCGACAGCGAAGGTCAGGGCGAAGGTCAGGGCGAAGGTCAGGGCGAAGGTCAGGGCGAAGGTCAGGGCGAAGGTCAGGGCGAAGGTCAGGGCGAAGGTCAGGGCG
>JALZUD010000022.1 GCA_023301725.1 Granulosicoccus sp. | reverse complement strand
ACTAACAATCTGCACCATTGATCTGTACTAACAATCTGCACAAATTAAAGAGCCGTTCTATTGCTATGAAATTCATCTCGCGCCTGCTTAAGTGCTTCGAGACACAGATTGAGCCGTTCCCGGATGCACCTGTGCAACGACCACCGGATCGATTGATACCTTTCCTGTGGCATTACGCAAAGGATGCGTGGCCTTGGTTGAGCGCGCTAGCTTTGTTCTCTGGCTTGATTTCAATCCTGGAAATTAGTTTGTTCGGATTTCTGGGTAATCTGGTCGACTGGTTAGGCAATAGAGACCCGGATACACTTTTGTCTCAGGAGTCCTCAAAGCTTTTTCTGATGGCACTGGTAATCCTAGTGTTTCTGCCGTTAGCGGGTTTAATTCAATCACTGGTGCTGCACCAAGTCATATTCGGTAACTTTGTTATGACTATTCGCTGGAAGGCGCATCGTTGGATGTTAGGGCAAAGCTATTCTTTCTATCAGGATGAGTTCGCTGGACGAGTAGCGACAAAAGTAATGCAGACGTCGTTGGCTATTCGCGATGCCGTATTGAAAGTATTGGATGTGCTGGTTTACGTCGCGGTCTATTTCGCCGGGGCTGTGGTTCTTGTGTCTTCGTTCAGCGCATGGATGGTGTTGCCTTTTGTGCTGTGGCTAGTGAGCTATGTATGCTTACTCGCGTACTTTCTTCCCCGTTTGAAAGCAGTAGCTCGAAAGCAAGCCAACGCGCGCTCAGAGATGACTGGACGAGTTGTTGATAGCTATACCAACATCATGACCGTTAAGTTATTCGCCCATGCTGGCCATGAAGCCAGCTATGCCAAGGCAAGCATGAAGGGTTTTCTGCACACGGTATACCCGCAGTTCCGACTGGTTACCGGATTGAATGCGGTTCTCGATATCATTAACGCGCTGTTGTTGTTCAGTGTGGGGGCCGCTGGCATTGTGCTTTGGATGGATGCTCAAGTGGGTGTAGGTGCTATAGCTGTGGGTGTTGCGCTAGTGCTGCGCTTGCACGGCATGTCGCGTTGGATAATGTGGGAGTTATCGGGTTTGTTCGAAAGTATCGGTATTATTTACGACGGTATGAATATGTTGTCTACCCGTCGCAGTATCGTAGATGATAACAACGCCACTGATTTGCAGGTGGATACAGGCCGTATACAGTTACAAGAGGTAAAGTTTCACTATGGGCGTGATAAGGGTGCTATCGACAGGCTGAATCTTGATATTGCTGGAGGAGAGAAAATTGGCTTGGTGGGGCGCTCTGGTGCTGGCAAAACAACTCTGACCAATTTGCTCCTCAGGTTGTACGACATTGAACACGGCACAATACTCATTGACGGTACTGACATCCGCGGTGTTACGCAGGAGAGCTTACGGCGTAATATTGGTGTGGTCACTCAGGATTCCTCTTTATTGCATCGTTCCGTTTTTGAAAACATTGCCTATGGTAGCCGTGATGCTACGAAGGAGGAAGTTATTGCTGCGGCCACACGTGCTAACGCGCACGAATTTATTCAGGACCTTGAAGACAGCGAAGGTCGGTTTGGATATGAGGCGCATGTGGGGGAGCGCGGGGTCAAACTATCGGGTGGTCAGCGGCAGCGACTGGCTATTGCACGTATGTTTCTTAAGGACGCACCTATTCTTATTCTCGATGAAGCTACGTCTGCTTTAGATAGTGAGGTGGAGGCGGCTATTCAAGAGAACCTCAGTGGCCTGATGCAGGGTAAAACAGTGATTGCTATTGCACATCGGCTCTCAACTATTGCGGCTATGGACAGACTGATTGTTATGGACGCGGGTGCTGTGGTCCAGGAAGGTAAGCACTCAACATTAGCCAAGCAAGAAGGTCTCTATAGCCAACTGTGGACTCGGCAATCAGGCGGGTTTTTAGCAGATACTGATTAATCAATTCAGTCAGCAATACTTCGCGCTTTTTGTCGTGCCACCCAGCCCACGTGGCGTGCAATAGCTTCATCATTGCGCAGCGATCCTTCTGAATTAAAACGTGTGCCAAGCTCCATCTCGTTGTATAAACGATGAAGCCCTTTGTGGCAAAGATTGCAGAGCATGATGCCCGTGTTTAATTGATCTTTAGAATACTGTTTGGCAAAGCGACGGCGTTTGTGAAGCTTGCGCGGAATTAAGTGATGAAAACTTAAGTCGGTGGTGCGTTCGCACAGCGTACACATGCCGTGTTTAATTCTTCTAGACACGATAACTGTTCGAATACCTTAGTACGCTGTGAAGATTTCTAGGGATTGTCTTCCTCACCGTAGGCTTGCTGCAACAGTAGAGCAATGAGACCTGTCCAGCCTGTTTGATGGCTAGCTCCCAATCCCTCCCCGGTGTCACCATTGAAGTATTCAAAGAACTGATGAAGACCTTCGTCAGCTCCTTGTGCAAGTTCCTTGTTGCTACCACACCAAGGTCGTACATTTTGATCATTTTTTTCAAATAAGCGGATAAGGCGCATAGTGATGTGATTAGCCACTTGATCCAGATTCATCATATTGCCTGAGCCCGTTGGGCACTCTACGGTGAAGTTGTCACCGTAAAACGCGTGATAGCGTCGGAGTGACTCAATGATCAGGTAGTTGATCGGAAACCAGATAGGACCACGCCAGTTAGAGTTACCACCGAATAGGTCAGTCTCTCCCTCACCAGGTTCGTAGCTAACACTGAGCGTTTTTCCGTTATCCGTTGTATAGGAGAACGGGTGTTCTTTATGGATTTTTGACAGACTACGTACGCCGTAGTCGGAAAGAAACTCGTCTTCATCCAGCAAGTAGACCAGCACTCGTCGCAGTTTTTCACGTCCTATGAAAGACAGTAGATGTTGGCTCTTGTCGCTGCTTTCATCAAGGTTGGCGATGCTCCCGGCAAGCTCTGGCCGATGATCCATCATCCAGCGCATACGACGTGTGAAATCAGGGAATCGCTCATAAACACTATCATCAATAAGCGACACAGCGATAAGCGGCATCAGGCCGACCAGTGAGCGAACTTTTATGGGCGTTTGACTGCCATTGGGCAGATCCAGCCGGTCGTAGAAGAAGCCGTCTTTTTCATCCCATAATCCAATGCGTTGATCATCTCCATTGATGGCGTAGGCAATTTGCAAGTAATGGTCGAGAAACTTACTGGCAATATCTTCGTAAATCGGATTATCGCTAGCCAGCTCAAGCGATATGTTAAGCATGCATTGAGAGAAAAAGCCCATCCAGGCGGTGCCGTCCGATTGGTTTAGAACACCACCTGTGGGCGGTTCTTCAGATCGATCAAAAATGCTGATGTTGTCTAATCCAAGAAAACCCCCTTCAAAGATGGATTCACCACGCACGTCCTTTCGATTGACCCACCAGGTAAAGTTCATCAGCAATTTTTGGAAGATGCCTTCAAGAAATGCGCGATCTCCAATTCCGTTCTTTTTATCCATGTTGTACACGCTCCATGCTGCCCATGCGTGCACTGGCGGATTGACGTCACCATAAGCCCACTCATAGGCAGGCAGCTGCCCATTGGGGTGCATGTACCATTCGCGTGTAATTAATGTGAGCTGGCGTTTGGCATAGTCGGTGTCAACCATGGCAATGGGAAGAGTATGAAATGCTGTATCCCAGACTGCATACCACGGATACTCCCACTTATCCGGCATCGACATGATGTCGAAGTTGTGCATATGCTTCCAATGAGAGTTACGGTCGTGTTTGCGTTTGTTAGGCGCAACAGGATCCCCATCAAGCCACTGCTTGACGTCATAGTAATACAGCTGCTTTGACCATAACATTCCAGCCAGTGCCTGACGTTGAACCGCTTTTAACGGCTCGGGTACCTTAGGTGATTGTACGGAGTCAAAAAACTGATTCAATTCATTGTAGCGTTTGTCCATAGTGGGTTTGAAGCCGACAAACGGTTTTGGCTTGTGCTCGTTTGAAAGACGAAATTGAAATGTACGGCAACTGCCTGGGCTTAGCTTCACAGCGTAATGTAGTCCCGCTTTTGTGCCTTCTAGCTGTGGATTTATTGCGTCAGTTTTTTTGTTGACAATATATTCGTGAAAACCATCTTTAACAAATGGCGAAACATTAGGGTTTCCGAACAATGATTGCCTGTTTGTTTCATTGTCAGTCATCATCATTGTTGGCTCGCCTTGCCAATAAAAATGATAATCACCCAATGCAGGGTGCTGCGCTTTAAACGTGTTGCCGACGCGATCATGTGATTCACGAACTATGGAGGGCATGGACGGGACATCGCCCATCGGGCCATCGGGGTATCCCCAGCTCCATGTGTTTCTAAACCAAAGTTGTGGCACCAGCGAAACCTCAGCGCTCTGCGCGGATCGATTGGTTATGCTGACACTGATTAACAAATCATTTTCTGATGCTTTGGCGTAACGCACTTGAACATCAAAAAATCGGTCGTCTTTAAAGATTCCAGTGTCGCTGAGTTCGTATTCGCGATCCTCGTAACCGCGCTTTGCATTCTCGATGCGTAGCTGATCGTAGGGGAACGCCTCTTGTGGGTAGTGGTAACGCATACTTGCGTAACTGTGAGTGGGCGTGCTTTCCTCGTACCAGTAATGTTCCTTTACATCCTCGCCATGGTTGCCTTCTGGGCCACCAAGTCCGAACAGGCGCTCTTTCAGGTAAGGGTCTTGTCCATTCCACAGTGCGATACCAAAGCACAGGTATTGATTCCGATCACAAAAACCTGCCAGCGCATCTTCGTTCCAGCGATAGGTTCGACCGCGGGCCTGATCGTGCGGAAAATACGACCATGCGGTGCCATCATCGCTGTAGTCTTCTCGTACGGTTCCCCATGCGCGCTCAGCCAGATAAGGTCCCCAGTGCTTCCAGTGAGCTTGGCGCGATCGATGCGCGCTAAGGCGTCTTTGTTCGGCGAGTAATTGACGCTTTGAGAGCATATGGGTGTCAGACGTTCGCATGTATAAAAAAGAGGTGCTGAGTGTATCAACTAACGGATGAAACAATGCTTGTGGCGCTAAAGGAGTTGGCACAGCGCGACGTGGTTATGGCTGCTATGTTCCAGCGATACGGCGTGCCGCCGATGTGGGCACGCTCGCAAAGTTTCGAAACCTTGGTGCATATAATTCTGGAGCAAAAGGTATCAATAATCAGTGCTCAGGCCGTGATGACACGCGTGTGTGATTTGTGTCCAGCAATGGAGGCAAGCCGTTTTCTGAGTGTGCCTGATACCTTGTTACGTGCCGCGGGCCTCAGTGCCAGTAAGTTATCTTACTGCCAATCTATTGCACAGGCTATTAACGAGGGTTCACTTGACTTGGCAAGTTTACAAAAGCTGCCTGACAACGAGGTAATTGACTCATTGACTCAGATTCGCGGCATTGGCCCTTGGAGCGCTGGAGTTTACGTGATGATGGCTCTGCAAAGACGTGATGCCTGGGCAAGCGGTGACCGTGCTCTAGTTGTGAGCTATGCGCAGAATGCTCAATTGGAGGAGGTGCCAAGCTACGCGCGACTGGATGTCATCGCGCAAGCGTGGAGCCCTTATCGAGGCACTGCGGCTCGCTTGCTCTGGCATGCTTATCTTTGCAAACGAGATTGCAAACGAGATTGCAAACGAGAT
>JALZUD010000021.1 GCA_023301725.1 Granulosicoccus sp. | reverse complement strand
TGAGGCACCAACAATCAGTATCCAATCAGGATTACGCTGCAAGCTGTCAACAATCATCTTATACAGTTCATCTGTGTTGTGCTCACAGCGCACCTCGTGCTCCAGAGATACCAATTTGGGTGATAAACGATGCCGAAGCACCCGACTTGTCTTATCAAGCACAGTTTCTTTAATTGAATTTAATCGGGTTTGAATCAACTCGGCTTTGTGAGAAACAGCCATTTCTACAGATAGTGTGTGCGTCGTTAACACATCGAGCACCTGTTGCAACTTCACTGTTGGTACAGCGTATGGAATGATCTTTATTGTTGCCACCATTTTACCTTTAGCCACCCAACGATTTTCTAGCACCGTGGCAATGGTGATACCTTCATCAATTGCGTTTGCTGCAATAATCGCCTGTGCGCTGAAGTGACATAGGCCTTCCACATTAGCCAATAAATTCACACGTCCCGTACGGGCCTTGGATAGGGTCACTCCCCTGCCGCCAAGCAGTAGGGCCACGGTGTGTGCCGCTTCGTCCTCATGTGTATCGCCTGCTTCTAATTGCGCCACCAGAATACGAGAAACACCACTTTGGGCGATCTGCGCCGCAATTTCATGAGTTATAAAAGTACCTTTGCCAATGCGCCCAGTGGCGGTCTGTAAAGAATGAGCTAAGTAGCAGCCTTCGCAAAGTTCGATGTCAACGGTGTCGAAAATCATGAGTTGTATATTCTGACCTTGTAAAAATTACTGGCTTGTAGGGCGGATATTCTTAGTATATAGATTGTCGTAAGCAGCATTATCATGTTAGATTTATAACTTACAGTGATTACGTACACGCACAATACCAGTCTCGCCTTAGCAGCTATCGTTGTATCGATAGTGGCAGCCATTACTGGCTTGGCGTTGATGAATAATATTCGAACGCTTCCCGAATCAAGGCGTAAAGCTGTGATCGTGATGGCAGCGTTTTTACTCGGCGGTGGAATCTGGTCAATGCATTTTCTGGCGATGCTCTCCATGAGCTTCCCCGTACCGATTCACTACGATTTACTACAAACACTAGGCTCAGGACTCATTGCTGTTCTAGTCGTTGGCTTTGCCCTGTTGTTGTTGCATTTCCGACAACGCACACAGCGCATCCTAAACAGCGCCGGGCTCTGCCTAGGCGTCGGTATTGTGTCCATGCATGTGGTGGGCATGTTGGGTATGCGCGGTGTAATTCCAGATTTCAATATGGCGGCAGTAGCTCTTGGCTCCCTCCTCGCTTTGTTCATGGGTATGGCGGCTATCAGAGTTTCGTATGGCTCGCGCTCGCGGGTCAATATTGTTAAAGGCGGAGTGATGTTTGGCTTGGCGGTGGTCGTAGTGCATTACACAGCTATGGTTGGAACACAATTTTCGGTTGATCCCGATTATCAGGAACTCACTATTGCATTAGGTCAGGGATCATTGGCTATTGCTGTGAGCGTGGCAGGGTTTGTTATCGGCGGCACTTTCCTGCTGGCAGCATCAACGTTTGTCCCATCGCCAGAGAACTCGGCCCCAAGCACGCCTGAGGCAACAATTGCCAACACCGAACATTCCTATGGGGCATCCACACACAACAACGACACGCTGCCGACACATGCGAGTTTTGAACGCCAACCCGAACATGAAGAGCACCACACTGCATTAGCTGATTCTGTGAATGCCCCACTCGGGCCGGCTACTCAAGGCACCCATCCAGCTCCTGATAGCACACAACAGGCTGTTGAGCTAATAGGCGTACCGAGTCCTGACAAGGCATCTGAGCGATCTTCAAATCCATTAGCAATACCTGAGCGGGAGCATGCTGTAAACGCTGCCACTGATCGCTCTGAACCTTTGGTAGTCGTCAAGATCCCCTATGAGCAACTCAAACAAATCATGTTCGTTGACAGTAGTGAAGTAGGTGCTATTCGAGCCGATGGTCGCTACACACAGCTCTATACCCGAGACGGCGTAAAGTTCTGCCCATGGTCGATTTCAGAGGCAGAAAATCGGTTAACTGGTGCGAAATTCTACCGCTCTCATCGCAGCTACCTAGTCAATATAGCAGCCGTTGCAGGCTTCGAAAAACACCGCGACTCTGGGGTGTGCCGTTTCGAAGGATTCACCCAACTGAAGCAGGTACCGGTGAGCCGGGCTCGGGTAAACGAGCTGACTACGGAGCTTGGCGTATAGCTTCAACAGCGGCTAACTGCGCCACTGGTGCACGCATATCGCCGTTCGTGACACCACTTGCGCCATTGGTGTTTTCGCCAATCACGCACTGATTCTCTGGGTATATTCGTGGCCTCAGCGTTTAAACCACGCGCCACTGTGGCGCCGCATCCAGAGGACCAGCAATGATTCCAGGCAACTTCGAATACCACGCACCAGAGAGCCTACCAGCGGCGGTTGGACTGCTAGGAGAGCTCGGTGACGACGCTCGGGTTATTGCGGGCGGTCACAGCTTGATACCGATGATGAAGCTGCGTCTGGCAATGCCTGAGCACTTGATCGATCTGCGTAAGATCAGCGACCTGAATTACATTATGGTGGAGGGCGGTGTATGCACTATCGGTGCAATGACTACGCAACACGCTCTGATTAACGACGCAGCCTTAACGGCAGCTGCACCCATCGTTGCAGAGACAGCCCTACAAGTTGCTGACCCCCAAATAAGGTATCAGGGCACTATCGGTGGGAATGTCGCCAACGGCGATCCGGGCAATGATTTTCCTGGCCTGATGCAGTGCTTAAACGCTACCTTCACACTAGTGGGACCAGACGGCCAACGTGACGTGAATGCTCGTGAATTCTACGAAGCGGCCTATTTCACCGCAAGAGATGATCTGGAAATCCTCACCGCGATCTCGTTCCCTGTCTGTGAAGGTGGATACGCTTACGAGAAGCAAAAACGTAAGATTGGTGACTATGCGACAGCTGCCTCAGCGGTGCTGCTAAGCAAAGGTGCGGACGGCAACTGCTCGAAGGCCTCCATTGCCATGACGAATCTGGCGGACACCCCAATCTACTGTGAAGCCGCCTCGGAGTTACTCATTGGCAGCTCCTTGGATGCGGACACACTTAAAAAAGTCGTGGCGGCCTGTATTGATGCTATCGAACCTGTAGATGATAACCGTGGCCCTGTAGCTTTCAAAAAACATGCAGGCTCAATTGTGCTCAAACGCGCTATTGATCGCGCCTGGTCGCGCGCTTAGCCGCCTTAACTCGGAATCAGACTCATGAATAAAACCAATATCACGCTCAACGTTAACGGTCAGGCACATGAAGCCAGTGTCGAACCTCGCGAACTACTCATCCATGTGCTTCGCGACCACATGGACATCACCGGGCCTCATGTGGGCTGTGAAACCTCGCACTGTGGCGCCTGTACGATCGAGATAGATGGCCGTTCGGTTAAATCCTGCACGATGTTCGCTGTGCAGGCAGAGGGCACTCAGATCACCACGGTGGAGGGCCTTGGAATCCCTGACAAACTGCATGTTTTGCAGGAGCAGTTCAAGGAACACCACGGACTGCAGTGCGGCTTTTGTACGCCCGGCATGATAACCCGAGCCCATCGCCTGCTATTAGAGAACCCTACCCCCACTGAAGACGATGTGCGCTTTGGCATCTCCGGAAATCTTTGCCGCTGTACTGGCTATCAGAACATCGTTAAGGCGGTGTTATCGGCAGCCGACGTAATCAACAACCAATCTGAGGAGTCTGCAGCATGAGTGCATCAGCCCCGACTATGAAAGAACGTCAGGCCTCACTCAAAGGTCTGGGTACCTCACGCAAACGCGTGGAAGATTCACGCTTTACGCAAGGCAAAGGCAACTACATTGATGATATCAAGTTGCCAGGTATGCTCTATGGCGATTTTGTTCGCTCACAGCACGCTCACGCTTACGTTAAATCTATTGATACCTCAGCAGCGTTGGCTCTACCCGGTGTCATTGCAGTATTGACTGCTGCTGATCTTGAGCCTTTAAACTTGCACTGGATGCCAACCCTTGCGGGTGACAAGCAAATGGTACTCGCTGATGGCAAGGTGCTTTTTCAAGGCCAAGAGGTTGCCTTTGTCGTGGCCGAAGATCGGTACATTGCCGCTGATGCCATTGACCTTGTCAAAGTTGTTTATGACGAACTGCCGGTGTTGGTTGATCCGTTTAAAGCAGAAATTCCCGGTGCCCCCATACTTCGTGAAGATATTGCCGATGCCAAAGAAGGTGCACACGGCCCACGCCGTCATCCTAACCATATTTTCACTTGGGAACAGGGCGACAAAGATGCGGTTGAAGGAATCCTCGCCGAAGCGCCGGTGGTGGCTGAAGAAATGGTGTACTACCACCGCACACATCCTTGTCCACTAGAGCCTTGTGGCAGTGTTGCGTCTATGGATAAGGTAAACGGTAAGTTGACCTTATACGGCACTTTTCAAGCGCCTCATGTGGTACGCACCGTTGCCTCATTATTGTCCGGTATCGCTGAGCATAATATTCGTGTGGTCTCACCGGATATTGGTGGTGGTTTTGGCAACAAGGTAGGCGTGTATCCGGGCTATATATGCTCCATCGTGGCTTCGATTGTTACGGGACTTCCTGTTAAATGGGTTGAGGATAGGATGGAGAATCTTGCATCAACAGCCTTTGCTCGTGACTACTGGATGCAGGGCAAAATAGCGGCTACTAAGGAGGGAAAAATTCTTGGTCTCTGGTGCCACACCACCGCAGATCATGGCGCATTCGATGCCTGCGCCGATCCCACCAAGTTTCCCGCGGGATTCATGAACATCTGCACCGGTTCATACGATATTAAGACGGCGTATTTGGCCGTTGACGGAATCTATACCAACAAAGCCCCGGGGGGAGTCTCCTACCGATGCTCTTTTCGAGTGACAGAAGCGGCCTACTTTATCGAGCGCATGATCGAGGTACTAGCGATTAAGTTGAACATGGATGCCGCCGAGCTGCGCATGATTAACTTCATCAAGAAAGAACAGTTCCCGTACCACTCAGCACTAGGCTGGGAATACGACTCAGGGGATTATCATACGGCTTGGAAAAAGGCGTTAGACGCTGTGGACTACCCTGCTCTGCGTAAGGAACAAGCGGCGCGTGTTGAAGACTTCAAGGCAGGTAAAACACGCACCCTTATGGGCATTGGATTAAGTCACTTTACAGAAGTCGTGGGCGCAGGCCCTATGAAAAACTGCGACATTCTTGGTATGGGTATGTTCGACAGTTGCGAGATACGCATTCACCCCACAGGCTCAGCTATTGCACGTCTGGGTACCATCTCACAAGGACAAGGTCACGCTACCACATTTGCGCAAATACTGGCCTCTGAAATTGGTATCTCTGCTGATGACATCACGATAGAAGAAGGTGATACCGATACAGCACCTTATGGCCTTGGGACTTATGGTTCGCGATCGACACCTGTTGCAGGTGCTGCCACAGCTATAGCGGGTAGAAAGATTCGTGCTAAGGCACAAATGATTGCCGCCTACTTACTGGAAGTTCACGATAACGATATTGAATGGGAGATAGATCGTTTTGTAGTCAAAGGTGCGCCTGAGCGCTTCAAGACGATGAAAGAGGTTGCCTATGCATCATACAACCAGCCGATCCCAGGAGTGGAACCAGGGCTTGAGGCGGTCAGCTACTACGATCCACCGAACATGACGTTTCCGTTTGGCGCTTACATCTGTGTGATGGATATCGATGTGGATACTGGGGTGACAGAAATTCGTAAATTCTTTGCATTAGACGATTGCGGTACGCGCATTAATCCGATGATCATTGAAGGACAGGTGCACGGTGGATTAACCGAAGCTCTGGCTATAGCCATGGGGCAAGAGCTTGCCTATGACGAATTGGGCAACCTCAAAACGGGGTCCTTAATGGACTTCTACATTCCGACAGCGGTCGAGACACCAAACTACGTCACAGACTATACCGAGACTCCTAGTCCGCATCATCCCATTGGAGCGAAAGGTGTTGGGGAGAGTCCTAACGTAGGTGGCGTGCCCGCTTTCTCCAATGCGGTTAACGATGCCTTTAGAGCCTTTGGCTCAACACATACGCATATGCCCCATGATCATTGGCGAATCTGGCAAACCGCCAATGATCTGGGCTTACACGGTTAGTACGCTGACATCGTGACGTCGGAATTCGACATGCAAGATACTATGAGCTGGCAGTCGCTTCAAAGTGAGTTGGAGCGGCTTGCCTATGTGGCCAATGACGAGCTGGCGATGGCGCTGCATTTATCAATCAAACTGGGACGGCCCTTGCTGCTTGAAGGTGCGGCCGGCGTCGGTAAGACAGAGATTGCTAAAGCATTATCACAACTGCTGGGTAGTGAGCTGATTCGCCTGCAATGCTACGAGGGTCTTGATGCCAGTACGGCCATCTATGAATGGAATTATCAGCGCCAGCTGCTCAGCGTCCGTGCATCGAGCGATCGTGATCTATCCATTGATGATGTAGAGGCGCATATTTTCTCTGACAAATATCTGCTCAAGCGTCCCCTACTAGAGGCCATAACGCAAGACGATCCTCCGGTGCTGTTAATCGATGAAGTCGATCGTGCCGATGAAGAATTTGAAGCCTACCTGTTGGAGTTGCTATCTGACTTCCAGATCTCCATACCTGAGATGGGCACTATATCGGCCACATCCAAACCGCTCGTGGTACTGACATCCAACGGTACGCGTGATTTGTCTGATGCTTTGCGCAGGCGTTGCCTGTACAGCTATGTTGATTACCCCGACAAGGCGACGGAGATGGCGATACTGAATAAGCGTGAGCCTGATATCGATTCACGACTTGCTACACAGATTGTTGGCTTTGTACAGGCATTGCGTAAAGAGGATTTAGAGAAAAAGCCGGGCGTTGCCGAGATGCTTGACTGGGCCGCCGCCCTATCCGGTATGGGGATTGCGGATATTACAGATGACCCCACGATCATGCAGGCATCCTTGGTGTGTCTGCTAAAAACACAAGCTGATAAAGCGCAGATCCCTGTTGAAGTGACGCAGCGTCTGGCAGGCAATCTTGTGTAAATGAAAACCACCCAGTTTATACACCCTGCCGATGGTGCAAGCGAGCGCATGCAGGGATTCATGGCACACCTGCGTGACAACGGCGTGCGGGTGGGGCCAGATGAATTTCGTCACAGCATGACGGCGCTGGAATTGATTGATGTACTCAGCCCGCATGATGTACGTCTAGCGTGCAAAACAGTCTGTGCTAGCAAGCCTGAGGTGTTTAACCAATTTGACGATCTGTTTGACGCCTACTGGATGAACGGTGGGTATGAAAAATTCAGCGTTCGTAACAGTATTGACCAACCCGGTTCCACTCCACGGAAGTCTTTTAGCCAAGAGATGAGTGACGCAGGTACAGGCGACGGGCTTGGCGATCTGGATGAAGCTGATGACGAATCGGGTGATGAGTCAGTACAGCGAGGTGAAGGCAAACTCACGGGCTCTCGTATCCGCAACATAGACAAAGTGGACTTGCGCGAGATGATGACGCCGGAAGCTCTGGCGCGTGCGGAGCAAGTTGCAAAAGATTTGGCCTCCTCTATGCGCGATCGGCGTTCGCGACGACGGCGAGCCTCACAGCGTGGCTCGGCTTTAAACATGCGCAAGATCATGCGCGCAAGTATTGCCACCGGTGGCGATCCGATGCATCTGTTTAAACAACGACGGCCAGAACGGCCAGTTAACATTGTGGCCTTGTTGGATGTATCAGGGTCAATGATGGTTTATTCGCGCGTGTTTCTGGCTTTTTTAAAAGGCTTGGTAAGTACAGAGCAACGCACTGAAGCCTATCTGTTTCATACAAGCCTGATGCAGGTCAGTGATGTGATGAGAGACTCTGACACATTACGAGCAATCAATCGTTTGTCTTTGATAGCTCAAGGCTTTGGGGGCGGCACCCGCATCGGCGCAAGTCTTGATTTGTTCAATCAACAGTATGCATCCAGAAGCGTCAATGGTCGAAGTGTCGTTATCATTTTCTCTGACGGCTATGACACTGATCCACCAGAGCTAATAGCTAAAGCCCTCAAACGCCTGAAGAAACGAGGATGTCGCATCATCTGGCTTAATCCGTTAAAAGGTTGGAAGGACTATGCGCCCATCGCGCAAGGTATGTCCGCAGCCCTACCCTATCTTGATCTATTTGCAGCGGCAAATACCTTGGATTCCCTAGCGGCGCTTGAGCCGCATCTAGTTAAACTATAGTGCGGGATGATCACTCTATGAATGCAATACCCGACATCATTGATACCGTGCACCGTATGAAACGCGATGGTGATTCGTTTGCCGTGGCAACGGTTGTGCGGACCTTATCGGTGACAGCTGCCAAACCTGGTGCGAAAGCCATCATCAATCACAATGGCGAGATCATTGAAGGTTGGATTGGTGGTGGTTGTGCGCGACATGCGGTGATCAAGGCGGCCGTCAAATCCATTACAGATGGCGAACCTCGTTTTGTATCTGTTCATCCTGATGAAGTTCTAAAAGAACAAGGCATGGATGTAGGTGAAGCAGTGGATGGCCGCTGGGTGGCGAGCAACATGTGCCCCAGTAAAGGATCTATAGAATTGTTTATAGAACCTTTTTTGGCTAACCCTGAATTGATTATTGTGGGTGCAAGCCCTGTCGCCTCTTCCGTTAGCCAGCTAGCAGGACTGTTTAACTTTTCGGTCTCTGTGATTGGCCCTAACGTGGATGACATCAGCAGCGCAGCCGTTCAGCACTATCCGGATTGGAGCGATGTTCCTGCCGAACATGTCCATCGCTACATTGTTATTGCCACTCAAGGTGCGGGTGATTTGAAAGCACTAAGTGCGTCATTAGCCGTGCAGTCACAACACATCGGATTTGTTGGTAGCCATCGAAAAATGGCACACCTCAAAATCAAGCTTGAAGCGCAGCTCGATGTACCGGCAGCACTAAAACATATCAAAGGACCCGCTGGACTAGATATTGGTGCAGTGACACCACACGAGATCGCACTATCCATATTGGCTGAGCTGGTACAGATCAGACGATCGGTAAGACCTATTCAACCTCAACAAACTAAAGAGCAATAGCATGGAACTCCAGGAAGAAGTACTTATTCCTCTGCCCAGAGACACAGTATTCAAGGCGCTGAATGATCCAGATATTCTGCAACAAAGCATCCCCGGCTGCGAAGAGCTGTTAAAGCACAGTGATACGGAAATGGAAGCAACCATTGTGGTCAAGTTTGGGCCTGTCAAAGTGAGCTTTACCAGTCACGTGACACTAGACCCTACTGAGGGGCCCGCCAAGTTCAACCTTTCGGGTAAAGGTGATGGAGGTATTGCAGGCTATGCCACCGGTGGTGCTGATGTGACATTAACTGAAGACGAGGGCGGGACGATGCTTGGCTATGTGGTGAAGATTGATATGACCGGGAAGCTTGCACAGGTAGGAAG
>JALZUD010000020.1 GCA_023301725.1 Granulosicoccus sp. | reverse complement strand
CTTGCTCGTAGCTTTCTTGCTCGTAGCTTTCTTGCTCGTAGCTTTCTTGCTCGTAGCTTTCTTGCTCGTAGCTTTCTTGCTCGTAGCTTTCTTGCTCGTGGCTTTCTTGCTCGTAGCTTTCTTGCTCGCAGTCAGCTTACTCGCTACTTTCTTACTCGTAGCTGTTTTGCTCGCTACTTTCTTACTCGTAGCTGTCTTGCTCGCCACTTTCTTACTCGTAGCCTTTTTACTCGCCACTTTCTTACTTGTAGCCTTTTTACTCGCCACTTTCTTACTCGTAGCCTTTTTGCTCGCTACTTTCTTACTCGTGGCCTTTTTGCTCGCTACTTTCTTACTCGTAGCTTTTTTACTCGCCACTTTCTTACTCGTGGCTTTTTTGCTCGCTACTTTCTTACTTGTCGATTTTTTGCTCGCTACTTTCTTACTCGTGGCTTTTTTGCTCGCTACTTTCTTACTCGTCGCTTTTTTGCTCGCTACTTTCTTACTCGTCGATTTTTTGCTCGCTACTTTCTTACTCGTCGCTTTTTTACTCTCCACTTTCTTACTCGTAGCTGTCTTGCTTGCGACTTTCTTACTCGTGGCTGTATTACTCGCAGCTGCCTTACTCGCTACTTTCTTGCTCGCTACTTTCTTGCTGGAAGCTGTCTTGCTCACATGTGCTTTGCTCGCGGCATTTTTACTCTTGATTTTCTCGCCAGTAGTTGGAGTACCTACCACTTTATTGCTTGCAGTTTGCACGCCTTTGGACTGCTTGCTCGCCACTTTTTCCTTTGCAGCCTTCTTGGGGATCACATTTTCACTGGCGGTCTTCTTACTCATAGGAGCAACATCTACCGACAAGCCTTTGCCTGAAGAACTGCGCTTAGGTTGCAGCGCCAGCCCATTATCATCCACTTCAACAGTCGCCTTGCCGGGCTTCGCAGTCGAAGCTTCGGCAATTTTCAGAGCGCGTTTAGCCGAGCGCAATTCGGCACGCTTGCGATCACGACGCTCTTGCTTGCGTTTACGCTTTTGCTGTCGCTTTCGTTCAGCGTTTTGTTCTTTTTTCAAGCCACCCTTGACGTCAGCTTGCGGTGCACTTACGGGCACTTGTGGTTGCGTTTGAACTTGATTCCCTGAAGTTTTGTGCTTGCGCTTGTTGTGCTTGTGCTGAGGCTTTCTACTGCTAGTAGAAGCGTCACCACTATCAATCTGTTGGCCAGCTTCGTTGAAATCAATTTTTCGATCTTCCAGATTAACACCCGCAATTTTCACGCGTATTGGATCACCAAGGCGATAACGTCGCCCTGTGCGCTCACCAATCATGGCCTGTGCCGCTTGATCAAACTTGTAATAATCACGCGACAAGTTGGTCACATGTAACAAGCCTTCAACATGAATACCAGTAAGCTCAACAAACAATCCAAAACCCGTTACGGCTGTTATCACACCGTCGTATTCTGAGCCCACGTGATCAAGCATGTACTCACACTTCAACCAAGCGACGACATCTCGCGAGGCATCCTCAGCCCGTCGCTCTGTCATTGAACAACTCTCACCCAGCGTGACCATGGCATCGGTGGTATAGACATAGTCCGATGATTTACCTCTGGAAATTGCATGCTTCAGTGCTCGATGCACCAACAAGTCAGGGTATCTTCTAATGGGTGAAGTAAAGTGCGCGTACTCATCAAGAGCCAGACCAAAATGACCTTCATTTTTGGGTTGATAAACTGCCTGCTGCATGGAGCGCAACATGACAGTCTGAATCACGCTTCTATCTTCGCGATCAGCAATGGTTGCCGCTAAATCTGCATAATCGAGAGCGGTAGGGCTATCTCCACCACCAAGCCCGAGAGAACGTAAAGACAAAAACGCTCGTAGGTCTTCAAGCCTGTCGGCCTTTGGACCTGCATGTACACGATATAAAGCGGGAATTTCTTTTTCTTCAAGGTAGGCGGCTGCCTGAATGTTCGCCAGGATCATGCACTCTTCGATAAGTTTGTGCGCATCGTTACGTTGAATAGGAATAATTTCGCTTATTTTTTTGTTCTCATCAAACAGGATGTGCGTCTCGTTAGAATCAAACTCGATAGCACCTCGCTGGCGACGTTTTTCGCAGAGCACCAGATATAGGCTGTGTAACTCTAAAATTACCGGCATCAGCGCTGCATGCTGTTTGCGCAACGCCGAACCTTCGTCTGTAAGCATCTCGTGAACCTGATCGTAAGTCAGGCGTGCATGTGATCGCATAATGCCGTTATGAAATCGAGTCTTCTTAACGTTGCCTTGGTCATCAAGAGTCAGTTCACAAATCATGCATAACCGGTCTACATCCGGATTTAACGAGCAAAGCCCGTTAGACAAGACCTCGGGCAGCATGGGCACAACCCGTCCGGGGAAGTACACCGAGGTGCCTCGTTGAACCGCTTCGGTATCCAAAGCGGAACCCAGTGTGACGTAATGTGCGACATCTGCGATTGCGACAAACAACCGCCACCCCTTCTCTAATGGTTCACACCAGACAGCATCATCAAAATCGCGGGCATCTGCTCCGTCAATCGTAACCATTGGCACATCCCTGACATCTTTGCGGCCCTTCGCAGCTGCCGAGTCAACCAACGTTGAAAACGCTGCAGCTTCCTCAGTCACGGATTCAGGCCAACTGGCAGGAATACCATGGCTATGTAGAGCAACGTCGATTTCCATTCCCGGGCGCAGGTGCTGGCCTAAGACCTCGACAACTTTGCCGACCGGTTGGTGCCTGCGAGTGGGCTGCTCAATGATTTCAGCAACGACCATATCGCCATCGTTAGCACCACCTAGCTCGTTGGGTGGAATAAGTAGATCTTGATGAATACGCTTGTTGTCGGGCAGAACCACAACTGTGCCACGATCGATAGACAAACGACCCACTAGCGATTTGTTAGCCCGCTCAACGACATCGACTACGCGACCTTCACGCCGACCACGACGATCAGTGCCGGTAACACAAACGACGACTCGGTCACCATGCAGCACTTGCCGCATTTGCTTGCCGTTGAGGAAGACATCCTTGTCGCTGTCTTCAACCACGACAAACCCAAAGCCATCTGGGTGGGCGCTGACACGACCAGCGAGCAGATTATCAGCATCTACGGGAACCAAGCCACGTTTGCGGTTCTGTATAAGCTGGCCGTCACGAATCATGGCTCCAACCCGTCGTCGCAAGGCTTCCATACCGACGTCGTTGCCGGTAAGATTCAGTTTTTCAGCAAGAGTTTCGAAGTCAACAGGACCCGTCTCTTCCCGCAAGGTGTCGCTAATAAATTCCCTACTTGCGATGGGCTGATCGTATTTATTGCTCTCACGCTGGTGATGAGGATCAAGCGCATTACCTGCCGAGGCGCTGGAACCCACACGTTTCTTGCGAGATTTTTCTTTACTCATGCTTAGCATCAAAGTTTGATAAGCCGCAAGGGTACGACAAACGCCGACATCAAACACACATTCCTTGCAAATGATCTGTTGCAACGTTTGACACGCGGGCAACTCTTAGGTACATTTCGCGCTTCCTGATATTTCTTATTGGGTCCCCCTCGTGCCGAGGTGGCGGAATTGGTAGACGCGCATGCTTCAGGTGCATGTATCTTAGGATGTGGAGGTTCAAGTCCTCTTCTCGGCACCACAGCTAGTATGTGACCTCCCCATATGTGACCTCCCCATAGTGGCCTAGCATATAGTCCCTCAGTTGCCTGTGGTTAACCACACCCCATTGAAATTAGATTGAAATTAGCCACGGCGTTCCGCTTGGAAACAAGGTCAAAAACCGCTTAAAACGCCAGCGGTTTTCGGCAACCTTATTTGAAAATACTTTTTAGCCCAATTTTTAAGTGGCTAGCGGAAAAAATCGGACTCAGCTATCGTAAGGAAAACGAATAACAACATTCTCGTTTCGCTCAGGGCCTGTAGACACAATATGAACAGGCACCTCAGTGAGCTCCTCAAGACGCTTTATATAATTCTGGGCAGCCTTAGGCAGTTTCGACAATTCGGTAACACCTGCCGTATTTGATTGCCAACCCGGCATTGACTCATAAACGGGGGTGCATCGGGAGAACTCATCAGCACCAATGGGGGGATGCTCTATGCGTTGACCATCAAACTCATAGGCTACACAGATGCTGATGGTTTCCAACGTATCCATAACATCAAGCTTGGTGAGACAAGTCCCCGTGACGCCATTCAGGATCGCAGCGCGTTTGACAGCAACCGCATCGAACCAGCCACAGCGCCGAGGCCGACCCGTGGTTGCACCAAATTCGTTGCCACGCTTGGCTAACTCTTCGCCAACCGAATCAAACAACTCAGTGGGGAATGGCCCTGCACCCACACGCGTTGTATAGGCTTTCGTTATGCCCAATACGTAATCAATAGCGCTTGGACCGCAACCACTGCCACTGCATGCAGCCCCTGCAACTGTGTTGCTGGACGTGACAAACGGGTAAGTGCCGTGATCAACGTCTAACAGAGTCCCTTGGGCGCCCTCGAACATGATGCGATCTCCTGCCTTTCTATGCATGTCGATCATACCGGGGACATCGGCGATCAATGGAGCAAGACGTTTGGCATATTCTCTCGCCATCAGCTTGATAGCCTCTGGATCAACAGGGTCCATTCCGTGTCCAACAAGAGTGCCATTGTGGTAAGCACAAGCCACGTCAATTTTTTCGTCAAAGCGCTCAAGCGATAATAAGTCCTGAACACGAACAGCACGACGCGCCACCTTATCCTCGTAGGCGGGACCGATACCTCTACCCGTGGTACCGATAGCCTGTTCACCAGCTGCGATCTCACGAGCCTGGTCTAGCGCGATGTGGTACGGAAGAATCAGTGGACACGCTCCGCTGATACGCAACCGTTGCTCCACAGGCACACCCCGCTCCGTCAGCATGTCTATTTCCTTGAACAAAGCTTCAGGCGACACAACAACACCATTGCCGATGACACACATAACGTTTTCACGCAGAACACCACTTGGCACCAAATGCAGCACGGTTTTTTCATCGCCAATAACCAAGGTATGGCCAGCATTGTGACCACCTTGAAACCTGACAACGAGAGCGGCCTGTTCGGTTAGAACATCGACAATTTTGCCTTTGCCCTCATCACCCCATTGCGTACCTAGTACCAACACACTGTTAGTCATAACTGTAGATTCTTTCTTGGTAGCGAGATCACTATTACTAAGTGAGTTCGACGAATTAAGGGAATTGGAATGTTGCTATCCACACGATTCAACGATGTAGGAACCATTGCGCTGCAGCAGCTCACGCTTGCACGAATTACTTTCGGGTGTAGCTGTAGAACCAGGCAAAGCGACGATCACACGTTCGCCTTTTGAGCGTAGCTCGCCTATAAATTCTAGTGCCTGTTCAGCAATCTCACTACTCACCCATATGGCGCTCGCTGATTCAGCGGCCAAACTATGAGAGGGCTGTCGCGCCAGCGCAAGACTGATGAGATCACCACTAAAACCTGTTGCCGGCCTTGCCCGCCCAAACGCTTCACCAATAGCATCGTAACGACCTCCACGAGACAATTCGAGGCCAGTTTGATCGTAGAGGGTGAATAGAATGCCAGTGTGATATGCAAAGCCACGCAACTCCGACAGGTCGACGTGTAGCTGTACGTCAGGGTGGCTCAGCGTCACTTTCTTAAGTACTGTCTGTAGGTTGTCCAAAGCGCTTGTTACTGCTTGCCCGGCACCTGCAAGTACGCTGCGTGCTTTCGCTAACACCGCTTCGCTTTCGCCAGACAAAAGCATCAAAGCTGAAATGCTATCGCTAAGACGCAAACCAGAGACTGGCACCAAGCTGCCCTGAGCTTCTAGCAACAATGCCTGCACTTCCGGCCGAGATCCTCGCACAAGTGCTGCAAACAATTTTTTTTCAAATTCAATGTCTATACCTGCCTCAGAGATCAGCGCGCGATAAACACCCACGTGACCAACATCAAGCAATAAACACTCGGAAGTGATACCAGACAGACTGACGTTGTCCAACATCAGTCGAATAATTTCTGCATCGCTTTCAGGCCCTGGATGGCCAAACAATTCCGCGCCAAACTGCAGTGGCGTGCGGCTACTGCCAGCGCTGTCGGTTCGAGCTCGTAGAACGCTGCCAGTATAAAAGAGACGGTTAGGTTGGTCGCTTTGCAAAGCATGTGCGTCCATACGTGCCACCTGTGGGGTCATATCTGCGCGTATACCCAGCGAGCGACCGTTATGTTGATCTATGAGCTTAAATGTTTGCAGATCAAGCTTTTCCCCGGTACCTGTAAGCAGGCTCTCCAGATACTCAATCATGGGTGGCATGACAAGCTCGTACCCCCAACGGTACGCGTTGTCCATCACCTGCCTACGCAGAAACTCAACGCGCCATGCGTCGTCAGGGAGAAGTTCATTAACACCGTCAGGCAGTTGCCAGCGGTTCGTACGCAAATCGATCACAAAGGTTCGGCTTCAGCGCACTATGGCGAGGACTAAGACGCCGACAATCATACTAGACAAGCCGACAATGCGCAGCTGTCTATCCGGTAAATCAAGCATTGAGCGTACAGATGATTTATACAACCTGGGACTAAGAAACGGCAATATGCCTTCAATCACTAGCACAAGGCAGATCGCTGTAAATATTTCTACGAGCATGAGGGCACCAGCAAGAGAGCGAAGTTGGGGAGAATTCAGGACGCTACGAAGCAGCATTGTTGCGGTGCTTGCAGGGGCTAGTCGTGTTGAGAGCGTCGAGCTGTTGAAATGTTAAGGCACAAATACAACCGAGGCTTGACCCCTAAGTAGCGCCTAAGTAGCGCCTACAGGTAGGCCTGATCTGATAACGAACTGCCCGAAAACAGCGAACTGCGTCTAACTATTCTCGGGCAGGTTTTTGTCGAGCCAGTCGACTTGGGCTTCAGGTGCACAATCTGCAGCAAACACGCTAAGGATTTGTTGTCAGGCTCGGGCCATTAAAATAGCGGAAGAACTCCGAGCTAGGATCGAGCAGAAGCACATCTCCACCGCCACTAAAGGCTGACCGGTAGGCACTCAAGCTTCTGTACAAACTGTAGAACTCAGGGTCTTTGGTGTAAGCCTCAGCGTAGATACGAGCACTTTCCGCATCGCCAAGACCACGAGTCTGCTCGGCCGTGGCATACGCCCTGGCCAGTAACTCTTCTCGAGCACGATCTGCTGTTGCTCGAATGATTTTGGCTTGCTCCTCACCCTCTGAACGGATACCCCGCGCGATTTGCGCTCTATCTTTTTCCATGCGCTGGTAAACCGATTCGCGTACGTCGTCGGGTAGTTCGACTTTTTTGATCCGCACATCAATGATGTCAATGCCTAGATTCGCTGACTGGAGGTTGACCGAAGCTTGAATTTCCTCACGCAAAGTGGACCGTGCGGAAGCTACAACTTCTTGAATAGTCCTCCTACCAAAAGCGTCCTTGACACCTTCACGCACAAATTGTGTGAGACGACTGTCTGCTCGGGATTCAACACCCCCAAGACGTGTGTAGAACGCTTCAGCATCAGCAATTTTCCATTTAACAAATGAGCTGACCATCACGTTCTTCTTTTCGTTCGTCAATACTCGCTCGGGAGTCACATCGAGAGTCAGTATTCGTCTATCAAATTTGTACACCTGCTCGAGCAGAGGCAGCTTGAAATGCAAACCAGGCTCGTAGTCTGATTCTGTGATTTCACCAAGAAACAGTTTGATGGCTCTCTCACGTTCACTAACCGTGAAAATCATGGTGCTGCCGATTAGCAACACCAAAGCTGCACCGATCATCACCAATGGATTGGCAAGTTTGTTCATCGAAGAGCTCCTCTGGCACGTGAACGAAGTTCATCACGAGTGGGCATTGTCACTTCTCTAGGTAGATCAGAGAACCTGGGTGAGTCATTGCTTCCACTGTTGAGTGGTGATTCTCCACTTAGCGTGTTGTTGTTAGGGTTCGAGCGACCCTGATTAACCAATTGATCAATAGGTAAATACATAAGGCTATTGCCACCAGCCTCACTGTCTACCATGACTTTGCTGGTGTTGCTCATGACCGTTTCCATCGCCTCAAGGTAAAGACGCTCTCTGGTTACCTCTGGTGCCTTGGTGTACTCAGTGAGTAATGATTTGAAACGCTCTGACTCACCAAGTGCAGCCTGTTCAACACGAGTTTTGTAAGCTTCCGATTCTTCAAGTGCTCGCTGTGCATCACCACGCGCCCGGGGAAGAACCTCGTTGCTGTAGGCCTGTGCCTCGTTGATGAACCTTTGCTTGTCCTCTCGCGCTTTTATCGCATCGGAAAACGCTGCCTGCACCTGTTCAGGCGGCTGAGCACGCTCTAGGTTGACTGCCGTAACAAATATACCAGTCTCATAGTTATCAAGCACTTCTTGCAAGCTTTCGGCAGTGGTATTCCACACTTCGTCCCGCCCAGTGGTAATGACCGATTCGAGCGTAGTCGCACCTATGACCTCGCGAACTGCACTCTCGACAACTTCCTCGAGGGTGCGGTCCGGACTGCGTACATTAAACAGGTAATCTTCAGCATTTTTGATGTTGTACTGGACGGCAAGGTCGATATCGACAATGTTCTCATCCTGAGTAAGAATCAACTGACCTGTTAGCTTAGTGCTGCGCACCTCCTCTACCTCAACTTTCTCAACAGTTTGAAACGGCCACGGAAGGTGCCAATGAGGGCCAGGCGATGTCGACCTGACGAATGCGCCAAACTGCGTGACAACCCCGGCTTGAGCAGGTTGAATAACGTAGATGCCTGTAAGCATCCAGAGAACAGCTAGAACACCTGCGATCGCCCCGATAGCTTTACCACTGAGGTTAGGCCCGAAGTTTCCACTAGGAAGGTTACCTGAGCCACCACCACTGCCTGAGCCACCACCTTGACCACCTGCGAGCTGGTTGAACCAGTTTTTTACGTTTTTTATTACTTCGTCAAGATCTGGCGGGCCACCGTTGTTTTTGTTGCGGTTGCCCCAAGGATCGTTGTCGTTTCCACCTGGCTCGTTCCAAGCCATAAGGGTATTTACTCCGTAGCCGATGTTCCGGCGATTGAATTAAGCCCGATCGTGGAGTATTTGGATGAATCCAATGACTCCCGATCGGGGGCGATGTGTTTAACGATGTCTTCCAAATTGAAACTGTGTTCCCTTCCCAACCGGGCAAGTTCCACCGAATCAATGTCGATTCTGATCTGCGCACAGCCGTCTTCTTGCACAAATTCTTCCTGCACAGCCAACGCACTATACAGCCTAGCTCGAAGTCTACCCTGCGATGGCAACAACTTAAGCCAACCTGTAATGCGCTCTGCACTCAATCGTTCGCCAATTAACTGGCGAAGCAACGGTACACCGTCGCCTTTGATCGCAGAAACCCATACAGCCTGAGCATTTCCAGACTCCGATCGCTCAACTGTTACGGTGTGGTCCGTTAAGTCGATCTTGTTAAAAACCATAAGTTGAGGCACATTTTGTGCCCCGATCCCTAGCAACACTTTATCAACTTCGTCGCGACGTTGCTCTCTTTCAGCATCGCTGTGATCAACAACATGCAGCAAAAGATCCGCTTCAAGGGTTTCAGTCAAGGTAGACCGAAATGCGTCAACAAGTTCATGCGGAAGATCGCGAATGAAACCTACCGTGTCAGCTAGAACTGCCGATACGCCTCCTTCTAACTCAAGACGACGTAACGTTGGATCCAGGGTGGCGAACAACTGGTCTGCTGCATAGACGCTTTCGTCGGTGATTCGATTGAACAGCGTTGACTTTCCGGCGTTAGTATATCCGACCACAGCAACTGTGCTTATTCCCGACTTGCCACGCTGACTTCTTCCCTGCTCGCGCTGTTGGCGTACTTTTGTCAACCGTTTTTTTAACACGCGAACCCGCTCGTTAAGTAGGCGCCGATCCGTTTCCAGCTGGGTTTCACCCGGGCCACGCAGACCAATACCGCCTTTTTGCCGTTCCAAATGTGTCCAGCCCCTGACGAGCCTCGTGGACAAATGCACCAGCTGCGCCAGCTCAACTTGAAGCTTGCCCTCGAAAGTGCGAGCTCGCTGCGCAAAAATGTCAAGAATAAGGCTGTTGCGATCGAGAACCCGAACGCTAAGTTCACGTTCCAGGTTGCGCTCTTGACTGGGCGTCAGCGTTTGCCCGAACAAAACGACATCTGCCTCGTGGTGGTTCAGCGCCACCCTGATTTCCTCTATTTTGCCCGATCCGATAAAATGTCGAGCTACAGGTTTAGAGCTGCTACCCACAATGGTGTCGAGCACCGTCAGCCCTGCTGAACGAGCAAGCTCCACAAACTCCGCTCGGTCGTCGTCTATGTCAATAAATGAGCGCGTGTGAGCAGGATCCGCAAACGGTAAATTCTGTGCTTTACCTGCGGAGCTCGAATGCGCCACCGCGGCGCTGTTTCGTCGCCAATTGCTCGTATCTATGTGTACAAGTAGCGCTTTATCGCCGCTATCAGGACGATCAAACAAATTCGAAAGAGCTCATTTAGTATCTATGTTTCGGGGATTTGTAGTGTGTAGCAACCCGTGGAGACGTCACGGTTAATCTTGCTCTTGGTCCTGATCTTCATCATCCTCGTCACCCGGCATACTGATTTTGACCGGTCGGCTTGGCACCACAGTAGAGATTGCATGCTTATACACCATTTGATTGACGGTATTTTTTAGCAAAACCACAAACTGATCGAATGATTCAATTTGACCCTGCAGCTTGATTCCGTTAACCAAATAAATGGAGACTGGTATCCGCTCTTTTCTCAAGGTATTCAGGAACGGCTCCTGAAGAGACTGCCCTTTCGCCATTTCTTATATCCTGCGCGATGTGCTTAATTGTTTCGAACCGAGTACATCTCCAACATTCAACGGTAGCGAGCATCCTGTCTGACTGTGTATATTGTCACCGTTTAGGGTGTGACCTGTCAATCTACACGCGAATCTGCT
>JALZUD010000019.1 GCA_023301725.1 Granulosicoccus sp. | reverse complement strand
GGAGGCCAGAGTTGCCGAGGAGGCGCTAAAAGCTGAGGAAGAAAAGGCGGCAACCGAGGCTCGCATTGCCGCTGAAGAGCAAGCCGCTGAGGAGGCACGGATAGCCGAGGAGGCCAGAGTTGCCGAGGAGGCAAGAATAGCTGCGGAAGAACGGGCGGCAAACGAGGCGCGCATTGCCGCCGAAGAACAGGCCGCCGAGGCAGCACGGCTAGCAGAGGACGAAAAGGCTGTTGAAGACGCGCGAATTGCCGCCGAAGAACAAGCCGCCGAGGAGGCGCGGCTAGTCGAAGAGGAAAGGGTGGCGACTGCTGTGCGTATCGCTGCAGAAGCTCGGACCGAAGAGCAGGTGGCTATTGCGGCAGCTGAGCGAGCGCGTCTTGAGTATGAACGCCTTCGAGATGAGGATTTGAGTGTGCTGGCAGATTTGTCTGAACGACTAAAGTTTCAGATTCGAAGTGAATTTGTAACCGCTGATCTGCAGACGTCTCTTGATCGTTTGTTCAACCTTCTATTTTTGTATCCAGAAATGTCTGTACGGTTAATCGTGTCAACTAATGAATATCAAAATATTGAAGATGATGTTCGCGTAAGCGAGGAGCGTGGCCGATCTATTGTTCGTTATCTGATCGATCGTGGTTTGGATCTCAGCAGGTTTAGTCTGCGAACAGTAAATGGTGAGCAATTGCAGTTCGGTACACACCGTGTCAGAGTCTTGGTTGAGGAGCAGGAACCATGAATTTCCAGACCCCCCAGTTTTTCTTTTTAACACTTGGTCTAGTAACTTTACTAGGTGCCTCCATTGGCTATTGCATTGCTGCAATAAGAGAGCGTCGTATCGCTAGAGGCAAAATCGAAAAACTGAAATTGATTATGGTTCAGGAGCAGCGAGCTGCTGTGTCTGATTTGATGGATGCCAGGAAAAGTATCAAGCGGTTACATGATATGAGCAGAAAACCTAACGTAAGCACTAGTCAACAAAAAGTGGTAGGCAATAAGGCGCCAACATCTTCTGGCACGAATGCTGAAGCCTTTGCCATGGATGATGCTGCAGATGCAGGTGTCAAGCAAGTTCCTACTTTGTCTCGTCGTGTGACTAGCGACTCACGTGTATCCAATGCAAAACACGCGGGCGATTCACCTGAACACTCAGCTGTTGGCGGTGAGTCAGTGGCAAGCCAAAACGTCCTCAAAATGTCGCTGCCCGGTGAGTTGGAAATACCAAAATTGTCAGAATCTGAATTACCTGAATCTCTATCTGATCTTGAGCCGGAATTGAGTAGTATCGATGGTAAAAGAGACAGGTAAACGTGGTTAGAACCAATGATAAACCGATGTGGTATCAGCTTTTCAAACTGGACAGCCAGAGTGATCAAAGCCTACAGGCACAGCTGCGTCAAGTTCTGGTAAAGGCCATTCTCGACGGCCGCATTCCGACAGATGTTGCTTTGCCGTCCTCTAGAGAATTATCCAGGCAACTAAGCGTTGCCCGTAATACTGTTGTTCTGGCCTATCAGCATCTCATTGACGAGAACTATCTGTTATCGCAAGAGCGTCGAGGTTACTTTGTAAACCCGGACATGCTGAGCGGTCGTGTCGACATGCTTCGCCCTGTGCCCACGGAACACGACGAAACGCCTATCCAAGAGGATTTTCAGGCAGGGCCTTCTACTGTCATCAATTTGCTGGATCAGCGTAATATCGTACGGCCTCTAAACTGGAAGCAATATGATTTCCCGTTTATCTATGGTCAAGCTGATGAGTCATTGTTTCCAGTGAATGATTGGCGCGAGGCCTGCCGCTTGTCCCTGCGGGTTGACGCAATTAGTCGCTGGACACAAGACCGTGTCGACCATGACGATGATTTGTTAGTAGAACAAATACACACCCGTGTGTTGCCAAGGAGGGGCGTGTGGGCAGAGCCTGATGAGATTCTGATAACTGCTGGCGCTCAGAACGCTTTATTTCTGATTGGACAGTTGCTCTTGAACAAAGAATCAGTAGTAGGCCTCGAAGACCCATGCTACGTGGACGCTCGCAACATCTTTAATTTGTTTTCTGAGAATCAGGAAACTTTTCCTGTTGGCGAACATGGCCTGGAGGCGGACGAAAGGTTAGGTCGTTGTGACGTGTTGTACGTTACCCCCAGTCACCAGTGCCCTACGACAACCACGATGCCACTTGAGTCGCGAAAAAAATTGCTTTCCCAAGCCACCGAGCATGGCGTCACTATTATTGAAGATGACTACGAAAGTGAATTGAATTTCGTTGGCAATCCCACGCCTGCTCTGAAAAGTCTGGATACCGAACACCGCGTTATCTATGTTGGTAGCCTGTCCAAGACACTAGCACCTGGTTTGCGTGTTGGTTTCATGGTGGGTCCAAAGAAATTCATAGCTCAGGCCAGGGCGTTACGGCGATTGATGTACCGGCACCCACCAACAAACAATCAACGTACCGTGGCGCATTTCCTATCACTGGGCCACCACGACTCTGCTCTTCTACGCTTGGCCCAAACCTTTAAGAAACGGTGGCAGGTAATGGATGAAGCTCTGAAGTTACAGCCTGTTTTTTCATCTACTGCACCTAGTTTTGGTGGGTCGTCTTTCTGGGTGCGTCTATCAGAAGAGGTGAGTGCCAGTGCACTGGAGAAGCTTGCCGCCGAGCACAGTATTATTATCAACGCAGGTGATCACTATTTTGCCAGTTCTGACGGGCCTACTAATTACTGCAGGGTAGGCTTTTCATCCATTCCTTCAGAAAAAATTGCCGAAGGAATTGAAAAACTAGCCCAATTGGCAACTCTGTCACAAGTGCAGAAAATGTGACACAGGCTTTGCTCTGACTTTGTGAAACGGTCCCGTTGGCGCTGTTGCCAATGGTTTGGAATATGCCGCTATAGGTGTTTTTCAGAGCCTCAACACACGATGTTCAATCGGTATTCTCTTTATTGTTTAACCATCGCAAGCCTACTATTTTCTGCTCATTTGTCAGCGGCGGCTGTTGATGCAGACACTGAATGGCAGTTTCTTGACAATAATCTTCCTCCAGAAATCGAGGCTGAAATTGCCAGACACGAGACTGGCGCGGTGGCTGTGGGTACCGATATCTATCTGATTGGTGGTCGACGAAATCGTCCCACGTTGAAGTATGATTCAGTTGCGAAAGAATGGACAAATCTGGGACTCCTTCCTTCTAATTCGGACTCTATCGAATTACATCATTTTCAGCCGGTGGCAATTGGCACGAACATCTATGTGCTTGGCTCTTTATTCGGAGGGTCATTTCCGGATGAGTTAAGCGATCCCAATATACGTGTTCTAGATACCTTGACTAATACATGGAGCATTGTCGGTCAAATGCCAGCAGAGCGACTAAGAGGCTCTGCAAGTGCTGTTGTACGGGATGACATCATTTATCTTGTGGGCGGAAATACCCAAGGTCATAACGGGGGATTTGTGCCCTGGATGGACAGCTACAACCCAAGCACTGGAGAGTGGATAATATTGCCTGACGCGCCTAATGCCCGTGATCATTTTTCAGCTGCGATAATTAATAATAAGCTCATTGCTGCAGCAGGACGACAATCGATTAGCGGCCCGAATAATGCGCTGTTCAACAGCACTATAGCGGCCACTGATGTGTACGATTTTGACACTGGGCAGTGGTCGAGCGGTGCGGACATTGTTACCGAGCGAGCAGGTGCCATGGTTGCATCTGCTGGTCAGGAATTACTGGTTGCTGGCGGTGAGATAGGTGCCAGCGAAACTGCGTTGTTAACGGTCGAGGCCTACGACGTAGTCAACGACAGCTGGCGTCCCTTGCACAACGTGAATATTGGGCGTCATAGCGGTGGTGGCGTGGTGATTGGCACACAATGGCATGTGTTTTCAGGTAGTACCACTCGTGGTGGAGGCGTTTCTAGTGAAACTAGCCTGCACGAGACACTAGAACTGGATGTTCCACCAGACTCTGATAATGACGGCCTCACTGATCTTGATGAAACCAACGTGCATGGCACAGACCCTTCTAATTCAGATTCAGATGACGACAATCTGTTTGATGGCCCTGAGGTCAACGTTTATGAAACAAATCCGTTGTCTGATGACAGTGATGGTGATGGATTAAAAGATGGTGAAGAAGTGTTCACCTGGGGTTCAGACCCCAATGTCGTTGATACTGATGGTGATCGATTAAATGACGGCGATGAGGTTAGTGAATTTTTAACATCACCCACCAAAGCAGACACTGATGACGACAATCTGGATGACTCTGCAGAGATAGTTGCTGGCACTGATCCTAATGATCCAGACACTGACGGCGATGGCCTGCTTGATGGAGATGATCCGTCACCATTGGTCAGTGCGTCCTCAGAAGGTAGCGAGGGCGAGGGTGGAGAGGCCAACGAGGGTGGCGAGAGTAATGAGACTAATGAGCGCACAGCAGTGCTTGAAAACGACAGTGGTGGCGCGACGGCACTATGGTTGCTTGCGTTGTTGGGATGCACTCTAGTGGTACGTTCAAGGCTCAATTTGTCATAGTTTTGACGAAGTAACACCGGTAAAAGTGCATTGTTCATGCAAGTCGGTGTTCATTGGCCTACCATATGAGCTATAGCAATTTCAACGAGCTGACTCGGGTTCTCATTGAAGGGTCGGAGCAGCTCTGAACTCATACAACTGTGGAGTTATTCATCGTGCGCAATTTGACTTTGCCTTTGATTGGCATTTTCGCTAGCGGATTTTCAGCTTTACCAGCCACTGCCCAGCAGATTGACAACACAATAAATTTGCCAGAAGCGCAGCCAGGCGAATGTTACGCGAAAGCCATCACGCCACCTAAATTCGACTTGAAAACAGCAGAGGTTGTTCTTCAGGAAGAGTCAGAGCGTATCGAGGCTGTTGAAGCTGAATACAAAGAAGTTGAGCGGATGCTTATAGTCAAGGAGGCTAGCGAAAAACTCAATGTGCGAGAGGCAACATACAAAACAGTTATCGAAGAAATTGAAATTAGTGCAGCTGAACAGCAATGGACAAGTTCAGTCAATGGTCAGGTTATACCGGCAAGCCCTGACATGCTTGCGCATATCGTTACCTCGGGGGTGGATCTTGATTCAGCAGCTCCAGGTTCTTGTTTTACCGAGTACTTCATTGAGGCGCAGTACGAAACGCAAAGCCAGAGAGTGCTTGTAAAACCGAGTGAAGAAAAAATCACCGTCACACCTGCTGAATTTGAATCGGTAGAAGAACAGATTGAAGTGAAGGAGGCGTCTGTTCAAATTGTTGATGTACCGGCGGTGTATCGCACAGAATCTGAATCTGTACTGGTAGAGCCTGCGCGAACCGTATGGGAGCACTGCGGTCTAGTAGAGCGCTCCGATAACACGGCAGGTGAAATTATGTGTTTGACCCAGGTGCCTGAGCGTTATGAAACTCTCACTAAGACAGTGCTCGATCAAGCTGCAACAACCAAGACTGTCAGCGTGCCAGCTGAGTATCAAACAGTTCAAGTGCAGCGGCTTGTTAAGCCTTCAGAAGAAATTCGTGAGTCTGTACCTGCGCAATTTGAAACCATCACTAAACGTGTGAAGACACAGGAGCCTCAGTTTTTCTGGTTGGCGAAGGATGCTGACGTGGAGGATACAGCCACACCTACAGGGCGTGTTGTTTGTCTTGATGCTCAGCCTGCGCAGTTTACAAGTATTGAACGCATAGAGATTTCCGAACCTGCAGTCACGGTCACGCAGGAGGTCCCTGCAGAATTTCAGTCGGTTGCTGCACAGCTGCTGATTACTCCTGCGACTGAGCGTCGCATTATTATTCCTGCTCGCACGCGAACAGTAACAAGCCGCGAACAGGTTGCTCCTGGTAAGTTGGAATGGCGGCAGGTTCTTTGTGAAACTGACATGACGCCAGAAATTATTTCCTCAATACAAAGAGCTTTGCAACGTGAAGGTTTTAATCCTGGCCCCGCTGATGGAATAGCAGGGCGCAATACTTTTGATGCGGTTGAGAAATTTCAAACCGAGAATGGGTTAGGCCGTGGTGGCATTACATTCGAGGCGCTTGAGGAGCTGGAAGTTAAGACAGCAGCCTTATAAGAGGGTGCCGTTGTGCAAATAAGATGGATCAAATAAAAAAGGGCAGCTAGCAATAGCTGCCCTTTTTTTATTTAACGTTGCCGTAATTATCGCAATTTAAATTTCACGCAATATTCAGCGTTCGTGTGCCGGGGTTATTGCTAAAGCCAAGTTGGGATGAGAGCTGGTCGCCACTCAAGGTAACGCTGGTTCATCTGCTGTAGTGCATCTTCATAGGGCGCACACCAGAACCACGCCACCAGAGTAATAAAAATAATAAGGCAGCTAGCAGGCAACTGTTGTGTGTCCAATGGTTTTAGCGCACTACCAAAAGATCGCCGAATACGCACTCCAGTAAAATCCACACTGTAGATTTCATCCAGTATGAGATGCGTCAAGACGCCAACAAGCACTGAGGCGCCGAGCAGCCAGCTTTGCAGGGCGCTGGTTTGTACGTGCTGCCATGCAATGGCACAGGTGATGACCGAAAACATAACGGCGGCAATTAAAGAGTGCATGGCGCCACGGTGTGTCGTTAGCTTGTGAAACATGTAACCCACCGGGAAGCGCACAATGAGATACATCAGCACAGTGCCTAGCCACAGCTCGAGCCCAGTCAGGCTACTCAGGTTAGCGAACAGCCAGATGAGTCCAGCGAACAACCCCAGAATCGAAAATAAGGCCTTGGAAGGCTCGGATTTTCGCAAATCGATATCTGGCAGAACACCGCCAACAGTGCCCGCTAGCATCAATGCAGCGCCTTCTGGCATGTTTAAGTCGAAAAGTTTGGTGGCACAAGCTGCACCTAGGCTAACCACTGCCGCCGCACCAAAAATGTGTGTGTTAAAGTCTGCCAAAATATAAGCCTCTATTGAAGATCATCATGCTCGTTACCTTTACAAGCAATTCGTATTCTGACATCACTATGTTCGGTACGGCGGCTGTTGCCCTACTTAAGCTCATGGGCCAGAGTGGAAACGTACCTGGCGCTATCATGGCAGAGGATGTGCCTGCCGCTCTGGCAAAGCTGAACGATGCGCTGGAAAGAATGAGTGTGCAGGACACAGATCAACCGTCAGCTAACGACAAAGCATCAGATTTTGATGAGGATGAAGACAGAGAGGCCCCTATCGGCCTTGATAAAAGGGCAGGACCTCTGATCAGTCTGCTTGAAGCCGCAGCTACAGCGCGTGAGAACGTTCTGTGGGAAGGGCAATAGAACTTGAGAGGTGTGCGCGCGGCAGGAGTAAGTTCTGCCGCACGGGTTCCTGAGATTCGACAGCTTTACAGAGGCTTTTGTGCTCGCCACGCGCCTTGAGCTGCGAAGCTCGACCAGCGTGGTCCGACCTGCGAGGCCCGACCTGCGAGGCCCGACCTGCGAGGCCCGACCTAGGCAGGTTTCATAAAGCCGAGATCTGTCTCGGTAAAATTCTGCAAGTCTGGCAACGCTTGCGCCAGATCAGCTTCTGAGACGCCCATCCAGCGAGACAATGTGGCGGCGTATTGATTAACTGATATTTTTGGAATAATCCGACCGGCAAAGCTGCCGTCCGCCTCTCCAGCATCGTCTTCGTTGTTGGTTGCTGCATAGTTTGGTGTTTCGCCAACGACACGCCCGCCATCTACAGCGCCTCCAAAAACAAAGCTGTGTCCTCCCCAACCGTGGTCAGTGCCGTTACCATTGCTGCTGAGTGTGCGACCAAAATCTGACGCAGTGAATGAGGTGACGCTGTCTGCCAGACCAAGGTCGTCAATGGCCCCCTGATACATAGTGATGGCCTCATTGAAGCTTCTGAATAGGTCGGGCTGGCGTTCTAGTTGATCAGAGTGTGTGTCCCAACCGCCCATCTGTACGAAAAATATCTGCTTCTCCATACCTAGTTGCTCGCGTGATGCAATAAGGCGTGCAACAAGATGAAGCTGTGTTGCTAGTTTGTTGCGGGTATTTAAGCTAACGCCGCTTAGGGTATTGTCAGCCAGCGCTGAGTGCAGCTCGGTGGTAGCGTCAGTGGCGCGTCCTACTGAATTGGCTATTGCACGGCTCATCAGCGTATTACCACTGGCTTGTCCTTGTCTTATCAATGATTCAAGAGTGGGCCCCACACGTGAGAGACGATCAACAGGAATCCAGTCACTAATATTGTTGAAGCCGAACATACGCTCAACGGCGATGTCGGCGTTCAGGCTGATGTAGTTAGAGTTGGCAGAGGCGAGGAAATCAGTGCTGCCTCCCATCGAAAATGCAGGCGCGACCGGGATGTTGCCGTTGCATTCGCTTGCGTGATCACTGATGGCCCCGCCCCAGCCGAAAGATGTACTGCCACTGACAATTCCCGCACCGGTCTGCCACAACGTTTGCTGTGTGTTGTGCGCAAAGAGTGCTTGTGGAAGGGCAACCGTTCCGAGGAAATCTGATTTCGTCGTCGGTTGTATGAGAGTGCCAGTGTTGCTCACAACGGCTAGCCGTTGTTCATCGTAGAATGTTTTAAGACTTGGTAGAAGGCTGTGGAATCCGAAGCTGCCCTGCTGCGCATCGCTGACTTCTAAGATGTCTGCCTCAGCTACTGCCAGTTCATTTCGAGAGTTGCGGTAATCGGTGTAAGCACTGCCACCTGGTACGAAGATATTAAACGTATCTGCGCCACCTGCCATAAAAATGCAAACGAGTGATCTACTGGAACCACACGTTTCTGCAAGGGCGCGACCGCCTCCTGCGAGCATGGAAACGCCAGAGGCTAGTGGAAGTATTGACAGTGCCTTTAGAAGTCGGCGTTTTTCTTTATCTACAGGATGGCGCATGTTTTTGTCTCGTGCTAAAGCGGTAAGTGAATTGGCAGTACGCCGTCTTTAGCGCTGTAAATGAAATTGTGGAGCGGTCAATACCATGAACAGAGTGTCCTGAACTTTAGCGTATCGACCAGCGTCATCGCTCGGTAGGCTGTTCATGTAGTCGCTTAGCGTTTGACGCATGTTGTCGTCCATGCCGCCAGCGAATAAGATCAAGTTGTACCAGTCCAGGAGGTCGTCAGGATCTTCTGCCAGAGCAATGAGTGGTTCGAGATCAACGATGGTGACTCTCGTGTTGTCATTGTTGGCAGCGATGTCTGAGCGAGTGTTAAAGCGATAAATTTGATCGTGGTAATTGTTGTGTGTGGTGGCTAGGTTTGACTCGGTCATAATTTCCATTACTGGAGCCTTAGTCTGTCCGCCTGTGATAATCGTGTTGTCGGGCTTGAAGAAATTGAACACCGATGGCGAGCTCATTACAGCTTGGCCAGCCATCTCGTCTATCCGCAAAAGCGTAAAGTCGGATGTGTTGTGAACGCCCTCGGCTTCAGTGCCGGGAGTACCATCCAGCGCGCGCCAGACGTGAGCGAGGCGGAGCACAGGTTCTCTGAGTTTTCCAAAATCAGGATTCGATAGATGACCATTGCGTGCTTCAGGATCGAGCAAAATCGCCTTGACCAACGCGCCCAGATCACCACGGACGCCACCGCCATTGTTATTAAACACGGCAGTCATACGTTCAATGTAATCGCCAGACGGGTTACTGGTGACCAGCTGCTGGATAAGATGGCGCGACACCAGAACACCAACGTTTGCATGCTGAAAGATGTTGTCTAGTGCAAATTCCAGGTCGTCACGTGTGCTCAGACCTGCTGGCGCAACCGCACCGTTCAATAGATTCTTCGCTCCAGTGTCGTGGAATTCTTCAAAAGGAACCATGGGATTGGTGAATGTGCCTGCGAAACCCAGATTGTTGCCTTCAAAAGACACAGTGCTGTAGCTCCAGCCTGTGAAGACGCGGGCGAATTCTTCCACTTGGCTTTGCGTATAAGCTGGCACTGGATTGTTCAGTGGTAGTGCTTCACCGCGATTGTTTAATTGAAACAAACCGATGGAAAACAGCTGCAATACCTCGCGAGCGTAGTTTTCATCAGGGCGAATGTTGTTTGCTAAATCGGCCTTTTCGTTTCTGACCATACTCAGGTACACGCCCATTACTGGATGTAAGGTGACTTTCTCAAGCAGCTCGCGATAATTAGAAAAGGCATTGAGGCTAATTGTGTCGTAGTAATTGGTCACGCCATACTGGTTGTTGGCAAGCAAGAAATCCTGATCGGACACCACGAATAGCTGGCTGAGTGCAAAAGCAACTCTCTGACGCAACTGGTCCGGCTCATCTAGCGCGTTGTTCCACCAGATTTCGTGTCGCGAGTCGGTCATGCTGCCGTTGCTGTGGATTCGCGTATATGGCTCCGTAAGCGATACGGGTAACGCCATTTGTTCATCAATCCACTCAGAAAAACTGGCGGCACTTCTAAGCTGTGCAATGCTTTCCGATGAAGCACCGAATGTGGCCTGAGCCAAAAAACGCGACGCAGCGACATCTTCAGCGTTCAGGTTGGACACACTGCTGGTGGGCTGTACTGTGCCGGTAAAACCGTCAGAGTTGAAGCTCTCCGTGAGCTGGCCTCCACCGAGACCGCCAGAACTTGTGGAGCCGCCTGAACCACCAGAACCAGTAGAGCCTCCTGAACCGCCAGAGCCGCTGGAACCGCCTGAAACCCCACCTTCGTTAATTGCCACACCCGAGTCGCCGCACGCTTGCACAAGCAAACTTGCAATCACGAGTGTTGGCAGACTGAGTGAGGAGAATATTTTCATCATTAATTGCGTTCCAAAAGGCAGTTTTGCCTAACTATTGTAGCGACCGGCAACGTTCCAAATCATCCGTTAAATGTGCGTTTTGTACGCATTATGTGACGCTTGTGTACCAGCGTTTATGGCAGTTAATTTCGTGCTTGAGAGTCAGTTCACAGGCTTAGGTTCAATTATCTTCACTTAAACGAATAGCTGCAACATGAAATCTGTGAAGTACTTAGAATTTTGTTTCGTATGGGCGCATAAGGTGTGTTTTTATAAAAGCGAAGGCTTGCTTTGTGCCAGCGCGTAACTGGCTGGGCAAGCTATGCGCCATAGCTAATTGTGATTCGTTCCAGCATGACAATTGGATGAGATACGTCGCTATAAAGTCATAATATTGACGCTCTGGCAATGTGTTGACAGAACCCTGATAATCAACATTAAACAACGCTGGAGTGACGTCTGCCAGCGCCCATTGGTACACCGGAAACATGTATGGCAATTATTCTCAAAGCAAGCAAATCACAGTCGGAGCGCGCCCAAGACGATAGTCAGGTGCGTCGTACAGTGGAGGAACTGCTTGCCAGTATCGAGCAACGAGGCGATGCTGCGGTTCGGGAGCTCTCCGCGAAATTCGACAACTGGTTGCCAACCTCTTTTGTTCTTAGTGAGAGAGAGATTGAGCAGGCAATGAGCAAAGTGTCGGCGCAAGATATTAAGGACATTAAATTTGCTCAGGCGCAGGTCCGTAACTTTGCGCAGAAGCAGCGCGCCTCCATGCTTGATGTTGAAGTGGAAACTCTGCCCGGCGTGGTACTTGGGCATAAACACATTCCTGTTAACTCTGTCGGCTGTTATGTTCCGGGTGGCAAATATCCTATGGTGGCCAGCGCACACATGAGCGTGTTGACGGCAAAAGTGGCAGGTGTGAAAAGGGTAGTGGCCGCTGCACCTCCATTTGAGGGTGGAGCACACCCAGCCATCGTTGCAGCGATGCACCTAGGCGGTGCTGATGAAATACTGGTTCTTGGAGGCACGCAGGCTGTTGGTGCTATGGCGATCGGAACCGAAAGCATAGCGCCGGTGGATATGTTGGTAGGGCCAGGTAATGCATTTGTTGCTGAAGCCAAACGTCAGTTATTCGGGCGGGTTGGCATTGATCTATTTGCAGGTCCGACTGAAACATGTGTTATTGCCGACGACACGGTCGATGGTGAGCTGGTGGCAACCGACCTTCTCGGGCAAGCAGAGCACGGCATCAACTCGCCAGCTGTGCTGATCACTGATTCGCGTCAGTTGGCAGAGGATACCTTGGCTGAGATTACGCGCTTACTCGACATCTTGCCAACCAGCGAGATAGCACGCGCATCATGGGAAAATTACGGTGAAATCATTCTGTGTGAAAGCTTGGAGGAAATGCTGGAGCAGTCAGAAATACTGGCATCTGAGCATGTGCAGGTCATGACGCGTGATGACGACTATTTCCTCGATAACATGACGGCCTATGGTGCGTTATTCCTGGGCGCTCGGACCAATGTAGCGTATGGGGATAAAGTGATCGGCACTAACCACACACTGCCCACAAAAAAAGCAGGCCGTTATACCGGAGGTTTGTGGGTAGGTAAATTTATCAAAACACACACATACCAACGTGTTTTAACTGACGAGGCTTCGGCTATGGTCGGTGAATACTGTTCACGTCTGTGTTTGCTTGAGGGTTTCGCGGGACATGCAGAACAGGCAAACGTAAGAGTACGTCGCTTTGGCGGTCGCAACGTACCCTACGCTGAACCCGCTTCAGTCACTGACTCTTAATGCCGTAAGGCCCATTCAATCGATTGAGAGATCTCTATACCATGCAACTGCCACAAACACCATCCATGCGCCTTGATGGCAAACGGGCCTTAGTGACAGGAGCCAGCCGCGGTATTGGGCTGGGTGCTGCCTGTGCCTTGGCGGCGGCTGGTGCTCATGTTGTCATGACTGCGCGTTCACCAGATGAGTTAAACGCAGCCGTTGAATCCATGCAGCAGGCTGGATACGGCTGTGAAGCTCTTGTGTTGGATGTCACCAACACTTCACAGGTGCGCGAGTCACTGACTGCACTACCTGCATTCCACGTGGTCGTGAACAATGCGGGTGCAAATAGGCCTGGGCCAATGAGTGAGGCAAGTGAAGAAGACTATGATTTTGTAATGAACGTAAATGTACGTGCAGCTTATTTTTTGGCCCAAGTTGCCATAGAGGGTATGAAAAAAGAAAAGTACGAAGGTTGTATTATTAATACTTCCTCGCAAATGGGACACGTGGGCGGCATAGATCGCACCATTTATTGCACTAGCAAGTTTGCTATCGAAGGTATGAGCAAGGCGCTTGCGATTGAAGTTGCGGAACATGGTATCCGGGTGAACACTATCTGCCCTACATTTATAGCTACACCCTTCACCCAGAAGACCTTGGAAGATCCCGAGCGTGTAGCCTGGATAAAATCAAAAATAAAGCTAGGGCGCATTGGTGAAATAGAAGACGTTATGGGGGCCTATGTTTTTCTTGCTTCTGATGCAGCGAGTCTGATCACTGGTGCGTCTTTACTGATCGACGGTGGCTGGACAGCAGGTTGACACACTGTATTTTTTTGCCTGGCATGATGTGCGACGAACGTTTGTATGCAGCCCAGATCAACAGTTTGCCACAAGGCGTGACCTATTCTTTCGAGCCATGTAGTAGCGGTAGTAGTATTGAGCAATTTGCCATACAAGCGATGCAAGTTGCACGGCCATACACTAAGGGGCCTCTCATTGTTATCGGTTTGTCTATGGGTGGAATAATTGCCATGGAGTGCTTACGGCAGTTTGCCCCACAGATAGATGCCGTAGTGTTGATGGACACGAACCATCTGGCTGATCCGGTTGAGCGCAGAGGTGTCCGTTATGAACAAATCGAACGAGCCTTGTCGGGTGAATTGAAAGATGTGCTAATTCATGAAATGAAGCCGTTATACCTTGCTCCTGCTAATCGAGATAATGAACCATTGCTAGGCTTGGTTCTTGATATGGCACTAACGCTTGGTCCTGACATATTTGCTAGGCAATCAACAGCCTTGATGAATCGGCGCAACTACACGCACACCTTGCAGCAGTATGACAAAGCATCGCTTATTCTTTGTGGCGTGCATGATAGTGCCTGTCCACCAGAACGACATCATGCAATGCATCAGCTTATGTCCGCGTCGTTGTTACAGTTGATAGACAACGCGGGTCATCTCACGACATTAGAGGCGCCGGAAGTTGTCAACAAAAGCTTGCAACAATTCATTGCTGACATTCAAGCTACTCGTTGTTGCTGACGCTTACGTTGAACATCTTTTTGTGATGTGACTTGTTACACACTTCAATTTGTCATAGGCTGTTAAGCATCGACAACAAGGGGTGGTGATGAAAAACATTAAAGGGCCGGCGTTGTTTTTGGCGCAGTTCGCTGGTGACGAAGCTCCATTTAATTCCTGGGATAGCATCACTCGGTGGGCAGCAGATTGCGGCTATAAAGGCGTGCAAATTCCTAGCTGGGATGCACGTTTGTTTGATCTGACAAAGGCTGCGACATCGAAGGATTATTGTCAGGAGATAATAGGTGTTGCCAAAAACAACGGCATAGAGATCACTGAACTCTCTACGCACCTGCAAGGGCAGCTGGTTGCTGTTCATCCCGCCTACGATGAAGCGTTTGATGGCTTCGCTGATCCTGCAGTTCGTGGCAACCCTAAAGCCCGGCAAGCGTGGGCTGTGGATCAAGTCATGATGGCGCTACAAGCCTCACAACATATGGGCATCGAAGCGCATGCTACGTTTTCCGGCGCGCTGGCTTGGCCTTACGTTTATCCGTGGCCGCAACGTCCGGCAGGGTTAATTGAAGCAGCCTTTGATGAACTGGCCAAACGGTGGAAACCCATACTGGATAAGGCTGATGAGTGTGGGGTAGACGTTTGTTATGAAATCCATCCAGGCGAGGATCTACACGATGGTGTGACCTACGAGATGTTTCTCGAACGGCTTAATAACCACTCGCGTTGCAATATGTTGTACGACCCTTCCCACTACGTACTGCAGCATCTGGATTATCTAGACAATATCGATATCTACCATGAGCGCATCCGTATGTTCCATGTCAAAGACGCTGAACTTAATCCAACAGGTCGTCAAGGCGTGTATTCGGGTTATCAAAGTTGGACGGATCGTGCGGGACGGTTTCGTAGCTTGGGTGATGGCCAAGTAGACTTCAAAAGTATTTTTTCTAAACTGGCTGCCTACGACTTTGATGGATGGGCTGTTGTGGAGTGGGAGTGCGCCTTGAAGCATCCTGAGGACGGTGCGCGAGAGGGTGCGCAATTTGTTAGTGATCACATCATACGAGTTACTGAACGCGCGTTTGATGACTTTGCCGATGGGGGCAGCGATGATGCTGCCAACAAGAGAATGCTAGGTATAGAGGGCTAATCTAATGAGTGACTCTGTAAAACCTGCACGCATCCGCTTAGGTATGGTGGGTGGTGGACGCGATGCCTTCATTGGCGCGGTACACAGAATAGCGTCGCGAATTGATGATCACTATGTTTTGCTTGCCGGTGCATTTTCATCCACATCAGAAAAATCAAAGCAATCAGCTGCGGATGTAGGCGTCGCTGCTGATCGGGCTTACGCAAGTTATAAAGACATGGCGATAGCTGAGGCTGCGCGAGACGACGGTATAGAAGCTGTGAGTATCGTAACGCCCAATCACTTGCATTTTGAGGTTGCCAAAGCGTTTCTTGAGCAAGGCATTCATGTCATCTGCGATAAGCCTTTAACATCAAGCCTTGAAGATGCCAAGGCTCTTGTTAAGTGTGCGCAAGAGTCAGATGCACTATTTGTGCTAACGCATAACTATACGGGCTATCCGATGATCAGGCAGGCTCGCGCCATGGTGCAAAGTGGTGAGCTGGGTGAGGTGCGTGTTGTGCAAGTTGAATACCCTCAAGATTGGCTTTCAACACGATTGGAAGAGAGCGGACAAAAACAGGCAGATTGGCGTACCGATCCACAACGCTCAGGTTTGGGAGGGTGCATTGGTGATATTGGTACTCACGCATTCAACTTGGCAACTTTTGTCAGCACATTAGAATTGGAGACGTTATGTGCGGATATTCAGAGCTTTGTCGATGGACGTGCTTTAGACGATAACGCACACGTACTACTGCGCTATAAAGGTGGTGCCCGCGGCATGTTGTGGTCAAGCCAAGTGGCGCCAGGTAATGAGAACGCGCTTAAGCTGCGTATTTATGGAAGTCAGGGCGGTATAGAGTGGAGTCAGGAAGATCCTAACTATTTATGGTTCACACCATTAGGTGAACCAAAGCGTCTGTTAACTCGAGGTGGTAGTGGTGCCAACGATGCGGCTAATGCGGTAACTCGACTACCGGGTGGACACCCTGAAGGCTATCTTGAAGGATTTGCCAATTTGTATAGCGATGCAGCGCATGTCATGATGGCTAAGCGCGATGGGAGTTCACCGCCAGAGAGCAGTCTGGTTCCTACTGTGCACGATGGGCTTGTAGGCGTAGCGTTTGTTAACGCTGTGGTCACTTCATCAAACGAAGGTGGGGTTTGGAAGACCCTCGATATTAACCCTAGTGATGCATAAAATTCCGACCCAGAACCGCTGCGCTGCTTCTATAGCAGCATCTAAGTACCGGAGGCGGCCCCGACTGTACTCATTTTTCCTGGATCTCACCTAGAGTGACTAGGCTCAATCCAGTAAAAATTCCGTGCAACCCCTTATATACAGCTCTATAAGCTCCTGGTTTCGAAATTTTATGCATCACTAGGATTAACTGAAACATTAATTTGGGCTTTATCAATACAACAATAATCTAACGACAGAACTGGAGGAGTGCAATGAGAAAACGCTATTTGGGAGTTGCTCTGGCAATTGCTGCATCAACGGCTTCATTTTCGACTAAGGCTGAAGAACTTACACTTTGTTGGGCAGCTTGGGATCCGGCCAATGCGCTGGTAGAGATGTCAAAAGAGTTTGAAGAGCAGTCGGGTATCGACATGAATTTCGAGTTCACTCCATGGCCAAATTTTACTGATCGTATTCTTAACGAACTCAACTCAGGGGGCAAACTATGTGACCTTCTGATTGGCGATAGCCAATGGCTAGGAGGTTCTGCAGAAAACCAGCACTATGTAAAGCTCAATGATTTTTTTGAGCAAGAAGGTATTTCAATGGATGACTTCGCGGGCGCGGCTGTAGAGGCCTACTCCACGTGGCCCAAGGGTACACCCAACTATTGGGCCCTACCTGCAATGGGAGATGCGAACGGCTGGTTCTACAGAAAAGACTGGTTCGAAACACCAGAGATTCAAGCGGCATTTAAAGAGCAAACTGGTCGTGATCTTGCCGCACCAACCACATGGGATGAGCTGATAGAAACATCTAAGTTTTTTAATGGCCGCGAGATTGGTGGTAACAAGGTGTTCGGGTCAGCTATTTTCACCGAGCGTGCGTCTGAAGGCATCACGATGGGAGCAACCTCTGCCATGTATCCGTATGGTTTCAAATACGAGAACACACCGGGTAGCTACGACATGCAAGGCGCTGTTAATTCTCCTGAAGCGATTGCAGGATTAGAAGCCTATAAAGAGCTTTACTCTTGTTGTCAGCCTCCGGGGTATACCGACAGTTATATGGCTGAAGGATTAGATGCGTTCAAGTCTGGCCAGGTTGCCATGGCAATGAATTGGTTTGCATTTTTCCCAGGGCTTGTGAAAGATGAGACTGTTGGTGGAGATAAGATAGGTTTCTTTGTTAATCCATCACAGAATATTCAAGGTTCAACACTGGGTGGCCAAGGTATCTCAGTGGTCTCGTACACTGACAACATGGAAGGTGCTCTGTCGTATATCAAGTGGTTTGCACAACCAGAGACTCAAGCTAAATGGTGGGAGCTGGGTGGTTATGCGGTTCACAATGCGGTGCTTAATGATCCAGCATTTGTCGAATCTCAGCCTTTCGCTGCGGACTTTCTAACCGCCATGAATCAGGTGCAAGATTTCTGGCAAGAGCCAGCTTATGCTGAACTTCTGCTGGCTATGCAAAAACGCCTGCATGACTACATCGTTGCGGACAACGGCACTGCAGAGGAGGCGTTGAACCTGCTCATAGAGGACTGGACCGAAGTGTTCGAAGACGAAGGCAAGTTATAGTCAATAGAAAACTGCCTGGCTGTCCATCATTGTTGGGTGTAGCGTGCGGTTGTTTTTGCAACGCACGTTACACCTCACATGTGTGTCATTGATAGTTCAGGTGTTTCGCTTTCAAAGCTGCTAGAGGTACTCCTTGTGCGTTTTTTGCGCAAAGCTTAGTGTAAAACGAACAGCGGTTTATGTTTTTGGCAGCTTGTGTATCAGCGATGGGCCTACGTGTGGACAATAATAAAAACACTTTAATTGAGCGCACTGCTGATAAAGCGGCAGCGTTAACTCCAGCGCGCATGACGCGCTCTGTAAAAGGCCTATCGGATAGGGCGGTTGCGTGGTGGTTTATAGCGCCCACCATGATTCTACTTCTAGCGATAAATATTTTCCCGCTGATGTGGGCAATAAAGCTGTCGTTTACCAATTACCGGGCAAACCGACTGAACCTGGAAGTCAAGGATGTGGGCCTGCGCAACTACGAGCGTATTCTGACCGATCCAGACATCTGGCAAGCCATGCAAGCCACAGCGCATTTTGTGTTCTGGACTATCTTGCTGCAAACACTCATCGGTTTTGCGTTGGCTTATTTGATTGATCGTAAATTTCGAGGACATGCTTTTTGGACCACGGTTATTCTGGTGCCCATGATGTTATCGCCGGCGGTTGTAGGCAATTTCTGGCGTTTCCTGTACCAGCCACAAATTGGATTGTTCAACTATATCGTGACGTTTTTTACCGGAGCAGACCCGTCATCGTTTCAGATGTTGGGGTCGGTCGATCTAGCTCCGTGGGCCATCGTTATTGTGGATACATGGATGTGGACGCCCTATGTCATGCTAATTTGCCTTGCAGGATTGCGTTCCATTCCCGACTATATTTATGAAGCTGCTGAAGTTGATCGGGCATCTAATTGGCGGCGCTTCTGGTCAATTACACTACCCATGGCTTTGCCGTTCATTATGCTGGCAGTGCTTTTTCGAGGTATAGAAAATTTTAAGATGTTCGATATGGTGGTACTGCTAACCGGAGGTGGGCCAGGCTCTACGACAGAAGTTGCTTCAATTACCCTGAAGCGAGAGGCGTTCGAGAAATGGCGCACAGGCTATTCATCAGCATTTGCCATTATTTTGTTCGTGGCCGTCTTTGGGCTTGCCAATATTTATGTCAAGGCACTCAACCGAGTAAAGCAACGATGAGCGGTACCGCGTATTCGGTAGTTGAGCCGTCCACAGCGTCTAAAACTATCGCGGGTTTTCTCGTGATTCTTTACGCCTTTATCACTATGGTGCCTCTGCTATGGATTGTGTTGACGGGTTTCAAGTCGCCGCCAGACTCTATTAGTTATCCACCTAAAGTTTTTTTTGAACCCACACTTGAAGGCTATTGCAATCTGTTTACTACGCGTTCAAGGCAAACTCGTGAGTACGTTGAATCGCTTGGGCCGCCTGAGGGTATTTGTGACGAGATAACACGTGGTCGACAAATGGTCATTGTGGGTGAATCTAACTACTGGCCTCGCTTTCAGAATTCACTGATCATCGCCTTTGGCTCAACCATTCTTGCGGTGTCTCTGGGTACGTTGACGGCCTATGGCTTTTCTCGTTTCAAAGTGCCGTTGGCCGATGATTTGTTGTTCTTTATTTTGTCGACTCGCATGATGCCGCCAATTGCCGTGGCTGTACCCATCTATCTTATGTACCGCAAGCTGGGCTTGTCAGATACGGCGCTTGGAATGATTCTGCTGTACACGGCGGTGAATGTGTCCTTAGCTGTATGGCTGCTCAAAGGGTTTATTGATGAAATACCGCGTGAGTATGAAGAGGCTGCCATGATTGACGGATACACACGCTTGCAATCGTTCTGGAAAGTGGTGTTACCACAAGCCACAACCGGTATTGCGGCAACTGCTATTTTCTGTCTAATTTTTGCGTGGAATGAATATGCGTTTGCTGTTTTATTGACGTCGGGCAGTGCGCAAACAGCACCTCCATTTATACCTACTATTATTGGCGAGGGAGGTCTTGACTGGCCAGCCGTTGCGGCAGGCACCACTCTGTTTGTTATTCCTATATTGGTGTTTACCATTTTGCTACGTAAACAACTCTTGCGCGGCATTACCTTTGGGGCCGTTAGAAAATGAGAAGGCAGATAAAGCCATCACGTTGGCCTAGAGTGTTTCGTCGCGCCATTATGGAGAACCTAGCTACCCTAATTATTGCGGTAGGTTTCTTCATGCTGTTTCAGCCATTCATGCTCATTTTATACACCTACTCGTTCGTAACGCTGTTGTTTGGCACTGTTATGTTCATTGTCGTATCCAAGTTTCCGGAATAGCAACATGGCTGAGATACGAGTAGAGAATTTGCATAAGACGTTTGGTGATTTCGTAGCGGTTAAAGAATCTAGCTTCGTGGTTAAAGATGGAGAATTCTTTGTCATGCTAGGGGCATCAGGCTGTGGAAAAACCACCACCTTGAGAATGATAGCTGGGCTTGAGTTGCCCACCAGTGGAACCATTACACTGGGAGGCAAAGATGTGACCTATCAGCGAGCCAGAGAGCGAGACATTGCCTTTGTGTTTCAGTTATTTGCGCTGTATCCACACATGAATGTGCGTAATAACATGGCGTTTCCGCTAAAAGCCATGGGCATGCCACGCAAAGAAATTCGCGCTAGGGTCGAAGAGACAGCCAAGTTGCTGCGAATTGACCACATCCTCAATAAGTCAGTATCTGGTCTTGCTGGGGGCGATCGGCAACGAGTTGCTTTGGGGCGAGCCATTGTAAGACGCCCTGATTGCTTTCTTATGGATGAGCCCTTGGGAACCCTTGATACTGAGTTTCGTGATTTGATGGTCAATGAACTGCGTGACCTACATGATCGTATTCGTGCGACCACTGTGTATGTCACACACGACCAATTAGAAGCGATGTCAATGGCTGACAAAATTGCGGTTATGCACAACGGCGTTATAGAACAGTTTGGTAGTCCGGATGAAATCTATCACCACCCGGCAACCATGTACGTTGCTGATTTTATCGGCTCACCGTCTATGAATTTTGTACACTTTGAAGGTGAACTGCCATCTGGGGATTCTAGTGTCACGGTGTCGGATCATGCGGTTCGTCTTCCGTCACTAGTACGTGCAGTGGAGCCTGGTAAAAAAGCTCTGGGCGTCAGGCCAGAACATTTACTCATTAATGATCATTCAGGATTTCGTGGTGCTGTTTATGGCTCTGAATACCTTGGGACAAATCAGATAGTGACTCTGGAGACAACACACGGTTTTCTAAAGTCCAGGCAACCATCGCAATTACGATTCGATGTGGGCCAAAATGTGGGGCTTGATTTTATTACTGACAGAATATCGGTGTTTAACGCGGATAGTGGTCGAGCCTATGCTACGGCGCGTACCCCCAAAGCACTTCAGGAGCACTGGCATGGCTGATGTTTCTCTTCAAGGGGTCTCCAAGCTCTTCGGTGGAATAGCTGCGGTTAGTGATGTGAGCCTGGAGATTAGTGACGGGGAGTTTGTGGTGCTGCTTGGGCCAACAGGCGCTGGCAAAACCACCACGCTGCGTTTGGTAGCAGGGCTGGAAAAACCTGAGCGCGGTAGCGTGATGATTGACGGTAAGGACATGACTCATGCGGCACCCTCGCAGCGTGATGTATCGTTTGTGTTTCAGCAATACTCACTTTATCCTCACTTAAGTGTTAGAGAAAATTTGGCGTTTCCATTAAAATCGCCAGCACACAATTTGAGCGCTGATCAGATTAAAGCGCGGGTAGAGCATGTTGCCGAGTTGGTGCAAATTGATCACAAACTTGAGAATCGCTCAACGGCTTTGTCAGGTGGTGAAATGCAACGCGTTGCCATAGGCAGGGCACTGGTTAGAGACCCGTCTATTTTCTTAATGGATGAGCCTTTATCTTCATTAGATGCAAAGCTGCGTGGAGACTTACGTATTGAGTTAAAACGTATACAGAAAGAACTTGGATCAACGTTGTTGTACGTGACGCATGATCAAATCGAAGCTATGACCATGGCTGATCGTATCGGCATTCTTAACGAAGGTGAGTTGCTGCAATTGGGTACGCCTAGAGAAATCTATGAGGATCCGGTCAATGTTCATGTGGCGGCAAGGCTAGGTCAGCCCGGCATCAATTTGTTACCGCTAGAGGCTTTGCAAATTACTAGCGCTCCTACAGGCGCTGTGACCCTAGGGTTGCGAACGGAGCATCTTGAAGTGCTGAAGGGTGCAGCACTGAATGATGGTTCAACAATGGAAGCTAAGGCCACCCTCGATAGAGTGGAGTATCTGGGCGATCAGAATCGGTTGCACATGAGCTTAGGGGAGCACAAACTCATTACATTAGGGGATGGCCAAATAGAGTACGACACCAGCGCTGGTGAGGCGCTATTGTTACGCGCTCGTGATGCATTGTTTTTTGATCATAATGGCGATCGGGTTCGTTAAGCTTTTTGACGAAATGCTTTCTCAGTATTAATAGGTTATTTTTTACAAACAACACAGGCTTAGGTATGACGCACTTCATCAATTCCAACGAATCTTTGGTAACTGATGCGCTCGATGGCATCTTGCGAACTCAACAGCTTTGTGTTCTCGATGGGTATCCTCATATCAAGGTGGTACACAGACGCGAACTGGACAGTAGCAAGGTTGCATTGATTTCTGGTGGAGGTTCGGGGCACGAGCCAGCCCATGCAGGTTTTGTGGGCAAGGGTTTGTTAACGGCTGCGGTTTGTGGAGAAGTGTTTGCATCACCCAGCGTTGAAGCGGTGTTCGCTGGCATTATGGCGACCACTGGAGATGCTGGCTGCTTACTCATTGTAAAAAACTACACGGGCGATCGATTGAATTTTGGATTGGCAGCGGAGCGAGCTAAAGCACTGGGTAAGCGCGTTGAGATGGTAGTGGTCGGGGATGACATAGCACTGCCTGATCTTTCACAGCCACGTGGGGTGGCTGGCACCTTGTACGTTCATAAAATTGCCGGCTATCTGGCGGAGAAAGGTGAGTCGCTAGACGTTGTGTACAAGGCGGCTCAAGAGATTGCCATGGCTGCCAGAAGCTTTGGCGTGGCGCTGGATAACTGCACGGTGCCGGGTAATGAGAAGGATGACAGGGTGCCCTCTGGCAAGGCAGAGTTGGGCTTAGGCATACACGGTGAGCCTGGTGTGGCGACGGTTGATTTTGCGCGCATTGACGATATTGCAGATGTAATGCTGACAACGCTTAATGAAGGCACAAGTGGCGATCACGTTATGTTGCTCAACAATCTAGGGGCAACCACAGCTCTGGAAATGCAAGTCGTGCTTAACGCGTTGTTGAACTCCAAGCAAGCGGTAAATATAAAGGCTGTGGTGGGGCCTGCTTCCATGATGACGTCGCTAGATATGCATGGTTTCAGTGTGTCACTGCTTCCAGCTCAGGCCAATTGGTTAGAGGCGCTGAATGCGCCGGTTGAAAGTAGTGCCTGGCCTGGTTGCTCAGCAGTACACAGTATCGATCGGCGCAAATTTGATAGTAGTGTACAAGCCAATGCTTACACAGCCAGTCATAACGAGCACCGACACGCGCTAATGCTTCGCAGTTGCGAGTTATTTATGAGCATGCAAGATGATTTGAACGCCTTGGATGCAAAAACGGGAGACGGCGACACAGGTTCTACCGTGGCTGGTGCTGCTCGTAATCTCAAATCAATACTTGACGAGCTACCTTTGGCCAATACCCATCATTTATATCGTGCACTGGGTGATCACCTGTCAGTATCTATGGGCGGTTCCAGCGGTGTGCTGTTGGCCATTCTGTTTTCAGCTGCCAGCGATGCATCAGGTTCAGGAGCCAGTGATGTACAAGCTCTTCGAGATGGCGTGGCGCGCATGATGAGTTATGGTGGGGCCGAGCTGGGTGATCGCACTATGGTTGATGCCTTAGTGCCTGCGCTTGATACTTTGCTGGCTAGCGGTAGTGTAAAAGAGGCTGCCAACGCTGCACGAGAAGGTGCCAACTCCACAAGTCGAATGACGCAAGCTCGTTCTGGCCGATCGACCTATGTACCTGCCTCATCTTTAGAAGGGGTAACAGATCCTGGTGCAGAGGCGGTGGCTAGGCTGTTTGAGATGCTGGGTTCTTCTTGAGATACTTTGCTCGGGTTCGGCCAGTGTGTTCCAGACTTACTGCGTGTCATTGGGTAACGATGACAATTGATGCCCGAGTCGATCTGCAGCCCGTTTTTTGATTTCAGCAATCAGTCTCGACAGTGTTGATTCGCTGGGTAGCAACACCTTGTGTTGGACGAGCTAGGTGGCTGCGATCTCGAACATGACACTCGGCCTTGCATTACTGATCCAGGCGCGCGCGTAGAGTACACGGTTAAGCCGAAACATCGAGGGCCGGTAACCTCGACGGTTCGCCACGAAGGCAAGATGCGATTCACTAAGATGAAAGTACCGGGCCATTTGCCCTTCGCTCCTTACATGGCTAAGGTATACGCGAAACAGACATTGCGATGCAGGCAGGTTCTGGCCGATCAATTGTGTATAAAGTGTTGCGCGAGGCCAGCGCGTGAATCTCTACACAGCGGACATTCAAATTGCCGCTGCCAACGTCAGCTATAGTCAGCTGTCGGCCCAAAGCCGACTTTACGATAACGAAAACAGATAATGAGAATTTTATTAAATAGTGGTTCGATACTGATGAGGAATATTTAATGGCTAACTATATGCCAGTTTTGGTTTGGACTTTTAGCGCGGTGTTATGTGCATATATTGCGAAAAAACGTGGAGTAAGAGCGCACTGTTTTGCGCTCCGTTTTTGTGGCGCTATTTGGGCCGTTCGCAATCCCATTTGCATTGATGGTAAAACCGGAAAAATCTATTCATTCTGAAAAGTAATACGAGACCAAAGGCAGCTTTGGGCACTCCAGAGACATTCGGCGACAAACATGGATAACGTCTGGTCTCTCGAATCATCGTTGATTGGAGTGCGGATATGCCTGGTCAGATTGGAGATATCACGCCTTAGCGTAAGTTTTCGTACCACTTGACTTCAGACCCCGAAATGTAATCGGCCTGTCTGACAGATCAACGCGCTCGCGCGTCAGCTCAAGAGTTTCAGAGATCCGATGCTCGGTGTAGCCATGGTGAGGCAGAAAGTGCGCACCTCGGCATGCTCGTGCGCGTTGGCCGCAGCGACCAACATGAATCAATCGCTTCAATGCCGAGCCTTCAAGCTGATACTAGGCCCGGCACTCTTGTAAAAAAAGACGTTACTGACTGCTTTCACCACTACGCAACCATTCAAACATCAAACCTTTGGCTGAACGATCTTGAAAGCCTGCCCAGTGGGTATGATCATCCGCAAACGATCCATCTTCGTTAGTGGAAAATACGCCGTCGTTTGAGTCAGGTATCAAAGTGAGGTACGCGTCTTTGGATTCATCGTCTTTCAAATAGCGGTCAAGCCACGCTGTTGAAAAATGTTGAGCAATGTTGTTCATTTTTACCGTATCCCAAACAGCATCGCCGTAATGGTCAAATGTATTTCGACCCAGGTTCGGGCTAACTTCAAAACTTTCCGCAGGCGCAGGAAAAGGAGCTGCAGCATTGTGATTGGCGTTTACCAGTGTTAGTAACGCGCGGTCAACATTGACAGCCTCATTCCAGATAGCGCGAATACCATCTTCGTACAAGGACACATCATCTTGAGAGCCTGCTACGAACAACATCGGAATCTGAATGCCAGCATTACTTGCAGCATCAAAAAAACCAAAATTCCGGCCCCATGGTGCAAAGGCAATGGCTGTTTTAATTCTTGGATCGGGCAGAGCGTTATGCGTATCGCTTCCACTTTCATGAATGCCCAACGTACCAAAAGGTGGGCTAAAGCCAAAGTCCACTGATGCTGCAGTAACGCCGCCACCGGCAGTGATGACAGCACCATAGCCACCCATGGAGTAACCCACGATGGCAGAATTGTCCGTGTCTATCAAGCCGTTCAGGAAGCTGCTCGAATCATCGTTAAGCCGAGCCATTTCATCGAGAACAAATAGCTGATCGAGTGAGCGATTACGCAGCGTTGATCCAAAGGCTGCCTGTGTGCGATAGGTTGAATCGGTGTGATCGATGGAGGCAACAATGTAGCCTTTAGAAGCGATGTTCTCTGCCAGATGCGACAGTAAAAACCGATTGCCCGGATAACCGTGAGATACGATGACCAGCGGGAACGGTCCTGCACCGACAACAGGTGCAGCCCATTTGGTGGCTTGCCCGAGCATCTCTATTTCGGTTACGCCATCACGTAAGAATACTTTAAGATCCCGACGGCCTTCGGCGCCCGGAAATGCGGGGTACCACAACTGAACTTCGAGGGGTCTGTCGTAGATGGGCAGTTCGGCAGGTTGATCTGTTGAAGGATCAAGTGCCAGAACATCGATTTGATCTGGATTGGTCAGGGTGATGGGGCGAGTACCGATTTCATACTCACCATAAGCCGAGAGCTCAGGTGCATCGGGACGTTGTGTGTCAATACGGTTTTGTGCTTGCACGTTAGTAATCCATGACGCACAAAGCACCGCGGTGGTGAAGGCTGCGGCTGTGGTAATTGAAAGTCTCATCCTGTTCTCGCAAGTGGAAGGTTCAAGGGTGGGTTTATCGTTGCTTATGAGCATTGGCGTGTAGCAATTGATTCATTCATTGCTATACGCCTATATGCTCTGCACTCTTATAGCTTCACTTGAAGGTAACACAGGAATGTGATGCTTATCACATATTGTGGGCTAGGCGTTTCTTACGGCAAAGCGATACATTCTCCGCAGATCACGTAAGCATGTTGGGGATCATTAAGGCGCTGTAAAAAACCAAGTTCCTCTTTAATCAAGTGAGTCATCTGAGACACAGGGTTGGCTGTTGTTTTCGGCAGAATACTTGCCGTACTTTTCATAAGAGTTCGCAGAATGGCTTCCTCTGCTGATCGTTCAGGCTCCACATGCCACACAGAGTGTTCATCGACACTGCCCAGCTTTGCTGCGGCATTGATAGCTTGTTCAAGATCTCCCAGCTCATCGACCAGTCCTAACTCCTGCGCCTTTTTACCAGTCCATATTCGCCCCTGGGCGATCTCATGCACAGACTCTACCGTCATGCCTCGCCCGTCGGCCACGGTGGTCAGGAATTGCTGATAGCCTGCTTCTATAACCGTTTGTAAGACCTCGCCGTAGACAGGTGTAACACCTCGCATCACACTGGCTCCGCCTGCTATCGGTGTGGTGGTAACGCCGTCACTATAGATACCGTAACGAGCTAGCGTTTTTTCAAAGGTGGGCAAGAGTCCAAAGATTCCAATGGAGCCAGTTATTGTAGTAGGCGATGCCCATATTTCATCTGCTGAGGCTGCTATCCAATACCCTCCAGACGCCGCAAACGAGCCCATTGATGCCACGACAGGAATACCCGATGCCTGTGCAGCGCTAAGTTCGCTACGAATAATTTCCGAGGCTGTTTTACTGCCGCCTCCGGAATCAATACGTACGACAATAGCCGCAACCCTCTCATTAGATGCAGCTTTTCTGATGAGTTTGGACAATGAACGACCGCCAATCTCTCCGGTAGGTGCATCACCATCGAGAATATTTCCCACAGCCGTGATCACTGCCACCCGGTTCGCTTCGGGCTTGACTATTGGCGAACGCGCAGCATAAAGATATTGCGTATAGGATACGCCTCGATAGTTCTTCTTATCAGTATCTTCACCGACAAGCTCAATGAGATAATTTCGGCGCTCGGATGCTGTCACCAGACGATCTACCAAGCCTTTTTTCAGCGACAACTCAGCTAGGTTCCCACCCACAGATTGAAGCTGATCCGTGGCGTTTTGAAGCATCTCGTCTATGCTACCAGCGGCCATTCCTCGTGCTGTTTCAATCTCTGTGGTGTATGAGGCCCACCATGCATCCAGAATCAGTCCACGTGCTTCACTATCTTCAGGCGAGATGCTATCGCGAGTGAAAGGATCAGCAGCCGACTTATATTTGCCAACTTTGAACAGGTTGACGGTAACCTCGTATTTATCAAGAAAGGATTTAAAGAATGGGTTATACATAGCAAAGCCCTCTGGTATGGCCATGCCTTCCGGATTTAATAACACTTCATCAGCCTGCGCAGCTAGAAACAATGCTGATTGGCTGTAGTTGTCTGCAACAGCAATGACCTGTTTACCGCTAGTTTTAAAATCAACGATTGCCGCAGCGACTCTTTCCAACTTTGGCAACAATCCTTGGCCGAGGTCATCCAGGTCAAGCACGACAAGTGCAATGCGTTCGTCGTCTTTTGCCAGTGCAAGTGCATCAGTAATATCTTTGACCAATGCTTCCTGAGGAAGATCGTTGCCCTGGAGCAGGGAAGCTGCTCCAACGAAGGTTTGCTGCTCCACTAGAGAGCCTTTAGGGTTAAGCACCAGTGCTACACCGTTTGGTATGGATGGGCCTCTCTGGTTGAATACTAAAAATAATACGCCTGCTATCAGAAATAGAAAAATCAGGCTAAACACCAGAGTATTGAACGCTTTGATTGATCGCCACAGCAAACGAAAGAATCTTCTGAAGAGGCCAGATTTTTTGCGGGAAGAAGTACGCATTGTGAATCCATTGCTAGTGGGATCTAGCATTAGTTAGAGAGGAGGGAGAAAGCGTTTTTAAGGAAGAATAAAGGGTATACGCAAGAATGTCGGTGGCGATACACTCCCGCGGGAGTGTTTTTCTTTGAGGAAATTCAGCCTTCGTTCTACGGTAAAGCCCACGTATTGCCGAGGCTAATTAAAGCGTTTTACCTTACATGGCGTCATTCATGTCAAAGCTAGCTTTGGGATTTGCGGATACACGGAGAAATAGGAAGTGAACAGAAAAGATTTTGCAGCGTAATTTGTAGCTTAGAAAAAATGTGAGTGGCGTCACTCATTCGCTGTAAGAGTAAGAAAACCAAAGTTTGCGTATAGATGTCAAGTGTCAATACCGACATGAAGTTGGGTCCAAAGACCGCTGTTTTCTACCTTGCACTATGGATACACTGTAATTGTACGTCCCATCGCACTTTTTCAAGGAGAACTATTTTGCGAACTATATGGAAGTCCCGAGCCACACGAGTCAATGTCGCCGTCCTCATTGCTGCCGTGTCAGTAGCTAGTTGTGGAGGTAGTAGCAGTAGCGACGATTCCACACCAGAGAATGACGCTGATGCAGAAAATCCTGTTATAGCGGATCCGATACCAGAGCCAATACCAGAGCCAACGCCAGAGCCAACGCCAGAGCCAACGCCAGAGCCAACGCCAGAGCCAACGCCAGAGCCAACGCCAGAGCCAGAGCCAGAGCCGCCGTTTACGCCAGAGCCGGAGCCGCCGTTTACGCCAGAGCCAGAGCCGCCGTTTACGCCTGAGCCAGAGCCTCAGCCGGTAACTCCGTTGGATGATGCTGCAGGTGTGCAAGTTGACGGTATTCAAGGTGACTATTTTGTCGGTACACCTCCTGATGCCATCGGCGCGTTAACACTTGATCCGTTGTCAGTGGATGAAGCAAATACCACTGTCATTGCAGGTGGATCCATCGCCATACCGATAGCAGCCTCAGCTCCGTTCTCAACTATTTTTGTTGTTGCAAACCAAGAAGGCGGAGGTGCTGAAGGGTACTTTCAGATTCTATTGCCAACTGCCGTGACCTCGGCAGAGCTGGTCGTAACCTATCAGTCAGATTTGGAAGCCGGGGCAGCGCAGCAAGTCGACGTTCAGGTGGGAGCTGCAGATGGGGCCATTAGTGGAATAAACTCTGCGACTCTAGAGACGGTGACTGTCGGTACTGGCGAATTACAGGTCAGCGTCAGCTGGGATGCTGCTACGGACATGGATCTTTACCTCATTGAGCCAAATGGTGAGCAGATTGACTTTAGCAATACTTTATCTGCGGCCGGAGGGATGCTTGACTTGGATTCGAACGTAATCTGTATCATCGATGGTGTTAACAATGAGAACATCACCTACGAAGGTGTTTCTGCACCTGCTGGTACCTACACTGTAATTGTGGATCTTTTTTCAGACTGTGGTGTCGGCGCTAGTAACTACGTTGTTACTGTGCAAAACAATGGGGTGTTTTCTACCTTTAGTGGCACATTGACAGACGCTGTCGACAATCAGGTAGTCACTACTTTTGAAGTACGTTAACTGATAGTGTGTTAAACGATGCTAGTCAGGGCGCTGAGGTATAGCGCCCTGATTGATTTAGATCGTAGGAGTGAGTTTGCCAATTTAACACGTCATGAAAGAGCAATGAGAGACGCGCTGGAAACATTCCGGTACCAGATACTTCCGCAGAAGCGTTGCTTCCAAGGTGCGGAGTTCAATCTTAGCTCAAACTGTTATGGCTACAGTTCTTGTATCGCGATGGCAGCGTCTTACAGTACATTGACTAACTGGTCACCATTTGCTTCAATAAGATAGATGGTAATGAGTTGCATTACGTAGTAAATTTGACCCAAGCTTACAGCAACGAGTCATCTAATAAATGCCATCTTTTGAAAATCAGACAATGCCAACTGCCCTGTGTAATTCTCTTTTGGCCATTGTGCTGTTTGCGTTTTCTTTTACTGCAAACGCTCAGGATTTCTCAGACCTTTATGCCGATACTAGCGCCTCGGTCGTCACTATCCACACCGCTACTGTGGGCTCTGATGGGGAGCAAGTTACGCCACTTGGACTTGGCTCAGGAGTGTTGATAGAAGAAACTCTTGTTATTACGGCGGCTCATGTCATTCAAAGCGCAGATCGTATTGTCGTCAAATTCAAAGACGGGTACACCACGCCTGCCGAGGTAGTCACCTCTGTCATTAGTAGCGATGTTGCTGTGCTACAACTAGAAAACCCTCCCGAAAATGCGTCGGTTGCAACCATTGGCGACTCTGACGATGTGAGGATTGGTGAGCCGGTGTACGTGATAGGTGCCCCTTTTGGTATCGAGCAGACGCTATCTGTGGGTACATTGTCAGGCCGGTTAAGCCGGGGATTGATAGCCGGTGGAGAACCCATTGAATTTTTGCAAACAGACACGTCCATCAATACTGGAAATTCCGGTGGTCCTATGTTCAGCAAAGAGGGTGACGTCATCGGGATTGTCAGTTTTATATTGACAAAAAGCGGAGGTTTCGATGGCATTGGCTTTGCCGTCTCAATAAACGGCGTTGAAGAGGCATTATTGAACGGGTCAGCATTCTGGACAGGATTCGAAGGCATTTTCCTTGAACCCAATATTGCGGCGGCATTAAATGTTCCACAACCCACCGGCATGCTGGTACAGCATGTTGTCAGTGGCTCGATTGCTGATGCCGCGGGCATGAAAGGCGGGACAATCACAACCCGGATTAATGGGGTTGATTTCAAACTTGGTGGAGATATTGTTCTGTCTATTCAGGGAATCGTATGCGATGGCCCGCACAATTTTAAGGCTATCAAAGAGCAAATCGCTTCATTAACTCCAGGTGACAGTTTCGCTGTAAAGGTGCTGCGAGGCGGTGAGGTTTTGGACCTGCTTGCTGTAGCCACAGAATAAATAAGTCTGTGACGTTCTTGCCGTCAGACAATGGCCAATAATGTTCCGGAAGTGGCACTTGCGTACTATGAAGTGTTGAGAGCAGGAGGTTTCAACAAAGGCGGAACAAACTTCGACGCTAAGCTTCGTCGTCAATCCCTTGATCCTTTGGATTTAATCGCAGCTCACGCAGGGGCCATGGATGTTTGCGCACGAGGTTTTAAAGCAGCTGCTGAACTGTTGAGCGATGGCTCGCTTGAATCTATGCGTAGTGACAGATATGCCGGTTGGGAAACACCTGTAGCAACACAAATGTTGCAAGGTGATTTGGAAAGCGCTGCGGCGCGAGTTGAGGCTGAAAATATAGATCCAATACCGCGTTCGGGCCAACAGGAAATCTTGGAGAATCTTGTAAATCGTTTTGTTTAAGTGGAACTTACCAAAAAGTACTGTTATGCATCGACAACCAAGAAGGCGTTGTGAAATACAACGCCATCAGCTCATCGAATAGCGTATCTATCGGCTATAAATAGCGATTGTGAGTGCGCATGCCTTTGCCAATTTCCCAGCGTGAAAAGCTAATCTCACCATGTTCGGGACTGATATACCAGGTTCTTATATTACTGCCTTCACCATAGCCGTCTTTGCAGGCCACTTTGTAGGCATCCAGTGGGCCAATGCTGGTCTCAACATTGGCGGTGGAAACAGCGCATTTTCTGGTGTGTTTGTCGGTTTTTCCCACAGAGTTTGTTAACGAGTATGAGTACGTTGCAGTCTTGCCATCAGCCAGTGGCCACAGCGGTTCAGATGCTTTGGTGGCGACTCCCTCACCGGTACTCCAGTCACCAGTGCCACAGTTCTCCCAACCAAGCACGCCGTCGAACCAAGATTTTGTTGTCCACCATTTGCAACCGTTGTTAATGGTTGCGTACACCGTGCCGTCTTCAGACACGTCAGTCACTGTCCAATTTCGTTTCTCTCCGGTGAGTTCATCCACGTAGTCCATGCGAAAACCTGTCTCGTAACTCATTGAATCCATTTCAGGCAGTTCTGCAAGTGCGGGTTGTTCAGGAATGGGGCTTGGCATGCTTGCGCATGCGCTCAGTGCTATAGCGGCGCAAAGTGGTGTTGCGAGCTTGAGTAATTTAGACATGTTTATGAATCCTCTCACTGTGTGGTGGGCGAGACAAAGAATCAGGATTGGCTGCTCTTTGCGTGCCCCTAGAGTAAGGCGGCTGGGCGTTGGTCGTCATCACCCGTGCGGGGGATGTGAACTCGATCATCTATGTCTAAGTATGGGCATTGAGATCCCTTTTTTACTCGAAGTTCTTATGTAGAATTTCACATATTTGATTTATAAGTAATACTCTAATAGTATATAAAGTTATATGTGCGGGTAAGTGATAATATTATGGTTATAAATACCTTGCCTAAAGCCAAGTTGGCGCTAGCCACCAACGTACGCGAACGACGGCTGGCAATGAGCCTGACACAAGCAGGCCTCAGTAAGCGTTCAGGTGTTGCGTTGGCAACTTTGCGCAAATTCGAGCAAACTGGTTCGGTATCCGTCGACAACCTTTTCAGCCTCATGCTAGTCGTGGGTGGGCTTGAGGAAGTCATAGCTGCGAGCCGGGTTAGTGCCCCGGAGTTTGCGTCTATCGATGATGTGTTGGCAGATACAGCGCCGCCCAAGCGTAAACGTGGTTCACGCTCGTGACACCGGCGCCAGTTAAACAGATCAAGGTTGGGTTGGACTTTGACTGCAATACGATGGCAATAGGGCGACTAGCCATTAGAGAACGTAAAATCTACTTTGAATTTGACGCATCGTTTCTTGATTCAGGGCTAAATATTTCGCCTCTATCGCTGCCATTTAAACCCGGTGTGCAAAGCTTTGATATTCATCTGTTCGACGGGCTAGCTGGTGTGTTCAACGACAGTCTGCCGGATGGATGGGGACGGTTGTTGTTTGATCGGTCGATGCGTCAGCAGGGCATGTTGCCAACACAATTCAGTGCATTGGATCGCCTTGCTCATGTGGGGCATTCGGGCATGGGCGCATTGACTTACGAGCCTGATTATTCATCCAGTGAAGGTTTTGATGCGCTCGATTTGGATTGGCTAGCATCCCAATCTCTCAGGGTACTGGAGGGTGAAGCTGAAGAAGTGCTGGGTGAGTTACTTGCATTGAACGGTTCATCTGCTGGAGCCAGACCAAAAATACTGGTCAGTTTTAACAAAAAAACATCAAAGCTAGTTCATGGTGCAGAGCCTATGTCTGAAGGTTTTGAACCCTGGCTTGTAAAGTTTGCGAACGTACAAGATGACCTTGATTCTGGTGCCATGGAATATGTTTATGCACAAATGGCAAGAGATGCTGGACTTGAAGTTATGGATACGCATCTGTTTGAAGGCAAGAAAAATGCAGGCTATTTTGCAACTAAGCGCTTTGACCGAAAAAACGGTAAGCGATTACATATGCATACCGCGTGTGGGCTGCTGCATTCTGATTTCAGAACACCATCGCTGGACTACGAAGATCTGATCGAGTTCACAACCATTCTTACTCGTGATATCCGTGAAACAACGAAGATGTTTCGCTTGGCTGTTTTTAATGTGCTGGCACACAATCGAGATGATCACTCCAAAAACGTTGCGTTTCTCATGGATGACTCAGGGGAATGGTGTATGTCGCCAGCCTTTGATCTGACGTTTTCATCTGGCCCAAGCGGCGAGCAGAGTACGATGGTGATGGGCGAAGGTAGGTCGCCGGGGCCTGAACATTTGCGAGAGCTTGGAAAGGTTGCTGGATTGAAAAAAAAACAGGTTGATGAAATTCTGGATCAGACGAGGGATGCCTTGAGAGCTTGGGCGAGTTTGGCTTCAGCATCAGGTGTTAACAAGGCAACTATTCAACTTGTTGAGAAAAGGCTGCAAGTTGCCTATGCAAAGTAGTCTATGGGTTTGTAATCACTCCTCTGCCACATCGCCCGGCAACTTGACCCCAGCCTGCTTTGCATAAACCTTTGCAACTGCAGAATCATCTTCAAGACCGTGGCCCATGCCTGAGGCTGCAATGAACTGCTGCAGTGCTGTTGCAGCAATAGGCGCGGCGAAGCGGGATTGGCGAGCGATGTCGCTGACGATGCCCAGATCTTTCACGAAGATCTCTACAGAGGAGTGGGGAGTGTAGTCACCTGCTGCTATGTGTGGTCCGCGATTCTCGAACATCCACGAGGTGCCTGCGCATTGTGATATGACTTCGACGCATTGGGTGGCATCGATTCCCTGACTGATGCCAAAGGTAATGGCTTCTGCAGCAGCCGCTATGTGCACGCCCGCCAGAAGTTGATTGACGACTTTCATTGCAGAACCTGCGCCTGGCTCGTCACCCAGTGCAAATACCTTGGCTGCCATCGCATCGAGTGCAGGCGCAGCTCCTGCGAATGCGGCAGGTGTACCACTTGCCATAACGGTGAGTTCTCCGCTGGCAGCCTTAACTGAGCCGCCGGATATGGGTGAGTCGAGATAGTTCACGCCTACCTCATTGCAGCGTGCGGCCATGGTGCGTGCAAAGTCTGGTGGTACGGTCGCACATGACATCACTGTTGCGCCAGGTGATAGCCACTGAACAATACCGGCTTCGCCAAATAGGACCGACTCTGTCTGTTGGGCATTGACGACAACCAATACAACAATATCAAGATTTTCCACAGCGCTTTGCACATCGCCTGAAAGACCGCCAGAGCGGACAAATGCCCCCACTGCTGGAGCATGTGGGTCAAATCCGTGAACTTTTAGGCCACCTCTAAGCAGTGATGCTGCCATGCCTGAACCCATAGATCCGAGACCGAAGACGCCTGTGTTTAGAGGTGTTTGCTGTGTGTTGTTCATAGAATTTTGGGTCGAAATCTGATGCTGTAGAAGGTAGTTTGTTCTGAGGGCAACGCTGTGTCAAACGTGCACGGCATCACGCCGTGTGGAGCGGACACGATAGACGCGATCAGATGAGGTGATGAAAATATCTGAGCCCGTGGGGCCGCCAAAGCACAGGTTTGAGGTGGGGCTTGGGAGTCGGATCTTACCGATCACTTCGCCTTCGGGGGTCAGGCAGTGTATACCGTCCATGGCAGAGGTCCATACATAACCTTCATGATCTACGCGAAGTCCGTCGGGCACACCGGGTTCAACAACATAAAAAACATGGCTGTTTTGCAGTTGATTGTTGATGATATCAAAACGTCTGATGTGATGGGGGCGGGTGCGGTCCATGTCTGGGAAGCTTGCGCCAAGAATGGCCCCGGAGTCTGCGATGTAGAGTTGTGTTTGGTCCGGACTGAATGCAAGGCCGTTAGGTTTATCAAAATCAGTAGCTACTGCGATAACTTGACCGTCTGTGTCGACACGGTACACATGGTTGCCGTCAAGCTCGCTGTCTGCCGCGTAACCTTCAATGTCGCAATTGATGCCGTAGGGCGGATCTGTAAACCAGACAGAGCCGTCTTTACGAACAATCACATCGTTGGGCGAATTGAGTTTCTTGCCGTTGTAGTGCTGCGCGATCACGTCAACGCGTGTAGGGTCTTGTGGATCTAGTCTACGTATGACCCGTCGTCCTCCATGCTCGCAGGAAATCATGTGACCATTGTTATCAAGTGTATTGCCGTTTGCAAATTCGCTGTTTAATAATACAACTTCAGTACCTTTGGCCTCGGTCCACTTCAGCATTCTCTTTGCAGGAATATCGTTAAAGTACAGTGCGCTGTTCAACCAGACGGGCCCCTCTGTCCAGGTACAATCGCTGGCGATGATATCGGGTTCACCGCTTGTGTCGATAAAATTATCGAACAAAGGGTTGAGAGTCTCAAAGTAGTTGCTCATAGTTTAGCTCCGTTTACGTCGCAGAGTTTGCAGTAGTAGCATGGCAATGATGATGCAGCCGAATATGATGTTGCGCCAAGCTTCACTGATTTGCATAACAGACAAAATTGAGGACAACAGCGTGATGAAAGCGACACCACCAATAGTTCCAATCAGGCTGCCCTTACCTCCGAGTATGGAGGTGCCGCCAATGACCACTGCCGCAATGGTAGGCATCAGGTAAGGATCCCCCATGGATTGGTAAGCCTGGTTGGCATAGCCTGCCAGTAGAACACCACCGAGTGCCGAGCAGGCACCAGCTATCATGAACGCTGTGAAGATCACACGCGATGTAGAAATTCCTGCCAGATAGGTGGCCTTTTCGTTATAACCAATGGATGACAGGTAGCGGCCAAACCCGCCACGTTTTAAGAACAGAATGAGCACGACTGCCAACGCTATCCAGATGATAAAGGCGACTGGTATTGTGGCGATCGTACCTGTTGCCATCATGCTCATAAGTGCTGAGGCTTCACCTTTGGGGTTGAAGCCGCCAGTGTTTAGTACTGCGACACCTAGCAGCATAGAATTCACCGCTAGGGTCCACACCATAGATGGAATGCGGAACCAGGCAACGCCAATGCCGTTTATGATTCCGACCAGTGCGCCAAAGGCTAATGCTGCTGGCACTGCGAGAATAGTTAAAACCGTATTGTCCGCACCTGCCATGGCCGTTGAAATTATAGCTGCACCGCCCAATGCCCATGGTACGGACAAGTCGATATGCCCGAGTAGGATAACAATAGTTGCGCCCAGTGCAATCACACCCAGAAATGCTGCTATTTGTAACTGCTGTAATAGGTAATTGGCACTGAGGAATTCAGGGAAAAATGTGGAGGCACCCAGGACCATCAGAACTGTAGCGATATACGGGAAGACAATTTCCAGCGATACTGCCGAACTTAGTTTATTCATCGTTTTAGTTATTGATCGGTTGATAGTCATCGATCGAACACGTGCAAGCGATTTTTAACACGCAACACTTCGGCGCTTCCTACGGCTATCGCTGCTGCCAATACCACCCCTTCTATCAGTGGTTGTGCCAGCGCAGGCAGTCCTGAGAAGAACATCAGCGACGATATTGTTTTGAGGATGCATGCTCCCAGTAATGCGCCAATCAAGGTGCCTACGCCACCACTGAGTGCAACCCCGCCCAACACGACAGCGGCTATGGAGTTCAGTGTAAAGTTTGCAGCGATCCCTGCATCCCCTGTTGCTGTGATGTAGCTAAAGTAGCTTCCTGCGAGTCCGGCGAAGGTGCCTCCCAATGCAAACGCAATAATCCTGACTGTATTAACGGAGATGCCAGATTGAAATGCTGCTTGCTCGGAAGAACCAATGGCGTACAACGCTCGGCCCAATCCACTTCTACGTAGCGGTAACCAGAAAGCGAGAATCAATACAGTGCAAATGATGATCGCGGTAGGTATGCCCGCTATATCAAGAGTCATGGCATCGGCAAAGTCATAGTTGATACCGCCCCCCGGGGTGGGGCGCAAGAGCAGGGCAAGACCTGTGAATACAGAACCTGTTGCTAGCGTCACAATGATAGGTTGTATACGCCCGAAGACGACGATCAAACCATTGAGCAGGCCGCACAGCGTTCCAACAAGAATTACTGCAATAGAGCCATAGACTAGATCAAACCCGCTGCCATCGAGTAGGTATGAGGCAACGCAATTGGTCAGTGCCATGATCGCCCCTACTGACAAATCAATACCTCGGACCAGTACCACGAAGAACTGTGCCATCGCCGCTAGTGCCAGTATCAGGCACTGATTGGCCCAGATGGTCATGACGTAGGTGGATGCGCCTCTGGGGTGTGTGGCGATGTACAGTGATAGCAAGGCAAACAGCACAATAAATGCGATGCATTCACGCCGATGGCGCTTGTATAGATCACCCATGAGCAGGTACTGCGCCCTTGTGCATGTTCAAAGATGCAGCAATAATATTCTGTGCACTTAACGACTCACCCTGCAAGGAGTCAACGACTTCACCACCGTAGAAAACATGTACCTGATGGCACAAATGAATCAGTTCTTCATAGTCTGAACTGAGAAGTATGATTGCTATGCCTGATTCAGAGAGAGTTTTTAACAGCGCGTAGATCTGTGTCTTGGTTTTTACGTCAATGCCTCTCGTAGGGTCGGAGAGTAGGAGGCATCTTGGTGATATGACAAGCCACTTTATCAGTGCTACTTTTTGCTGGTTGCCGCCGGATAAGTCAGATACAGGCTGATCTATTGAACGGTATTTAAGCTCCAATGCCGAAATAAGCTTGTCGTAGGCATCCTGCTGCGGATTAACTGGATGCCCAAGAGCTGCAAGCTTCATGTTGTCAGCAATGCTCTGATCTAGAATAAGACCCTCACTTTTTCTGTCTTCAGGCACCCAGGCAAGTCCGAGCCTTGCAGCCTTTGCAGCTTTCGGGGAGTCTGGCATCTCTGTTATGCCGTTAATGGTGGCTTTGCCCGTGGTGTTCTTAAGTAAGCCGAATAGCGCCTTCATGACTTCAGCTTGGCCTTGACCGTCCAGTCCACCAAGACCGAGTATTTCACCCTCTCTGACACTTAGCGAGATGTTTTTGATCTCATCGTTCCAGCTCAATGATTGCAGATCCAGCACGACGGGTGCGTTGTCTTTTGCTGCCTTTATAGTGGGGAATAATTCGGTGAGCGGCTGGCCAACCATTTTGTTGATGATGGCTGGATAATCGTATTGGCCGTTCTGAAAAGTATCGATATGTTGTCCATTGCGAAACACGGATATTTTGTCGGCAATTGCCTCTATTTCATGAAACCGGTGTGATATGAACAGCACGCCTACACCTTCGTTGCGTTGTTGTCTGATTAAATCAAACACTCGCTCAACGACGGTTGCGTCCAATGCGGACGTTGCCTCGTCCAGTATGAGTAAACGCGGCTTACGACTCAAGGCTTTGGCAATTTCAACCTGCTGGCGTTCCGCCAAGGTCAGTTCGCTGACGTGAGTTGCGAACGCTATATGTCCACCTTCTATCTGATCAAGAAGTTTTCGTGCAATGTTTAGATCGGCGTTTTTTGAAAACCCATAGGCTGAGCCCTTACCACCGAGCAATAAGTTCTCGCGGACGCTCAGATCAGGCACCAATGACAGCTCCTGAAACATACATATTAGACCGCGTTCGATGGCTTTGCGTGGCGAGCTGAGGATGACGGCCTGGCCCTCGATGTGGAGACGACCTGTAGTGGGTTGTATGACGCCTGAAAGTAATTTCATCAGCGTGGATTTACCTGCACCATTCTCACCGAGAATCGCGTGTATTTCGCCCGCATAGCAGGCGAAGTCTACGTCCGATAAGGCCGTTGTCGCCCCATAGCACTTGGTGACTTGTTCAAACTTGATCAGTGGTGCTTCTATATCTTTCACTCAGCGTTAGCCTGATTAGCAAGAGAAGTTGAGAGTGTTGATAAGCCGCTCGTGATCATCCGGACACACGAGCGGTAGGTTTCTAGTCTCTTATTAGGAGTCGTCTGCGGACTGTCCCAACAGTTCCTCTGGTGTAAACGGTGTAAAGCACTCAGTGAAACCGGTACCTGTATTAAAGGATTTGGGCAAGTCAGGGAAGAAATTAACGCCGGCCTCCAGTGCTTCCGAACTCACCTGCGGTATTGGCAGGAATATGGTTTGTGGTAGAGCGTTACCTTGCAGAAGAGCTACGGCTGCGTCAAGCGCGACTGCTGACATCGCAGGAGCCTGACTAGCTGATACACCGGGTATTGTGTGTTCATCGATCAGCATGCGAACTCCGTTCTCACCGTCAAGACCCATAGGCACAATCGGGTGGTCTGCGGCCAGCATGGCATTGATGGTTCCTGCTCCGCCATGTTGCGATACAACAGCATCAAACTGCCCATGGGTGGCAAGGGCATCGGCAACGACTTTCTGGCTAGTACCAGTATCCCAGTTACCTACCACTTCAACGATCTCTAGGCCGTCTATGGGTTCAAGAACGCTCATCATGCCTAGCCGACGGTCGCGGTCTGTTGAATTGCCGGGTAGCCCGTTAACCATCAGAATTTTTTTCAGATCATCGCCAGCAATATCGACAACAGATTGTGCCTTGAGTGTGCCAAGTGCGAGTTGACTCTCGTTCACCTGCACGATTTTGTCGGTGTCCAGTACATTATCGAATGGAATGAGAACAGTGCCTTCACGGTTGGCTCTACGAATGACACCTTCAAACGCACTTGGGTTTACCGCTATAAAGGTGATGCCGTGATACCCAGCTGCAATGAAGTTATCAATGGCTGCTATTTGCGCGGCGCTATCGTTGCCTACCGAAACTACAGTGAACTCATCGATGTTAGCTGCATTTTCTGGTCGGGCGGCCCAGGCCTTTGCTGATTGAATGGCTTGAATGCGCCAGTCATTGCCAGCAAAGCCGTTGACGAAGGCGAGCTTGTACGGGCCGTCTTTTGCATCGTACTGGATCATCCCGGTATCGGGTGCCGGTGCAAAGCATTCGGAGCGATACGTTTCGGCGTGTGCTGGTGTGGTGGTGGCAAGTGTGGCCGCAAGTGCAACAGACAGTGCTGCGCTGATGGTGTTCAGCTTCATGATTATCTCCTTGTCGTTGTCTACCGCTTGTAGGTGCGGTATGAGTGTTGACATGTTTGCGCAAACATATCATGGTACTTACCATATATGCATGAGTAAACATCTGTCAACTACCTAACGAGCTCTATCCGAGGTACGTCATTAACTTTACTTCGTTAGTTCGTGGTCAATGAATCAGGAGATACTCAGCAAATGAACGTATGCAGGTACAAACATGACTAAACACTCTGGCGGAAACAAAAGGGTTGGCGTGCGCGACCCCACCATGACAGATGTGGCGCGTATCGCTGATGTCAGTCAGATGACGGTTTCGCGTGTGATGAGAAACACTGGCTACGTATCGGAGGTGGTGCGCTCTCGTGTTAATAAAGCAGCGGCAGACATCGGTTACGTGCACAACCGACTCGCAGGAGGACTTGCGGGATCAGAGAGCTCACTGGTGGGGGTTGTATTGCCCAATTTACAAAATCGCGTTTTTTCAGAAGTCCTGTCTGGTGTCACCTCGGCGTTAAACGAGATCAACGTGAAGCCAGTTTTTGGTGTCAGTGAGTACTCTCAGGAAGCTGAATCGGCTCTTGTGCTAGACATGCTTGCGTGGCGACCACAAGGACTCATCATATCTGGGCTGGAGCACACGACAACTCTTCGCGATACGCTGGCAGCTACATCCATCAGGGTTGCTGAAATCATGGATATTGATGGAACACCTGTTGGGTCTTGTTTTGGTTTCTCGCATCGCAAAGCAGGGCGGCAAATGGCTCAGCACCTTCTGGACAAGGGTTATCGGCGATTTGCCTATGTCGGTAGCCAACCTGGCGGTGATCTGCGCGCAGGTAAACGTTTCAAGAGTTTCGTGTCCACCATCAAACGCCAAGGTGCACAATTGGTTGCGCAAGTACTATCCGATGAACCCTCTTCAATGCTTTTGGGTCGGCGAAGCACGGAGGAGATACTGCGTGGAGGGTACAAACCCGATGTCATCTACTATGCAAATGATGATCTTGCCGCTGGTGGCTTGATGCATTGTCTGGCGCATCAGATTCGCGTGCCGGAACAATTAGCGTTAGCAGGCTTCAATGGCCTGAATTTTCTGGAATCATTACCTCTGCAGATTACCACTACGCGAACTCCTCGCTACAAAATCGGTACTGAAGCTGCCAAGTTTGTCAGCGGTCAGACATCTGAATCTAGTGACTCTGCAAAGCATGACTATGGCGTTGAATTGATTGAAGGTGACACCAGCTGAACTCGTGCAATTATAGTTGTTGCAGTTTGCTGATCAATGTACGGTTATAAAAAATCCTGTAGAACCCTTGTGCTGTTCATAGCCTCACTGCGCTTTGTCGTTGGTCGGCGTGGATGCCGGTAATCTTCTGCACTCCAAGTTAGATTGGAAGCAACGTTTTCCACCGTTCTACGGTGTTTCGCCTATTTGGGAGGAAAGGGGCGGCGTAAATTACTCGGGCATTACCTTGGAGTTCGTTTTCGATTAATCTGTTGGCACACCCCGCAGTGAAATTGCCTGAATGTCTACTGTAAGCAAGCGCCGTCGCAGTGTCTGTCCGCACGATTGCCCCAGCACCTGTGCGCTGGATGTGGAGGTGTTAGACGCAAAAACCATCGGCAAGGTCTACGGCGCCAAGGATCACTCTTACACGCAAGGGGTGATCTGCGCCAAGGTATCTCGTTATGCTGAGCGAGTGCATCATCCTGACCGGCTTATGCACCCTTTGGTGCGCAAGGCTGGAAATTTTGAGCGAATTTCATGGGATGAAGCGCTCGATACCGTCTGTGAAAAATTCTCAAGCATTAAGTCTCGCAGTGGTGGGGAAGCTATCTGGCCTTTTCATTATGCAGGCACCATGGGCTTGGTACAACGCGACGGACTGGAACGGTTCAGACGCGAATATGGAACCTCACGTCAGCATTCGACGTTTTGTGTCGCACTTTCTGATGCCGGTTTTAAAGCGGGCACGGGCATGAAGAGCGGCAGTGATGTGCGATTGATGCACAAGAGTGAGCTGGTTGTTGTCTGGGGTGGTAATCCGGTAAGCACCCAAGTAAATGTTATGCACCACATATCGCAAGCGCGACGCAACACCAACGCAAAGCTTGTGGTTATTGATCCGTACAGAACCAAAACAGCCGACAAGGCTGACTTGCATCTGATGCTCAAGCCTGGCACTGATGGCGCTTTGGCATGTGCTGTGATGCACGTGATGTTAGAAGAGGGCTTGGCTGATGATACATACCTTGCCAGTCGAACCGATATGAACGGCGATGTGCGAGCACATTTCAAACAACGTACTCCACAGTGGGCTGCACAGATTACAGGTCTGAGTATTGATCAAATTGTGCAGTTTGCAAGGTTGTATGGCAACACTAAAAAAAGCTTTATACGCATCGGCTATGGGTTTTCGCGCTCGCGCAATGGTGCTGTCAATATGCATGCTGTGAGCTGTTTGCCTGCAGTTAGTGGTGCATGGCAGTTTGAAGGTGGCGGTGCGTTATACGGAAATAGCGAGATCTATACATTAGATAAAACACAAATTGAAGGCTTAGACATTGCCAGTAACACGCGTATCATTGATCAATCACGTATTGGTGAAGCGCTACTTGGCAACCCAATAGATCTTCAAGGTGGTCCAGCAATTGAAGCTCTGCTTGTACAAAACACAAACCCGGCAGTCGTGGCGCCCGATACCCTTAAGGTTTTAAAAGGCTTGGCGCGCGACGATCTTTTCACTGTTGTACATGAGCAGTTCATGACGGAAACTGCACAAACAGCGGACATTGTATTGCCAGCTACTATGTTTCTTGAGCACAATGACATCTACACAGCCGGTGGACATACGCATTTGCAAGTAGGTCCCAAGCTCATTGATGCGCCCGGAGAATGTCGTAGCAATCATCAACTACTACAGTCTTTGGCACAACGTCTTGGGCTTGAACATGAAGGCTTTAAACGTGATGAACGGCAATTAATAGACTCAATGTTAGAGGCTTCGCACCTGCCTGATTTTGATGCATTAGTAGCCAGTGGTGGGCACGATTGCAGGCCGGTTGAGCAGCTGGATGTTGCCAATTTCAGGCACGGTTTTGGAACTCCTGACAAGCGCTTTCATTTCAAACCTGACTGGAGCAGCGTGGGGCCTAACACGCAAGGCATGCCAAGCTATCCCGATCATTGGGATGTGATTGACAACACGAGCGAAGCGTATCCACTGCGACTTGTTGCAGCACCTGCCAGACAATTTTTAAATACCAGTTTTACAGAAATGGCGTCTAGCCGCCGCATGGAAAAAGAGCCGAAAGCGCTTATCCATCCGCAAGATATGAAGGCGTATGGTCTGGCTGACGGGCAGGCCGTCACTTTGGGTAACGAGCAAGGCCGCGTGTCGCTTAAAGCGATGAGGTTTGATGGAGTCCGACCTGGCACGGTTGTGGTTGAGAGTCTTTGGCCGAATGCCGACTTCATCGACGGTATTGGCATTAATGCCCTAATCAGTAGTTCGCCCGGTCAGCCCAATGGTGGTGCTGTTTTTCACGATACCGCAATATGGGTACAGCCTTATTGCAAGCCCTGAGAGTCAGGTCTAGCATCAAATTGAGCAATTTATGTACAATTGATAACCGTTTATGTAGGCAACCTTTTGCCAGCCCGTTGGTCTGAAAGGTACTATTGCACTTGTGTTCATTTTCCGGACTGAATTGTTATGACTATTTCAACTGCACGTCGTCGCTTCCTTCTGGCTTCAGGGGCTATGCTGGTCACACTCCCGGCCTATGCCGCTGAGCCTGTGTCTAAATCCCGATTTGGCGGTGTGGCTATTGGCGGGCACGACACCGTTGCCTACCACGATCTAGAAAGAGCGCCACAGGAAAAAGCGATAGAAGGTAAGAAAAGCTACATTGTCAGCTATAAGGGTGCCAAGTGGCGATTCGCATCCAAAGAATCCAGCGAACTGTTCGCAGCCGACCCAGAGCGTTATTCTCCAGCGTATAACGGGCACTGCGCTAATGCGCTAAGTCTTGGTAAGGGCCTAGTGCGCACAGATGGCACTCACTGGGAGATCTATGAAGACTCTCTGTACCTGTTCTATGCTGCTGCAGGGCGTGCTCGCTGGGGCGATGGCAACTGGGCAAGCTACAAAGTCGAATCTGATGCAGCGTGGGCAAAGTTGTCGAAGTAGCTCGCCTTGCAGCTTACAACCGTAGACTGCAACCGTAGTTTGTAAACTACGGCTTGCAAGGTTAGTTCGCTACAGACTGCTCCCTTACACGGGTCGCTACCCTTTGGTCGCGCCCAATGTAAGCCCCGCAATAAAGTGTTTTTGCATGGCGAAGAACATGAGCACAGGTGGTACGGCGGCTAGTAAAGAGGCTGCGGATACCAGATGCCACTGACTGACAAACTGACCATTTAGTGCTCTGACGCCTGCCGTAATAGGTAGCGCATGATCTCCCTGAATCAAGACCGTTGCCCAGAAGTAGTCATTCCAGATAAAGGTGAATATCAACACCGATAAGGCGGCGATAGCCGGCTTAACGAGTGGTAACACCAAATGCCAGAATATTTTTAATTCGTTCACGCCTTCAATGCGGGCAGATTCAATAAGCTCAAAAGGTAGAGCTTTCATAAAATTACGCATGAATAGCGTACAAAAGCCTAGCTGAAATGCTGCATGGAATAGCACCAAGCCTAGAACCGTGTTGTATAACCCAGTGCTCACTGAGAAGTTGCGTACGGGCACCATGAGAATCTGGAAGGGGACAAAATTGCCAGCCACAAACAGAAAGAATAAAGGCACTGCCCATTTAAATCGGTACATGGCCAAGGCATAGCCAGTAAGGCAGGACAAGCCTACCGTTAGCAGTGTGGTGGGTATGGTGACCTTGACTGAATTCCACAGGTATAAGCCTGCCTTGGATTGGGTAAAGACGGCGGTGTAGTTTTCTATTAAGAGAAATTCTGAAGGCCAGCCAAACATATTGCCTGCGTTGATATCACCGCCAGACCTTATTGAGGTCATGAAAATAGCCAGTAGCGGCAGTAGCCAAAGGAACAAGGCCACTGGCAACATAAGTTGATAGCGGGTTCTTGCCCCAGCTGAAGAATGTTCTATGGGTTTAGGGAACATGGCTAGTTTTTCTCATCCTGATACATGCGCCAGAGGAAAAAACTGATGTAAACCATCATGATCAGAAACAGCACTGTGGCAATAGCTGATCCATAACCCATGCGAAAGCCGTACTCCGACAACGCTGATTCGTACATGAAATAAGCCAAGACATTGGATGAGCCGTAAGGGCCACCTTGCGTCATGATAGCAATGAGATCAAAAGAACGTAATGCGCCAATAATGGTGACCACAACAGCGATAAAAGTGGCAGGTTTTAGCTGTGGCAAAATTACGTACCACAGCATTTTCCAGCCGCGTGCGTTGTCCAGTCGGGCAGCCTCTACTTGGTCAGGAGACACATTGTTTAGCCCTGTGAGGTACAGGATCATGCAGTACGCAATTTGTGGCCAGAGCCCGGCAAAGATAATGCCAAAGGTCACTAAATCTTCGTCACCGAGAATGGAAGGGGGCTTAGCGCCAAAGAAGTCCCAGACAATGCCAACTATGCCAAAGCTTGGGTTGTAGAACCAAGTGAATATAAGGCCAACCACAACCTGACTAATGACAAAAGGAAAGAAGAACAATGATTTATAGAGACGTATGCCTCTCACTGTCTGGTTGAGAAATAAGGCAATGGCAAGTCCTGCTGGTACTGCCAGCATATAGAGGACCAACCACCACACGTTGTTTATCAGCGAGGTATAAAAACGATCGTCATCAAGCAACTCGACATAGTTGCCGAAACCTACCCATTCTTTGGCGCCCAGTCCGTCCCACTCAAAAAACGAAATCCAGATGGACTGGAATATGGGGGCAATGACGTAGAGGGAGAAAAAGATGAGGCCCGGCAAGAGGAATAGCCAAGGGGCTAGCTTGATTCGGTTTTTGTGGAACCAGCTGGGTGGCTTGTTCAATGTTGCAGCTTGGCTGCTATGGGTGGACATGTTCTTAATGCCTCGGTGATAGGCGGCAAGGGTACAAGCGTCATTTGCGCAAAGGACACGTCATTCCCGCGAGCAAAACGTCATGCCCATGAAGAGCCCGTCATTCCCGCAAAGGCGGGAACCCAGATTCTGTCGCAGAATGGATCCCCACTTTCGTGGGGATGACGAGCGCAAGTCAGTGCTGTTCGTACTGACTTCAATCAGACAAGTTTAGAAATTACTTGTAAACGCGATCTTGTACTTTGTCCAGTCGCTCAAGAATGGCATCCATACGATCTGGATTAATCATGAATTCCTGAAAACCTTCCATGCCCGCTTTGGCCATTTCAGCTGGCGCATCACGATCATAGAACTGGGCAAGGCCTTGTGCTGTGCTGACAGTTTCAAATCCAGCTTGTATGAATTTGTCATCACCTACAGTGGCTTCGCTGTTAACAGGCAATTGACCGATGGTGGCGTTCCACTCTGTTTGAACATCTGGCTGTGCTACGAACGCTAGGAATTTGCGCGCATCTTCCTTGTTTTTAGCATTGCTTGGTATGAAGAACGCATCAGCTGGCGCTTCTTCAGCACGTGGTACGCCCGGTGTGATTTCAGGGAACGGGATGTAGTCAATTTGATCGTCAGTAAGGCCTGCTTCACGCATCGCATCAACTGCAAAGTTACCCATGACATACATGGCAGCTTCACCGTTAACAAACGGTGCTAAAGCATCCTGCCAGCTCATAGTGGCGTGATCTTCAACAAAGTAGCCAGGCTCTACAAGCTCCTTCCATTTATTGAATACATCAACAATGCGTGGATCGGTATATTTGATTTTGCCAGCGGTGAGGTCGTTATGCACTTCATAGCCGTTTGTTCGCAGGTTTAGATAATCAAATACGCCCGCTGCAGTCCAAAGAAACTTAGTGCCGATGGTAAAAGGTGCAATTTCAGCGGCTTTTAGTTTGGCAGAGGCGGCAAGTAGATCGTCCCACGTTGCTGGTGCTTCAATACCTTGCTCTTTGAAAATATCTGAGCGGTAGTAAATTCCCCATTGGTAGTAGGTGTAGGGCACGCCCCATTGCTTACCATCGATAGTCATAGCAGACTCTGTCGATGCCAGTGTCTCGCTAAAGCCTTGCTCTGCCCACAAATCAGATATGTCTTCGAATTGGCCAGCGTTAACGAAAGGCGCCATACGATTTCCCGGGTACCATGATGTGACATCTGGCGCCTCAGCACTCAGGAAGTTACGGATAGCGGTTTTGTGAGCTTCGCGGTCAGTGATATTGACGATGACGTTGATGTCGGGGTTGGCAGCTTTGAATTTCTCTACAGCTGTTTCAAAGCCTTCTTTGGGGCCTGGATTTGGGTCATCAAAATTAATAACCAGATCAGCAGCTATAGCTGGTGCACTGACCAGACTGGCAACAGCCAGTGCAGCAGCGGTTCGTTTGATTGTCTTAAACATGGTGGTTTTCTCTCTCTCTCCTAAAAAGTAATTTGATAATAGTTGTGACTGACTCAGGCAGATTCGTGGTGCGACTCTGCCGGTTGCTCGTGGTCCCGAATCAGCAACCAAGATAACACTACATACTGTCGGTGTTCACAATACCATTAGAAACCCTCATTCCAACAGCCAGAGCGCGACATCAGCTGGGTTCAGTTGTGAATTTCCGATCAGTAGATCTGTGCCGGGCGTCAGTTTGAAGGCTGGACCGAAAGCTTCAAACAAGTCAACCGGTTCATGTCCAAAGTTGAATGCCAGACGATATCGGCCTATTTTTCGCGTGCGAATATCGGGACCGAGATGATGCGTGTGCAGCGAGGCTTCTTCTGCGATGTCGCCAATTAGCCCGATCAGGTCATTTTTCACGGGTAGGGCATTGATATAGTGCACCTTGTTGCTCGAATAGTGAAATCCCCAACCATCCGCAAAGCGCATGCTTGGTTCGATGGAGCTAACGAGTTGTTCTCGCCACTGAGCGCAGGCGCAGTCTTGTCCCAGCTCATCGCTCGCGAGAGCGATGTAATCCGGTGGGAGTGACTCACTGCGAACCACTCTGACGTCAATCAGTGTTTGTAAGTGTCCTGGTGGCAGGTTGTCAGGGATAGCATAGTCACAGGTTCGGCTAGCGCTTCCGGGAAACAACACAATGGTCGGATTGGTTTTCGAGGCGTGGCACTGCTCAAGTTTTTGCGAAAGTGTCGCATCATCGATGGTGCTGTTAGCGATCAAAATCAGCTTGTAGTTCTCTAATGCAGCTGAGGGCGACACGATATCGATATCCAGCCCACATTGCCTGCAAGCGCTGTAGAGTTGCTGGCAAAAACCTAAGGCACTGAACGAATCTCCACCGGGTTTTTGTATGTCCTGTACAGCAATGCCTTCGTAACTAAACACAATAGCTACATCAGCCGACACGTTAAGCGTTTTGTCGTTTAGCGATAGCTGTTGTAGTTCCTTGTTGAGTTGGGCAACCTCAATGGCTGCCACATCCTCATCGCCGTTGCTTAAGAGCAGTCCGGTGTGCGTTTGTTCTTGCGCAAATGGTGCCTGACGCCAGCGGAAATAGCTCATCACCTCCGCGCCGTGAGCAAAGGCTTCCCAGCCCCAGAGCCTTACCATGCCGGCTAGGGGCGATGGATTATACGGCGCCCAGTTTACTGGCCCTGGCTGCTGTTCCATGACCCACCAGCGCCCATTGCAGCAACCACGATACAGGTCATGATGAAAGGCTGATCCATCAGGGTGTCCGGTACGCAGGTATCGTTGTTGGTCATCGATGCTCTGGTTGTCCCGGGTAAGAAAGCCTAGAGGGTAGTTGTCCCATGTGGCTATATCTAAGTCCTTTGATACTAGGTGGTGATCAAACTCTACAAAGTTGCCCATAAAGTTATGCAGCACATCGCGCCCTGGTGCATGTTGTCGGATGATGTCAACTTGTGCTTTATTGAATTGGCAAATTTGATCAGTGGAGAAGCGCCAGTAATCGAGCCTGTGTGCGGGATTGCTCTCTGTGACAGTGCCTACGGGTAATCCAATATGCTCGAAGTGGTCATACTCCATACTCCAAAACACATTGCCCCATGCGTTATTGAGTGCATCTATTGTGGTGTATTTGTGCTCACACCATTGCCTGAATGCAGCCAGTGCATGAGGTGAATAGCTGATGCTGGTTTCGTGGCAACCGTATTCGTTGTCAGTTTGCCAAGCAACAATAGCAGGATGTTCACCGAAGGCCTGCGCAAGTTGCGTCACTATGCGTTTGCATTCGGCCAGATAGCCATCGTGTGAAAAGCAATAATGTCTGCGTGAACCAAAATCGCGTAGTTGCAAATGTTCATCCAGTGCCAGCATGTCGGGGTACTTATCAATCATCCAGCGCGGTGGAGTTGCAGTGGGTGTGCCCAAAACAACCTTTAAGTCGTGTGCGTGCAGTACATCTATTGCCTCTGCAAGCCAGTCAAACGTGAGCACACCGTTGGCATCCTCAAGGCGGCTCCATGCAAATTCGCCAATACGCACATGGCTTAAGCCAATGCGTTGCATGTGTGCGGCATCTTCGTCCCATCGAACCCGTGGCCAATGTTCTGGATAGTAACAAACGCCGGTTTTCATAGAGCCCACTCACTAACATTGATCTTGCGTAATTGTTCTGCGGATTGTTCAGGCTGTACGGGGTTCACAATGTTGTTGGCTCCAGATTCAAATCCTGCCAGAAATTTTAGTTTTTCCGGATCACGCAGGGGCGGCTGAAAAGCTAAGTGGAAACACCAGTGATGATTGTCGTTAGCAGCTTCGTTGGTGGGTTCAGTCGTACCTTGCTGGATGTCATCACACGGTGCGTTATGCAGTAAGGTGATGTTGGGTGCGGAGCGTTTGAACAGCAAATCGTAGCGTCTTGTTTGTCGTTGGTAGAGTCTTGCCAGATCGGCCAGCTGATCGTCATTCATGTGTGCAAGGGACGGCAACTGTATATGTGGAACTATCCAAGTCTCGAAAGCAAAGCGTGCAGCGAATGGCACAATCACTGAGAAGTGTTCGCCTTTTTCCACCAGCAAGCGTTGTTGTGTATGAGGATCGTTGAGTAGATCAACCAACAAGCAGCTCCCTGCGTGTGCTTGAGCATAGTTCGCCTGCGCTGTTCGCATCCTGCTTGCTGTATCGGTGACGAACGAGGTGGCGTAGATTTGTCCGTGTGGGTGCAGATTGGATACGCCAATTTCTTCGCCTTTGTTTTCAAAGATAAGTACATTGGCAATGTCATTTTGAGCGCAAAGCGTCTCGTATTCAGTTTTCCACAAATGAACCACTTGACGCATGTGCTCAGGTGTTAGAGCTGCCAGTGTGTCGTTGTGTTTCTCAGACCAGCACAGCACGCGGTTTTGGCCGTGTGAGGGGGCTGTTCGCGTCAGCACATTCTCGTGATGATCGCTAGCCTGCGAAGGGGCTTCATGGCTCAGCGAAGGAAAATCGTTGTCAAAGGCGAAAGCGCCTTTATAATCTGGATTTTGCGTGCCGTTGGCACGAATCACACGCGGGCAAAGGTAACAATTTTCATCGTGTGCTTGCTTATTTGCTGCACTCCCTGTTGCCATCGCACCTGACCAAGGTCTAGTTGCCGTTCTTGCTGACACCATGACCCATTGTTCGAGTAGAGGTTGCCAACGTCGTTCCCAGTTACCTGCCATCTTAGTGGTCACCCTGAGTTGCGTTGTTCAGTGCAAGCGGCCTGACACCGGCACCGGGGCTAATGACATAGAACGTTGCTTCAAGACCTGTTGCTTGCATGTACGCAGGAGCTATGGCGCTTTTGAAAGTCTCTACCTTGTCACTAGCAACTAGCGATACGGTGCACCCGCCAAAGCCTGCGCCTGTGAGTCGGCTGCCGAGCACTGACGGTTGACTGCGTGCTAGATTAACTAATTGATTCAGTGGCTCACTGGACACTTCGAACAGGTCGCGTAGCGAGTCGTGAGATGCATTCATTAGCTGGGCAAACTGTTCAATGTTGCCTGATTCCAGTGCGGGCACGGCAGCGCGAACACGAGCATTTTCCTCACAGATATGTCGGGCTCGTTTCAAAGCGACCGCATCGTTAGCAAAGACAGACTCGTGCTCGTTGAGTTGTTCAGGTAGCAGCTGACCTAAAGCATCAATGGGCATGACACTACTGAGTAGTTCTAATGCCCTCTGGCACTCTTTAACACGGTCATTGTAAGCAGATTCGCTGAGCTCTCGACGTTGATTGGTATTGGTCACAACGATTGATAAGCCGTCAAGATGCAAAGGTACTTGGCGATACTCCAGAGTTTCACAATTGAGTTGCATGGCATGATCTTGCTGAGCCATGGCCACGGCAAACTGATCCATGATGCCGCATTGCATACCCACAAAATCATTCTCTGCAGATTGTGACATCTTCACTAGTTCTATCGGGTTAAACGCTGTTTCCAGCAAGCTGTTTATTGCAAAGGCGGTGACCACTTCGACAGAGGCCGATGAACTTAGTCCGGCGCCATTAGGTACATTGCCTGAATACAGGCAGTCAAAGCCGTCGAGCTCAATACCGCGCTTGGCAAATTCAGCGAATACACCTAGCGGATAGTTGACCCAGAGATCGCCTTGTTTTTGACTGGTTTCAGAATGAGTAAGATTTGCGGTGGCGTCGAAATTGGTAGAAGCAAAACGGTACTGCCGATTGTGCGTGCGCCTGATCAACAATGTAGTGCCTTGCGTGATCCCGCAGGGAAAGACCAGCCCACCGGTGAAGTCTGTGTACTCACCAATCAAGTTGACACGTCCTGGTGCAAAAAAAGCCTGTGGTGCGTGTTCGCTATGGCCGAATGTCTGGTGAAAACGATCTATCAGTGTGTCCAATTTAGTAGAGGAAGTAGTGCTCATGATGTGCTGTGTTGTTCGCAATGGATAAGCAGGGCAGACTGCGGTGGCATGACTGGCAATGGAACGCCTATTTTCATGAGTAGTTCGCCACGTGTGCTTTGTGGTGCCTCACACCATGGAGGCAACACTTTGTTGAATGCGGCTAGTTCAGTTTTGTTGGCGCTGGCCAACGCAAGTGTATAGTTGGCATTGGGGTCAAGGCCTGATAATGGCAAGTGTCCGGCACGCGTGCTGTGCATATTGCCTATAACTACCACGCTGTAGAGTGCCTGCTGTTGATTGTGCTCTACATTGCCACAGGCTTGCACAGCTTTTGAATGGGTGGTTAGCTGCCAGAATACGGCCTCTGATAACCAATGGCGGTGAGCTTTGTACAACTCGGTGTAGTGCTTAAGGGTGATGACATCTTGATCGTCAAGTTTGCGCGCATCCAGCTCAAAGCCGTATTGGCCTTGAAGTGCTACTACCGCCCGTGTGTGCAAGCTTGTGTCTCTACCAGTCAAGTGGGCTTTTTTATGGCCTACATGAGCCCCCATGATTTCTGGTGGGAAGAACCTTTGAAAACCACATTGAATGCTGGTTCGCTCTATGGGGTCTATATTATCTGATGTCCATACACGGCCTGTGTGTTGGAGCACGCCCAGATCGCAGCGAGCACCCCCTGATGAGCAGGTCTCGATTTCTAGTCCTGGGCACGTGGCAAGAATGCGTGCAAGTAATGTGTAAAGTGCTTCCGGCTGTTTGGCAGCTCTTGCGCAAGAGCCGTCACCCGGCAAGACAAGGTCACGATTGTGATCCCATTTGATATAGCTGATGTTGTATTCGTGAACCAAGGAGGTGATGCGTTCAAACAAATAATCTGACACCTCTTTGCGCGCGATATCGAGTACTAGTTGGTCGCGAGCCAGCGGCGTTTGTATATTGTCTACATGCAACGCCCACTCGGGATGTGCGCGATAAAGATCACTATTAGGATTGACCATCTCAGGTTCAAACCACAGGCCAAATTGCATACCGTGTTGTCGCACATGGTTAACGATTGGAGTCAGCCCTTGTGGGTAGATTGACTCGTCCACATACCAATCGCCTAAGCCTTTTGTGTCGTCACGTCTGTGCTTGAACCAGCCATCATCGAGAACAAAACGCTCGGCGCCAATGCCTGCTGCTGCATCAATCAATTCAAATAATTCCTTCGAGTCATGATTGAAGTACAGGGCCTCCCAGCTGTTGGCGTGTATGGGGCGTTGTGTGCGAGTCCATGCGGGTAACACGGCCTGTCTTGCGTAGCGGTGAAACTGTTGTGTGCACGCATTCATTCCTGATCCACGGGTAAAGCTTGTTACAGGTGTTGTTAGTGATTCGCCACTTTGTAATATGCATTCGCCAGGAAGATAAAGAACGCCAGATTGCAGGGCTACGTTGCCATTGCTCAAACGCTCAACTCGAAGACTGAAATTGCCACTCCAGGCTAGTTGGGCGAATGTGACATCGCCGTGGTCGTTGCCGAAACCTGCTGTGCCACAGGCCAGCCCCGGACTGTGCTCATGGCTGGTTCGCCCATGTAGATTCGATATGTCGATTCGGCCTGGTGCTATGTGTCGCCGGTGGGTCTGATTTTCTAATCCCCAACGACCATGTTGAGTAAGGCATTCGCGATAGTTGCCCGGCAAGGGCATTGTGGCACTGGCTATCCAGTCAACGGTGTACGCGCTATTACCCACATTGCGAAGTGTGGTTTGTAGCGATACGACATCACTTTGCGGATGCAAGGACAGCTCAAGGGATACTTCAATATGTGTGTACTCGTCTGTCAGATTGATATACAGCGTGTTGCTTGACTGACGTACGCTAGTGGTGGTCAAGCAATGTGCGAACTGTTTGCCATTGCGGTGACCATTGAGCGCCGGCGAGCCGGTGTATCCGGTGCTGGCTTGCGGAAAAAGAGACAAGGGCGTGACCGCATCCAGGCTGCCGAAAGCGAGCGCTGAATCGTCATGCATTTGTAGCTGTGAAATATTCAGCTTAGAGCTGAGTGTGTCACCAAACCAGACCAAACGCGGCACGCCATGATCTTGTACAAGCAACAAGGTGGTGGTTTGCCCATCAAGTCGCCAGAGTTTTGGTTCGATCAGCATGTGGCGGGTTCTCGTGCACTTGGGTGGTTGTGGTATCGCGATTGGTGCGCGTTGAATGCGACACAATACAGCTAGCTTGCGAATCTATGATTGCATGGATACCGCAATGATGGAACAATGAATTTTGGGTAGAGTCAATGAGGGATACCGTGTCATGGCCGAGGTAGAACTGAGAAAAGCGTTTAAGCGCTATGGCGATGCCGAGGTTATCCATGGTGTCGATATGACCTTGCCCAGTGGCGAGTTCATCGTGTTTGTCGGGCCATCAGGGTGTGGGAAGTCAACCTTGTTGAGAATGATTGCCGGGCTTGAGCAAATTTCTGAAGGCTCCATTCATATTAAAGGTCGTGATGTCACCGATGTTGAGGCTGTGGATCGTGGCATAGCCATGGTGTTTCAATCGTACGCCCTCTATCCTCATATGAGTGTTGCTGAGAATATGGGCTTCGGGCTACGTATGGGAGGTGCGCCGAAAGAGGAAGTGGCCGCTAAGGTGGCCAAAGCGGCAAAGACCTTGCAGCTGGAACAGCTGCTCGAGCGAAAACCAAAAAATCTTTCTGGCGGACAGCGCCAGCGTGTTGCCATTGGCCGCGCCATTGTCCGCAACCCAGATGTATTTCTGTTTGACGAGCCTTTATCAAATCTGGATGCAGAGCTACGAGTGGAGATGCGTTTACGCATAGCGCAGCTACACAATCAGTTGCAGGCAACCATGATTTACGTCACCCATGATCAAGTAGAGGCTATGACAATGGCTGATAAAATCGTGGTGTTGCGTGCGGGTCATGTCGAACAAATGGGGTCGCCATTAGAGTTGTACCATCATCCTGATAACCTGTTTGTGGCAGGCTTTATCGGTTCGCCACGCATGAATTTTCTGGATGTAACGATAAAAGAAGCCCATGCAGACAAGGCAGTGATCGAGTTGCCGGGCGGGGGAATCGTCGCTATTCCTGTCGATGCTGCGCGTGGCAAGGTGGGCAGCAAAGCGACGCTGGGAATTCGGCCTGAGGATGCAGGTGGCAATAGTGGTGATTTTTCGTTGCCGCTGGTTGTCGATGTGGCAGAGCGTCTTGGCGGTTCAACGTTTCTCTATGGACAGTGCCATGGCGTAGAGCATTTTGTTGTGCAGCGGCCCGGTATTGATAGCACGCGCCATGGGGATGCTATGGATCTACAGGTTAGCGCGCAAACGTGCTATCTGTTTGGTGAAGATGGTTTGGCTTTTCATCGGACAACGACTGTTGGTAAAGAGTAGGCAGCAAATAGTGGGCTCCCGTGTTCGTGAGAATGGCCCACTGTAGTAATTTTTGCTAATACTTGAGTAGTTGTCGCTCGTTCAAATCATGGTAATTAAATGTGGTTTGCGTTGTTCTTGCAAATGCGCAATGGAGTTAAATTCAATGAGCCTGGCGTGGCCGTTAGTGATCTGGAACGAGGTGACTGATGAGTTGCGAATCCGCCAAATAGCGTCCACAGTGTGCTCAAAGTCAAGATCGAGAACCGTGGCTAATAGGGTTGCGATGACCCCGCCAGAGGTGAAAAAAACCGATTCTGATTTTTCGTCGCCATTACTGGTGAGCTCTTGGACGGTATTCCAGCCACGTGCTTTAAATTCCTGCCAAGGTTCACAAGCGGCTTGCAGGGAGCTCTCAGGCTGGTTCGACGTGTTATCACGCCAGCGGCTAATGATGCCAAAGTAGTCGTCAAAGCCCATGGCTTCGGGCGTATAGCTCACTTCATCGGGTGCAAAATGCGATTCAATGATCCGATGATCGTACTCGTTGAGTCCTGCATGTTCTTTGATGTTAGCAATCTGCGTGTTTTCAGCTAATGCTTGAAGCGAAATCAACGCCGTATCGCGTTGACGTTCCAGAGAGCCATGAAAGGCTAAGTTAGGCGCAAACCCGTGCGACAGCCACCAGTTGCCAAGAATTCGGCTCTGCTCTCGGCCAATGTCAGAGAGTCGATCATAGTTGTCAGTGCCAGCGGATGCTTGACCATGACGCACGAGATGTATCAGGCTCATACATGTCCAGTTTTTTGTGAAGTATGAAGCTTACCTCTAACTGAGCGTTGCAGGGGGTTGGATAGAATAAGCATCGAGTATCAAGAGATTTCAATTTTGACCGATACTAGGGTGTACCCAGATAAGTTCTCCATGGCTGTGTTATTCATGTTAGCAAGCACCAGCAGTTTAACCTTACCCTCGATTGCCTCCATGCCTCCATCTATTGAAAGCGTGCGAATTAATAAATATGAATGTTTAGTGATCGTGCTAAGTACAGAATGGGTGTTGAGCCGCGACCATGGATAAAGACGTAAAACTTGATCCTGCAACAGGGTTGTTGCATCGCCAAGCGTTTCTCGATGAAGTTCGTAATGCTGTCCCGCCGAATAAAAAAAAGCTGCGTCGCGGATGTCTGTTGATACTGCAGTTTCCCATTCTTCGGCAGCTGGCTGAGGACGCAGATCATGCCGTAGATGACGCAATGCGCCACTTGCTAGCGATCGTTGAAACCCGTTTGCGCACCCGCGATACACTAGGGCGGATTTCCAGACACTCTCTATGTGTGTACCTCAAAACTTGCAAAGAGCATGACGCCGTGATTGTTGCGGATCAATTTGCAGCGATCCTTAATAAATTAGCCATACAGCTTGGTGAGCGCCAGGTGTCGCTGAACCTGCGATACCGAATAATTCCATTGGATGAGCGGGGTCATCGGACTCGACAAGGTGTGTCTAGACTGATCGTGGCGCCGGCTGTCCTTGATCACAGCAAGCTGGCAAAGCAAATTGATGTGGCGGGCAATCGAGTTGACTTGTCATCCAGCAAGGTTGTTTCATTGAACGAGGTTAGGCGGAGTCAGAAAGATGATGCCGGTTCCAATGAGGTACATGCTCCTGGTACTGTCGGGAATGATCGGGTGGTGGCCTTAAGCGAGCGAGTGCTTGATACCACCTGGAGACTACGACCAGGCATGCTTATTCAGCGTAAGCCGCTGATCTGTTGTTTTCGACTGCAGCCAGTGGGTGTTTTGCAAAGCAATCAGAGTTTGCAGGAAACTGATGTTCTCGTCTCAATGTTGAACGCACTTGCGCTGTCACGCGAAAGTGCCACAGTGGAGGAGTCGCCAAGACAGGAAACGCGACCCATCATTGAAAGTCAGTTAATCCTGCCGATGCAAGCGAGTCAGATTGATGTGCACTTTCCCGGTTGGATTGCAGGTCGTTGCCAGCAAATGCGGGTGGCCCCCTCGGATGTGTGTTTGTCTCTGAGTGTTGACTCTATAACAAGAGAACTCACGAGTGTCGCGCCCTTGTTACGCTCACTCAATGGACAGGGCATTCGTTTGATGCTGGAGGATGTCAGCTCATCGAGCCAATTTCGTATGATGAATGATATCGCCCAATTTGATTACCTACACATATCGGGACGTGTTCTTAATGATTCGTTGACGACCTTGTCCTCGCGGATGGAGCTTGAGGCTATTATTGGCGATGCTCGTGCGGCAAACTGCGAAATTTGCGCAAGTGGTATTGATACTCCTGCCACTCTGGAATACGCGCTGACGTTACAAGTCGATATTGGATTTGGCCGTTTGTGCGGATCTAGTGCCGTGTTTCCAGTGGCAGCCTGGGTCGATACGCCAAGCTGAGCCTATGGCTCGCAGAATTCGATGCATTTAACGACTGTTGTTAGCTTGCCCGAAAATCAAATTGGTAATAACAGCTGCCACAAGCGCACCCAGAATGGCTGCTAGTAGTGTACCCAATAGATTGCCGCCTAAGGAGGCGTCCATAGAGTCTCGGATTAGTATGCCTGCAAAGGCACCGATACCACCCGCAGCTAGGCTCCACTTGAACTCTGACGCTTTTTCTTTGAAAAAAGCATTGACAAGGGCTCCGGTTAACATTCCCAGCAGTATGATGAACAAAGGGATAATCAGTTTCATATCTGTTCTTGAGTTATTATCGATTTTTCATTACGAGAGCTCAGTACGCAGCATTGCGCACGTATGAGCGTCTTGGTGATTTCAACGTGAATACAGTAACACCGCATTTATGACCGATTCTACAGCTGACAGCAAGATGCGGGGCGTTGGATTCGCGCTTCTGGGATTCGCCACATTTTCTCTTCACGATGCCTTGATAAAAAGTATCGAAGGGGTGCCTGTATTTCAGGTCGTATTCTTTGTGGTGCTATTCAGCTTTGTACCTTTTGCATTGTTCCTGGCGTTCGATGGCACTGAGCGCAGTCTTCGGCCCAACCTGCCTCGCCTAGTGGCGTTACGTTGCCTGTTTTCGGTGATTGGCCTGCTGTGTGTGTTCTATGCTTTTGGCAATTTACCTTTAGCTCAGGTGTATTCGTTGATATTCGCCGCACCTATACTCATTACGCTACTGGCTATTCCGATTTTAGGTGAGCGTGTACGCTTGGTGCGCTGGTTCGCCATTTTCTTAGGGATGGCGGGTGTATTGATCGTATTAAGGCCGGGAAGCACCAGTCTTGCATTAAGTCATGTGGCAGCTTTGGGTGCGGCTACCTGCACAGCCTTCGTGTCTGTAGTGACTCGTAAAATCGGCTCGCGAGAGCACAGCGTTACCTTGATTTTATATCCCATGTTAACCAATATACTGGTTACTGGGATCGCAACCATGTTTGTCTATGTGCCTTTGTTGGGTGATGTTTTGCTGCGTTTATGTGCTGTGGGCGTGTTAAGTGTTATTGCACAATCGCTGATGATTCAGGCATACCGTGCATCTGAGGCCCAATTTGTTGCACCCATGCAATACAGTCAGATGCTTTGGGCGTTGTTCTACGGTTCATTGATATTCAATGAAAGTGTGGATAGATCTGTGCTGCTAGGGGCCACCGTTATCGTGTTTTCTGGTTTACTGTTTATATGGCGTGAGTTGGTTGCCTCCATTACGCAACCTGTACTGCGAACACGTAATACCCGTTTATCGGGTGGTCCTGCAACCAGCCCAGCAGAGGCTGACAAATTCGAACAAAAACTTGGAGTACGAACTGCGGAGCCTTGAGTGAGTAACGAGACAAATGATCTGTCCGCCGACGTGCTTGCAGCGGCCGCCATGCGTATGCCTTTTGGGCGATTTAAAGGCACGCGGCTGATTGATTTGCCGGAACCTTACGTTGTCTGGTTCAAAGGACAGGGTTTCCCAGCGGGTTTGTTGGGGCAACGTCTTGCGCTGATGTACGAGATCAAGGCCAACGGTCTTGAGAAGCTGATCAGGCCACTGCTGGAAACACAGCACAGCGATGAGCCAGCTTTGCAGACGCCTGCCACACCTGAGCAAACTGATCAGTGAACACAACGGTACAGCACGCAACGTCTAACAGCGATACACGCTGAATGGCGTGGGTAAATACAGCAACAGGCTTGACCCTATTGCCTAGCCAGACTAACCTAGGGCCATGACTGCGATCGCGCCTCTGCTAGTACTTATCAACCCGACCTCTTTATAGAGAGTCGGGAGATCGTCGCGCGGCCACCGGATCAATTCCGGGTTCTTCGATAAATCAGACTAATCGCAGCATCCCACTATCCAGGTGCCTCCCAGCCAGAAAACAGCCCAACCACGCTAAGCATTCGGGCAGTTTCACAAAATTCAGAGCATCGTTATGATGAACGACCCAAGCAATAAATACCCCGCCTTCGCCCAAGTTCCAATGAGTGAACGTTTGTGGCCTGGCAAAACCCTTACCAAGCCACCTATCTGGTGTAGCGTAGATTTACGCGATGGCAATCAGGCCCTCATTGAGCCCATGGGTGGTGAGCGCAAATTGCGCATGTTCGATTTACTCGTGGCTATAGGCTTTAAACAAATCGAAGTTGGTTTTCCCGCCGCATCGCAAACAGACTTTGATTTTGTCAGGCAACTGATTGAAGAGAAGCGTGTTCCTGATGACGTGACTTTGCAAGTGCTGACGCAAGCACGCCAGCCATTGATAGAGCGCACGTTCGAATCATTGCAAGGTGCGCACTCGGCCATTCTGCACCTGTACAACTCAACGTCTGAGCTTCAACGTCGTGTGGTATTCGGACAAGACAGAGCGGGTATCCAGCAGATGGCTGTGGATGGTGCGCAGATGGTGGCTGAGTATGCGGCAAAAAATCGTGAGACCGCCTGGCAATTTGAATACTCTCCCGAGAGCTTCACTGGCACCGAGCTGGACTATGCCGTCGAAATTTGTAATGCAGTCACCGATGTCTGGCAACCAACTCCTGATAATCCCACTATTTTGAACTTGCCGGCAACCGTCGAAATGTCGATGCCGAACGTACACGCTGACCAGATTGAATGGTTCTGTCGTGAGGTAAAAAATCGCGAAAACGTGTGTATTAGCTTGCATCCGCATAACGATAGGGGTTGTGCTGTTGCCGCCACCGAGTTGGGCTTGCTGGCTGGTGGTGACCGGGTAGAGGGCACCTTGTTTGGAAATGGCGAGCGAACAGGCAATGTTGACATCGTCACACTGGCTCTTAATCTGTACACGCAAGGCATCGATCCGAAACTGGATTTTTCTGATATTTATGAGGTTATGCGTACTGTGGAACACTGCAATCAGTTGCCTGTTCACCCTCGCCACCCCTACACGGGAGAATTGGTCTTCACCGCGTTTTCTGGCTCACATCAAGATGCTATCAAGAAGGGATTTGCGGCCATGCGTAAAAGCAATTCCCCCAAATGGGAGGTGCCTTACCTGCCGATTGATCCCGCTGATCTAGGGCGTACATACGAGGCTGTAATTCGTGTCAACAGTCAGTCAGGCAAAGGTGGTGTGGCTTTCATCCTCGAACGTGACCACGGGCTTGAGTTGCCAAGGCGTATGCAAATGGAGTTCAGTCAGGTGGTGCAGCAGATCAGTGAGGATACGGGCAAAGAGGTAGATTCTGCCACTATTCACGATGCGTTCAACAGCACATTTTTACAGGCGAACACACCGTTGGCTTTTGTGCGCCATACCAGTGTGCAAGACGACAGTGATGATTCGATGAGAAACCTCACAGCCGATGTCACTTTTAACGGTGAGCCGTTACATATTCGTGGACGAGGCAACGGGCCGATTGATGCGTTCGTGGATGCACTCAAAACTCAGTTTGGTGTGGAATTTCGGGTTGTGGATTATCATCAGCATGCCACGGGTGTTGGGGCAGATGCGCAATCGGCCTGCTACTTTGAAGTGCAAGCTGGCAAAGGCGCGACCCGTTATGGGGCTGCCCTGAATAGCAACATTGTTTCGGCGTCGCTGTTGGCAGTTTGCAGCGCTTTTAATCGCGCTGTTAACGATGGTCTGCTGACCCCTGCCAGTCAAGCTGACAAAACATAAACCTGCGAATGACGCCTGCTCAATCCGCTCACATTCTGCTTGGGAAAAGATTCAGTCAGGATCAGTTTTCCGAGCCGGGTGGTCAGGCTTCGAGTTTATGAATTTTGTGAATAATCTAGGTAGTAACTCAGCTAGGTAATAATTCAGGGTAATAACTCTAGGTAATAAGTAAATGCAACTTGAACATAATGAGTAAAAACCAGTCCGTTGATGTATGTTGTGTAACGCCGCCCGGATTAACAGCTGTGAGTGTATTTTATGACTGATAAGACCAGCCAAGACCAAAGCACTCCTCAAAGGGCGCATGAAGAAGCTGCAGCTCCTGATTCACTTGCCAAGGCCGCGTTGGATTACCACCGGTATCCAGCGCCAGGCAAGCTTGAAATATCTGCCACCAAGAAAATGGTTAATCAACGTGACCTTGCCTTGGCCTATTCTCCTGGCGTTGCCGTAGCCTGTCAGCACATTGCAGAAAATCCGCTGGAAGCTGCGGAATTAACGGCGCGCAGCAATTTGGTAGGAGTTATTACCAATGGCACCGCTGTGCTTGGCCTTGGGGCTATTGGTGCACTTGCGTCAAAGCCAGTCATGGAAGGCAAGGCCGTATTGTTCAAAAAATTTGCCAATGTAGATTGTTTCGATCTGGAATTAGACACTACCGATGTAGACGCTTTTTGTAATGCAGTAGCGTTGCTAGAGCCTACTTTTGGCGGCATCAATCTTGAAGATATCAAAGCGCCCGAGTGTTTCGAGATCGAGAAAAATCTTCAGGCACGCATGAACATCCCAGTGTTTCATGATGATCAGCACGGTACCGCCATCGTGGTTGTTGCGGCGATTCGCAATGGATTAAAAGTTGCTGGTAAGGAGCTTAAGGATGTCACGCTTGTGTGTTCTGGAGCGGGTGCCGCCGCGTTATCTTGCCTGAATCTATTAGTTTTCATGGGGCTGGATAAAAACCACGTGACTGTATGCGATGTGCATGGTGTGGTGTACAAGGGGCGCGACAACATGGATCCCTATAAAGAGGCATTCGCTCGAGATACTGAGGCACGAATACTCGATGATGTTATCGGTGAGGCTGATGTGTTTTTGGGCTTATCTGCTCCGAATGTATTGTCGGGAGATCAGGTCAAGCGTATGGCCGATTCGCCGTTCATTCTGGCACTTGCCAACCCTGACCCTGAAGTGAGTCCTGATGTTGTCCATGCAGTAAGAAACGACGCCATCATGGCGACCGGACGATCCGATTACCCCAATCAGGTTAACAACGTATTGTGTTTCCCTTTTCTGTTTCGTGGCGCTCTTGATGTAGGGGCTACCGTCATCAATCGTGAAATGCAGGTTGCGGCGGTTGAGGCTATTGCCGACATTGCCACAAAAGAGGCTTCAGATGTTGTGTCGGCAGCCTATGGTGGTAAGCCGTTTCGTTTTGGGCGAGAGTACTTGATACCCAAGCCATTTGATCCACGCCTGATGATGGAAATTCCACCTAGGGTTGCGCAGGCTGCTATGGACAGCGGTGTAGCTACACGGCCCATCGCAGATTTCGATGCCTATGGCCGCAAGCTTCGCAGTTTTGTATTCCGTTCTGGTCTAGTCATGAAACCCATGTTTGAGCAGGCTCAAGCTGACGTTCAGCGAGTCGTTATGCCTGAAGGCGAATCGGCTCGGGTTCTCAATGCTGTGCAAATCCTGGTAGACGACGTCATTTGTCATCCTATTTTGCTCGGACGTCACGAAGTCATCGAGACAATGATTGAGGAGCTTGGTTTGCGTCTAACTGTTGGCATAGGTTTCAGCGTACTAGATCCTGCCAACAATCCGCTCCACGAAGAGCATAAAGAGGCTTACCATCTCATCATGCAACGAGCAGGTGTTTCTCCTGAGTACGCAGGCAACGTGGTTCGTTCTCGTATGACCGCACTGGCGGCCCTGATGGTATGTCGTGGAGAGGCGGATGCGCTGGTTTGTGGAACGCAAGGTGCTTACGCTAGGCACTTGAGACATATTGAAGATGTCATTGGAATACGAGATGATGTCACTGATGTCTCTGCTCTCATGTTGATGATTGTTGATAAGGCGACGGTGTTCCTTGCGGACACGCACGTTACTGTCAATCCAACCGCGGAAGAGGTTGCGGAGACAGCATTTATGGCGTCCAGCATTGTAAGTCGCTTTGGCATGGTGCCTAAAGTGGGCTTGTTGTCGCATTCCAACTTTGGTAGCCGGAACAATGAATCGGCTCAAAAAATGCGCAAGGCAAGAGAGATTATAACTACCAACTACCCGGGTTTGGCGGTAGAGGGTGAGATGCATGCTGATGCGGCACTGTCACCAGAAACACGTGAGCGTATTTTTCCGAACGCAGCTTTTAAAGGTAGCGCTAACTTACTGGTCATGCCTAATCTTGATGCAGCCAACATCACGTACAACATGATGAAGGTGATGGGCGATGGTGTGCCCGTTGGTCCTATGCTAATGGGCCTTAATTTCCCAGCTCATATCGTCACTGAATCAACGACGGTTCGAGGTATTGTTAATCTGTGTGCTATTGCAGCTGTCGATGCAATTGATCACAAATCGGCAAAAAGCCGAGCGAGTTAATTCATCATGGATATGGAATTTTTTCTGAACCAACTTGAACGTGAGCCCGAAACGGTTGAGTTTCCTGATGTCATCGCACTGATCAATAAACTGTACAACTTCATTCCTACGGGGTTTCGTAACAACGAACTTTATAACGAAGCGGGTCAAAACACGGGGTCGTGCAAAATTCTGGCATTTGCCCGTTTGCACGAACTCGATGAAGCGCAAACGTTGTCGTTATTCGGGGCTTACTATCGCGCTGATGTTTTGCGCAGCCCCGAAGGCGATAGCCATCCCAATATCCGACAGTTTATGAGCGGTGGATGGGCAGGCGTTGAGTTCGATGATGTGCCACTGCGTGTTAAGAGCTAACGATGCACCAAGTTATAGAATCAAACTATAAGATCAAACTAACCACACGACTACAGTAACTGCCTTATAGAACCTGTACCAGACCTGTTAGCAGACCAATCAAACCACCGAACACACCACCCCAGAGTACCAGCCATCCAAGGTGCTTTTTGATCATGCGTTGCATGATGTCCTTGACCATATCAGGGGTGAGTTCGTCGAGTCTTGCGCGCAGCAGTGTGTCAAGTTTGGCCACAAAGTGTTCACTGCTGGCAGCTTTTGCAATTTGATCGTTTACCAGCGCTTGTACACGTTTCGAGCTTGCGGCATCGCTCAAGAATTTGCCCATCCTCTTTTTGAAAGGCTCGCGAAGCGGTTGTAGTGCTGTTTCCCCGCCCACCATGGACAACATTGAGCCAAAGGACGATTCGTTGACTGTAATGACCAGTTGATCATAGGCGGCATCCAGATCGACGGCTTCGAGCATCGGAGCCAGATTAAGAGTTGGGCCTTGCGCATCGGCGTCGCTTTCTTTCGATCCGGTCAGCAAACGCTCTACATTGTCTTTTGCCAGCAGTTCTTTATGCACCATCCTGAGAATTCCGGCTTTGAATTCTTCAAAATGCAACGGTATGACACCAGAACCATACAAGCCTGGTACTCGGTCAAACAACATGTAAACAGCTAGCCAGTTAGTCAGCGCACCGGACAAGGCAAATAAGCCTGTGCTTAGCAGAAGGGTTCGATACGGTTCTGCTGTAAACAAGCCGCACAGGATTAGGACCAATGCGACAAGATTTGGGACAGTGTTTTTAGTGAACATAAGAAATTTTGCAGTCGGTGCAATCTAGCTGCACGTTCTTAAATTTGGCAACACCAGGATTGAGTGAGGCAGGGTTATGACGATTTGCCGCTGCGCTTTGAACGACGACTGCCGCGACCTGTTGCAGAGCCACCGGCAACGCTGAGATCCCCGTTCATTTGTGCTCGGGCTCCTTGTGATAATTCACCCAGGTTCTCAACAATGCGCGATATATCAGGTGATGCGCTGCCTGCTGTCCACTGATCAATAGAGTGTCGCATGGCTGCAACGTGAGTCGGTGTTGTTCCACAACACCCTCCGATAATCCTAGCGCCAGCATCTGCACAAAGTGTGGCATAAGAGGCCATCAACTCAGGTGTGCCACTGTAGACGATTTCCCCGTCAACATAGTCAGGTATCCCACAGTTTGCCTTAGCTACCAAGGCAGGCTGATTGGTCAAATCTTTCGCTGCTGTTTTCAGGTTACATACAGCAGCAACGACTTCTGATGCTCCTACACCGCAATTACTGCCAATGGCTGTGATGTGCGCATTTAACCCGGTGCTTATTTTTAGCGTATCAGCTGGCGTCAAGCCCATCATGGTGCGGCCGTTAGTGTCGATGCTTACGGTATAAACAATTGGCAAGCCGGCTTCTGATGCACCCAGAACAGCGGCCTCGATCTCTTCAGCTGATGAAATGGTTTCAATCCAGAGAATATCGACGCCACCTTTAGCTAGTGCGTGTGCTTGCTCCGCAAACGCTGCCTGCGCCTGAGCAATACTGACTGTGCCGTTAGGTTCGAGTATTTCGCCAGTTGGGCCCATAGAACCCGCCACCAGCACCTTCTTTGGCGCTTTGTCGGCTTGCTCACGCGCCAGATGCGCCGCCGCAATATTGAGCTCGTTCACCCGATCTGAGGCATTATGTAAAGCCAGACGGTAATGTGTCCCGCCAAAGCTGTTGGTTAGAATGATATCTGAACCAGCTTCCACAAAGGAGCGATGCAGATCGGCAATGCGATCTGGATGATCAATGTTCCACAGTTCGGGGGCATCACCGGTTTGTAAGCCTGCGGCAAACAGATTGGTTCCGGTCGCGCCATCGGCCAAAAGCACGCCGCGTTCGTCGAGTAACTGCTGTAGAGAGTTGTCCATGCGCGCAAGATTACCTGAATCGGAGCGTAGATTTGTGAAATGCGCCAACAAGTTAACGTCGATTCTATGAACAACTCGCGAAATGAGAAAGGTAAGTGTTGCTAAGCTGGTCTATCCTTAATCTAAGCCGATAGAATAAATGCACGGGGAGTTCTGTTATCCAAGGCGCCGTGCAACGTTCAGGTTTCTTTGGTTTTCGGCCATAAGGTTAAATACGCAGCATGCTTTTTGGATTGGGCAAACCCCCAGCACCCAACACGATAGATACAGTCCCCGTGCCCGGATCAGTGGGTTGCATGGGCTTGGTGGCGTGCCCGGGTATTCGGATTGATAATCCGACCAAAGGCAATAAAAAGATGTTGCAGGCGGACATCAATGAGATTGTAGATTGGGGAGCCAACGGCGTATTGTGCCTTGTGGAGCCTCATGAACTGGTGATGAACCAAGTGGAGGCCCTTCCTGCCTCTGTGCAAAATGCAGGCATGTGGTGGAAGCACTTGCCGATTATTGATATGGATATCCCTAATCAGGAATTTGAGAATATCTGGGCGGTAGAGGGTGAGCGTATCCGCCACGCCTTGCGTATCGGAGAGCGAGTTGCCATCCATTGTTATGCTGGCTTAGGCAGAACTGGCATGATCGCAGCTCGTATTCTGGTGGAATTCGGGGTAGAGCCTGAGCAGGCCATTCGCAGGGTTCGGCGTGATAACCGTCGACGTATTCAAACCCGCTCACAGGCCAATTTTGTTCGCAGCTGCTACTCATTAGTGGGTACCGAAGATACTTAACGGTTATTTTCCATCATAAAGCCAGCTCGCAGGCTATGATCGCGCTTTTTCATTGCCAGACGTCGTTTGGTGTTATGCCCGCGTCGTTCACTGTAAGGCGCTTGAGTGCATTTCAGGTCCATTATTGCCTTACCGAGGCACAAAACAAGGAACAACATGAGCACATCACCACCAACGCGTCGTAAGCGCGGCAGCGGACGTGACGCTAAGCGCGCTAGAGCTGCAGCCGGTGCTGCTTCAGAAGCGTATGTGAAACGGGGTATTCCTGTGTTTGAGGTGCTTGGTGAAGAAGGTCTGAGCCTTATAGAGCACAACGCCGATACCATTCTTGAAGAGATTGGCATCGATTTTCGAGACGATGCCGAAGCGCTGCAAATGTGGCGAGATGCAGGCGCCGATGTGCAGGGTGAACGCGTCCGTTTTCCGCGTGGTTTGTGTCGCAAACTGGTGACAGATAGCGCACCTGCGATGTTCACCCAGCACGCGCGTAACGCTGCGCGCTCGGTGGTGATTGGTGGCAACAACACCGTCATGGTGCCAGCTTATGGCCCTCCATTTGTGCTTGATCTGGATAAAGGCAGACGTTATGCCACCATTGAGGATTTTCAGAATTTCGTCAAACTGGCGTACATGAGCAACTCGTTGCACCATTCTGGAGGAACAGTCTGTGAGCCTGTCGATTTGCCAGTAAACAAGCGCCATTTCGACATGGTGTATTCGCACATGAAATACTCCGACAAGCCCTTTATGGGGTCTGTAACAGCGCCTGAGCGAGCCGAAGATACGGTTGCGATGGCCAAAATTCTGTTTGGCGATGATTTTATCGACCCGGTAACCGGTGTGGAAAAAACCGTTGTCGTTAATTTGATCAACGCTAACTCTCCCATGACCTTTGACGACACCATGTTGGGCGCGGCAAAGGTGTATGCGCGAGCCAATCAAGGGTGCATTGTGTCGCCCTTTATTCTCTCTGGCGCGATGTCGCCTGTGACTGTGGTAGGCACAGCCGCGCAGATTCTTGCTGAAGCACTGGCTGGAATGGCATTTGTACAGCTGGTTCGGCCCGGTGCGCCTGTGGTGTTTGGTACCTTCGCCAGCTCAATATCCATGCAGTCAGGCGCTCCTACCTTTGGCTCGCCAGAGCCCACTCAGGTAATGAATATTGCGGCCTCACTTGCCAGACGACTGGGCGTGCCTTTCAGGAGTGGTGGTGGTTTGTGCTCATCCAAGCTACCGGATGCTCAGGCGGCTTACGAATCAGCTAATACGCTGCACTCTGCAGCCATGGCGGGTGTGAATTTTATGTTGCACACCGCTGGATGGCTAGAAGGTGGATTGGCGATGGGTTACGAGAAATTTGTCATGGATGCCGACCAGGCCAGCATGTTGGCTGTGTTGATGCGCGGCATAGATCTTAGCGAAAACGGGCAGGCGCTTGATGCATTGCGCGAAGTTGGACCTGGTAATCACTTCCTGGGCTGTTCTCATACACAGGCAAATTTTGAGAGTGCGTTCTGGCGCTCTGGCATTGCGGATAACAACAGTTTCGAGCAGTGGGAATCCGAAGGCTCTCTGGATGCAGCCCAACGCGCGAATGGACAGTGGAAGAAAATGCTCAACGAGTATGAGGCCCCACCGCTTGATCCTGCTACTGATGAGGCGCTACTGGCTTACATGAGAGTGCGTAAAGACGCCTTTCCAGACGCTAACTATTAACCATCTGTTTGATACTAAATGCGTATTTTCGTGGATAATCTGCAGGGCAGGCCGCCAGTGGTCTGATTCATAGATACCGCTGGACGCCTATCTATCCGGCGGTTCTACTTAGGCAGTTTTGCACATGATCATCAGAACTACTTCATGATCGGCTCTCGTGAGCCTACGACCCGTATCGGATTCTATCTGATCCCGCAGTTTTCCATGCTTGCGTTTAGCAGTGCGCTGGAAGTTTTGCGTATGTGCAACCAGCTTAGTGGCCAGCCATTGTATCGCTGGACAATATCCTCCAGCGATGGAGAGCCGGTAACCTGTAGCAATGGCATTAGCATTGCCGTTGAGCACAGCGCGCAAACGCGCGAGCGTTACGATGCTGTGTTTTTTTGTGGAGGTCTCAATATCCATAAACTACAAGATGAACCGGCAATCCAATGGCTACGAAAACTGGACAAGCAAGGGGTCGTGCTGGGGGCGCTGTGCACCGCAACGTATCTATTGGCAAGAGCAGATTTGCTTAACGGTTATCGCTGCACTATCCACTGGGAAAATCTGGCAGCAGCGCGTGAAGAATTTCCCCATCTGGTGATATCCCCTGAGCTGTATGAAATCGACCGTAATCGCTATACCTGTGCTGGCGGCACCGCCCCGCTGGACATGATGCTCAATGAGGTGCGGGCACGGCACGGTAGCGACTTGGCCACTCGTGTGTCCGAGCAATTTATGTGTGAACGCATTCGCGATAAGAACGATCGCCAGCGTGTGCCGTTGACACAACGCATTGGTGCCAGTCAACCCAAGTTGGCTGAAGCTGTGTCCCTAATGGAAGCGAACATTGAAGAACCAATGACACTCGACGAGTTATCCCATCATGTGGGCTTGTCTCGACGTCAATTAGAGCGCTTGTTCCAGCGCTACCTCAGTTGTGTACCGACCCGGTACTATCTTGAATTGAGGCTGGAGAGGGCACGTCAGTTGTTATTGCAGAGCAGCATGCCTATTGTGGATATTGCTCTAGCCTGTGGCTTTATATCAGCACCACACTTTTCCAAGTGCTATCGAGATACATTTTCATTACCGCCAAGAGATGAGCGCAGACGAGCAGCTGGCTTGCTTGACGATGACAGATTAACGAGACCAAGTAAGCGCACTTAATTGCCTGTCTTAGTCAGTGATGGGGGACAGAGGATAGAAAGCTGTGTAGTGCTGTTGTCTTGGAATTTACCTTACCAGTGGTTCCGTGCTTGCAAAATATGTGGCCGAAAGTTTGCGTGCAGAGAACCACTGGTTCGTTAATAGCCAGCTATAAGGAGCTAAGGTGAAGCAGATACCAGTGATACCCCATTAAGCCAAGATACAAGCCCACGAGTGCCGCTAGAACGGAACGCGCTCTATATCGGCCAAATAGCTTTAAATTTCCCGTGGCGGTTAAAACAATGGCTGGAATGCCGGTGAGCAGCATCTTAAAACCGACGAACGCCCACACACTGTATTGAAGCAACATGTCCATGAAGGGATTTGCCTCGGAGCCGCCTCGCGAGATAATCATCAGAGTAAACACGGAATCCAGAATCGACAGAATCATCAAAGCAACAGCTAGAACAATCACGCCACTGTCGAAACGATCAAGCACTGGGAATTTTCGATCGAGCGTACGCCTTCCGTGCATGCGTCTGGGAGCCAGTGCGCAATTTTTGAGTGTATGCATCGTATACGTTCGACGGTCGGGCCCGTCTCTTTTTTCTATTTGAGCAATCATGGTGCAAGGGTATAGCAAGGAATTCGTGTTTAAAAGGCCTGCAAGCCCATTGTGCTCAGTTTCATTCTGAAGCCTGCACCAATCGACACAGTGGGCGTAAACCTAGTCTCACTATAAGACGTCTTGATCTACTTGAATCGATCTTTGAGTTGGTAATAGGCCATGCCCAGTGCAATCAGTGCACTGCCGGCTCGCGGGCCCATGGCTAAGCGTACGTGTTTAAGTTTGCTGAATACATCAAAGCGCTCTTGTGTGCCACTGATTGCGTCTGCCATTATCTCGGCCATAATGTGTGAGCTGGCGATGCCATGGCCTGAATAGCCTTGTGCAAAGTAGACGTTGTTGCCTATTACGCCTAGTGCCGGTATGCGGTTGACCACGATGCCAGCGGTACCTGTCCATGCATAGTCAATTTCGACGCCTTTTAAATCAGGGAAGGTAGCTTCCAAGCCTGGTCGTAAGGCGCTGGCAACATTGTTGATGTCACGACCAGAATAGTTAGTGCCGCCGCCGAACATCAATCTATGGTCGGCTGTGAGTCTGTAGTAGTCGAGCACCATACGGCTGTCGTACACCGCTAAATTGTCAGGGATGATTTTTCTGGCTAGTTCCTTGCCTAATGGCGCTGTGGTTAAGTTACCCAGAATAGCGGGAAATACAAGCCCCTTTAGCTGACGTTGGAACAAACGGTGGTAGGCATTGCCCGCGACAATGACTGTGTTAGCTGAAATGCTACCGGCTGCTGTTTTGACGCGCACTTTTCCTGTGGCATTTGCTGGTGCTTGTATGCCGGACACTGGCGACTGTTCATAGATTGTCGCACCTAAGGAACATGCCGCTGCTGCTTCACCCAAACAGAGGTTCAAAGAGTGCAAGTGCATATTGTAGTTGTTGAGTACACCGCCGTGATAAAGCGGTGTAGCTAGCTTTTCTTGCACTTGGCCTTTGTCTAACCAGCTTACATGCTCTGACAATCCAGCATCTTGTGCAGCTGTCATAGCCATTTGTAGATCGGGTATGTCTGATTCCCGATAGGCTGTATTCAGATGCCCGTATTGTAGGTCACACTGAATGCTGTAACGCTCAACACGTTGTTTGATAATGTCGTGCCCATGCCAACGAAGTAGGTGCATAAGCTCTTTTGCATCGGTGCCCACCATGTTATGGAGTTGCTTCTCTATGGCAGCATCGCCGGACAGACTTCCAGTGACCTGTCCACCGTTTCGCCCTGTGGCTCCCCAGCCCACGCGGTGCGCTTCAACAACGCTGACTTTGTAGCCACGTTCTGAGAGTTCAACGGCTGTGGCAATACCCGTAAAGCCTGCACCAACTATGACGATGTCAACGCTGTGATCGCCTACAAGAGCTGGGTATGTCGAGTGATCGTTGCGACTGGCTGTGTAGTAGTTGTCTATTCGTTCAGAGGACTGCATCTGTATTTAATACCCTGCGTATATGCGAGACAAAGAAGTGTTCAACTCTACGATTTAGCATTGATTGCAACCAGTAAACGTAAGGCTGTAGGTTGCGTTAAGGTACTACCAATAGCGTCCTGCAAGTTCATCATATCTGGCTGATCAAACACGTTGTTACCTTGCCCTTTGTTATTCACAGCTGAACGCGCTTTAGGCGTTGAGTGGCTCATGAAATATGATCTGCGTTCAGAGGTAGTAGCATCATTTTATTGATGTTCCAATGTGCCCAGACAGGCACGACTTTATCTACCTGTGATAAAGCCAGAGCCTGTTCGTTGGCAATAACAGCATTGATAGACTGCCCGGATTCAAGACGAATTTCAGCGATAGAATGTAAACCATGAAAGGCAATATCTCCCAAAGTGCCGCAAATACCTACGCTGTTTGCACAGGGCTGTTGTGTCGAGAGATGCACGTGCTCTGGCCGGATGCATAATTTTGCTCCTACGTTGTGTTCAGATTTTACAGTTTCTGGTAAGGCGGCATACCATTCGATAATACCTAGCTGATCGATATGTAAAGTCACACCGTTAACCAGTGTAGATATCTGCTGCACGTTAAATGTGTTGATGTTACCGATAAAATCTGCCACAAACACATCTACCGGATGTGCGTAGAGTTCGGCAGGTGTGGCAATCTGACGAAGTCGTCCTGATTCCAAAATTGCAATTCTATCTGCCATAGCCATGGCCTCAGACTGATCGTGTGTCACGATAATAAACGTGATGCCGACTGCTTCTTGTAGCTTGACTAACTCCAGGCGCATAGCGTTGCGTAACTTGGCATCCAGTGCTGACAAGGGCTCATCGAGGAGCAGCACGCGCGGCTTCTTTACCAGTGCGCGAGCCAGCGCAACTCGCTGCCTTTGGCCACCCGACAGCTGGTCAGGTTTGCGCTTTGCAAAGCTGTCAAGATGCACTTGCTCGAGCGCTTTAGCGACTCTTTCGCTAATTTCTTTGGTGGGTAATTTTTCCATTTTTAGCCCGTAGGCAACATTCTCTTCAACGCTCATGTTGGGGAACACGGCATATGACTGAAAGACCATGTTGACTGGACGTTTGTTAGGCGCAAGTTTAGTCATGTCTTTGCCATCTAGCAGCAACTCGCCATTGCTAGGCGATTCGAACCCAGAGATAACTCGTAACAGCGTGCTCTTGCCACAACCCGAGGGCCCCAGTAAAGCAAAAATCTCACCTTGTTGGATATCTATGGAGACATCACTGAGTGCCTCGACTTTACCAAAGTGTTTGGAGATGTTGCGTATGGAAACAATGCTATCGCTCATACCAGAGTCCGGGCTAATGGTTTTCGTTCACGCGCTGATATTTCAGCGCAGTAAACGTTAGTACTAAAGTGATAAGAATGAGAAGGGTAGATGCCGCATTGATTTCGGGTGTGATGGAGAAGCGCACCATGGAATATATTTTTACGGGTAGTGTCACCGCGTTGGGTCCGGAAGTGAAGAATGTAATGACAAAGTCGTCAAGCGACAAGGTAAAGGCCAATAAGGCACCAGCAATAAGCCCAGGTTTCATGTGCGGCAACAAAATATCCTTGAACACTCTGTAATCGCTAGCACCAAGGTCTTTTGCCGCTTCCTCCATTTCACGATTAAAGCTCTGCAAACGCGTCCGTATGACCATAGCTGCAAAGGGAAAGCTGAATGTAATATGCGCGATGATAATGTTAGTGAGATTGAATGGCCAGACGGTGTTACCCGTTGACGTCCAACCCATGGTGGAAAAAAACATGGCAAGCGATACACCTATACAAATTTCTGGGATAACAATGGGTAGTGACACTAGCCCCTCATACAGAGGTTTGAAGGGGAAGCGAAATCGCCATAACACCACAGCAGTGAGTGCACCCAGAATCACGCTAATGATGGTTGATACCACTGCAATGGTGAGTGAATTACCAAACGCAAGCATGAGTTCTTCATTGGCGAACGCGCGTTCGTAGTACTTGGTGGTAAAGCCCTTCCACAGTACATTCCCACCTCTGCGTGAATCGTTGAACGAAAACACAATCAGAACAACAATGGGCGCATAAAGAAACACGCAACCTGCTATGAACACACAACGTAATGACCACTTCCGACTGTAATCAAAAGGGTCTGCTTTTTTTCCCCGGTGTAACCAATTCACATGAATCGTCCTCAGCGTTTTGAACGCGCTGCATCATGAAACGAGCGCAGTGCCAGCAATATGAAAGTGGCATAGAGCAACGTGAGCGACAGTGCAGAACCAAAAGGCCAATCGTTAGCTTTCTTAAACTGGCGTTCAATCACATTAGCTACCATGTCCACTTGGCCACGACCTAACAAATCGGGAATCAGGAATTGCCCAAGAGCAGGTATAAACGTGATGATCGCGGCAGTAATGATGCCGGACATTGCCAGTGGGACAAGTACCCTGCGTGCTGTTTGTAGCTGACTAGCACCTAGGTCCATACTGGCTTCGAGCAACGACTTGTCCATGCGCTCCAGCGCAGAGTATAGGGGCAATATAGTGAAAGGCAGGGAGACATATACGATACCAAAAACGACACCTGCAGGCTTACCTAACAGGGTGAGGGGTGTGAATCCATCGCCTAATAGACCAAGGTGCCCAAGTTTCAGTAGATCGAGCAGCTGGTCGGCGCGTTCATGCAGCCAGCGCAACACATCGTTTAAACGCCCACGAGTGCCGAGAATATTTAGCAGCGCATAGGTGCGTATGAGCAGATTGGTCCAGAACGGCAACATGATTGCCAGCAATAGCCAGGGCTTGGCTGAGTGCGATGACGAAGCAATAACCAGTGCCATCGGGAATCCGATGAGCAAACAAATTACGGTGGATATGAATGCTAGCCATAACGAGCGTCCAATCAGAAACACAATTTCTGGTTGGAGAATGCGTTGGTAGTTTTCTAAGGTCCATGTAGTCTCTATTTGAGTGATAGAGACGTTTTCACCAAAACTGTATAACCAGATGATTCCCAGGGGAATCACGAAAAACAGGATTAGCCATACAAGCGTGGGTACGCTGAACGCAAAGAAAACGACCAGCCTCCCACGAATATCCTGCATGATTTAAACGGTACCGAAAACGATTGGTAGCAAGAGACCTTGCTCGTTGTCTGGAGCAGAAAACGCTGTACTCATGGAGGGTTCTCGGAGGGTTCTCGGACTTAGATTTAAAGTAGGGCTAAAACCTTTTGCTTAACCCTTGGGATTATTTCATCCCGCCGAAGTGTAACCTACTAATGGCGACTGTGACGAACCCTGTCTATAACGGTTAAATCACCAAGTTGACACAGTGAATGACAACCAACCCATTGTGATTTTTTGTCGGGTATCTTGCGCAAGACGGCTGTTTCTCGGTAGCTCGTAGGTGTGAGTTCGTCTATGCGACTGGTGTTGATGCCGTAGCCATATCGCCAAGCTCCATACTGGCTCACGCGATACAGTTGACCATCTTCACTCACGATTGGGCCTGCCATGCGTGACCGGTCTATGCCGGTTATCACAGGATTTGCGGCATGCGCTTGCCATGGCCCCTCGATATCCTCGGCGTAGTAGATTTGCAGTTCATCTCGTTCGTCGACACTTCTGTGAGACTGGCAGCTGGTAAACATCCACCATAGGCCATTGTGTTGAATCAACACCGAGTCTGCGGCGTTGATGTTTTCGATCAATGTGGCATGGTGCTCCCATTGATCTGGGAACTTTGTAGCCTTGTACAAATTCACGCAGTTTAATGATGCTGTTTCAGGAATCATGTAACAACCACCTGCGTGTTCAAAAACATACGGAAATGATAAATGGTGTGCAGCCGTTAAAGCGATGCCGTTATTGATCATTTGACCGTGGTCGTCAAGTTTGGCGTAAGCGATGTGCGCGTTGTTGTTGTGCTCATGCATCTGCTCAAAGAACATGTACAAACCTGTCTGGTGCTCTATGAGGTGTGGGTCTGCCCACATCACATCAGTGGTTTCGGCGATGTTCTTGAAATCCTGAATTGGAATTGTGGCGACATCTGTCATGCTTTGTGTAGTTCCGTCTGATGACTTGACTACGGCAATCTGCCAATGCTCAGTGAATAGTTTGTGATGAATACGTTCGACCGTTTTTTTCTTCAGTAGCATTACGCTCTGTAGTAACGGTGCAAAAACGTTGTTGAATTGTTTGCCGTTATTTTCTTCGATACCACGCAGATAGTCGGCATCTTCCTGTGCTAGTTGTGCGTCAACCTCAAACACCCCCTGATTTACTTGCTGAATATCGAGAGGGTCAAGCTTGAATGTTTCGCTACTGACTAACCAGCCAAGACGTGACATGAACACACTGGGCAGTGCGCTATAGCTAAGGCGCTGCAGATCACTAATAGAATACGTTTGACAGGGTAGGGAATGAGAGGCGATTCTTTCATTTAGTTGAGTGCTTGAGCCTTCTTGACACTGGAGCTCCCAGAGGTGCAACCAGGCAAAAGGCGAACGTTTGATGAGTGATCGCTGTATGCCCAGATCGAGCAATGGCTGCGCTGCACTCCAAACGGGAATAGCTGCTTGCGATAGGGTATGGCTTGGATGTGCCCTTGTCAGGCAGATGATGACGTCGCATTGTTCAAATAATTCAGGGTTTGACTGCAATGAATCCCTACTGATTTCATCAGGCAGTGCTACCGGCTCCCAAGGGTTGTGCGAGAACTGCGGTGTGTCGACTACGGTATGGAGTAGCCAGTGAGCAAGGCGCGCCACCGTTGTCTCAGTATCTACACGGGGTTGTCCTTGAGGCTCTTCAATGGCAACACATAGACCCATTTTTGGGTGTTGCTGAATATCGCGCAGAATCGTCTCTACCCAGTGTGCGGGTGTTGCCGAATCAATCAACGCACCTACTTTTATTCCACCTTCCATTTTTCAACACTACTGCTCAGGCTTACCGAGCAGTATAGAGTAAAGACTGCTCGCAACGCCATGGAAGTCGTTTTTGAACGGCTTGGAAGTGATTCAGGAGCGTCGGCTGCGCCTTCGTCGTGCAGGTTGCGACGTAGTTGGGGTTGGCAGCGTGACAACCTTAGCCAGTTCAGTAAACATGGCGGTTTTATGGGGAAATGCCATGGCTTCCACAAAGTGCTGTTGGAACGCAGGCTCAACAGCTGTTTCTACTTTTTCGATGTCGCGCACAACGCTTTCAATATTCGCTCGTGCGTCTTTATCGAGTAACGCCATTAAAGCGCCTGTTCCCGCGGCGTTGCCTGCCGAATCTACAGCCTCCAGATTGCAATCTGGAATAAGGCCAAGAACCATGGCGTACTTGACATCAATATGACTACCGAAGGCGCCAGCCAGCCTGATCCGGTCAACTGATTCAATGCCTAATCTGTCCATTAATAAGCGTACTCCCGCATACAAAGCAGCTTTGGCCAATTGAATTTGTCGAACATCATTTTGCGTGATGCAAACACTGACATCGCCTTCGTGAAGTACGTAGGAGAATGTTCGATCATTTGCGGTAATGCGCGGGCTGCGTGCGGCTAGGGCACCATCCAGTACACCGTCTGTGTTGATAATGCCAGCCAGAAACATCTCGGCAACTACCTCGATAATACCCGAGCCGCAGATGCCAGTGACTCCAGTACTTGCAGTGTCTGTGGCGAAGCTCTGCTCGTTTGACCACGTGGTAGAACCAATGACGCTAAAGCGTGGCTCAAGTGTTTCAGGGTCAATGCGTACGCGTTCAATAGCACCAGGCGCGGCTCTTTGTCCCCCACTGATTTGAGCACCTTCAAAAGCTGGCCCGGTGGGACTGGAGCACGCGACAAGACGCTGGGCATTTCCCAGAACTATTTCGGCATTGGTGCCCACATCAACCAGAAGCGTTAGCTCTTCAAGTTTCTCCGGTTGCTCTGAAAGCACTACGCCGGCAGTGTCAGCGCCAACATGCCCTGCCACGCAGGGTAATAGATAGGCCTTAGCTTGTGCGTGAGCGATGATACCCATGCTTGCAGCATCCAGTGTCATTGCCTCATCAGTGGCCAACGCAAAAGGTGCTCCACCTAATTCAACGGGGTTAATGCCCAATAACAGGTGATGCATCACCGGGTTGGCAACAAAGCTGAATTCCAGAATATCTTCGCGCGCTATGGTCGCCTGTTCGCTGACATCGCTGATGAGTGAATTGATAGCGCCAATGACCGCATCGGTCATGTCCTTATCGCCTTCAGGGTTCATCATGACGTAAGACACGCGACTCATTAAGTCTTCACCAAAGCGAATTTGCGGATTCATCGCGCCACTGCTGGCCAGAACCTTGCCGGTACTCAGTTCAACTAGGTGTCCTGCAATCGTGGTTGAACCAACATCTATAGCGAGGCCATAGATCACTTGCTTGAAGCCGGGCCACACGGCAAGCAGGTCTCGATCTTGGTGAATGGCTACGGTCACCTGCCACTTGCCAGCTCGTAGTGCTGGCTGAAGTTGCTGAACAAGCGACAGCCCTGCATGTAGGTCGGTTAAATTCCACTCATCTTTCAGAGCCTGTTTTAAACGGCGTAAATCGCCTGATGGGTCGTGCATATCGGGCTCACGTACCTCAACCACATACAAGCGCACTGCCGGGTTGACTCGCATGTTTGCATGACTGAGTGCCTTGCGGATAACCTGCTTGTGCACTTGACTGTCAGCGGGTACATCAACTACCAGGTCGCCTTGTATATTGGCTTGACACCCTAGCCTGCGCGCATCGACAAACTCACCGTTAATACGCTGATAGCGAGCTTCAACGCGGGTGGCTTCGCTTAAATGATTGTGTGAAGAAACGATATTGTGCTTAGGAAATTCGCCTTCAGGACAAATGACCTGGCAACGACCACACAGGCCTCGACCTCCACAGATAGATTCAAGGTCAACACCCAATTCACGTGCAGCTTGCAACACCGACGTGCCTATAGGAAAGCTGCCGCGTTTGCCGCTGGGTGTGAAAACTACTAATGCGTGGCCGTTGTCTGCGCTCATAATAAGGTTTGCTGTCTTGTCTAGCTGGGACGTTTGCGACGGCTGGTTCGACGTCCGCGTGCGCCTACTTCTCCCTCTGCTGCGGGCGCGCGATACTTTCGTATCCACGCTAGGCAGTCAGCATCGTTACCCATCAAAACATCAGCAGCCATAACCGAACGCATCACTTCCTCATGTACAGGATTGGTGATAGCAGAGGTCATACCGGAGCTGATAGCCATAGAGAGGAAAGCGCCATTGATACCGTTTCTTTCAGGTAAGCCAAAACTGACGTTGGAGGCGCCACAGGTGGTGTTGCAACCTAACTCTTTGCGAATTCGCCCGAGGATATCAAAGACTTGTCGGCCAGCAAAGCGCATGGCACCGATAGGCATAACTAATGGGTCAATGACGACATCGGAGGCAGGAATACCAAAATCAGCAGCACGTTCAACAATTTTCTTTGCAACTTTGAAGCGTTCTTCAGGATCTTCTGAGATGCCGGTTTCGTCATTCGAGATAGCCACAACAGCTGCGTTGTATTTGGCCACAAGTGGCAGTACCCGTTCCAATACTTCATCTTCACCCGTGACAGAATTGACGAGTGCTTTGCCTTGATAGACACCGAGCCCAGCTTCGAGCGCTTCGATGATAGAAGAGTCAATAGATAGCGGTACGTCGGTGATGGATTGAACCAGCGTTATGGCTTGTGCCAGAAGTGCAGGCTCATCTGCCAGTGGGATACCCGCATTAACGTCAAGCATCTGCGCACCGGCTGCCACTTGCGCCAGAGCGTCTGCCTCTACACGACTGAAATCTCCAGCCTTCATTTCTTCAGCCAGAATTTTTCGTCCAGTGGGATTAATGCGCTCACCAATGATAGTGAACGGATGATCTGGCCCGATGATGTGTTCCCGGGTTGCAGAACTAATTACCGTGTTAGTCATTGGATATTTTCCATATGTTGCTGGACAGTCATATCGCCCTCGTAAAGACGTGGATGCCAAGGTGTGCGATCGCCGAGAACACCTGAGCGTTTTACTAAGTCGGGTACTGATTTTTCTTGCCGGTAAGCCATGACGTGCAAGCCATCAACACCCTCGATCTCACTGATTTGTTGCATTAGTTCGACGCACAAAGTTTGTCCTTCAGCCTTTTGGTCTGTCGCGCCTTTCAAGCGATCAATAACGCTATCGGGGATGTGGACACCGGGAACGTTTTTACGAATCCAGTCACCGGTGCGTGCTGAGGCAATGGGACCAACGCCCACAATAATGAACACTTTTTCACTCAGTCCCAAGTCGATGACTTGTTTCATGTATTCACGTAAGCGAGGCACGTCATAGCAGTATTGAGTTTGTACGAACTGAGCACCCGCTGCGACTTTTTTAGCCAGTCTCAATGGGCGCCAATCGAACGGTTCAACGAATGGATTTGCAGCAGCCCCCAGAAATACGCGTGGCGGATCGTTCAGGGCTCGCCCGCTTTGAAAGGTCGATTTGTCACGCATGGTACGGGCGACGTCCAGCAAGCTCATGCAGTCAAGATCGAATACTGGCTTGGCCTCAGGGTGATCGCCTGTTTGCACGCCATCACCGGATAAGCAGAGCATGTTGCAAACCCCCATAGCGGCACCACCCAGAATGTCACCTTGTATGGCGATACGGTTTTTATCGCGGCAAGAAATTTGTTGAATCAGCGAATAACCCAAGCGTGTTAGCAGAGCACATACCGCTAGCGAACCCATGTGGCAATGTGCCCCACTGCCATCGGTAGCATTGATGGCATCTACATAACCATCGAAGTAGGCAGCACGCTCGTACACTAAAGCTGGGTCTGCGCTATCTGGTGGTGCCAGTTCACTGGTAACTACAAACTGACCTGCGCGCAATATGCGTTCGAATCTGCCCGGTGAGCTGTGGCCGGGCAGGATAGGCAGGGGATAACCTGGAACAGGCTCGTCGTTGAAGTTGGCACTCATGCGGTGGGCCCACCATTAGGTGGCGTTGTTTTTTCACGAACCACTTTGAGCCAGGATGATTTGCCTTGAAGTCGGTAGTCCACAGCAAATTGCATATTGGTGATATCGCCACCATTCTTCATTTGCTGTGCACCTTGCCAGCCTTCCACCCAAACGCATCGCATCTCGGGTTTCACTTCGCAAAAGCCACCCGGACGCACACCACCACAAGGGCCATTGCGTATCTCTTTTGGACAATTCATCGGGCATGACATGCCGGTTTCACTTAAGGCGCATTGCCCACACATCTGGCAGTCGAACAGGGCGCCTTTGATGAGTTTTTCAACACTAGCCACCGGTTTTTCAAGCTTTGCATGACCGATTTTGTTAATCAGGGGCGCTGCGAGTAATAGTCCGTTCTCAACAAACGCATAAGTGCTCTCAAGCAATCGGGCATGTCTGACAGACCATTTTCGCAAGCTATACATGTTTAAGTCTCAGTATCGCCAGGCGCTTGCTTGTCATCACCAAGCGGCCTTTTGAGCTCGTCGCTGATATTGTCGGCTACGCCTTTTGCCTTGGTTAAAGCTTCTAGATAGGTGTCGTCAAATTCGGTGAGCAGTTGTGCAGCAGCTTTGTCGGCTTCAACTTGCAGATCACCGCTGCACGGGCTTCGATCACGACGCCAATCTTCCATATAGGCATCACTGGAACCTTTTCCAGCTCGCATGGCTGCGCGGTCGATAGCTTCCTGAAAGCGTGCTGGTAACATAACTTTGGCCGTCTTACGGCCAGCTTTTGCAGTGACTTGCGAGGGTATATCGCGCCAGTAGATTTTTATCAGTTCAGGCATATGCTAATCAAAGTGCGGTTTGTGTTCGTTAGAGGGAGTAAGGCTTTGAAGAGGTATTGGCTGGCCGCTATGCAAAGATTCGGTGACAACAGTGATGCCGCGTATAGAACCTGCAAAGGGTTCTAGTCCGGTATCGTGCACACTCAACCGCAGATGAAGTGCCTTTGCTGCAGCTTTAGCCAGGGTTAAGCGCTTGTCGACCTTAGATGATTGTGTGTCTTGTCGTAAGTACATCAGTTGCGTGTAGTGACCAAAGTACTGTTCCAGTAGTTCTGGGTGCTTGGATATTCCCAAGCCATCCAGTATTAAGCGCTGAAAATTATCTACAAGGTAGTCAGTGAGATAAAAAGTACCCAATTCGTCTTCTGCCATCGCGTTGAAAACGTCGGCACCTGCGAAGAAGCTATAACAGTGATCACCCGGCAAACGTTCAACTTTATGCTTGTCCAAAACTTTGTCCAGATGCCCACCAGTGCCACAGTCTGCGTAAGCCACAAACACCTTTGCATAGCTTTGTTGATGCTCACGAATTTTTGCGTCAACCGCTGGACTTATGCGCTCGGGTGAGTTGTGCCATTGCGCAGGCAAGCACTGTAAGTCCCAGTGCTGCCAGTCGTTGGCTTTCATCAGAGCGACTAACTCGTGAGCAATGGCCCCGCAAGCAATAATCAGGGTTTTGTTCAGCGTGTCGCCCAGCTCGTGTTCGGCGCTGTTACCCTCTGATGAGCTAAGCACACGCTGCTCTTAACTAGCTAGCCGACGTTCCGAAATTTTTGCTTTGGCTGTCTCCACAGCCACCGCTGCATCTCGACAATAAGCATCAGCACCGACGGCCTCACCAAACTCTTCGTTCAATGGTGCGCCACCGACCAAGACGATGAAGTCATCACGCATACCTTGCTCTTTGAGCGTGTCAATGACCACTTTCATGTACGGCATGGTCGTGGTGAGTAGCGCTGACATGCCCAGAATGTCGGGTTTGTGTTCTTCCAGAGCTTCCAGGTATTTCTCGACAGGATTGTTGATACCGATATCGATGACTTCGAAACCTGCACCCTCTAGCATCATGCCGACCAGATTCTTGCCAATGTCGTGAATATCACCCTTGACGGTGCCAATAACGACTTTGCCGATAGATTCAGCGCCGGTTTCAGCCAGCAGTGGTCGAAGTATTCCCATACCGCCTTTCATGGAGTTGGCAGCCATGAGTACCTCTGGGACAAACAGGATGCCATCACGAAAGTCGATACCGACGATACGCATGCCCTCTACCAGAGCGTTGTTCAGTACTTTGTCAGGAGACCAGCCACGTCCAAGCAAGATGTTAGTGCCCTCCATGATCTCTTCTTTAAGACCGTTGTACAGATCATCATGCATCTGTTCTACCAACTCATCGTCGCTAAGATCCGCGAGGATGATGTCTTCTTCGTCGTCGAAATTCTCTTGATCAGACATCAGATTTTGCTCAACCGTTGATAAGAAGCATGGTATCCATTGATGAGTAGTGTTCGGAAGTCCTAATTGCTTCCGTCACGACTTCAACTCGTCGAATAGCGACACTTTTATGCACAAGCGTAGTCTCAGCGCATAAAACTTGAGCTGCGCCTCACATTCTGATCTGGGAATAGGCCGAATCTATCGAATAGTCGGCAGGTGTCAAAGGGTGCGATTAACGTCCTTTAAACGCAGGTTTACGTTTGTTGAGAAAGGCATCTACGCCTTCGGCAAAATCCTCAGTCTGGCTGGCGGCCTGCTGGAAATCACGCTCCAGGTTGAGTTGATCGTCGAGCGTGCGGGTTTGCGAAAATCGAAGCAATTTTTTTGTGTAGGCCAAGCCAATGGTCGCCTGATTGGCAAGTCGATGCGCCAGTGCGGTGGTTTCAGCATGTAGCTGGTCGTCATCGACCGCACGCCATATCATGCCCCAGTGTTCTGCCTGTTCAGCAGGTACTGGCTCGCCAGTCATGCAAAGGGCTGTAGCGCGGGCCAGGCCCACCAGACGAGGCAGAGTCCATGTTCCGCCTCCATCAGGCACCAGGCCAACATGGTTAAATGATTGTATGAATTTGGCCGAACGTGCGGCTAGTACGATATCGCAGGCCAGCGCCAGGTTAGCCGCCGCTCCTGCGGCAACGCCGTTTACTGAAGCTATTACCGGTATGTTCATTTGAGTAATGGTGCGCAGTAACGGGTTGTAGTCTTTCTCAACCACATCGGCCAGGGAAGACATATCCAGATCTCCAAGATCCTGTCCAGCAGAAAATGCACGCCCGTTGCCAGTGATGATCAGACATCTGATGGCTTCCGATTGCTGAACACGACCCAGAGCCTCACGAACTTCTTCGTGCATTTTGGCCGTGAAGCTGTTGAGTTTGTCGGGGCGATTAAAGCTTAGCCATGCAACGCCTTCGTCGACACCAAATTCGATATTCTGAAAATCACCCTGGAGTTCAAGCTGCGTAATCATAGGAATTCTTTTGCCGTCGATAGAGGATGCGGGGAAGAGCCGCTGGAGAGGGGCCGCTTAAGTGTCAGCTAAGGCTGCGCGGTTTGGCAGGCCTGAATAGGGAGGCCACCAACACCATAACAAACGCGCCCATCAACGCCCTTAACAGATAATTTGGGGCAGAAATACCGATTGCCAGCGCGTTGGAGAACAAAACAGGAGCCATCGCAGCCAGAATGCCGCCGAGCATACCGTGCGCGATATTCACAAAAAACGTCAAACCTCGGCTTTTCAGAGCAACCGATGCTATGACGCCCAGTACGAGTCCGATTAGCAGGACAAGAACAACATTGGCAATGGGCACTTAGGTGGCTCCTTTTTAGTGTTTAGATTCTATGTGTAACACGGGCATTAGCTCGTCATCTCCACGAAGGAGGGGATCCATGCCTGTACAAAGCCTGGATTTCCGCCTGCGCAGAAATGACGGTCTGAGCGGGAATGACAATCTGTGTTGTAGTGTACTAGCCTGCCAACGGTCTGTCCGAACGCAGCAGTTTATGAACTTCATTGATAGCCAGCGATAGCATGGCAAAGTCAACAGAAGAACTGGCTTTCATCTCGGCAAGCAAATCAAGATATTTGTCAGTGGCCTGAGCATGGTGTGTTGACCAACTCGCTACACGTTGTTCGGCCTCTGTGTCTTTTTCAGTGGAGGTGCAAATCTCAGCACATAAGTGTCTTTGTTGATAGTGAAGGTCGCTGCGCAAGCCAGATGTGGCCAGTTTGTGCCAATGCGAAGTGGACACTAATGAACCAATGCGTTCACGTAACCAGCTCAGCTCCAGATATTGCCCCAGGGTGAAGTACACGGAGGCAACACCTGCGACGGGATGTTGTGCTGAATTGGCAATTTCTACAATATCTAAAGACGACGACAGCGGTACAACACGGGCAATCATGTTTGCTGTTTTCTCTGATGCACCAGCGTTCATAAAATGTTCAACCCGCTGGTCTAACGTGACATTCTCGGCCGTGGACAGGCAATCAGGCATAGCCGACACCAGCTCATTAATACCCTGCTTGAACTGCAATATTTGGGCATCAATGTTGGTGTTTGCTCGGTGGTTGCGAATAAGCCAGTGCGTGGAGCGCTCTACTAAGCCCCTTACCAGAATTTGCATGCGGTATTGTTCGGCGGCATCAACCTGATTGTCGAGTGACTCTATTTCAGTCCAGGTTTCCTGCAGTCGGAATACCTCTTTGACCACCACAAATGCTGATGCCACATCACTGGCGCGAGCATTGAGCTCTTGTTGCATCCGAAAAACAAAGGTTGGTCCCAGGCGGTTGATAACCTCATTGGTCACTAGAGTTGCAATGATTTCACGGCGCAAACGATGAGTCAGAATTTGCGCTTTATAGTTGTCTTGCAGAGCTGACGGAAAATAGTCTATCAAAACAGTTTCCAAGGCAGGGTCGTCAGGGAAAGCACTGTCCATAAGTTCATCAAACATCACCATTTTGCTGTACGACACCAGTACGGCAATTTCTGGTCGAGCCAGTGATTGGTCATTGACCAGTCGGTCGGCTATTTCATCCCCATCGGGAAGAAACTCTATGTTTCGATCAAGACGGTCTATGGATTCAAGGTATTGCATGAATCGCGCTTGTTCGTTCAGTGTTGAGCTTCCGTCAACCACGCACATATCAACACACTGAGTTTGCAGATAGTTGTCGAGTAGCACGAGTCTGGAGACATCATCAGTCATTGATTCAAGCAACTTATCCCGCTGCTTGATAGTCATGTCCTCACTGGCAACAATGGCGTTAGCAAGGATTTTTATATTGACCTCGTGATCTGAGCAATCCACCCCTGCCGAATTATCAATGGCATCGGTGTAGATCAGGCCACCTTCATTTTGATTGGATTTGCGTGCGAATTCTATTCTGCCCAGCTGGGTGAAGCCCAGATTGCCACCTTCACCAACAACGCGAGCTTGAAGATCTTCACCATTGACTCGTAAGTAGTCGTTGGCGCGATCCGCTGCATCTGCGTTGGTCTGTTGCTTGGACTTGACGTACGTACCGATACCTCCATTCCATAAAAGGTCCACTGGTGCTTTAAGAATTATGGAGATGAGTGCGGTGGGTGTCAGACTTGTCTGGTCGGTACCCAACACTTGTTGGGCCTCAGGGGAGAGCGTTATCTGTTTAGCGCTGCGTGGAAAAATACCGCCACCCTTCGATATTAGAGATTCGTTGTAATCAGTCCAGCTTGAACGAGGCAAAGCAAACAGCCGCTGGCGCTCGGCAAAAGATGTTGCGCAATCAGGGTTAGGATCAATAAAGATATGCATGTGGTTGAACGCTGCAACCAGATTGATTTTTTCTGATAACAGCATGCCGTTGCCAAACACGTCACCTGCCATATCGCCAATGCCAGCCACTGTGAACTCTTCTGTTTGTGTGTCCAAGCCCAAGTTGCGAAAGTGACGTTTAACTGATTCCCAGGCACCACGAGCGGTGATTCCCATCTTCTTGTGGTCGTACCCTACCGAGCCTCCCGAGGCAAACGCATCACCGAGCCAAAAACCATAGGCTTTTGCTACATCGTTTGCGTAATCAGAGAAGGTGGCAGTGCCTTTATCTGCTGCAACAACAAGATACGGGTCGTCTGAATCGTAGCGGACCACGTTTTCGGGTGCAACAATATCGTTGCCATCCAGGTTGTCAGTGATGTCAAGCAAGCCGCTAAGAAAGGTGCGATAGCAGTCCACGACAATTTTCATCATAGCTTCGCGCTCTTCGGGCAAAGTTTGCTTGACGTAAAATCCGCCCTTGGATCCTACAGGGACGATAACGGCGTTTTTCACCATCTGGGCTTTCATCAGTCCAAGCACTTCGGTGCGATAGTCTTCTCGTCGGTCGGACCATCTTAATCCCCCACGAGCAACTGAGCCGCCGCGTAAGTGAATGCCTTCGACCTTGGAAGAGTACACAAAAATTTCAAATTTTGGCCTTGGTAATGGCAAGTCAGGCACAGCTGCCGAGTCAAATTTAAAAGACAGGAATTCACGCAGTTCACCGTCTTCGTTTTCTCGATAAGCATTGGTGCGTAGAGTCGATAGAATCAGATGCTTATAGCCGCGAAGGATTCGATCCTCATCAAGGCTGACCACTGTTTCTAGCGCGTTGTCGATCTGCTCAGTTAGTGAGCGTGAGTCAGTCTGGCTTGTAGGTTTGCTGTCAGACTTCGATGCAGGCTTGAAACGCTGTTCAAACAGAGCCACCAGAGAGCGTGTGATATTTGCATTGGCCACTAGGCTATCAATCATGTAGGCCTGAGAGAACGGTACATTAATTTGCAGCAAGTACTTGCAAAGCGCACGCATGATAACAACTTGCCGCCAGCTTAAAGAGGCTTCCAGCATCAGCCGGTTGAATCCATCGTTTTCTACATCACCACGCCAGATAAAACTAAACGCTGCCTGTATTCGCTGCGCAGTCTCATCGGTGACATCTTCAACGACAGAGCCCGTACGTGCCACTGTGAATTCGTGCATCCAGACGCTGGATGAGTCAAGACGCTGAATTTCGAAAGGACGTTCCGACTCAACATGTAGTCCCATGTTTTCAATCACCGGAATGACATCTGACAAAGACACTTGCTGATCTCTAGCAAAGAGTTTGAAGTTGACTTTCGAATCGTCTGTTAGTGTGTGTCGGAAGAAACTCATGACCGGTGTGTCTTCCGGTAATTGAGTTTCGATAAAGTCAATGTCTGCAGCGGCCATGCGCGCCGAATAGTCTTCTCTATACGATGATGAAAAGGCATTGCAGTAACGCCTTTGCAGTTTCATAGCGTTAATTTCGTCGTGCCGCTCGCGCAGCGTAGACTCCAAGCGATCAATCCATGTCACTGCTGCCGCTTTTATGCGTTGTTCTATGGAATTCCAGTCTATTCGTCTGTCGTAGGGCGGCGCTTTGCGTATAACAAAATGCAAACGTGCAAGCGCTGATTCTGATGAAAATCGCATGTCGAATGCGGCGCTAACGCCTTGCGCGTGAGTCACGAGTATTTCTTCAATTTTTAAGCGAAGGTTCCGGCTGTAGGCCTCACGTGGGATGTATACAAGACAGTTGTTGTAGCGCCCAAGTGCATCGTTTGAATTGAACAGGCGTACTTGTGCGCGCTCCTGCAACGCAACAATGCCTGTAGCCATGGATAACAGATCGCGGCTGTTTGTTTGCATGAGCATGTCGCGTGGCAGGCCTCGCAATGTGGCAGAAATGGCCTTGCCGTCATGCGAGTCTGCTCTGGTGCCTGAGGCCAGAATAGTGCGTTCTAGGCGCTCACGCATCCAAGGGATATTGTTGACAGCTTCGTTTTGCAAACCGGCAACAAAAATACCTAGCATGCAATTGAGTTGTATCAGATTGCCTTTCGGATCACGGACTGCGTGCATGATCAGGTCGGCAGGTTCGTCACGAATGATCGGAGACGTTTTTGCAGCCTTGCAAACCATTAAGGGCTCGAGTGTTAGCCGCTTGTCCATTTGAGTAACATCGAGACCTTCTGGCAATAGGCAGCCAACGTCCCAAGGCTGGTTCTCAGGAGATGTCGCCAGTATGCCAGCGGTTTTGTGCAGCTGTGTGAATCCGTCTGCTACGTGCAGGTTGGCAGCACCAAGGCAAGCGAACTGATCATTATCTAGCCATTTTACAAAGTCGGATAATTCGGAATTCTCCATCGACGCTGCCATGTCGACTAGTCGAGCGCTAAAAGTGGATGCCTCGTTTAGCACCAACTTCAAAGTGCGGAACATGCGCGTAATCGATTCTATAAGTTTGGCATGCTCTGGCTCTGCCAATGCATCAACTTCAATATGTATCAACGACTCCTTTTGTCCACCATCCGACAGCGCCTGCCATTGTCCTTTGGCGTCACGTTGAACATTGAGCACCGGGTGAACGAGGCGATGTACAACATGGCCTTCACGGGATAGCGTTGCCTGTAATGAACTTACCAGCCAAGGTTGATCGGTAGTGACGATCTGCACCACAGTGTGCAGTGAGTGCCAACCTTGCACATCAAAGCTGGGATTGAACACGCGAATTAGAGGATCGTTACTTTCGTGAGTTTTAGCCAATTGCCAATGAGACAACGCCATGCCTGCCAGATCTTCATGAGAAGAATCGGCGAGTTCGGTCATCGAGAGGCTCTCGAAGTAGGCCGGTACAAAGTCTTCGAGCTGGCTGAGCTGCGAGGCGCTAAGTAACTTAGGCATCGCCTTGGTGACCGATGTTATCAGCTCACGCCGTTGTGAGACGGTCGTCTCATCGTCTCTGCGTAGATCAGTCATCGAAGCTTAGCCTGTGCGTTTCTGTGAAGGGTATCACTATTGTTGCACGCAGCGTGCCGAGGTTGCTGAGCTGAGTAGGTAGCTAAATTACGTAACCATAAGTTGCGGCACACCTAGACACAAAGCTGCCAACAAAACCGTCAGGGCGACGCCATGAGAGAGGCTATTGGCAGACTTAGATGCCCGGTTTTTCTCTGGCAGCCAAACCAGCACGGTGGCTAATGCAGCTCCAGCCGCAACTCCGCCAAAATGTCCCCAGAACGAGATGCCGGGCACGAGTAACGGTAATGCAAGATTGAGGACGACCAAACCAAATACGGGTGATTGACGGGGGTTAACGCCTCTGGCCCAAAGGGCGACGAACATAGCGCCTGCCAAGCCCAGAACGGCGCCAGATGCACCTAAGGTAGGCTGGGAAAAATCGAACAGCAGGACAGCAAGGGCGCCACCGAATAATGAGCCAAAGTACATCAAACAAAAGCGCAGACTGCCAAATCCTTGCTCCATCTGGGGGCCAAGCATAAACAGCAGATACATATTGAATCCGACGTGCACAATGCCACCGTGCAGAAAACCTGAACTTAGTATTCTCCAGATCTGACCATCCTGAACGGCAGGGCCGTACAGCACTCCCATGCTGGTAAGAGAATTACCTGTGAAAATACTATTGGGGATAATTCCGTCGGGCAGCGATTGCCCAGCAAATAAAATAATATTGATAACCAGCAGGGTGAGAGTGACTGGAGACTCTTTGGGAATTGAAGGCATTGAAAACATACTTAACTATTCTCTGGTCATCATCGCCGCTTACGCGACAATGATGGTGTTTGAGTTGGCGTCACCTTCTATGGTTAAAATAGAGCTAGGAAAAACGTTGTCCCAGAGTTTTCATCTGCTCATTACTTAACCTTGCTCCCATTTGCTGCACCAAGGTGGTGGCACAAGCACCGCTGAGTTCTGCGCATTGGGTGAAAGGCATGCCGTTAGTCAGAGCGTGCATAAAAGCGCCGGCGTAAATATCGCCCGCACCATTGGAGTCAATGGGAGTTACCTTCTCGGCGGCAACCTCTGTCAGGTTTTCACCATCAAAGACCACGGCACCTTCAGCCCCACGAGTAATGGCGAATTGCTTTGCAATACCCTTCATGCCCGACACTGCCTGCTCAATAGAGTCGGCACCGAACATCAAACGAGCTTCTTCCTCGTTACTGAAGACCATGTCGAGGCCGTCACCAATGATTTCCATGAGGCCATCCTTGAAAAAATTGACCATGTTGGCATCTGACAAGGTTAACGAGGTTTTCACGCCTGCTGCTTGGGCAATTTCTCGTGCCTTCACGGCTGCCGCTCGCGCATTGATCTCAGGCACCAAGTAACCCTCGATATACACAAAGGCTGAATCTTTTAAGGCGCTTTCGTCGAGTTCGGCCACGCTGTATTGGCGTGTTATGCCCAGAAACGTGTTCATGCTGCGTTCGGCATCGGGCGTTACCAACACAATGCACTTGCCCGTGTGGCCCTCGTCCAGTGCGCCTTTGGCTAGATTGGTCGTTACGCCACTGGCTTTGAGATCGTTCAGGTAATACTCGCCGGTATCGTCATTGGCCACCTTGCACGAGTAGAACGCGTTAGAGCCAAGTTGAGCGACGGCGGTAATCGTGTTGGCAGCAGATCCACCGCCACAAGGGCGAGAGGTTAGGCCTGCAAGCTTGTCTAGTAGCTCGTGGTGACGCTCCTCTTCTATGAGTGTCATCAGACCTTTATCGATGTTCAAATCAGCCAAAAGCTGCTCTGGAATCTCGTATTCCAGATCGACAAGTGCGTTACCGACGCCATATACGTGATACTTCGGCATAAATTAAGTCCAAAATTAAAGGGTTAAGGAGGGATTATCGCTGGTTGCGAGCCGGATATGTATTTACAATTACATGTTTTGCCCGTTGAGGTTTTCATGCGTACACACCCCTGTGGTGTCATCACCCTAGAACAACTGGACGAACAAGTCACTTTTTGTGGCTGGGTCCATCGTCGTCGCGACCACGGTGGCGTCATTTTCATCGATCTTCGCGACCACACTGGTCTGGTGCAAATCGTTTTCGACCCCGATCGGGCGGAAACATTCTCATTTGCCGAAGAGGTACGCAACGAATTCGTGCTGCGCGTCACCGGCAAAGTGCGCCATCGCCCGGAGGGCACGGTTAATCCTGATATGACTACAGGTCAGATCGAGGTGCTGGGCTACGAGATAGAAATTCTGAATCGGGCCGCCACGCCGCCGTTTCAACTTGATGACAAAAACGTCAGTGAGGAGAATCGCCTCAAGTTTCGATATATCGATATCCGTCGCCCGGAAATGCAAGAACGTCTACGACTGCGTGCCAAGGTTATTAGAAAATTGCGACACGCCTTGGAAGACGATGGCTTTATCGAGGTAGATACGCCAATGCTTACGCGCGCAACCCCCGAAGGCGCACGTGACTACCTGGTGCCAAGCCGCAATCACCCCGGTGAGTTCTACGCCTTGCCGCAGTCGCCTCAGTTGTTCAAGCAGTTACTGATGATGGGCGGCATCGATCGCTATTATCAGGTGGCGCGATGTTTTCGCGATGAAGATTTAAGGGCTGATCGACAGCCTGAATTTTCGCAGCTAGATATCGAGATGTCTTTTATCGACGAAGAAACCATCATGAGCACCATGGAGCACATGATGAGTACGCTATTCAAAGAGGTGCTGAACATCGACTTGGGCAGCTTCCCGCGCATGACTTACGCAGATGCCATGCTTAATTATGGCTCTGACAAGCCAGACCTTCGAATTCCACTGGTACTGACAGAATTGTCTGATCTGGTAGCGGGTGTCGATTTTAAGGTATTCGCAGAACCTGCAAAAAATCCGAAAGGCCGCGTCGCCGCGTTACGCGTACCTGGTGGCACAAAATTGACGCGCAAGGAAATAGATGGGTACACCGAGTTTGTAGGGCGATACGGTGCCAAAGGACTTGCTTATATAAAGTGTAACGATATAGCCGCAGGACCTGAAGGCTTGCAATCACCTATCGTAAAGTTCTTTCCGGCTGAAGTGCTGCAAAGTATTATTGAAAGAACTGGTGCGCAAGATGGTGATCTGATCTTCTTTGGTGCTGATAAAGCCACGGTGGTTGAAGCGGCACTGGGTGCTTTGCGGGTTGAAGTGGGTAAGCGCATGGATATGGTTGAAGATGCGTGGCGGCCATTGTGGGTGGTTGATTTCCCCATGTTTGAACACGACGAGCGCGAAAATCGCTGGACTGCATTGCATCACCCGTTTACGGCTCCCAGTGCTCCGACTATTGAAGCCTGGCAGGCACAGCTTGATGAAGATCCTGGCCGGGTGTTGTCACGGGCCTACGATATGGTGCTCAACGGTTGTGAGGTGGGCGGTGGCTCTATCCGTATTCATGACACCGACATGCAGCAAAAAGCGCTGGATGTATTGGGTATTGACGAGCAAGAAGCGAATGATAAGTTTGGCTTCCTGCTTGAGGCACTCAAATACGGCGCGCCTCCGCATGGTGGCATTGCGTTTGGGCTGGATCGTCTGGTGATGCTTATGACAGGTGCAGAGAGTATTCGCGATGTTATGGCATTCCCGAAAACACAAAGCGCCAGTTGCTTGTTAACCAGCGCACCTAGTGCAGTTAGCGAACAACAGATGAAAGACTTGCACATACGAACGCGCACACGTGCGGTAGCAGCAACAAGTGCTGATGCTCAGGGTGCGTCAGACGGCTCTGATGCTAGTACGATAGCCGGCACAGAAGCCGATAAAAATGCCTGAAGCACCTGCTCGAAGTGCTGATGTCCGGTCGCTGTTTAAGCGGCCGGAGTCTGTTCTTGTATTGGTTTACACCATGGAGCTTGATGTACTTTTGATTTGCCGTAAGTCACCTGTAGGCTTCTGGCAATCGGTTACCGGCAGTTTAGAGGTGCTAGAAAAACCTGCAGCGGCGGCGCAACGCGAATTGTTTGAAGAGACTGGCATCCAAGAGTTGGTGGTTGATCATCGTGTATCGCGTTCTTATCCGATAAAAAATGAATGGCGTAAACGCTATGCGCCGGGGGTTAAGGAGAACCTTGAACACGAATTCAGTGTGCGAATACCCACGCAACGCGATGTGACTCTCGACCCCGCAGAGCACGTTGATTATTGCTGGTTACCCATAAGAGATGCCATTGCCAAAGTTCACTCGCACAGCAATAGAGCAGCTTTGAAAGAGCTTTGGGCGGCCGAGGGTTAGGTTTTTTGGTACCTTTAGGTGTAAGCGAGCGTTGCAATCGAGCAACAAAATAGGGCGCTGTGGATACATACGGCACCTCTGTTATTGACATAGAGTGAAAGAAGCTACGCTATCCTTGGGTCTTCACGGATTTGCAGCTCAGTTAAGCGAAAGCGCTAGATTGGACGATTATCCTGATGTTACCTCGCGTTAGAAATTTGTTATCTATTGCGACTAACACATGGAATCTGAGTTGCTACACTTTCGTAGATAGTAAGGGTTGTGAGCTTGAAATGGTTTCACATGCTAGGAATAGAGAAGCCCTAAACACGACGTTAAACCTGTACAAAACCAAGAGAAAGTAAAATGCTAAAACGTTTTAATCCCAAGTCCAAATCCATTACGGTAGCACTCGTTGTCGTTGCATCGCTTGTATTGGCGGGATGCAGCAGTGATGACGACGATGACGATAGTCAAAGCGAAAGCGAAAGCGAAAG
>JALZUD010000018.1 GCA_023301725.1 Granulosicoccus sp. | reverse complement strand
CTCTCATGGTTAACCTCTCAACAATCTGGAGTGCAGTCTGTGTACAGCCTTAATGTAAGAGAACATTTCATGATCGCCCACAGCTTCAAGGGCGAGATATTTGGCCCCGCGCAAGGGCTACACGGTGCGACCTATGTGGTAGATCTGGAAATGCGCAGACTTGAACTTGATGCGGATGGTTTAGTGGTGGATATCGGCTTGGCAAGCAAAAACCTTGCATCCATACTTGCAGACCTCAACTATAAAAATCTTGATGAGGTCGACGCTTTTGCTGGCAAGAACACCACCACCGAATTTCTAGCAGCTTTTATCTACGAGCAAGTGGAAGCTGGTATCAAAGCCGGAGACTTGGGTGACACAGCAAAGGGGCTACACGCCTTGAAGGTCACTCTGAACGAATCACATGTCGCTTGGGCTGCCTACGAAAGAGAGCTTAAACTATAGGCATGCAGAACCTTGTACTAATCTACCCTGGCGATCTTGACACGCGCACTGGTGGGTATCGATATGACAAACGTATCGCTGAAGAGCTTGAAAAGCTGGATGGCGAGTTACGTTGCAACGTATCACGTATCTCCTTGGCTGGAGACTACCCGTTCCCAGATAAGAGCCAGCTCGACCTAGCCGATCAGACGTTTGCACAAGTAGATGACAATAGCCTGGTGCTAGTTGACGGTCTGGCTTTTAGTACCATGCCCAAAGTGGTAGAAAAACATGCTCATAAACTCCAACTTATTGCACTGATACATCATCCTCTAGCGTTGGAAACTGGCCTGACTGAACAACAGTCACAACAGTTGCACACATCAGAGACTCAAGCACTTCGCAGTGCCAAACACGTCATAACAACCAGTCAATTCACAGCCGACGCCATGGCTGACTACCAAGTTGATGCACGATCTATCACCGCTATTCCACCAGGTACAGATATAGGTCAACTTGCATCAGGCAGTCACAAGGGCATTATGCAATTGCTGTGCGTAGCGACTCTGACACCACGTAAAGGCCATGACATATTGTTTGAGGCTCTTGCCAAACTACACGATCGGCCGTGGCATCTGCACTGCGTGGGCAGCACCTTACGTCACCCAGAGACTTACCGAGCGCTCGTTAATCAATGCGCCGCGCTCGGGCTGAACGATCGAATATCCTTTCATGGAGAACTAGAGGATACAGCGCTAGAGGAACACTACGCTTACGCAGACGCTTTTGTGCTCGCCTCTCATCACGAGGGCTACGGCATGGTATTAACCGAGGCAATTGCTCACGGCCTACCCATCATCTGCACGCGCGGTGGCGCAATGCAAGACACAGTGCCAGCCGGGTGCGCGCTGTTGGTGGCTCCCGGCGATACGCAGGCGTTAGCACAAGCCTTGGAAAGTTACATGAAAGACGAGACACTGAGAAGTCAGCTGCGCGTGCAAGCAGCCGCTGCTCGCGGCCAGTTGCGCAGTTGGCAACAGGCTGCTAGTGAACTTATCCTGCTATTGGAACAGCTGCAATGAGCGAGTCTGAAAACACAAATACGGGGTTTAGTGAAAGCTGGTTAAGTTTACGAGAGCCAGCCGATCATGCAGCTCGAGATACGGCACTGATCACGCAATTGATACAGTGGCGCAATAGACAGCAAGACATACACATCACAGAACTCGGAGCAGGCACAGGTTCAAACCTGCGATTCCTCTTGCCAAAATTTGGCCACAATCAACACTGGCTTCTGGTTGACTACGATGCCACTTTGCTTGAGCATCTACCGCGCATACTTAAACCATGGACTGATAACCAAAAAGCACAACTCCTTATCAGTGATGATCAACTGCGTATAGAGCATGAGGCATTTAGCGCAGTCGTAGAATGGCAGGTGATCGACTTATCCAGTGATCTTGAAAAATTGCAGTCAAAGCGCATTGATTTATTGCTTGGGTCAGCTCTTCTGGATCTGACATCGGCGTCCTGGTTAAACTCGCTTGCTAAGTTGTGTACAAAAAAGCAGTGTGCCTGTTTGTTTGCCTTGAACTACGATGGTCGAGTGAAGTGGAGTCCAGAGCTTGAGAGCGACAAACGTATCACCCAGCTGTTGAACACACATCAACTCAACGACAAAGGATTTGGGCCTGCTCTTGGGCCAAGGGCAGGCATGCACTTTGCGAATCGTTTGGAAGAATTCGGAAGGCAGGTGCTGACGCTGCGCAGCGACTGGCAAATTTCATCAACAGCCCTCAAAAATTCAGTGGATCTTCAACTCGCTATTGTCGACGGCTGGGCCCCAGCCGCTATTGAGCAAAGTGCTCCTGAGCAAACATTAATCAGACAGTGGCAGAGCGACCGTCGTCAATATATCGAAAAAAATGTATCAGAGTTAATGGTCGGTCATCTAGAAGTGCTATCGCTACCCTAGTGTACGTGGGCTGCCTCAGGCTACTTTATACGCACCGTTGGCTCTAAAGCTGCGCTTACCGAATCTTGAACGGCGCTGTTGCTAACGGTCGCATCGCTGCATCCTGATACATCGAAGTCCCAGAGGACATCGTCACCCATGCCATAAAGAGCGTGTGCAGGGCGACGAGCATTTATCATTTTTTCAACACCACCTAATTGCAAGGCAGAGGTACCTTCGCCGACCAATAACGGCGCAACAGCTACGTGCAGTCGATCAAGCACGGCGGCCTCAAAGAAGCGGCTTACTGTCACCCCGCCGCCTTCAACAAACAATCGGTTCAACCCCCTCCTCGCCAACAAACTGACCACTTGCTCAGGATTCATACTGGCATCACTGTCGGGTACTATCCAGCGCTCTACTTGTTGCTCTCCTGATGACAAAACAGGCCCTGATGTCATAGAACGCGCATCGAGCTTCGCACTGGATTGATGAAGTAGCACGGTGCGCGCCTGAGCATCATTGAATACTCCAAAAGAGGTGTCAAGCTCAGCTCTCGGATCGAGCACAACACGCACAGCGTGCTCTCCTGCCACAGCCCGTGTCGTCAACTGAGGGTTATCGGCAATCACAGTTGCAGCACCGACGATAACGGCGTCACTCAAAGCGCGCAAGCAATGCAAGTGTCGGCGGTTCTCTTCGCCAGTAACGTAGTACCCGTCACCGCTAGTTGTCGCAATCTTCGAATCAATACTCTGGCCCAGGTGTGCAACGACATAGTAGGAAGCATTGGTGCGTGTAAGCAGTGGTAAATACAGGTCGAACATGGCCGCAACCACTGCCGGAATCTGTGAGCTACGACACCAGACACCATCATTCCCCAACCACAGACAGGCAGAGCTATCGTCTGCATGTTGAAGCACAACGGGCGTTCTCTGCTCATCTAATGACAAGTAACAGCCGTTGGGGTGCAGCACCTTGCTCAGATTGCGCGCAGCCAGCAGAAATTGCCACGCTAGCAACTCGGCATCTTTAGAGGCTAATGTGTTGAGGTAAGCAAGCATGAGTTGCAGCGATTAGGACTTTCAAAGAATCCAGAGTAACATGCGATAACATACGTAAATAACGGACGACGGATTCACTCGGATAAGACCGTTCTGAATTTTTGTGGATGACTCAAGGAAAAAAAACACTCAACAGGATGTCCTTTCAAACAAACCTAGCTGAACAAAGGCGCTCACTACCTGAAGGCACAGTGTTGGCGCTAGCCAGTGTCACCGCTTTTGTCTCAGTTGCCTTAATTGCACTTTACTCAGCGGCACCTGTGTTTAGCACCGCCTCTGTCATTATCACTGCGAGCGTTTGGATAATCAGCGCCGCCATCATTCTTTTCTATGCGCGTTTTCATCACCATGAGAAATTCGGGCATGCAAACTTCATCACAACTTTGCGCGCGGCGGTTTCCGCGATGCTGGCAGGATGCATTCCTGTTGCCGCTGTTTTGCTCAATGCCAACTCAAGCGTTGCTTGGCTCATAGCTATCACTGCAGCCATTACGCTCTGCCTTGATGGTCTCGATGGCTACCTTGCTCGCAAGACTCACCTCTGCTCCTCATTCGGTGCACGGTTCGATATGGAGACTGATGCCTTCCTCGCTTTTATTCTCACGCTAATTTTATGGCAATCAGAAAAAGTAGGGCTATGGGTGATTGGCCTTGGCATCTTGCGTTATGCCTTTATTCTGGCCTCATTAAAATACACAGCGTTACAAGGCGATTTATTTCCATCAATGCGCCGCAAAGTAGTCTGCGTTATCCAAGTGGGCGCGCTTTGCCTCATGCTATTTCCAGTAATATCGCCTAAACAGGCTACTGTGTTCGGTGTTGTCGCCCTTGCATGCCTTGTCTGGTCTTTCGCTGTTGATATTGTCTGGCTATGCAAACATCGTGGTACAAAGCTCAGGCAAGATGTGCTCGCGAACGAAAACTGAGCACGAGAGCTAAGCCGGGCAAACAACCTAACCATGAAACAGCAGCATAAACAATACTACTCACCACACCTGCTTCAGGTGTAAGGGCTACCAAAGGCCAAAGCAAGGCCGCAGCAGCTTCGCGTATACCCCAGCCACCTATGGTGAGAGGGATTAACATACTCAGCAAGACCAAAGGCACAAGTGTGAGCACAGCAGGCAGCGGTAGCGGCGCATCAATGGCATACGAACACAACCAGAAAACCACTAGATACGTGAACACAATACCCAAACTTAGTGCACCTTGAAGAATCCATTGTTTATCGGCTATCCAAACAAAATACGCTGCACTTCTAAATTCCAGGATTCGTGTTTTCACCCGACCAGATGCAAATCGCAGTAGAAACCAGAAAATCAAGACCAAAAGCGCAACTGCCCCGAGGCTTGTGAAAATAAGTTGTACAGCCTGTTGTGGCATGTTGCGATCCATCAGCCAGGGCCACAGTGACCAGCCCACTATTACCACTAGCACCAGCGCGATCTGCCCTGACAAACGCTCAAGTACTACACTTTGGATGGAAATTCCTTGATCGCCTGACTCTCTATTTCGATATACCCTTGCAGCGTCTCCGACCACTCCACCCGGGACACTTAAGTTGGTAAAGGTTGCCAAATAGTATTCGCTGATAGCGCGATGGCTAGACAAGTTTTGTCCCAACCTGTTGGCTGTTATCTTCCAGCGTAATGCAGACAGAACAATCTGTATCTGCACAACAAACAATGCTAGCGCCAACCAACGCCAGTCGGTTTTTTTTAGTAGCACCATTGCACTTTTCACATCAACAAACCACGCCAACAACACCAACACCCCGATGGCTACTAGTGGTTTAACTGCTTTGCTAATTACATGCGTCAATGGCTTAAATTACAACATCATCAAATGGAACATAGTCAAGAGACAATACGGGAGAGAGTCACGCCCGCAAAGGCTGCATCCAGAATTTGCCACAAAGATGAATCCTATGATCTCAACAAGATGACAACCCGAAGTAGATGCCATACAAAGATTATCGGCTACGACCCATTAGTCAGCAATGGCTTCAACTTCAATTATCATCTGCACCGAATCTCCAACAAGGTTGTTCGCGACGCCATAGTCCATACCATACTGGCTGCGCAAAAGTTCACCAACGGCAGAAACACCCAAGGTGAATTTTTTATGGCCAAAAGGGTATTTGTCAGCTTTGTTAAGTTGAACATCAAGCACTAAAGGATGTACTTGACCTAACAGGTTTAGCTCACCCGTAATTTTTCCTTGCCCGTTGGTGTCTATGATAGCCGACACAGCTGTGAACGTCATTTCCGGGTGTTTTTTAACACTCAGGAAATCCTTACTACGCACATGTTTATCGCGTGCCTGGTTGGCAGTATTCACGCTCGCAGTGGACACCGTAATTGCAACGTCGCTAACGGTATTGGTCTCTTGATCAAAACTCAAACTGCCTGAAACATCTTCAAACAAACCCAGGGTTTTTGCATAACCTACATGAGTAATTAGAAAAGCTACGGTGGTGTGTGATGGGTCAAGAGTGTATCGATCTGCAGCAGCCCACGCATTTGATGCACATGTGGCGGCAATCAAAACAGTTGCAGTACAAATTCTTCTGAGACTAACTGGGGACATAAGCTTAGTTTCCTGTGAGGTGGACAAACGTCAATGGTTATATCTTAGAGCACGCTGCGAGGAATCGTTGCACGGAGCTTTGCATTCCATACTCAATGGCGTCAGCTGTTAGCCCATGTCCAATAGACACCTCAGCCATTGCCGGAATACGTTTCACCAGCGGCGGTAAATTCGCGACGGTTAAATCATGCCCTGCATTAACGGCAAGACCGAGCTCTACGGCAGCTTCGGCTGTTGCACCCAGCTTTTCAAGTTCCAACTGCATCGCGTTTTTATCAGCATAGGTGGCTCCGTACGGCCCCGTGTACAGTTCAATACGTTCACATCCAGTATCGCGTGCCCAAGGCATCTGCTGCGGATCTGCATCAGAGAAAATGGACACTCGCATGCCACTGGATTTCAAACGCTCGACAATAGGCTTGAGCATGTTGTGATGCATCTTGAAGTCCCAGCCATGATCAGAGGTGGCCTGCGAGGGATCGTCTGGAACCAAAGTCACCTGATCAGGTCTGTTTTTTTCGCACAAGGTCAAGAAATCTTCAGTTGGGTAGCCTTCCACATTGAATTCGCATTGCGGAAACTCTTCGTCAATGAGCGCACGCAACTCGCTAACGTCGGTGAATCGAGTGTGCCGCTGATCGGGGCGTGGGTGCACGGTGAGGCCGTGCGCCCCCGTCTGCAGCGCGATACGCCCAATTCCAGTGACACTTGGCCACGGTAGGTCTCGGCGATTGCGCAGCTGCGCGATGGCATTGAGATTGACAGATAGTTGAGTAGTCATATCGGTGACGGCGGTGTGTCTTCGGAGGCTTGATAGAGTATACGCAACTCATCGTCTGGACGAACTTGGGATCGGCTGTAGCACCCGCCATTACACTGGCAAATGCAGATCAACGCATTGCAGTATTTACTAGCGTAATAGCGCAATTAAACTGGCAGAAGCACGGCTAATATGCCGAGTTAACATGTGCCAATTGCCCTATCAGAGTCAGCAGTAAGTTAACATCAACCATGTCTATCGAATCCAGCATCACTATATCCAGCAGCCCTGAAAAGATATTTGCTATCTACAAGGATGTGTCGACCTGGCCTGAATGGGATCCTGATATTGAAGCCGTTGGGCTCGATGGTGAATTCGAAGCTGGCACAAAGGGCTGGTTAAAGCCTGTTGGTGCACCCAAGACCTCCACACGCATGCTCAGTGTTGACGAACCTCACACATTTGTTGTAGAGAGTAAACTGCCTCTTTGTACCATGCGATTCGAACACACGTTAACTGGTGGTGATGATAAGACGATAGCCACACACACCGTAAAATTTGCGGGCCCTCTGGCATTTATTTTCAGGCCACTCGTAGGTGGAATAATAAAAAAAGGCATTGGCGCCACAATGCAAGGACTCAAGCGATATGCAGAGCATGAAACTCCAGCTTGCGCAAACAGTCGCGCAGACAGTGTTGAATCCAGCTAAGCAGCTTGATATTCAACTTCAGTTGGTTTGAAACATGTGACAACACGCGCAAGGCATCAAAATGCCATTAAACTGTTAACAACTGCATATTTCAGTAAATCTTAAAGTTGGGTAGACTCAACTTAATGAGATCATGAACCCCAGATCTCAATAAACCCATAAAATCAGCGTTCTGTCATGGCGGCGATATTACCGTTTCAGCACCTGTTATAAAAAACTAACAAGCGATTCCGTGGTCATAGACCTATCAACACCCTAACGCATCACAATCGCCCTACTTTAACCGACCAGCCAATGCAACAAAACAATACCGCCGAATCAACCGGGCGACAACGATTGGCTGCCGTTTTGACACTACTGGGTGTTGGACTGCTTTTCGCATTGTTACTGGTTCCCGGCCACCCCAATCAGTTTATCCTCTCGCATTGGGGAACAGTCCCTCTGGATGCTCCTGCGGCTGTCTTACTACTGATAGTGGTTGGCAAGCGCTTATCGTGGATTGTCCGACTGGTACTCAGCATTCTTGTATTATCCCTTGTTCTACTGCGGCTAGGCGATCTTTTATCGAGAATAGCCTTCGGACGAGCTTTCAATCCCGCGGCCGAATGGCATCTAATCCAGCAAGGTTGGACACTCACCGCCAAGACCATAGGCCCACTAGAAGCTTTAGTTTTTGTAGCCGTCGGGGCTCTGGTATTGCTGTTATTAGGCTTTGCACAATTTCGATGCCTCGGCTTCCTGAAGCGTGTAAGCGGGCGCTTTCGAAAAACACTAGCCGTGCTGTGTTCGATAATTGTCTTAACAGGCATAACCAGCTCCGCGCTGTCGATTTCTAGCGCCTATCTACCCCCTTTGCGATGGATTCTCGCAGATGAGTTGGTTGCGCGCTTTAACTACACACGCTGGGCGGTAAAAGATCAAGCCGAGTTTTCTGAAGCTCTTGAAGTGGACAATCTGGCCACTTCAGTTCCGAGTTTTTCAGCGCTAGCTGGGCGTGACGTTATCATTATCTATGTTGAATCGTATGGACGAAGCTTTATAGACACTCCGCGTTTTGTGGATCTAGCGTCCTCCAGGTTGGACTCGGTAGGCGCACAAATCAGTGAAGCAGGCCTATCTGTCAGGAGCGCGTGGGTTGATTCACCTATCCGGGGTGGTAGAAGCTGGTTAGCGCATTCCACAGTGGCGTCAGGTTTGAAATTAAGCAACCAAGCCAGATTTGATCGCTTGATTACGTCAGATCGTCCTTCCCTACATCGGCTGTTTTCACAGGCTGGCTGGACAAGTGCAGTTGTACTGCCAGTAGTACAATCAAAATGGGTGGAGGGCGCGTGGTATCAGGTAGATCGCTTTTTCGACTATCGGGCGCTTGACTATCAAGGCAAAGGATTTGGTTTTGTGACGGTACCCGATCAGTACACGCTGAGTGCCTTTGAAAGTAAAGTACGTGCGAGTGCTGACAAGCCGCTCATGGCGCATGTTGGATTACTAGACGCGCACGCTCCGTGGGGCCCCTTACCGAAACACCAAGACTGGAATGCTATTGGCGATGGCAGCGTGTTTGATGGCACACAACGCTACGGTGACCGACATAGCTGGGCAAAACCTGAGCCGGTAAGAAAGGCCTACGGTACCGCTGTAGACCAGAACCTTAAACTCGTGGGCGAATACCTGGCCCGATACGCAGACAACGGCCTGTTCATTATTATGGGTGATCATCAACCCGCCAGCGTTATTGCTGGCTGGGCGCCTGATTCCTATGTACCAATGCATATCGTATCCAACGACAAAGCATTGCTAGCCAGACTGCCTGATGAGTTATTCAGCCAGAGTATGACTCCCAACAAAAATGCAGAAGCATTACCTATGGAGTCTATTCGTGAATTTATGGGCACTGTTTTTGAATAATTTGCGGTGATATCGGGACCGCAAAAACGTGCATAACTCTCGATTTATTTAGTTTCACCAACAGCCCAACTCATCACTCACTGTTATAACCATTGCGCATCATGCTCAACACCAATCGACTATTTTACTGTCGGTTGTATGCAGACTGTAAGGCATCGATAACCATGCTGATTCCCATTTTATCGAGTTCGACCAAGTAGTCATCCCACTCGGCTACTACATCGCCCTCTCCTAACAACCAGGCACGCTGCCTTGCCTGCATGTGGGTACGAATAACAGACCAATACTGGTTATTGACGACCTGCTCTTCTTTATTGAGGGTAACGCCTAGAAACAGATCATCCACAAGAGTAGCCCCCTCTTCGTAGAGCGCGATACCCTCAAGAGCGTATTCATTTAACCATTGTTCTTCGTAACCAAAATCCTGATGGAAACCACGAGCGGTGATCTGTGCACCCACTTCGTAAAGCAAATCATTAACAGGGCCTCTTGATAAAAAATCAGGTCGGAATACAGCCTCTCCATCTATGACGTCATACTGCTCGCCTTCAACCCCAAAATTGGCAAGACGCCTACCTTGAGGAGAAAACCAGAAATCAAAATATTTTATGGTTTCCACCGGAGATTTGTTTTGACCTCCGATCGCCCAACCATCCTGCCTTACTGGCGATCTCCGGTGCTCTTCAAAGCGAATTCCATCACCATTCGCTGGAGGCAACATCGCTCTGAATTCAAAGCCATCGATATCATCCGCAAGATTGTTAAATTTAGCTGTTGACGCAAACCAATCATGTGTGGAACCACCGATGTCTTTGGACAATAACTCTTTGCGCGAATCAAATCCCCGCGTGAATATCTCTGGATCCACTAATCCTTCTTTGTACCATCTTGCAAGGTTCTGAATTCCATCACGGTAGCCCTCACCCATATAGGGATGTTGAATAACTCCCTCACTCGTTACCACGAAGTCGTGATAATCATCAGAGCCAGTTGAACGCCCACCGAACAAGGTTACAAGGCGAATAAACTCCTGCCAATGCCGCGCAAAAAACGGAATTTCATCTTGAAGGCCATTGCCATTTGGATCCTGATCTCGAAACGCGATCAATACCGCCTCGTATTCCTCAATTGTTGAAGGTACTTCAAGATCCAAAGCATCCAGCCAATCGGTTCGAATCCAGTACGCTCGCCCATACTTGCCATCAGGCAGATTAGGGATGAAATAGATGTTTCCATCTGAAGCCATAAGAGATGCGCGGACCCTTGGACGTTCATCAAAAAATGCTTTTAAGTGTGGCGCATGATCATCAATCAAATCGTTCAGCGGGGTAAAAGCGCCCATTGGACCAAACTGATTGGCATATTCTTTGATGCGACTTGAACCAACGATGTCTGGAATGGCTTCAGAAGCCAATAATAGATTCATGGCATAACCTGGATTGGTTTGGTCAGCGCCTGCAGTGGCATTCTTAAGGCAAATATTCGTCATTTCGCAGGCTGCCAGTTCAACCGGCCAAGATTCGTCATAACCCTGATAACGACTGTGGTGAAGATGAACCGTCAGGTTCATCCGTTCATCAACAATGCGCTGATCTACAGTCAGTTCGTCAACGAGTAGCGTTTTGGGTTTGTTGTCAGCTCCTTCTACTGGCAGAGCCAGCAGCAAAGCCGTACCCGCAGTTAGCATAAAATAGAAAGACCTACATCGAAACACCTGTGTCATATACGTTACATCTCATTTAGGTCGAACACTAATCACCAATATGCTCTACTATCAGACATGGCTCATGCGCTATTGAAACGAATCGAAAATGCCATAAGGAGCTGCCTTACTGTCAGACGACTACGTTCGTTGTTGCCCGTTTTTGTTATCCTGAGCCTGTGCTTTTTTACACCCTCTACAGCTCTAGCCAACCATACTCTGATAGTAAGTTCTGATGGGGTGATTTTGCGTGAATACACGTTAAGCGATTTAAAGGCGCTGCCCCAGAGCACTGTTCAAACAACCACGATCTGGGCCGACGGACTTCAAAGTTTTCAAGGCCCCTCTCTGTCGTCAATTCTCTACGACGCCGGAGCCACCAATGGGCAAACTCTTGAACTCTCATCTTTGGACGACTTCAGTGTAAAGCTATCAAGCTTCGCGGTATCGCGGGTTTTTCCAATCGTGGCCATATTGCACAATGGAGAGCCCATGAGCATACGTAACCATGGACCTTACAGAATCATCTATCCCTATGATGATGACGCTTCTCTGAAGAACGAGATCGTTTACGCGCGCTCAGTCAAGATGTTGGCAAAAATCAATGTTCTGGAATAAGCTAAAAACCACGCAAGTTTTTGGCCTACTGCTCACCAGAAAACATGTCTGGCTGCTTATCTGCTCTTCGGTTCTTCTACTGGTGATTATTGGTGCACGTTTACCACAAGACATTCGCAGCCTTTCTACAATAGAAGAGGATAGGACAGGCTGGACTCTTAGTCAGGTAGAGGCAGGCTTCTACCAGCTCAGCGCCACACTAGCCCACGAGATGTATAGAGAGACACCGGATAGCGAACAGATTCGTTTACGCACAGAGATCGCTATAAGTCGTCTGGATATTTTCAACATACAAAAAAATCGCGAACTTTTTTCCACCCATGATGAAGCCGCCGACTGGTACACAACGATTGATCATTTTGAAAAGCAATCGATACTTATTGTCGACAAATCAGGTTTATTGAGTACAGAGGATGTAGCCGCTCTCAACGCCCTTACAGACTCTGTCATACCAAAAATTCGTAGCCTTTCTGTTGCAGGGTTTGTTGTTAGAACTAATATTGAAGGAGAACGCCGAATTAGTGCGACCCAGCAAATCGAACGCTTTGGCATCCTCGCAATTGTTCTACTGATAGGTCTGACGGCTGTTCTTCTCTATCTTGAAAAATTATTAAAACGAGCAAAACAAAAGGATGCAGAGCTTAGCGCCTTAGCTACTCGCTTGTCAGCAACATTAGAGTCGTCCTTGGATGGTGTGGTAATAGCTAGCGAAGAAGGAAAGATAATAGACTTTAATGAAACAGCTACACGTGTGTTTGGATGGTCTCAGGACGAAGTTCTTGGAAAGTATGTGAATGAGACAATTAGCCTTCCTCTCGATCAATTGGAAAGCTGGGCCATTGATAACCTCCACTTACGATTTCCGAAAATTCACAACTTTGGGGATCGCAGATTTGAATCACTGGCCTTAAGAAAAAACGGTGCTCAGTTTCCAGTTGAAGTTGTCGTCACGACACTTCACGACAAATCAGGAGAGGTCAATCTGATCGCTTTTAAAGATATCAGTGAGCAAAAAATATCAGAAGACAAAATAATTGCAGCGCGTGAGGAAGCAGAACGCACAAACCAGGCGAAAACACAATTCCTCAGGGCGATGAGCCATGAAATGAGAACACCTCTCACAGTTATCTCAGGAGTTCTGGAGCTTTTAAGCCTTGAAAACTTGAATGCAAAAGAGGCCAAATATGTGAATTCCGCGGCTGTTTCCAGCGACATGCTGATCGCACTCATTAATGATGCACTCGACATAACACGAGTTGAAACAGGTGATATTGCATTAAATCCCGAAGTATTTTGTCTTCATAAAACAAGCCAGCAAGCAGTATTGATGATCGAGCCACTTGCTCATGAAAAGGGCCTTGACGTCTCGCTCGAATTTGAACACGCAATTAACGACAATTTTTTCGCCGACAAAGTACGTCTTACCCAAATTCTCACCAACCTACTGAGCAACGCGCTTAAATACACCGCCAAAGGATCTATAAAAGTAGTGGTCACTGGCAAAAAGGCATTACACGGCACTAGAACTCGATTTCAAGTTATTGATACAGGCTTGGGTATCCCCAATAATCAACAAGATAAAATATTCGAATATTTTGTAACAACTGCCGACAATCACAATGAAAAAAAGATACGTAGTGATGGACTAGGCTTGCCGTTGTCTCGAAAAATAGCGCGACTGCTAGGAGGCGATATTTCAATAGATAGCCACTCGGGAGCGGGCAGCACCTTTACTCTTGAGCTCTTCCTCGAAAAAGCTAAAATTCCAGCTTCGCCCAATTGTAAAAAAATTGCGAACAATCAAACGCCCATGTCTATTCTGGTGGTCGAAGATGATGAACAGAGCTTTAACGTGCTTGAGAGCCTACTTACAAAGCTCAATCACAAGGTAGAACATGCGCGGCACGGAGCTGAAGGTGTTGAGAAAGCTGCAAAGACACGATTTGAACTCATACTCATGGACGTTCACATGCCCATTCTGGATGGGTTTGAAGCAACCAGTCGTATACGTGACGGGGATGGCTTAAATAAACTGACTACTATCGTTGGGTTGACTGCACAGGCTATGGAATCAATCTCACGTAAAGCAGACGAGGCTGGCATGAATACTATTCACTCCAAACCCATTCCATTGCTCAAACTTCAGGAGATCTTGAAGGGGATTGAGAGCACCAGTGAAGCGAATTTGTCGTCATGCACGGATAAGCTGGCAGAAGAAAAAAAGTGGCGTAGGTAGCACGCTACGAATGCCCTCCTGCAGCACATTTATTCCACCAACAATAACTTAGCGTCTAGACGGCTTCGCAGCTCACTTTCGTCTACTGCTATGTCAGTGGCCTCCAACGGCTCACCTTCAGCCGAGAGAAACAAAGCTATCCCATCACTCAATTGATATCGCTCAGAAAAAGCACGCCCTTCAGGCGTGCCTATATCAGCAACAATAAAATTGATTCGCTCATCGTAATCACTGCGCACCTTTCGCAAGCGATTCAACGCCTCTCCACCTGTGGGCGAATAGTTTTCGTACGCCAGAACAAAGGATGGTTTGCCCTGACCGACAAGGGCCAGATTTGTACTCACCGGAGCACCTCCACCTACCAACAGATAATAACCAATGGCAACCACGGCCAATACGCTCGTACCAATGATGAGCAACGCTTTCTTCATTTTTCTACCACGCCCAAAAAAGCACAGTGTACAAAAGAAAATGTAAATTGACAGCCCTGATGAGGCTTTAGCTATCAATTTGCTTCACTATCTGGCCCGCTTAAGCTACATATGAAAATATACGACGCGCAAACAGGCCTAATATTGGAGTCAACGTGTTCACAAAGCCCTATTGTTGCTCCAGTTTGCCAAAGTAGCTTCATCTTCGTACAATAGATAAGACAATTTGAGGGCTTTGCAATGCAGGATCAAACACTAGGACGATTCGACAAGTCCTTTTTGATCCACATGATCAAAGACTTCTTCGTGGTGTTGCTACTGATCACTGTGCTTGAATTTACTCTCAAAGCGGGCAAGGTCTTCTGGGACTACCACACCAACGGAGAATCACAAGCATTAGTCGTAGCCGAAGAGCTGGTATCAAATGTTCAGTCCATTATGAGCAATTCGGGCGGACCAGTAGCCGCTAGCACCCTCTACCCTATTCTTGAAAAAAACTGGAAAGAGTTGGGTTACGAAATAGCGATTTCACCTTCACCAACAACGGCGTCCGCGATAGAAAAGAATTTCGGCTTCGCGCCTCAAGGCATTCCTTACGCCCGCATGGCAGATGGTAGAAACAAATCTGCATCGATAGACGTAAGGGCCGTCACGTTGTGCCTGAATTGTCATACTCAAGCTGTCGTGGGTGACGTGCTAGGAACCGTCACAGTGCGTAATTATCTCAGCAGAGACTTCCAACTCTGGTGGGCCGACGTGAAGCTAACATTAGGCCTTGCAGTGGGCAAAATTGTTATGCACTCTATTTTGCTGTTCCTTATACTGCGCGCGCGGATGGAACCCCTATTGCGTTTGCGTTCTGTAGTAAGCGCCTTGTCAAAAGCCTATACCGATCTTGGCCAGCGTGCTGAGGTGCGCACCTCGGATGAGTTCGGCGTACTGTCGCGAGACCTAAATGTATTTCTGGATCGGATAGAAAATCTGCTTGAGGAATTAGGTGATGTTCTCAATAGAGTGGTCACGGTCAACGACGACATCATGCAAGTACAAAGCGACCTTCGTGTGCAAATAGACTCTGTTGTAGGCAAATCGCGGGCCTTGGAGCGTGATGCCATGTTAAGTGCCAAACGCGAGCCACGCCTGTCCAACGCTTGGTTTGATTCGGTAAAGCGCTCCATCAGCGATTTGGACAATGCGCTGCCAGAAAACCAGCCGAATACTCAGGTAGTCGATCTACTGGAGGACCTGCGCACTGTTGTCTACAACGCTGAAGAACAAATTAAAAATTCAGAAAATATCTATATCAAGTTGGGTAGTCTTGGCGATGAAGCTGAAAATTTAAAAGGACCTATGTCAGAAATGACTCGGCTGGAAGAACGCATGCAGAGCATAGTAGAGACTGGCACAACTCTGGTCCGTAGATTACGTCCGCAATACAAAACACCTTCCGACACTAAGCAGACATCACCATCCAAGTAAGCAATATCTAATCAAAAACGCATTATTCATGTGTTTGCTATGTGATGTTGTCACCGATGTCGGCCTCTAAAACTGATAAGGTTCAATGCTGTCTTTCTTCAGCTTCCCTAAGATATGAACATCACTATGGTCAAATCAGCCTCAACGAACAAGACGTCGATATCGACGATTAGCGCACTACTCATCATGTTCATGCTCGCATTTGCATGTAACACAGCAGCAATAGCTCAAAGTGCGCTTTCCGAGGGACCGATTGAAGTAACACCTGAGGAGGCCGCACAGCTCCTAGAGAAAAATCCAGATATCGTGGTCCTTGACGTAAGAACCCCTGTTGAGTTTTTTATATCCCATATTGAAAATGCAGTAAATGTCAATTACTACTCTTTCACGTTTAAATCAAAAATAAAAAAACTTGATCGCAACAAGATATACCTTTTGCATTGCCAAACCGGTGTTCGAAGCGGCAAGACTCTCCCAATAATGGTCGAGGCAGGCTTTACACAGATTTACCACATGACCGACGGTTTCAAGGCGTGGGAGAATGCCCAGCTCCCGACAACCTAACCGTTAAGAGCCACATAGTCGCTGGGAACTCTAACAACGTTCGAATGTCGAACCTTTTATCGCAGCACTGCGTCATCACCACAATCCGAAAATTGTATCTGCAATACAAGCGCTGAGAGTTTCACATGACACTGAAAACAGATCAAAAAATGGCTAAAGATGACCATCGACGAAACTTTCTAAAAACATCAGCAGCACTGGCAGTTGCTGGCGTTACTGCGGGAAAACTTCAGCAGGCTCATGCGCAGCCATACACAGGTATCGAAAGTCAAGTTGCTCCTGAGCTCGATGTCGATTATTGGATAGATGCTAATGGAGAGCCTACGACGTTCTCAATTGCAGATTCCGAAGGTAAGTGGACCTTACTCAAGTGCTTTCAAAACTGGTGCCCGGGTTGTCACAAACATGGTTTTCCCATGTTGAAAGCATTCAGCGATCGCTTCCACGACAATCCAAAAGTTGCCATAGCGGGAATCCAAACTGTATTTGAGGGTCATAACGTCAACACGCAAGAAGCGGTGCGTGATCTCCAGCTACGCTACGAGCTGCCAATTACTATGGGCCATGATCCTGGCAACGGCGAGACACATGCCAGACCCAACACCATGCGCGATTACAATACGGGTGGCACGCCATGGGTTATCCTGATTAATCCCGAAGGCGTAGTAGTTTACAATGAATTCATGGCGCCCACTGAAAAACTGATCGCCTACGTGGAAAGACAGATTTCATAGGCTAACCCTATAAAATTTAATAGGGTATAGATTCTGGCACTGATCAGGCTTAGGTTTCATAACCATAACCTAAGCTAAGTTACTTTGGACTTAGCCAATGGCAAGCCTGACTTGCCATGTATGACCACACATTACAGTTTCCGGGTGCAATGCCTGTGAAAACTACCTAAATTGGTCTAATTTTGGCCTGTAAAGGTCATAAATCATCAGATCCTTAACTCTCTGATGAGCAACACTCTCTAACACCGCAGATCAAGATTCCACTTGCCAAGAGACACCTGTTCGTCTCTCAAGCAATCAATGATCTCAGACACATCACGGTATTGTGTCTACAATCTGCGCTGGATTGAAATACACAAGAAGCAGGAAATTCACATGCGCAGCACACTATTAATAACAGGCTTTCTGGGGCTTGTTGCGAGCCTGGTTGTCGGGTCGGGCGAATTTCTTCTTCACTACGATACTCTTAGCCGCTTCGAATCTGGAGGCTACGACTTTTTCCTCGGCATTGACGAAGGTCGAACCTCTCTAGGGCATTTCCTAGGCGTTATTGGCGCTACACTCTATCCAGTGGGTTGTTACCACATCTATCTGATGCTGAAACCGGGTGGCCAGAAACTCGCTTTTTCCGCTTTTATCATCAGCGCTTTTGGCTTCATGGTTGGAGCTGTATGGATCGGCTCTCGAGCATCCATATCTGCATTGGCGCAATACCAAGCTGAAGCGCTGCCGCATATAGAGGCGTTAGTTGGTTTATACGAGGTCAGATATGAAACACTGCTCTGGGTTATACGCATAACCACCTTGGTACTTTCGCTCATTATTATTGTTATGAGCGTAAAGGGGCGTACGCACTACCCGAAGTGGATCGCAATTTTCAATCCCATTGTTATCCTCCTTGCCAGCTTTGCGGTATTTGTTGCGGCACCTGACATTGGCAAATTCATCATGCCTATCGCACTTAACGTTGCATTTTTCGTCTTCTTTTCATTGTCGTTAATCATTGCTACTCGGGTAAAATAATGGCGCACATCAAAAATAACTTAATGAGCGTCGGCAATCTTGTCCGTTCAATTTTAATCTTTGTTGTCGGTTTTATTCTCTTTATTGTCGCAGGCCTATCCTGGGTGAGTTGGAATGACCGCAAAATCGATTACGACATCTCCTCCGATGGCTTGGTGATTCCCAAATTCACTCATCAGACAATACCCTTCGTTCCCTCTTACGATCCAACACAAACATTGCCATTTGCCGCTAGTGCAGTTGTTGACATCGATGGCGATGGCATCGAAGAATTATTTTTCGGTGGCGGTATAAACCAGCTTGATGCATTTTATCGCTTCGACAATGGTCAGTTCACCGATATCACTGAAAGTACTGGTTGGAAAAAAGAGCTGCCTGACAAAACATTCAGCTCAGTATCACTCGATCTGGATGAAGACGGCGATAGTGATTTGGTCATAACCCGTCAGTCGGGTGTTTTCTTGTATGAAAATACTGATGGCAAGTTTGAAGGCCGAAAACTTGACCTTGATCTAGACCCTGAGACTGTTCCTTTGTCAGTTGGCCTTGCCGATTTGAATAGAGATGGCCACTTTGATATGTTCGTCGCTGGTTATATCGCGCGCAAGTATGTGCAAGGCGAGACCATTTTCAATATGGAATACGGTGGTGTTAGCGAGCTTTACCTCAACAATGGGGATAACAGCTTCAATAAAATCACTGAAGACGCGGGCATGACCTACCAACACAACACATTCCTAGGAATGTTCATTGATGTTAATAACGACCTTCAAGAAGATCTGATGGTGGCGCACGATACAGGTCAGGTTCGCACATGGCAAAACAACGGCAACTTGAAGTTTGAGAACATGCCTAACCCCACGAGTGATGTGTTTGCCTACCCGATGGGAATTGCCGTAACCGACCTTGGAAACGATGCCTTACCTGATTTCTTTTTCTCAAATGTTGGTACAACCACACCGGATTTTCTAGTTAGGGGTGATTTGCGCGAAGAGCAGATACTCTATAAAGACTGGTATTTATTTAAAAACAATGGCAATTTTGAGTTTGAAGATATCGCAGAGCAGGCCGCTATTGCCGACTACGAATTTTCGTGGGGAGCCATATTTGAAGACTTCAATCTTGATGGTAGAGACGACTTGGTTGTTTCGGAAAACTACGCAGGCTTTCCACTCCACAAAGTTAAATTCTGGCGACTGGATGGCCGCTTTTTGCTGCAAACCGAAGAGGGGCAATTTGCAGAAGTCAGTAAGGAGGTAGGTGTTTCAAACCGAGAGTTTGGAATAACGCCTCTCACCGCTGATTTCAACCAAGACGGCTACCCTGATTTAGTCCACGTGAACATATTGGGTGAAATGCAAGTGTACTTAAGCGAGGGTGGTGATCAGAACCACCTGAAGGTTAAGCTACCGAATACATTGAGCTCTATAGGCGCGCGTGTCTCTGTCACTCTTGCCGACGGCAACGTCTTAAACCAGTACTTCGTCGTTGGCGAAGGCTTGGTGTCTGATCAATCCCACATGTTGATTTTTGGTCTAAACAACTCAACAGCTACCAGCATATCAGTTCAGTTTCTCAATGGTAAAACCCAAGAGCAGACTGGTGACTTTAGTAATACCACTATAGAAATTCAATAAGGTGAATACAGTGAACTCCAAAAACCTGAAACCAAGCAGACTGTTATTGCTCGCACTCATAGGGATCGGCTTTGTCTACGCTGGAATCGTTAGCTTCAGAAATTTTACAGGCGATCTTTGCCCAACAGTGGGTCCCATACCCATCTGCTATATTGTTTTCTTAGCCTATGGCCTCATGCTTCTGTCTCTTGTCATTAAACACAATGGCTGTAAGCACTATTTCTTCACCGCAGGTTGGGGAATGGCGTTTGTGTTTGCCGCTGTTGGTTCATTAGCAGAATTTTTTGTACCAGGCGGTGGCGTGTGCCCAAGCAGTAGCGGTGGAAGCATACGTGGCAGTGCAGGTACAGGCATACCGATGTGCTACATCTCTCTAGCACTTGTGATGGTGATCTTAATTCTGTTCTTACGGGGCCCTTACCGCGACGCTTGTGAAATCCACAATGCGAAGCAGGCTAGTTAATTTTTAGACGCAGCTCAATGGCATAGGGTGTTGTTTTAAAAACAATTAAGCATTCCACTAAAAAGCACATGCAATTTTTTTCGAACAATATAGTAATTATTTTCGAACTTTAGCGTTTTTGGAACGTCACTTATTACAAGATCATCACAAATACATAACGTACGCGTGGTGGCTTACTTGCCAACTACTTTGTTGCTTGTATTATTTTCCAAAGGAGATTTTATGAAACTGGCACACCTGTTACCCGTATTGAGCGGAGTACTGTTAGCTACACAATCAGTGCATGCTGTAGAGTTCAAGTTATCTGGCCAAGTCAGTAGAATGGTCGTTGCGCCTGACGACGCAAGTGGAGATGAGATTCAACACCAAGATATAGGCTGGTCAGGATCGCGGTACCGGTTTACCGGCGAGCAAAATCTGAGTAACGGATCAACAGTTGGTTTCAGACTCGAGCAGCAACTGCAATCAAACCCCTCGTTTACCGCCTCAGGCGCTGGTCAAGTAGATGGGGGTAATGATGATTTCATTGATAACCGGTATCAAGATATATTCTGGCAAGGCGGCTTCGGAAAAATTGCTTTAGGCAAGGGTGATGGAGCATCAAATGGCGCAACAGAAGCTGACTTGTCTGGCACTGTTTTGAGCTCCTCTTCCAATCATCAGGACAACTGGGGCAACTATTTATTGACCTCTGATGGTGCTGGTGGTGGTGTCACTTGGGACAGCCTATTCACCATGCATGATGGCCTTAGTCGAGTAAACCGCGTCCGCTACGACACTCCTACCTTCAACGGCATCGGGCTTGCCATCAGTTCAGGCCAAGGAGGTTCCATTGAGTATTCTGCGAAATACGCAGCCAGCTACGCCGCTGCCAAAGTTGATTTTCGTGCATTCTTTGCCGATGCACAAGACTTTGCTGCAGATGCTGAGATAGCAGGATTTTCAGGCTCAGTGCTAATGGATAGCGGGCTCAACCTCACGCTGGCATATTCAGATCGCGACAACTCTATCACTCCGGATCAAGAGGCGACCACCGTGAAATTGGGCTATAAAACCGGCGCCCATGCTGTAGCCGTTGATTACGGTCTGGGTGAAACTGGTGGCATTGAAGCTGACACCTTTGGTCTGACGTATTCTATACAACCAGCAGCAGGTGTTGAGGTGTTCGCCACCTATCGTGAACTCGACTCGTCAGATCTTGTAGGTGCTGAGTCCATTGATCTTTTTGCACTCGGTTCAAGAGTAAGATTCTAATGAAACTCCAATCACTTATTTTGTTAGCAATGTTTAGTGCAGTGGCAAGCGGGTGTGCCATTACTACAGGCCCGGTTGATGACGGATTTGCACTATCGAACGAATCACTTGATAACGGTAAGTTTTTCGGCGAAGAACTTCTGAGTCTTAAAGTGGACGTTGCAGATATTAAAAAGCATATACCTTCAGCTGCTGATCAGTAATATTGATTACCTGAAAAAACTTATGTGAGCAATACAATTGAACCGATGCGATTGCCCACATGATTTATCAGATTTTTACTAGATCTGTCCAGGACGGAGGTTGTTCAAGGCTCCCCTAGGGGAGCCTTTTTTAATGCCTTGATGTGGCATTTACATTTTTTGCTATAGTCTTATTGCCGCTCTTGCCATTCCAATCAGATCAAGTCCGCTGCGACCCATGATACAAATTCACCACATGGCGAGCCTCAGCAAAAAACAACCAGCGCTCCACAAATATCCCAGCGTATGCACTTATAGCAGCCACTGCCAAGGCAATAAAACCTGCGCCACCAAGCACGCCAGTTATCAACAACGCAGGCAATACAAAAGCCAGCACAACACTGATCACTCGTAACCATTGAATTTTTGCGCGAGCTACTTGAAAGCCAAACTCTTTCGTGTGAAAAGTGTCGCTTGCATGCCCTACATCTAGCAGCTTAACCGTTGCACGAGTAAACCCAAGCGCTGTGTTTATAGTGGGCCCTGCCGGCTGTCCAATCCAGTAAAAATAAACCACCTTCACCAATGCACCAACACCCAGCACCACAAGCCCTAACGCCAGAACACGATCAACAGCAAGCCCTTGTTGTGCAAACATAGCCGCCAGTATCAACGCACCAGGCAACAAACCCAACAACACATAGTTGACTGGCGTTAGTGGTGTATGCCATTGCCTGATAGTTTTAAGTGATGCATAAATCATGGCGGTACACACCAGAGTGATAAGCGCCATAGCTGCCATCAACACTGCAAAAACTAAGGTAAGAAAACTATTACCAGTAAAAAACTGCAGAAACAACCAGATGATACTCACCGGATAAAACAACACAGCAAACACCGCCTCTCGTGAGAGCCAAGACGTTTTAAAACGTGTAAACGATCGCCACGCATTCTTGGGATTGGCTAGGTGAAACGTGGACGAGATGAGCCCAGCAGTGACCAAAATCAAACCGATAACACCCATAACGAAAATCTGATCAGGGCTAATTTTTTCGGCTAAATTGGCAAACTGCACTAGTGCCAGCAGAAACAACAGGCCATAGCCTGCACCCGCTGTAACGGTGAAAAAAATAACTGAGATGGCAGGATTCATGAGTTAAGCACCCTTACCCAGATCATTGAAGGCATCTTTCTGTCGCTTCATCCACTTTGAAATCAACGACGCACCATTGCTTGCAGGCTTCTTCTCAACCGTCGGTGCAGTGGGTCGTTGGCGCGGTGGAAGATATCGGTTAACAGGGTTGTATCCAACTTCAGGCATCATCGCGTAGCCACCCCGCTCTCTTACCAAAGTGCTTACTTGCGAGTCAGGATCGTCAAAGTCGCCAAAAAATCGAGCGCTAGTAGGGCACGTCATAACGCACACTGGCTTCCTTTCTTTTTCAGGTAGTTTTTCATCATAGATGCGATCAACACATAGAGTGCACTTTTTCATCACTCCTTGATTTTCATCGAGCTCTCTTGCGCCGTACGGACATGCCCATGCACACAAATTGCAACCCATACACTTACTTTGATCAACTAACACGATGCCATCTTCTTCACGCTTGTAAGAGGCACCAGTTGGACAAACGGTAACGCAGGCAGCGTCTTCACAGTGCATGCAAGACATCGGTGCATTCACTGTTTTGTTATTCGGGTACTCGTCCACTTCGTAGTGCCTTATGCGGTTAAACCAGACACCACTGGGTTGCTCACCGTAAGGATCATAGTCAGTTAGTGGGCCCGTGGTACCTGATGTATTCCATTGCTTGCAAGCAACAGCACACGCATGGCAACCGACGCAAGTGTCAAGATCAATAACTAAACCCAGCTTCATGATTTATCTCCTGTGCCAATATGGCCACGCTTCAATGCATCCGCCATTGAGCGCTCAAGGTTAATAGGTGTGTGCGTATGGTAGGTGAGCACATCCGGGGATTCAGGCATATCAGGCAATGTCTTGATGGTATCGAACTGCGGATAAACCCCAGACTCTCCCGG
>JALZUD010000017.1 GCA_023301725.1 Granulosicoccus sp. | reverse complement strand
CTCTTTGACTGTCTTTGACATTTCTTGCTCGCCTTCTCAGTGTGCACTCATGTTACGACCATACTCATCTAGTAGCAAGTTCCGTTCAGGCAGCTAACAAGTATTAAGCCGACTCGTCTTTTACCCAATAATACAGACTCAGCAAAGCGCTAGAGTGACCACAACACTACACACCAACCAATGGCAGAAAGCCTCGTATCAAGCTGGCTCCAAATTAGCATAAGCCAGCACCAGCCACTTACTGCCAGCATCTTCAAAATTCACTTGCACTCTGGCCTGCTTGCCACGGCCTTCTTGATCTAATACAACTCCAATACCAAATTTTCCATGCTTTACCATTTGCCCAATAGACAGCCCAGTATCTACTTCCTCTTGCATCCATGCCGGTGTCTCTGAACGATACACGGGCAAACTTACCTGCATGCGTGGACGTATTTCTTCTAGCAGTTCAGTGGGTATTTCCCCAATAAACTTACTCGGCGGATTGTATTGATCACGTCCGTACAAACGACGTTGCTCTGCCATACACATATAGAGTTTCTTTTCTGCTCGTGTAATTCCGACATAACATAGCCTGCGCTCTTCTTCCAAACGCAAAGGGTCTTCTGCCGAACGTTGATGTGGAAACAGGCCTTGCTCCATGCCCGCCATAAACACTACAGGGAACTCTAGGCCTTTGGCCGAGTGCAGGGTCATGAGTTGAACGGCATTAGTGTCGTTGTTAGTTTGTCCATCACCCGACTCCAGTGCGGCCTGCGCGAGAAATTCATCCACTGCACTCAACTCAGGATCATCATCGTTCTGATGAATAAACGTACGCGCAGCGTTTGATAGTTCCTCCACGTTCTCCACACGATTCTGTCCGCGCTCGGAGGTGTCTTTCTGGAAGTGTTCAATAAGCCCACTCATGTCACTAACCGTTTGCACTTGCTGCGGTAGAGACTGCTCACTAATGGTTTCGGCTATGGCTTGCATCAGATCGAGGAACTTGGCAACAGCGGTGTTCGCCCGTCCGCTTAGGCGTTTCTCAGCAACCAGATCTGTGGCTGCTGTCCACATGGGTATCGCTCTTGCCCGGGCCTCACTACGAATCTGCGCAACCGTTTTGTCACCAATGCCGCGTGCTGGCTGATTAATTATGCGTTCCAGTGAGACATCGTCGTAGGTATGCGTGGCTAGGCGCAGATAGGCCAGTGTGTCTTTTATCTCTGCCCGCTCGAAGAATCGTAGGCCACCATAAACACGATATTGAACACCAGCAGCTACCAGATATTCCTCGATGACCCGCGATTGCGCATTGGATCGATACAGGATGGCACAGTCTTCCCGTTGCCCACCATCAGAGGCATAATCAATGATGGTCTCGACAATAAAGCGCGCCTCATCGGTTTCGTTGTACGCGTTATACAAAGTAATTGGGGCACCTTCACCGCCATCAGTCCACAGGTTCTTGCCCAAGCGCCCAGAGTTTTTATCAATCAGTGCGTTGGCCGCTTGCAGAATGGTGCCGGTAGAACGGTAGTTTTGCTCCAGACGTATCAGCTCCGCACTGCCATAGTCTTTGTCGAAGTTCAGGATGTTTTCAACCCTTGCACCGCGCCAAGCGTAAATAGACTGGTCATCATCTCCAACTGCAAACACGTTGCCTGTGTCACCTGCTAGCAATCGTATCCAGGCGTATTGAATAGCATTGGTATCCTGAAACTCGTCTATTAGCAAATGTTGTAGCCGCTGTCGGTAGTGTGCAAGCAGGGCTGCGTTATCACGTAAGGTTTCTAGAGCGCGCAACAACAGTTCGGCAAAATCCACGGCACCTGCACGAGCACAGGCAGCCTCATAGGCGGTATACACACGAATATATTCTGCGGTAATTGGGTCGTTTTCGTCGTCTATGTGCTTGGGGCGGCGTCCTTCATCCTTGTGCCCGTTGATAAACCACTGAACCTGCTTGGGCGGAAAGTGGGCTTCATCAAGCTCAAGGGTTCGCACTGTGCGTTTTACCAGCCTGAGCTGATCGTCTGAATCCAGAATCTGGAAAGCCTGTGGCAAGCCAGCCTCCTGCCAGTGCATTCGCAAAAACCGATGAGCAATGCCGTGGAAGGTGCCGATCCACATAGACCCAACCGGGGTGCCCAGCAATTGCTCGACACGCAATCGCATCTCCCGTGCGGCCTTATTGGTGAACGTGACCGCCATGATACTAAACGGGGATGAACCCTCCACTCGGGTTAGCCAGGCGATGCGATGCACCAGTACACGCGTTTTACCGCTACCAGCACCAGCCTGCACTAACAGGTGCCCGGGCGGAGAACTTACCGCTTGGCGCTGTGCATCATTGAGAGAGTCGAGAAGGTCAGAAACATCCATCGCAGCATGGTATCAATGCTCAGCACATTAGTGTTAGCTGACGCAGCTTACTTGCGGTTAGAGGGCAGTCCCTACTATCACGTTCTCAGACAATCAGCTTATTCTTGGACACGCTCCTAGTGAAGAATTGAAATAGCGCACGCAGCCAAATGGTCTTTATAATGGACTCATGATAACTGCAGACCAAGCATTAGCCAGACTCAAGTTGGGCAACGAGCGCTTCAAGAACAATATGCTCGATCTCAGCGCCTCAGCCTGTGGCGCCAGACGCGACGAAATTGCTCAAGGACAAGAGCCTTTCGCCATCATATTGGGTTGTTCTGATTCACGTGTGCCCGCAGAAATTGTTTTTGATCAAGGACTCGGGGATCTTTTCGTTATTCGCGTGGCTGGGAATATCGTCGCCCCATCCTTACTTGGCAGCGTAGAGTTCAGTGCAGTCACCCACGGGGCTCGGCTAGTCGTGGTGCTTGGCCATACGCAATGCGGGGCTATTAAGGCCACGGTCGACGAACTAAAGAAACCCAGTGCTAACCAATCGCCCAACCTGCAATCGATCGTTAGTCGGATCAAACCGTCGGTACATACACTTCTCGACGCTGGGCTCGACAACGATGAAGAGTCATTAATTAAATTGGCTACTCGCGCCAATATTCGCGCATCGGTTGCCCATTTGCGCCATGGTTCGCAAGTGCTCGAAGAGCTGGTCGCTAATGATGGATTACAGGTGGTGGGCGCGGAATATAATCTGGAAACCAGCGTGGTTGACTTCTTCGACCATCACGACAACAGTATCACCACTATCGAACATTAATCCCTACATTAAACTACTGGTGACCAAACACCATCGAATTCCTTCATGTCGTCGGCGCTTACCCGTCCTTTTGCATACAAGGCATCCAATGCTTCCTCATCCAGCTCTATTGGGGAACCATCTTCGGCATCGCAGTATTGCCAAGCCCCTGATATTGACATCAGAAATAGCGTCTCTAGCAGATCACCTGCCCTCACAGCCCACTCGTTGGCAATATTCTGTAAGTCAGTACTAGTCAGCGGCTTTTGCTGTTTCTGGTACTCACCCACCAGATACGATGATATTCCTTCGTCCCAAAGTGGGTTGTTATCTTGTGCTTGCATGCTAATTGACATTGTGTAGTTGTACCGCAGCGTTTATCCATGTAACGGCAGTTTCACATTCCAACTACTGCCGCATGCCTGACCAATCAAACAAAATTTGCGATTGATCACATGGCTATGGACTATGCGCTATTCATGCCAGCAAAAAGTGTACGTTCCGTGTAAGGGGTATCAGTGTGGCTATACATTAGCGTCCTCTTAACCCAGCTAACAAAAACCCAACACCGACTAACCCTAGCAATCCAATCCACCAGGCAATATCCCCTTCGGCACTGATCATGGATGCACTGGCAAGCAACCCTGCAACGATGACTAAACTTGCACCTGTGATACTGTTTCTTAGTGCAAATGACTGTCGCACCCCGGGTATTGTATTTTTACCTGCGCTGATAACACCGCCGTGGTTAACTGCCTGATTCTGGAACTTCAGGTAGTCATGAATCAACATCGGCATTTCAGGCATCGCTTTTAGGATGGCAGGCGCCTGATCTACAAAACGTTTTATCACTGTTTTCGGATTGTTAGATTTAAGCACCCAACGCTGCAAAAACGGTTTTCCAGTTGCCCATATATCAAGTTCTGGATAAAGCTGCCTACCTAAGCCTTCGATATTGAGAAGTGTTTTTTGAAGTAATACGAGTTGAGGTTGTACCTCCATTTCAAATCGTCTGGCTACATGAAAAAGTTGTAGAAGCACTTCACCAAACGAAATTTCTGACAATGGTTTATCAAATATTGGTTCGCATACAGCGCGAACACCAGCTTCTAATTCACTAACACGTGTATCACGTGGTACCCAACCAGAATCGATATGCAACTGCGCCACACGGCGATAGTCCCGCTGAAAAAACGCCAATAGGTTTTCACCAATATAACGTTGATCCTCGTCGGTTAACGAACCCACAATGCCGAAATCAACCGCTATGTATTGCGGATGATCTGGCGTGTCGCGGGACACAAAAATATTCCCAGGATGCATATCTGCGTGGAAAAAATTATGATCAAACACTTGTGTGTAGAAAATCTCCACACCGTGCTCAGCTAGCTTTTTCATGTTCACACCGATCTCTTGCATAGCCTCGGTATCACGAATAGGAATGCCGCTGATGCGCTCCTGCACCATCACGTCAGAGCGAGTCAGCGACCAAAAAATTTCAGGAATGTACAGTTCCTTGCTGTCTTTGAAGTTGTTGCGCAACACCACAGCATTAGTGGCTTCTGCTACAAGATCAAGCTCCCCATATATAGTGCGCTCGTATTCAGCGACCACCTCTTTAGGTCGTAGACGCTTGCCATCATGAAGAACTGCCGAGACCATGTTAGCCAGCACGTACATCAAGCTGATATCGCGCCCTATCGTTTCACGAATTCCAGGCCTTAGTACTTTTACAACGACCTGTGTGTCATCGTGCAGCACGGCACCATGCACTTGCGCGATGGAGGCAGAAGCAATAGGTTCTAACTCAAAGCTCTTAAACAGCACATCGACCGAGTCATTAAGCGATGTCTCGATTTGTTGCTTGGCTAACTTACTGTCAAACGGTTTAACTTGATCTTGTAGCAACGTGAGCTCATCGCCAATATCGTCTGGTAACAAATCTCGGCGCGTTGACAGTACTTGTCCTAGCTTTACAAACACCGGGCCAAGCTCTTCCAGTGCGAGCCTGATACGTTGCCCACGTGGCAAACTTCGTGTTTCAGCACTTGTCCACCGGGTAGGCGACAAAACAAAAATATGTCGCAATGGACGTACTGGAGAATTGTCTAGAAACAATTCTTCCAGCGCATATTTCGCGATAACTCGCTGAATTTTTGCGGACCGTGCAATATGCCCTAGCATGCCCTACTCCTTAACTGCTTTCGCATGCTGGTTGTTTTCAAGTTGAGCTATCCTGGCAGTTAGCCTGTCTGCATCAGCCCGTAATTGATCGACGTCGTCATTAAATCCATGCACGCAGGTGTTGGGCGCAAGCACTTCGAGCTCTTCTTGCAGATACTCACTGGTATTACGGCTGCTGCTTTGACGCGTACGGTTCATCCATTGCATTAATTGTGCACCGGCAACATCTAATTTATGAGTTAAACCGTCACCCAGCACCGCGGATACCGCCTCCTGCCAATCAGGATCCAAGTGGGCAACTATCTGTTTGACGTGCTGACTGGTTTCAATATCACCCTCAATCAAAACCTCTCCGCTATAGACCGCGTTGTTGCTATTGGTTAGCGATGTAAGCGCAGACAAGCTCCCCGTTATAGTAGTATCAGCGGTAAAAGCATCGTTATCATCGGGGGCATCAAGATGCACGCAACCATCAACTATAGCCACCGCCAATGATAAGGGCGGACTCGTCACATTAATCCGTATGACTTTGCCGTCTAAGGGCGCAAGCCTTGAGCGGGTATCAGGGTCGAGTTTCAGTAACGATTCAATGGCTTTTTCAAGGCCCGACGCTATGGGAAATGGCAATTTCACAGGTACTAGAACTTGTAGCCTTTGTGCAGTGCAACGACTCCACCGGTCAGGTTGTGATAACTCGTTTTTCCAAAGCCTGCATTGACCATCATGCCCTCAAGCGTGTCTTGGTCGGGATGCATACGGATTGACTCAGCCAAATAGCGATAGCTGTCCGCATCATTAGCCACCAGCTTACCCATTAACGGCAGTGCCGAAAAAGAGTAGGCGTCGTAGGCTTTGCTTAACAGCGGGAGCACCGGTTTAGAGAACTCCAATACCAGTAATTTGCCGCCGGGTTTGAGTACCCGATGCATGGACGCTAAAGCACGATCCTTGTCAGTAACGTTGCGTAGCCCAAAAGCCATGGTGATGACGTCAAAGCTATCATCTGCGAACGGCAGGTACTCAGCATTGGCCTGTGCGTAATCTATGTTGTTTAGCAGGCCTTGGTCGATCAGCCTGTCGCGACCCGTGCTAAGCATCGCATTGTTAATATCTGCCAGAACCACCAAGCCTTTGCTACCGACTCTTGCAGAAAATTTGGCTGCCAGATCACCGGTGCCCCCTGCCAAGTCCAAAACCACTTGCCCTGGACGCACTGCTGCCTGCGACACAGTAAATCGCTTCCATAACCGATGCACACCGAACGACATGAGGTCATTCATTACATCGTACTTAGCTGCTACTGAGTCAAAGACCTCGCCAACCAGACCCACCTTTGCCGCAGCATCGACGTTCTGGTAGCCAAAATGTGTTTTTTCCTCACTCATGGTGTCAATACCTCAAGTTCGTCGACGTGGATCATTCAATGTCTACTCCACAAATGTTTGTTGTAAAAATCAATGGCACGCGGTTTGTTAAGGCGCTTTGCGGCTTTGGCCCGCAGCCTCCAATTTAGCTAGATAGGCTTGCCAGTTCTCTTCGTAATTTTTGCCCAATGTATACAGGTAATTCCATGTGAACAGACCCGAGTTATGACCATCGTCGAAATGCACTTTCAGCGCATAGTTTCCACTAGGCTCTAACTGACTTATACCCACCGCCTCTTTTCCTACCTGCAACACTTCCTGGCCAGGACCATGACCTTGCACCTCAGCTGAAGGTGAGTTCACACGTAAATACTCGCAGGTCAGGTTGCACTCAAAGCCATCGTCAAACAGCAGCTCGAGCACACGGCTTTTTTGGTGGAGCTTTATGTTGGTGGGACGTGGCATAAGTGAACCTTTTTTAAATAATTTGACAAAATCAAGCGGCAAACACACAGCCATAGGCCAGCTGATTCATCTAGAGAATGTAGCGACTTAGATCAACATCCTGCACCAGATCGCCAAGATGACTGTCTACGTAGTCAGCATCAACAGATAAGCTGCTGCCCGCGTTATCCGATGCATCGAACGATGCCTGCTCTAGCAGGCGTTCCATAACCGTATGCAGCCGACGTGCACCAATATTTTCGGTGCTTTCATTCACTTGCCAGGCAACTTCGGCGATGCGCCTGATGCCGTCGTCTTTAAATTCAAGCGTGACGTTCTCGGTGCTTAGCAATGCTGTCGCCTGTTCAGTTAACGATGCAGAAGGCTCACTGAGTATTCGTTGAAAATCGTGAGTGCTCAGCGCTTCCAACTCAACCCTTATAGGCAGGCGCCCCTGCAGCTCAGGAATAAGGTCGGAGGGCTTGGACAAATGGAATGCACCACAAGCAATGAACAAAATGTGATCGGTTTTAACCATGCCAAATTTGGTGGAAACGGTGCTCCCTTCAATCAGAGGTAACAGATCCCGTTGTACACCTTCACGTGAAACATCAGCGCCGCTGGTGCGCTCGCCACCGCGCGCGACCTTATCTATTTCGTCAATAAACACAATGCCGTTTTGTTCTATGTTGTGCAGAGCCTGAGTTTTCATATCTTCATCATTGATCAGCTTACCAGCCTCTTCATCAATGAGTAATTTCATGGCCTCCTTGACCGGCATCTTGCGTTTTTTAACACGCTCATTGCCAAGATTCTGGAACATTCCCTGAAGCTGCTGTGACATCTCCTCCATGCCCGGAGGCGCCATGATCTCTACGCCCGCAGCCGTCATGCTGACGTCTATCTCTATCTCTTTGTCGTCAAGATCACCTTCGCGCAGCTTTTTACGAAACTTCTGACGAGTACTGTTCTCAGGTGTCTCCTTAACTGAAGCGCCTGCTGATGATGCAGGTGGTAACAAGACATCCAGCACCCGCTCCTCGGCAGCATCCTCAGCTCGAGTTCGCATTTTTTGCTTGGCGTGCTCACGCGCCTCTTTGAGGGCTACATCAGCAAGATCTCTAATGATCGACTCCACATCGCGACCCACATAACCCACTTCTGTGAATTTGGTGGCCTCCACCTTGATGAACGGCGCATTAGCAAGACGGGCCAGACGTCTGGCAATCTCTGTTTTGCCCACACCGGTTGGGCCAATCATGAGAATGTTCTTGGGTGTTATCTCGTTCTTGAGATTATCTGTCAGCTGCTGCCTACGCCAACGATTGCGCAGCGCAATAGCTACCGCACGCTTGGCAGCAGCCTGGCCGATGATGTGATTATCCAATTCCTGGACAATTTCGCGAGGGGTCATGTTGGACATGAAAAGACCTTGGTTAACTCTGCGTGTATTGAGACTGAACGATGAATCGACAGAACCATCTGTTCAGGTATCTGACTCAAGAGTTTCTATCGTCAGGTTGTTGTTGGTATAGATGCAGATATCTGCCGCTGTTTCAAGACTGTAGCGAACAATCTGCTCAGCGTTGAGTTCGGTATGGGCCATCAACGCTCGCGCAGCAGATTTTGCAAAGTCTCCTCCCGAACCTATGGCAATAATGCCTCCTTCTGGCTCGATAACATCGCCATTGCCAGTGATCACTAAGGAGGCTGTCTCATCGGCTACCGCAAGCAAAGCTTCCAGACGTCGCAGCATTCTATCGGTTCGCCAATCCTTTGCCAGCTCCACAGCGGCTCGTGTGAGTTGCCCGCCGTGCGCCTCGAGCTTTGCCTCGAAACGTTCAAACAGAGTGAATGCATCGGCGGTTCCACCCGCGAAACCCGCCAACACGCGGTCCTTATACAGGCGGCGCACTTTTCGCGCATTACCTTTCATCACCACGTTACCCATACTTACCTGCCCATCGCCACCAATGACAACCTGATTGCCACGACGTACCGAACAGATAGTTGTTCCTCGGAACTGTTCCACAAATTTACCCCAGACTTTGATCGTAATAGTGTACTCGCAGTACACATTAAACGCTTAAGACAAACGTTTGCTAACAACGTGTGCTAGCCTCAGCAAATGCAACTTAGTATCCCCCACAGAACCGTAGCTGACACTGACAGTTTTCCGGTAAATCCAGAAGGCGTAGCACAATGGCTGTCCAAACTGCGCCCTTTGCAGTCCGAAGCCAATGCACGCGAAGTCTACCGCGGACTCAAGCACAGTAACCGACTGCATAACGATGTAAGCAATCGGCGCTTAGTTATCAGTTGTTTTGTGCCCACACTACGCGAGCTGCAAAACCATCTGAGCGAGCTCAGTGATGCACAGCCCCTGCCTCTTACTCGCGAATTTGCGCGCCATGCCCGACTGCGCGATGCCTTACTCAGAGAGGAGGCTTTTGCATTCAAGATTTTGCTCAGTGACAGTGACAAACCCCTAGCCGATGACGCTCGCCGAGCCATGCAAGCTCTGGCACGTCAGGCCGAGTCTTTGGTTCATGCGTACCGACACATACCTGATGCCTTGATCGAAGATGCACATCAGCTCTACGCCCTAGCTGAGGAGCATCATTTGCTTGTTGGGCAGCGCAGCTCGGAGCTCCCAAGCTGTCAGGATCATTATCGGTACATTTTGCTTTTGTGCATCTCAGATCTCAAGCAGCAACGCGTCAGACAACTACCTCTGATCATGGATTTTCTGCGCAGCACGGTGGTGGATATTCATATTGAGCGCGACAGAAAAGCGGAGACCATCACACCGTTCGATTTTGCTATTAACCTTCGCCGTGGTTCACGTCCCGAACCTGCGTTAAGCTTACTGGGGAAGCAGTACGAAGACGTCAGATGGTTCAGCGTTGCGCCTGTTTTGTACCGTATCAATCATCTGTCCAAACTTATTCAAGCAAACGCCGGATCAGCTCCCGGCATGAATACGCTGGAAAAACAATCTCTTTCACGATTGCACTCAGCCTTGTCACGTTCACGGCAGAGGCGTTGCGCGCGAAGCATCACTGATATTCCACAGCGCGTGGTTCTGGGCCATAAGGAAATAAGTGCACATCTTTCCCATAAACCGACGCAGATTGCTCCTGATGACGATTCTGGATGGGTAGTGATCAATCGTGCACCGCAAGGGCTGTGTTTGTATAACAAACGCTGCCGTGCCGGTCTGGTGCAAGTAGGCGAATTGGTCAGTATCGCGGACGTCAGCGAACCCTTAATTAATGAGAATTCCAAGAGCAGTAGCCGCATCAATATTTTGCTAGGCACCATTCGCTGGGTTCGTTCTGAAGGTGCTTTGGGCATCACGGTGGGCGTTGAGTTCATGGCCCGAACCGTTTTACCCGTGGCTGTCACTCGTCAGCTGGATAAGGAAAATGACTCCGAATCCTCAAACTCCATTGATGAACCCATCGTTGCGCCCATTGACGAACCCACAGGTACAACAATGGGCGAGACGGTAGGCAAACCCTCAGCTGAAACAATAGCTGAAAACGCGTTGATCGTCGCCTGCCGAGTCAATGCACAGGTGCTACAAACTATTTTGTTGCCGTCTTATCTCTATAATAATGGCGATAAATTAATCGCCAGCCAAGGTGGTCGTACTCGTCGTATTCAACTTCGCAACTGTATGCAAAGTAACGGCATGTTTAGTCAATTTTCGCTGGTATCACTCTGATTCTTTGAAGTAAGCTTTTTTACAGTACGATTTTTACAGTACGCTTTTTTGCAGTACAGATGGCGGACTGTAGTCAACAATGACTAAGCTGCACTCAAAGATCCACGACGCTCCAGTAAATGGCTTGCAAAAGGCTTCTTAGGCATGTGTGGATAACATTCACGTTCAATGCCTTGTGTCTCTGTCAGTTTTTTGAGTCGCATTTGTACCGTTCGTGGCGCAATACGCTTTCCGCGAGTACTCAAAAACACTGCACGTTCGTCTGCACCCGGCAGGCTGCGTCGACACCCAAGCCATTTGTTAATCGCATCGACTGCCTGTTCTCCTACCGGCAAATCCCGTACCTTACCGCCTTTACCGGTCACTCGAACCTGACCCACACTCAAATCAAGATCAACTAGGTCAATGTTGACAAGCTCTGCCAGGCGCAGTCCGGATGAATACATCAGCTCGAACATGGCCAGATCACGACATGTCATCGGATCATTCAGATGTTGCGTGAGTGAGCGACTCATGTCTTTCATCGCCAGCGAAACAGGCAAGGCATGTGTATCAGTCGGCGCTAGAATATCCTGCGCAGGGTTGGTTGATATCTGCGAGTTGGCGATGAGAAAATTATATAGCCCTCGCACCGCAGACAAGCGTCTTGACAAGCTTCGGCCAGAAATTCCCTCACTATGCTGCTGCGCAACAATGGCGCTGATATCGTGGGACGTCAATGACAACCAATCAGCAATTTCTCGATAAGTAGCCGATCTGGCCACAGCCTTCAAATCACGCGCATAGTTAGTGACAGTATGAGGTGATGCACCTCGTGCTATCTGCAATTCTTGCACATACTTGTTGATGTCCTCTTGGAAGCCAATCACTTGCTGGCTACCAGTTGGTGCATGCCATAGCTGTGTATACGCCGACTGAGTAAATCGCCCATCTGATTGAGAAACATGACGCCTTTTGTTGTACTGAAGCGTGCTTCGTCTCTACTGGTGAGCATGATAACGCCCAACTTGCGCTCAAACTGCAATGGAATGATCGCAGCTGACGCAACGTCGCCGTGTCGCTTGCCAAGCAAAGCGATCAGTTGCTCAGTGTTTGGCATGCCACACACCGTTTCTCCAGAATCAAACACATCACTAAAATGCTTTATTCGTTTGTCTGTGTGTCGAACAACCGTTGCACCCTCGACATCCAGCAGTTTGGCAGGCCGGCTTCTTACGGCAGGTTTTGCAGGGCTTTTGTTGACCGTTACGCCATCAACGACTTTGTCGCTACGTTTGCGCGAGCTTCGTGCAGTCTTTGTGCGCTTGGGTGCTGGTGCTATCAACATAATATGCACATCTTCGGCACTGAAGTTTTCACGCAAGCTGGACTGTGTAAGGCTGACGATTTCAGCAATTGAAGGGACAGTAATCACGTCCTGTATTAGCGTGTGCAGTCGCTGGTGTAAATTCTCGTTGTGTCGTGCTACCGCAATGAGATCACGCAGGCTGTTTTCAAGGTGCGAACAACGACTACGTAGAACACTGACTTGTTTCTCAACCAGCGAGACAGCTGCCCCTGATTCATGTGGCACTCTCAGGCCAGCAAGAATTTCTTTGTTTTCAACAAAAAATTCTGGATGACCAGACAGGTGTTTTACGATATCCGCATCGGAAATAGTGCGGCCTGCTTCGGTACCTATTTCAGTTGGTTCAGCTTGCATGTTCTGTTATATTTTTATTTGTCCCTCAAAGACTGTAGAACATGGGCCCGTCATTTCAATCGAAGCTTGCATATTTGGCCAATGTATTTTCAAATCGCCGCCTGGCAAACTCACGATAGCGGTGTTATCGAGTAGATTTTGACGGTGTGCAATCGCTAGCGCTGCACACGCTCCCGAGCCGCAAGCCAAGGTTTCGCCAACCCCGCGTTCAAACACTCGCAAACGCATGTGTTGTCGATCCAGCACTTGCATGAAACCCACATTCACACGTCGTGGAAACCGTTCATGAGATTCGATAGCAGCACCCAGTTTGCTGACTTCGGCATGGTCAACATCGTCCACTTTTAGCAGCACGTGAGGGTTCCCAATGCTCGCTGCGCCCACTTGAAAGCTTTGATCACCGACTGCTAAGGTATAAAAATCACTGACCTGCTCTGCCAGAAAGGGTATGGCTGCTGGCTCGAACTGCGGCACACCCATCAGCACGCTGACTTGGCCATCCTCAAGCAGATGAAGCGTGATGATTCCTCGCACAGTATTGACACGGATGGACTGGCTGTGAGTAAGTTCACGCTCATGTACGTAGCGCGCGAAGCAGCGTGCTCCGTTGCCACAGTGCTCCACTTCCTCGCCATCTGCATTAAAGATTTGATAGTCAAATTCAGCGTCAGCCACGCTGGCTGCCTTCACGACCAGGAGTTGGTCAAAGCCGATGCCTGTGTACCTGTTTGACCAGGCACGGATGTTCTCGGTGCTAAATTGAATATCACCACTGCGGTTGTCAAGGACCATGAAATCATTGCCCAGGCCATGCATTTTGGTAAATTCAAGCGTCTTCACGTTAACAGAAATTCGTCAGCAAACAGCGACTCTACTGTTTCTCTTGAACGCACCAGATGAGCCTTGTCGCCATCGACCATGACCTCTGCTGGACGAGCCCTTGTGTTGTAATTAGAACTCATGGCAAAACAGTATGCACCCGCTGAATGCACGCACAGCAGGTCGTTCTCAGCGATGGCAAGTGTACGCTGCTTACCCAAAAAATCAGCTGACTCACACACCGGCCCAACCACATCGTACACAGCAGGTTCACGCGCAAGTGTCTCTACCTCTTCAATCGCCTGCCAAGCGCTATACAGTGCGGGGCGTAGTAGATCGTTCATCGCCGCATCAACAATGGCAAAGTGTCTATCCTCGTTGCTTTTCAGGCATTCCACACGAGTGAGTAGCACCCCTGCCTGCCCAACAATATAACGCCCAGGTTCAACCACTATCTGCAGTTTACGATCTCCAATAGCGTCTTTTACACACGTAGCCCATGCTTGTATATCAAGCGCCTGTTCATCGTCAGCGTATTGAATGCCTTGACCACCACCAACATCAATATGGCTGAGCTTTATACCCTCGTCGTTGAGTGTATCGATCATCTGCACCAACAGATTCACGGCATCTCTGTAGGGGTCAAGCGAGCTAAGCTGCGAGCCAATATGACAGTCTATGCCATGCACATCTATTGAGCTAAATTGAGCAGCCTGGCGATACGCACCCATGGCATCACTCATGTTGATTCCAAACTTGTTCTCTTTTAGACCGGTGGAGATATAGGGATGCGTCATGGCATCTACATCAGGGTTTATGCGCAGCGATACCGGAGCCTGAGTGCCATGTGCTGCAGCTACCTCGGCCAGACGGTTCAGCTCTGAAACTGACTCTACATTGAAGCAGCGTATGCCAGCATCCAACGCCGCTTCCATTTCATGTGTCTGCTTGCCAACCCCTGAAAAAACAATGCGCTCGGCAGCGCCACCTGCTGCCAAAACGCGTTTCAGCTCGCCAATGGAGACGATATCAAAACCCGAACCTAGTTGCGCAAGCACATTTAGCACACCCAGATTACTGTTTGCCTTCACGGCATAACAGATCAGGTGATCGGTACCCGACAAGGCCGTGGCAAACTCCTGCCAGGCAGCTTCTATACTCGCGCGATCATAGACATACAGTGGCGTGCCGAATTGTTCAGCTAGATCAGTGCAGCGCATCTGGCCTGCCATTAATGATCCAGATTGACGTTGAAAAGGTGTCATAAGTTATGCAGTATTCTCAAAACATTTAATTGTTGGGGCATCTCATCAGTAACGAGAGTTGCAAGCAAGAGTGACTCACAAGTGTTGCTCACAAGTGTTGCTCACAAGGTTGCGCCCGGCCATGCCAGGCGTAGTTGCAAAGACAACAGCAAGTGCTATCCCGGTTATTGCGTCTCGTCTGGCAGTATTTCACCATCAGTTTCGGACTGACGGGCTCGCTTAGCGGCTTCTTCTTTCTGTGCTTCCGTCAATTCCGGACTTTGCGCGGCATTGTCGAGCAATTCACTTGCAGCTTTCAGTTCTTCCGCAGTTTGTTCGTTTATTGGAAGAAAAAGATCACCACTGCGCCCACAGCCGGACAAGGTGAGCAATAGCATTGGCACTAACACATACAGATAGATCCGCATCTTTTCTCCAGCACACGCTCGACGAGTAAAAATAGGCTCTCGGTTGAGGGGCATTATAGGGCTAGAGTATACTCGCCCACGCCCACGCCCACACACTTAACCATCGACATACGCTCATGAGTACCCAAGTAAGCATAAAGACACTGGAAACAATCGAACTTGAAACGGCTACAACTTGCCAATACAGCGTTATCTGGCTACATGGGCTCGGTGCCAGTGGACACGATTTTGAGCCTATCGTGCCCGAATTGGGTCTGGGCGACACCGTCGGTGTCAGATTTATCTTTCCACACGCCCCTGTTCGTCCCATAACGATCAATGGAGGCGCGCCTATGCCAGGTTGGTACGATATCGACTCACTGGACTTTGGACAGCGCAAACAAGACATAACAGGCATTGAAGGATCAGCTGATCAAGTCAACGCACTCATTGAGGCTGAAATAAAGCGCGGTATTGCTGCAAGCAACATCATCTTGGCAGGATTCTCTCAAGGTGGTGCCATTGCGCTTTTCACAGCACTCACCAGAAAGCACAAGCTTGCCGGCGTAATGGCACTATCCACGTATCTACCAGTTCAAGACAGGGTAGTTGAGCACCTAAGCGCACACGCTGCACAGTTGCCTGTGTTCATGGCACACGGTCAGTTTGACGACGTGATCCAGATGCAACACGCACAGCAGTCTCATGAAAAACTCACTGAAATGGGCTTAGCCGTGCAATGGCACGACTACCCCATGGCGCACAGCGTCAGTGCTGAGGAAATAGCGGATATTTCATTATGGCTTAAGGATCAACTTGGTTTGTAAGCCGCTGACAATCGTACCCTTGCTCTGTCAATGGCTTGTTCCACGGCATTCGGTGCTGTGCCTCCAATGTGTGAACGTGCATTGACGGAGCCCTCTAATGTCAGCACGTCAAATACATCTTGAGTAATTTGTTCACTAAAGACTTGCAACTGTTCGAGAGACATATCCGCCAAATCTAATTCATGCTTGACGCCATGAGCTACGGCCTCGCCGACGACCTCATGCGCATCTCTAAATGCCATACCTTTGCCCACGAGATAATCAGCGAGATCGGTGGCCGTGGAAAACCCTGATTTAGCCGCATGGCGCATGGATTCATGATTTACCTGAATAGCCGGCAGCATATCGGCGAACGCACATAAACAACCAAACCAAGTATCAACAGAATCAAAGAGAGGTTCTTTATCCTCCTGATTGTCCTTGTTATACGCCAGCGGCTGGCTCTTCATCAGCGTCAGTAGAGACATCAGGTTGCCATAGACTCGTCCTGTCTTGCCTCGCACCAGTTCAGGTACATCTGGGTTTTTCTTTTGCGGCATGATTGACGAGCCTGTGCAAAATCGATCTGGTAGATCGATGAAGCGAAACTGAGCTGACATCCATAACACGAGTTCTTCGGCAATCCGTGATAAGTGCATCAGGCTGATAGCACTCGTTGAGCAAAATTCAATAGCAAAATCCCGATCACTAACGGCATCTAGAGAGTTTTCGCACACCTCGCTAAACGCCAATAACTCACGGGTAATTTCCCGATCAATGGGGTACGAGGTGCCCGCCAAGGCTGCCGCCCCTAGTGGCATGCGATTGAGACGTTTGCGTGTATCACCCAGACGTTCAAGATCGCGAAGCAACATCTCAAACCACGCCATAACATGATGGCCAAAAGTCACTGGCTGAGCTGTTTGTAGATGGGTGAAGCCAGGCATGATTGTCGCTTTCTCTCTGGCCGCCAGTTCAAGTAGGCCCTCCAGCAGCCGCACCAGTTGCAAAGCCGTCTGATCGCAAGATTCACGTAAATACAAACGAATATCTGTGGCTACCTGGTCGTTACGAGATCTGCCTGTGTGCAAGCGTTTGCCAGCGTCACCAATGCGCGCGGTTAACGCCGCTTCGATATTCATGTGAACATCTTCTAGCGCAACAGACCACTTAAATGCGCCAGACTCTATATCTTTTTCAACCGCGTTCAGACCATCTTGGATGGCCTTATTGTCCTCCTGACTGATCACACCGGTACGCTGCAACATGGTGGCGTGCGCTCTGCTGCCCTGAATGTCTTGCCGATACATACGCTTATCAAAATTCACTGACGCGGTGAATTCCTGCACAAACTGATCGGTAGATTCGGTGAATCTTCCACCCCACAAAGACTCCCCTGATTCTTCAGGTGACGTACCGTCCACGCGCGATGCGGCGGATGGGTTATTGGATGTAGGTTTATCAGGCTGGCTCATGTGGTTTTCCAAAAATTACAGGCAACCGTATACTAGCCTCTTTCAGGCTCATGACATGGCACAACAGTGACTCGCCAATGAACAACACAGCTAAAAGCCGTCCACGGTTGCTGATCACACGACCAGAAGAGCAAAGCGCACGCTTTGTAAAGCTGTGTGAAAGCGAGGGATTTCGCACTGTGCTGCTGCCATGCCTGCAGATATTACCCGTTATCCTTGCACCCAACACGTTAGCCACTCAATACCAACAAGCCGATCACATCCTGTTCACAAGCGCAAATGCAGTTAAATTTGCACATGCAATCATGCCGCTACCGTGGCCAAATAGCACTGTACACGCCATCGGAGCGGCGACGGCGCGAGCACTTAACGACCACGGCCAACCGTTATTCAACACGCCGCAAGCCCCTTACAACAGCGAAAGCTTTATCCAGCAAATTTGCTCGGTAGAGCCTGCCCGTTTATTGATGATAAAAGGCGTAGGCGGCCGAGCCTTGATCGCCTCAACCCTACAGGATAGAGGCTGGAAGATCGATTCCGCTGATGTCTATAGACGCGACCTGCCCAACATACCGAACGCTCAAATCAATGAGCTGTTCCACATGACGCCACCTGATATTGTCAGTGTCAGTAGCGATCAGGTGTTGAGTAATTTATGGCAACTGTGCAAAGACCACCAACAAGAGCTGACAAAATTGCCCCTGGTTGTTAACAGCAGGCGCTGTGCAGATTGGGCCTTGACACTGGGGTTTCAAAATCAAATTCTGGTGGCCGAACCCGCTGGAGACGAGGGCCAAATCTCAATTCTTTGTAATTGGCACTTAACAGCACCAAAAATGTGAACTACACTACATAACAATGTTGTACGGTTGTTCACGACATGGAGACACCACGGAGTACATTCAATGTGGGTCACAATAATCTAACAGTTATGATGCTAGGAATGCGCCAATCAATGTTGCACTAACGACACATCATCGGGACTCGCCGCAAGCGAGAACTCTCGGCATTTCTTACCTGTTTACGACATGCGCACTAAAATGCAACTTCAGCACATCTACTCCACTTCGATTTTGTTACCTACTCAGGCATCGCGTACCTTGGATGGATCTGCGCAAACGCTAATGCCCATCGACCATCACTACCCGACGTAATGCTGCTCATGTCCGAAGTGGACAACAACTCCATACTCGAAAGACGCGCTGATCATAAAGTGCGTCAAGCTGTAGACAACATACAACAGCGATTTCTGGATAGAGTGGGAGAGCGTGTTGCCCGCGGGCTATCGTCCAAAGAGCTAAGCGAAGAGCTGATACTGGAATCATTGCGCTTGGTTGGTGCATCCTACGGTTGTGTGCTCAGGCCTCTTGAAGACGGACAACTGGCACTAGATGCTAGCGTGTTGGTGAACAGCGACGGGCTTGTAGTGCGCAAGCAAGACAGATTGATCAACACTACACCTGATGAAACTCTCAACGATGTACTGGTTGCACAAAAACCGGTCTTCTCTAACGACACAAGCGATCTGCAGCTCTTAAATGTCCCATCAAGCGCACCAGCTATCGGCTCTGTTGCAGTTTTTCCTATTATCGATAAAGGCTCTGTAAAGAGCGTGTTGATGATAGCCAATGCAAAGTTACGCTTCGATCTGGTCACTGTGAAACGTTTGCAAAGCATGCTCGACGCTTTTATTCGTGTGCATATCAACAGTATTATCAATCGAGGAATCAACAACGTTATTGCCGGTGTTACTGATACCAACCGCCAGTTAGCATCGGTACTTGAGGCCTCTTACAACGCCATCCTCACCGTTGACGATCATTTGCGAATCACAGCATTTAATCCAGCGAGTGAGCGATTGTTTGGGGTGGATGGAAAAACAGCCTTAGGTTCCTTCCTTACACATTTCATTAATCATGAGTGTGTTAACGAAATAGAACGCAACGCTGCAAGTTATAGCTACTCGCTAAGAGCTAACGACGAACACCCTTATGCCATAGCAGGCGCCAAAGCGATTTTCGCCAAAGTGCAACGTTTACCGATTGATATCAAGGCGTTTCATGTTCGCACTGACGGTGCGGTACACACCACGCTTGTCATTAACGAAGCAGGTAATGGACCCAACGGCGATGACAATTTACAAAGCACTTTGCAGCAGTATCGCACTCTCACGCAACTGGCGCCCGTAGGCATCATCAAACTCGATGAGCAATGGTTGTGTAAATATGCAAACACCATGTGGTGTCAGCTCAGCACAATTAGTAAGCCAAATAATCTCGGAGCGGGTTGGATAGAAGCTATTCAACCTGCCGATCAGAGCCACTTCCTGTCAGACATGCGCTCTGCTCTGCTCAAAGGTCATATCTATAACCAGACCTATAAACTCAATACTGGTAACAACAATCCACTATGGGTCAGCTTTAACGCAACCGCTTTGCTCGATAATCTCAATTCTTTTAAGGGTGCATTGATCGTTGTCATGGACATCACCGATCAGTACGAAGCAAAACGACGATTTAAACAAATTGCACATCACGACCCTCTCACTAAATTACCCAACCGAACTAATTTTTTAGAAAAGTTGTATCGGCAGTTTAAAGAGCGTGAGGCACACGGTATCGTCTGCTTGCTGTTCATTGACATTGACGGTTTTAAAGCGGTCAACGACACCTTGGGTCATGATGCTGGCGATGAATTGTTGGCTCAAGTGGGTATGCGAATTAAGCAAGCTGTGCTCGATGGAGATACTGTTGCACGCCTTGGAGGGGATGAATTTACCGTTACACTCGATAGACTAAAGAACAATCGTGAAGCCAGCTTAATTGCTGATGCCATCGTGCATGCCATTAAACAACCGTTTTTGTTGCAACAAGAAGAAGTGTACGTATCGGCCAGTATAGGTATCGCTATGGCCACTGGTGCGAACACTGATACAACCACTGACGCCGGCAGCTTGATAAAACAGGCAGATATCGCTTTATGCCGTGCCAAGCTGTCTGGTCGTTCGAGGTACATCTTTTTCACGCCGGGTTTAGATCAGGCCCGAAGTGAACGCTCCATCCTAATTACCAGCCTGCGCCGAGCAGTAGACAGACAGGATTTCGAGCTTTTCTATCAACCGCAATTACTGATAAACGAAAACCGTCTGTTGGGATTTGAGGCCTTGTTACGCTGGCCTCAAGCAGGAGGTGGTTACATAAGCCCAGGTGTTTTCATCGACGTCCTTGAAGAAACAGGACTTATTGGCGAGTTGGGTGAATGGGCAATTTCTCAGGCGTGTGCTCAACATCGAATCTGGTTGCGCCGAGGCTTAGTAGGGCCTGCTACCACGATGTCAGTGAATGTTTCTGCGCGACAATTAAGCACACCCAATTTCGTTGATAGGCTGGCCGGAATTCTTGAAAGGCAATCCATGCGCCCTGACAGTCTGATATTGGAAATTACAGAGTCAACGCTGGTACAGACGGTGGAGACCAATATAATCAACGAGGTGAAGTCGTTGGGCGTTCAAATTTCACTGGATGATTTTGGTACTGGCTATTCGTCCTTAGCCTATTTGAGTCAGCTACCGCTAGATCATTTGAAAATTGATCGCTCATTCATAGCGGATATTGGAGTACTCCCCCACTCAGTGGCTGTTATCAAAAGCATTATCGCTTTGGCAAAAACATTGGGAATACGTGTTATCGCTGAAGGTGTGGAAACTGCAGGTGTGCTACCACTTCTGGCTAATGAAGGTTGCGAAGGTTATCAGGGCTTTCATTTTTCAAAGCCACTACCTGCTCGAGAGATGGCCAACAAGCTGCGCCACCTTAAGAGCGTAACGCTAAGTCATTACGTCAACTTTATTGACTTGGGCGACTAGACAGTTTGCGTTTCGACATTGCCGCGCATACCGGAAGCGAGCACCAGCTCTCATGAGTCTTAGCCTTCTTGTAAATGACGTACTGTATGACTTAATCGAGTCCTAGACTAGGCCAAAGCTCATCCACTTTTCTTTTTACGCTCTCATCCATCACAATGGGTTCTCCCCACTCACGATCCGTTTCGCCCGGAAGTTTATTGGTGGCGTCCATACCCATTTTTGAGCCCAACCCAGACACAGGGGATGCAAAGTCGAGATAATCAATAGGCGTGTTTTCTATCAGTGTCGTGTCTCTGCTTGGATCCATACGCGTGGTGACTGCCCAGATGACATCCTCCCATGATCGTGCATTAATGTCGTCATCAACAACGATGACAAATTTGGTATACATGAACTGGCGTAAAAAACTCCAAACACCCATCATTACCCGCTTGGCATGCCCGGGGTATTGCTTCTTCATACTAACCACAGCCATGCGGTAAGAACACCCTTCCGGCGGCAAATAAAAATCAGTAATTTCAGGAAACTGTTTTTGCAAAATGGGAACAAAAACCTCGTTGAGTGCAACACCTAGAATCGCTGGCTCATCAGGTGGTCGACCGGTATACGTCGAATGATAGATTGGTTCTTTACGATGAGTCACCCGTTCAATAGTAAACACTGGGAATTCATCCACCTCATTGTAGTAACCCGTATGATCCCCGAATGGACCCTCTGGCGCAGTTTCACCTGGATGTAGAAAACCTTCCAGTACAAATTCGGCAGAGGCCGGAACTTGAAGATCTGACAACTGCGCAGTCGCAAGACGTGTTCGTTCCCCACGTAACAAGCCTGCAAATGCGTGTTCTGACAAGGTGTCGGGTACCGGAGTTACCGCACCCAGTATGGTCGCAGGATCCGCTCCAAGCGCTACCGCTATTGGAAATGGTTCACCAGGATGTGCAAGCTGCCATTCTTTGAAATCCAAGGCCCCGCCACGATGACTTAACCAACGCATGATTGTTTTGTCAGGCCCGATCACTTGCTGACGATAAATCCCCATATTCTGGCGTTTCTTGTGGGGGCCTTTCGTGATGACCAATCCCCACGTGATCAAAGGACCTGCATCCCCTGGCCAGCAAGTCTGAATAGGCAGTTTGGATAAATCAACAGTGTCCCAAGTGCACTCCTGGCAAGCAGCATTGCGCGTTATCTTGGGCGCCATATCCAATACCTTTTTAAAGATAGGTAGCGTGTTCCACGCCTCTTTTATTCCCTTTGGAGGATCAGGCTCTTTCAAAAAGGCCAACAACTTACCGACCTCACGTAGTGCCTCCACCGAGTCCTCGCCCATACCATAGGCAACTCTCTCAGGTGTGCCAAACAAGTTGCCCAGTAGCGGTACGTCAGAACCGATCGGGTTTTCAAAAAGCAAAGCTGGGCCGCCTGCTCTCAAAGTACGATCACAAATTTCTGTTATTTCAAGATTGGGATCAACAGCTGCCGTGATTCGAACTAACTCGCCGCGCGATTCAAGCCCTTCGATAAAGTCGCGGAGATCGGAGTATTTCATGTTAGCTAAACGCCAATAAATGAGGAAGAAAAACAGATCGACCCGTCAGGTGGCTTGCACGGCAGAATATAATCTTCCGGGCAGATTCCTTCCTGGAGAATCAGGCTATTTACTGTACGTTGACTTATACGACAGGACAGCGGATCTGGTCAGGCTGCCAGGCCACTGTGCCTTAGCAAAGCTGCCACTTCAGGCTCGCGCCCCATGAATTGTTTAAATGACTCCATAGCGCCTCTGGATCCCCCTACCTCAAGAATATTTTCAAGGAAAGCTTTGCCAGTCTTTTCATTGAAAATGCCCTCGTCTTCAAATCGAGAAAAAGCGTCCGCAGATAAAACCTCTGCCCATTTGTAGCTGAAGTATCCAGCACTGTATCCACCTGCAAATATATGTGAGAACGAATGTTGAAACCGATTGAATGCAGGCGCGGGCACAACCCCGACCTGTTGTCTGATGCGGTTTAAAGTACCTTGCACATCCGCAGCTTGTGCAGGTGTTGAGTCGAGATGTATTTGCATATCAAACAATGAAAATTCAAGCTGACGCACTAACTGCATAGCCGATTGAAAATTTCGCGCACTGTACATCTTTTTCAGTAACTCATCGGGCAATGGCTCACCAGTCTGGTAGTGACCGCTGATCATGTCGATGGATTCTCTTTGCCAGCACCAGTTTTCCATAAACTGACTCGGTAGTTCAACCGCATCCCACTCAACACCGTTGATCCCTGAAACACCCGACGCATCAACCTTGGTTAACATGTGGTGCAGGCCATGACCGAATTCGTGAAACAGGGTGGTGACCTCATTGTGGGTCAGTAAAGCAGGATCGTCGCCAACAGGTGGAGTAAGGTTGCACGTTAAATACGCAATGGGCAGTTGGATGTCACTATCTATAAGCTGTCTCGTTGCGCAAACATCCATCCATGCACCGCCCCGTTTGTTCTCGCGAGCATAGTTGTCCATATAGAACTCCCCACGTAGCTTGTTTTCGGCATCCTTGATGCTGTAGAGGCTAACATCGGGATGATAGACATCGGCGTCGGTCACTTGCTCAATGCGCAGGCCAAACAACTTACCTACCACCGCAAACATACCTGGAATGGCTTTGCTTGCAGGGAAGTACGGCTTCAGATCTTCATCTGACAAATCGTGTTGTTGTTTCTTCAATCGATCGCTGGCGTATGCAATATCCCAAGGCTGTAAATCACTCAGCCCAAGATGTTCAGCAGCAAACGCTTTTAGCGCTGCATATTCCTGTTCTGCTTGCGGTCGAGCTCGTTGTCCCAGATCGTTTAGAAAATCCGTGACCTGCTTGGGACTCTGAACCATCTTTGTCTCAACAGAATAATCTGCGTGAGATTCAAAGCCGAGCAATTGAGCAGCCTCGGCGCGTAATTTTAAAATATTGTCTATGTGCTGAGTGTTATCAAATTTGCCGGCGTGTGGTCCTTGATCCGAAGCCCTAGTACTGAATGCCACAAACATGTCTTCACGCAGTGACCGATCGTTGGCAAACATCATTACCGCCATGTAGCTCGGAAATTCCAGATTAACCACGTACCCCTCTATCTCACGTGCTGTTGCACGCTGCTTTGCTGCAGCAATCGCTGACGCTGGTAATCCATCCAGAGTATCTACGTTGTCGATGACCTTGTGCCAGGCATTAGTCGCGTCTAAAACATGATCTGAATATTCAGTGGTCAGCTTGGACAACTGCTGCATAATATCTGCATAACGCTTTTTTCCGGCTGTATCTAACGATACTCCGCCAAGTTTAAAATCTCGTAAAGAGTGTTCAATCTGTTGTTGCCTAGCGTCACTGAGCGTTTGAAAGTAATCAGAAGTTCGCAATGCTAAAGTTGCGTTATAAAGCTTCTCATTTTGCCCCAGCTCTGTGTTGTAGGCGCTGAGTTTAGGTAGACACGCATTGAAAGCCTCTCTGAGTTCGTCACTATTCATGACAGAATTAAGATGACTTATCGGTGAAAAAAACAAGTTCATTGCATTGTGAGCTTGTTCTAAAGGCTGGATGAGCGAATCCCAGGTTGCGTCTGTGACCGTTGACAATGCGCCAATCACCTGCCTGCAATGTGCAAGGTGTGCATCGAGTTGTTGTTCAATTTGTTGCGGCTTAACGGAGGAGAACGCCGGTCTGTTGACTAGTAATGCTTGGCTCATAAAAGAAAGTTGTTCTCAATGTCGCGCGGATGGCCTGCCAGATAGATCACAGGGCAACTCCTACCATCACAAAGCGACGTGTTAATTTCAATTTCTATCCGAACGTTATGTTCAGACAATGCCTGTGGATAAGACTTCAGACCCAACGTCTATACGTCGAGGTTAGCGACCGATAGCGCGTTCTTTTCAATGAACTCACGACGCGGCTCTACTTGATCTCCCATAAGGGTTTCGAACACTTCGTCTGCAACAATAGCATCGTCGATACTAACTTGAAGCATTCTTCTGGCTGAAGGGTCCATCGTGGTCTCCCATAACTGCTCTGGGTTCATCTCGCCCAAGCCTTTATAGCGTTGAATGGTCAAGCCTCGCTTTGACTCTAAGATGAGCCAGTCCATCGCTTGCTTAAAGCTCTCAACGGGCAGTTCACGCTCACCTCTTGCAACGTAAGCGCCCTCCTCCAGCATATCAACCAGCTTGTCGGCCAATTTTGCTAACTGCCGGTAATCAGGTGACTTGAAAAAGCCCGGATTTAGAAGCACTTCCTTTTCATTACCGTGCACACTTCTCACAAGACTGATACCGAACAGACCATCAACATCGATGGGTGCTGCTACGTACTGCGAGGTGGCAGGCAGATCTTTATTCAATGTCTCTGTTAATGATTGCCCATAGGTAGAAACAACTGCAGCATCACTTAGTTGCTCTGCGGTTAGGGGCGCTCGATTGATCATCGCTTCAAGTACATCTCTGTTGAAACGTCGCTCCATTCTATTCATCAGCAAACCGCCACGCATGTACTCGTGCGCCAGAGCCTCGAAGGCTGTGTCACTAATGGTGGGTGCGTCAGCACTGACATGGAGCCTGGCACCGTCCAGAGCTAATTGCAGCAGGTAGGCATTTAGCTCAGCGTCGTCTTTAACGTAACGCTCTTGCTTGCCTTTTTTAACCTTGTACAACGGCGGCTGAGCGATGTAGATGTGGCCACGCCGTATGAGTTCTGGCATCTGTCTGTAGAAGAAAGTGAGCAGTAGCGTGCGGATATGAGAACCATCAACATCAGCATCAGTCATGATAACGATGTAGTGGTAACGCAATTTGTCTGGGTCAAATTCATCTCTACCGATACCACAGCCCAACGCTGTGATTAGCGTACCCACCTCAGCGCTTTGCAGCATCTTGTCGAAACGGGCTTTTTCAACATTAAGAATTTTACCTTTCAATGGCAAGATGGCTTGTCTTCTTCGGTCTCTTCCCTGCTTCGCTGAGCCACCTGCAGAATCACCCTCTACGAGGTAAATCTCTGATTTTGCTGGATCTTTTTCCTGACAGTCCGCTAATTTACCCGGTAAACCGGCGATATCGAGTGCACCTTTGCGCCGTGTCATCTCACGCGCTTTACGAGCAGCTTCCCGCGCTCTGGCAGCATCAATAATCTTTGCAGTAATCTCTCTGGCCTGCGTTGGATTTTCCTGCAAGAATTCACTCATGAATTCGCCCAGTACTGATTCAACAATACCTTTGACTTCTGAGGAAACCAGTTTGTCCTTGGTTTGTGATGAGAACTTAGGGTCAGGTACCTTCACTGACAATACAGCGGTTAGCCCTTCTCTCGCATCATCCCCGTTGGCAGAGACTTTTGCTTTTGTTGAAACACCGCTTGACTCCATATACTGGTTGAGCGTTCTCGTCATGGCTGAACGAAAACCTGCCAGGTGCGTACCACCATCCCTTTGCGGAATATTATTGGTGTAACAAAAAATGTTCTCTTGGTAAGTATCTGTCCATTGCAGAGCAACCTCCACAGCGACATCATCTTTGCTACCCAAAGTATGGATAACCGTTTGGTTGACAGGAGTGCGCTTCCGATTCAAATGCTCTACAAACGCTCTTATTCCACCTTCGTATTCAAACGTGTCAGTTTGACCTGAACGATCATCTGTGAGAATTATCTTCACACCACTGTTCAGGAATGACAGTTCTCTTAGGCGTTTTGACAATATGTCGTATTCAAAGTTGATATTGGAGAAGGTATCAGTACTAGGCTTGAAGTGAATCTTGGAGCCCGTTTTATCTGTTGCCTCCCCGGCGCTCAAATCCTTGACAGGCACACTGTCTCGGTACTCTTGCGTGTAAACAAAGCCATCTCTGTGGATCGTGAGCTGCAGCCATTCGCTTAACGCATTGACCACAGAAATCCCTACACCATGCAGTCCACCCGATACCTTGTAAGAGTTATCGTCAAATTTGCCGCCTGCGTGCAGTACGGTCATAATGACTTCAGCCGCTGAGCGACCTTCGTCTTTGTGAATGTCTACGGGAATACCGCGACCATCATCAGAAACACTGACTGACTCGTCTGTGTGAATGGTGACGTTAACCGCACTACAGTGCCCTGCTAATGCCTCATCGATAGAATTATCGACAACCTCGAATACCATATGATGCAAGCCAGTACCGTCATCGGTATCACCGATATACATACCTGGTCGTTTACGAACAGCATCTAGACCTTTCAGTACTTTGATGTTCGACGAATCGTAACTGGAGGAGTCGCTCATAGATTTAAGCTGGTTGATTTATCTCTCTGATTATAGACCGTTTTGAAGCATTCCGCCGTGCATGCGGAACTCCTCACACGATCGACCTGACAGCACACTTAAATCGACACCGGTAATGAATAACTGGCTTTTCAATGTATGCAACTGATCCACGAGATAGTTGGTGTGGTTTTCATCCAGTTCTGACGACAAGTCATCGCACAGAACCATCGGACTGGCGATACCAGCATCCTTCAGAACATCTAGCTGTGACAAATGCAGCACATAGACCAAGGTTTTTTGCTGACCTCTAGACAGTACCTGTTTACCCGGTTTGCCATCTACTTTTATCGACAGCTCAGCCCGGTGAGGCCCATCTGTCGTGGTTTTCATCCTTCGGTGATGGATGATGTTGTTCGTAAGCGTGTTTTCTAGCGAATTTTTTTCATCCCAACCTGGACGGTAAGAGAGTTCCACGTGGAACACTTCATCTAAAACACGCCAACGGCTTTGAAGAGCGGTGTTTAAAAGAGAAACAAATTCAGCTCTCGATTGATGTAATTCCAGTCCGGCAGCCACAAGAGGCGAATTCCATGTATCGATATCTTTGTCAGTGGCGTTGTCACGCAATAGTTGATTACGTTGGGAGAGTGAACGTTTGTATTGCCCCCACACCGACATAAACTGTGGTTTCACGTGGAACAATCCCCAATCCAGAAAACGACGTCTTTCCTCCGGGCCGTCTTGTATGAGTTGATGACTTTCAGGTGACAGAACTTTAACCGGCATTAATCGAGCTATTTCAGCCTGAGACTTAATATCTTCAAAATTCAGACGGAAATGGACACCTCCGTCACGGTGACGCTCACAACCTACGCGATACTCTCGTTCTGATCGCTCATCGTAGAATTTGGCAGTGAGTCTTAAACTGGGAGCGTTATGAGTAATGAGCTCTCGCGGTCGCCGCGTTCGAAAGGTGTGCCCAGTGGCTAGACACTGTATGGCCTCAAGAATGGAACTTTTTCCTGTGCCATTGTTACCAGTAATTAGATTCAGGGTAGGGTGCGGCGTTACCGCCAAATCGACGAGACAACGTAGTTCATTAGCCTCAAAGGTCGACAGAATCACAGGCGCATGGGCATGACAACATACTTACTGTCGTTGTTATCGCTAGAATCTGGAGTGATTAACGTACTACTGTTGCCATCTTTGACGATGATGCGAGCATTTTCGACTTCTAGGCTGCTTAGCACATCCAACAAGTAAGTCACGTTGAAACCAATTTCAGTGGATTCCCCCTCGTACTCTACTTCGAGTTCATCTATAGCCTCCTCTTGATCTGGGTTGTTACTGGAAATGGTTAACAATCCAGACTGGAGTGCGAAGCGCACACCACGAAACTTTTCGTTAGAGAGGATGGAAGCACGAACTAATGATTGCTTTAAGGTTTGGCAATCAATGACAAGTTCTTTATTGCCATCAATGGGGATAACGCGGTTGTAATCAGGAAATCTGCCATCGATAAGTTTAGTGGTTATGCGCACACCTCCAACCTGAACCTGAAGATGTTGAGGACTAACCAGTAGGCCAACTTTTTCTTCGGTATCTGTACTGCTTAGAAGACGTTGCAATTCACCCACACTTTTTCGAGGAATGATTGCTCTTACAGGCATTTCCGGATCTGCTTCCGTGGTGCATTGCGAGTAGGCCAATCGGTGCCCATCAGTAGCCACGCAGGACAATCTGTCAGCACCGATCTCCAGTAGCATTCCATTCAGATAAAATCTCACATCCTGTTGAGCCATTGAGAATGCGGTATTTCTGATACAACGGTGCAAATCTGTAGCCTTGATTTGAACACTTTGTGGTTCGTTTAGCGGTGCTGTTTTAGGAAATTGATCAGCTGGCAATGTCGCTAATGTAAATCGGCTACGACCAGATTTGAAAACGACTTTGTCTCCAGTCAAGGTAAATTCTATACGTGCTGAATCTGCTAGATTTTTACAGATGTCTAGTAACTTACGAGCTGGCACAGTTGTTGCACCGGTCTGATCAATGTGCATCTCCACCCTGGCTTGCATTTCTATCTCTGAATCACTAGCGGTGATAGTCAGATAGCCATCGTCTGCTTCGATAAGCACATTGCCCAAAACAGGTGATGTTTGTTTGCGCTCAACAGCTCCTACAACATGTTGCAGAGGGGAGAGTAAAGACTCACGTTGTACACTGAATTTCATGGGCTAAATAAAGACCGTGTTTTTTTATAAAAGATTTTTACTGTTATTACTCAACAACAACTTCGTTGATAAGTTAATAAAACGCTTATATTTCAATTATTTACAACTAAAAATCAGTCTGTATAAACTGGTTTTCAGAGTCGAATAAACTGTGGATAACTTACACATTCCTAAGTTGACCGTTTTTATTCCATTTATAGATTGACGTTATACGTGAGTTATCCACAGTTATAAACAGTGGATAATCTTTTAGGCTCTGAGCCTAGCTGGATAACGTTCGGTGTAGGTTCTTATAATCTTCATTGATGTTCTCGTCAGTGTCTCGAAGTTCGACGATTTTTTTGCAGGCGTGTAGCACCGTGGTGTGATCTCTACCACCAAAAGCTCTGCCAATTTCAGGAAGGCTTTTACTGGTCAGTTCTTTTGCCAGAGCCATAGCTAATTGGCGCGGTCTAGCAACAGAGCGTGCTCGACTTTTTCCGGACAAGTCAGCAAGTCTGATCTTGTAATATTCGGCAACCGTTTTTTGTATGTTCTCTATTGATACAGCACGCCCTTGAACCGCCAGAAGATCAGCAAGTGCGACGCGTGTGGTGTCTAAGTTAATGGGGTCGGCATTTAGCTGACTGTAGGCGATTACGCGACGCAACGAGCCCTCGAGCTCCCGTACGTTACTGCGAATACGGTTAGCGATGAAAAAACTGACTTCAGATGGCAGCTCGATTCCCATAGATTCGGCTTTGCTGTTCAGGATAGCAACCCGCATTTCCAATTCAGGTGGTTCAATAGCTACTGATAGACCCCAACCGAAACGCGTTTTAAGACGCTCTTCTAAGCCGTTGATCTCTTTTGGGTAGCGATCACACGTAAGTACAATTTGCTGATCGCCTTCAAACAAGGCGTTGAAGTTATGAAAAAACTCCTCTTGTGTCTGTTCTTTATTCGCAAAAAACTGAATGTCATCCACTAGCAGAGCATCGAGTCCACGGTAAAACGCTTTGAAATCTGACATTTTATTGTGTTGGAGAGCAGATACCATCTCTTGAACATAGCGCTCAGAGTTTATGTACATGACTCTGGCATCAGGTTTATTAGCAATTATTTCATTGCCGATGGCTTGCATCATATGCGTCTTGCCTAATCCGGACGCACCGTAAATCAGGTAAGGGTTGTAAGCGGTGCCTGGACTTGAGCCAATTTGTAAGGCTGCTGCTCGCCCCAACTGATTGCTTTTTCCAGCAACGAGAGTTTTGAAGCTGAACTGAGGCTTTAAATTAGAGTGCTGTATGTTGGGACGAACAGTCTGTGCGATTTGCGACAACGCAGGAGCATCGGCCGCGCGGGAATGACTTGGTTTCACATTGAGCGAATTGTTGTTGAGCGAACTCTGTGTGTTTTCGTGCAGTGTTTGTTGCGTAGGGGCGTCCCCGTGCAAGAGATCGGATCCGATGATGAACATGATCTCGATGGGCTCGGGATGTGTGAGTTGGGTAATGATTTCCTGAATTCGGGAAAAAAAACTGCTTCGTACCGTGTCGAGCACAAAGCGGTTTGGCGCAAGTATGCTTAGCACGCCTTCTACGTGATGGGCCTGCAGCGGCCTGATCCATGTGTTGAGCTGTTGGTCAGACAGTTCTGCTTCCAGCTGCTGTAGACAGCGATCCCAAAGTGATTCGCCTAACAAACTTGTCTCCGGCTATAGTAGAACGCAATCTGGTCGTTTCGCAAAACTGACAAACAGCGAAAAACGAAAGGATTACTAGGGGGGCAGAGAACTGTACGCGAATAACCAGTCCATTGACAACGAACGAGGCTCAATTTTTACAAACTAACCGTTGGTGTACCCCAAGAACTGCCAGAAATACCTTCGGTGTTATTTTCTTACATTACTATGACAATGGGAGTTGACCTGAACCGCAGTACAAACTACAATTGTGAGTTCGGTAAAACATCCTGTGACGCAGCGCGTTACTGTAGAGAATAATTAGCATGAAAAGAACATTTCAACCCAGCAAAATTAAGCGCGCGCGCACTCATGGGTTCAGAGCACGGAAAGCCACTCGTGGTGGTAGAGCGGTACTTGCTGCACGTCGCAGAAAAGGCAGAGCACGCTTAAGCGCGTAATGCGTTTTTCGGTCTAATCGGCAAGGTTTGCACGCGTTTCAACTGAAGCCATACACACCTTTGCTGCCAACGGATACGCTAGCGAAATAACACTCGAGCGGAGTCAGTACTGAGCCTACCCGCTGAGTCACGCACCCAAGCTACCTGACCATGCGGTTCGACACCTCATTGTCGTTTAGGCTGTCTGGAGCGGTACCCGTTTCAAATCCAATAACAATGTCTGCGCGGAGGCTCATGTTGTTTCGCTTAAAATTTGAGCTGCTACACCACTCAGTGATGCACTCATTGTGAATACCGATGCTGGCAAAGCATGCCGCTCTTTCCCCAGATCAGCCCGCCTGCTGACTGCATCAGACTACTCGGCAGTCTTCAAGAAGAGCAAGCGACTTTCTGATAAATATTGGACAGTACTGGTGATGAAGAACGACGGTTCGCCAGCCAGATTGGGCTTGGCCATAGCCAAAAAGAGAGCTAAACGTGCGCTGGACAGAAATCGAATCAAGCGCGTCGTTCGTGAAACTTTCCGCCACAACATGGATTCTTTGAACGGCAAGGAAATCGTGGTAATGAACCGTGATGCCACAGCTAGCGCGACCAGTGCGGTTCTGCGACAGACGCTTGAGTCATTGCTGACAAAAGTACCCTAGCCAACTGGTTTAACCATGAAGCTCTACTTGTTAGACGGTGGTCAGCACACATTGTGTAAGAACATGGCAGCATAAACAAGTAAAGTAAAAACCGTTAGAACGGTATTGCATTCGAGTTTTTGTCGATAAAGTAGTGTTCGTCTCTAAGCAAGTGCGCCACGAAGCGATAAAACAGGCGATAATAAGACATGCTACGTATGATCGTTTTTTATCAGCGTTGGATCAGCCCTATGCTGCCTCCGCGCTGTCGTTTTATACCTACCTGCTCGTCCTATGCTGCTGAAGCCATTGGCCAATATGGAACGGCTCGCGGAGGATTACTTGCAGTGAGGCGAGTGTGCAAGTGCCATCCTTTTCATCCCGGTGGATATGATCCTGTCCCCATCGACGTTAACTTGGTCGAATCACCCGTTGTTTCGCACAAGCAACCGATCTCGTCCACCAGCCATGATCAGGCTCCCAGTCACAGACAGAACACAGTAAATCATTAATGGAAACTCAAAGACTCCTTTTGTACCTTGCCTTCGGATTTTTGAGTCTGATCATTTATCAGACGTGGATGCAGGACTACCACACGCCTGTACCTGTGGCGCAGTCAAGCTCTCAAGTACCAGCTGCACCAGGACAACAATTACCTGGAGCAGCTTCAGCCTTAGTCCCGGGCGATTTGCCTGACGCAGCAACAGGTGTCGCCTCAAACGAGCCAACAGCTACTACGTCCGGACCCGCTAGAGCGATTAGCTTCAGCACAGATGTGTTTGATGGTGCTATCAGCACGTTGGGCGCCACCATTACCAAAATCGAATTAAAAGAATACCCAATTTCAATCGAACAGCCAGACACCTCATTTTTGTTAGTCAGTGATGAACCTACACACTACTTAGTGGCAGAGTCAGGTCTTCAATCCAAAGCCAATGAGCCAGCACCTACCCACCGCGAGAATATGTCAGTTGTAGGTGATAATTTTATTTTAGCTGATGGTCAGGAAACCCTATCCATCCCATTTATCTGGGAATCTGGAACGGGAATTAAAGTGACGAAAACGCTCACCTTCACGCGCGGAAGCTATGAGGTGGCTATTGACTATGCAATTGAGAATGGAACAGCAGAGGGCTGGTCTGTCAATCAATACCGACAACTAAAACGTAAACCTGGCACCAGCGACGAGAAACAGCAGTTCGTCAATACGTACATTGGCGCCGTGGTTAGTAATTCTGAAGATCTGTATTCTAAAGTGTCTTTCGGTGACATGGAAGACGAAACGTTGAACGTTGATTCCACTGATGGTTGGGTCGCGATGATTCAGCATTACTTTGCGGCAGCATGGATTCCTACTGAGGGCGAGATTAACAACGCTTACTCTCGGTATTTTCCAAATGAAAATCGCTACCTTATAGGGATGGTCTCATCCAGTCAGGTGGTTCCTGCAGGTGGGCAGGGTACGTTTAGCACGAAGGCGTTTATCGGCCCTAAGATCCAGAAAAAACTGACCGCAGCTGCACCGAATCTTGAACTAACAGTTGACTATGGCTGGCTAACAATTCTTGCGCAGCCATTGTTCTGGTTGCTTAACACCATCCATGGATTTATTGGTAATTGGGGCTGGTCTATCATTCTGGTGACCTTTACCATCAAGGCAGTATTCTACAAATTATCTGAAGCTAGCTATCGTTCAATGGCGAGGATGAAGGTATTGCAGCCAAAGTTAGCATCACTAAAAGAGCGGCATGGTGATGATAGAGCTAAGATGGGTCAGGCCACCATGGAGCTGTACAAGAAGGAAAAAGTAAATCCTTTAGGTGGTTGTCTGCCTATGATTATTCAGATTCCCGTATTTATTGCACTGTATTGGACGCTATTGGAAAGTGTTGAGTTGCGACAAGCGCCGTTCATGCTGTGGATAAAAGATCTCTCGATAAAGGACCCGTTGTTTATCTTACCCGTCGTTATGGCGGCGACAATGTATTTCCAGCAAAAACTCAATCCGGCACCCGTTGATCCTATACAAGCCAAAGTGTTCCAGTTTTTACCACTGATTTTTGGAGTCTTTTTTGCCTTCTTTCCAGCCGGTCTCGTACTTTACTGGGTGGTTAACAACTCACTGTCTATGGCTCAGCAGTACTACATTACTCGGCATGTACTCGCAGAAAAAAACAATAAGGTCAGTCTCAAAAAGTAACAACAATGAGCTAGGGTGATAAGAGTATTGTCGACTTAACCGACAATACTCTTTTAAAGAGACACTTTATGGAGTCAGCAGCTGACACTATCGCCGCGATTGCTACTGGATCGGGAAAGGCAGGCATTGGTGTAGTTCGCATCAGTGGACCGCTTGTCGAGGCGATTGCTCAGGGCATTACAGACAACACGCTCCTGGTTCGGCATGCACATCACCTACCGTTCATAGATGAGCAAGGTCAGGTGCTAGACGAGGGGATAGCGATACGTTTTGTAGCGCCGCATTCATTCACTGGCGAAGATGTTTTAGAACTGCAGGGCCATGGCGGGCCTGTCATTCTTGACCTGTTGCTGCAGCGAGTTTTGCAGTTGGGTGCGCGTGTAGCGCGACCAGGTGAATTCTCAGAGCGTGCTTTTCACAACGATAAACTGGATCTTGCGCAGGCTGAGGCCATCAGTGATCTCATTGAGAGTAGTAGTGTTGCGGCAGCAAAGGCAGCGGTGCGTTCCATGCGCGGCGAATTCTCAGCTCACATAGAGCGTATAAATACAGAGTTAGTGGCACTTCGCGTTTGGTTAGAAGCCGCCATGGATTTTTCTGAAGAGGAAATCGACTTTCTTGGCGAACCTCAGTTGCAGCAACGTGCTGTTGATTTAATCGAACAGTTTGAACTTCTTTTAGCACGTGCCGAACAAGGGCAACGTTTGCGAGATGGATTTAACGTTGTTATTGCAGGTTCAACAAATGCTGGAAAATCCAGCCTATTGAATCGACTGGCAGGAAACGATACCGCTATCGTTACTGATATTGCAGGTACAACACGAGACGTGTTGCAGACTAATATTACATTGCAGGGTGTGCCTATCCATATTACAGATACCGCGGGGATAAGATACACAAAAGATGTTGTTGAACTTGAAGGCATAAGACGTGCGACAAAAGCAATCGCTGCAGCTGACCATGTCATGATTGTATTAGATGCGCAAACACCGGTTATGCCAGAACTACCTGACATGGACCCGCAACACGTCTCTGTCATACTCAATAAATCAGATTTAGTGGACGAATCTGCTCTGAGCGCGTTACAGCTGCAATACGATTCAACGTTTCACGTGTCAGCCAAGACAGGCCACAATATGGATGTTCTAGAAAGCCACATATTAAACATGGCTGGGCATGATCAACAGATTGAGGGCGTTTATCTTTCGCGTCGTCGACATATTGATGCTATTGGATTAGCCTTGCAATCCACACAAGAGGCTTTTGAGCGACTAAAGAACAATACAATGCCTGAACTTGCTGCAGAAGAGCTGCGACTTGCCCAGCAAGCATTGGAAGTTATTACCGGGCGTTTTGACACAGAAGATTTGTTAGGTGAAATATTTTCCAATTTTTGCGTTGGTAAATAAGCAATCACTCAAAATGTTAGTAGTTCTAATACGCTCACTCGCATGCTTTGGTAACCTAGTTGGAAAGGCCAAATTGCATGGCGGCAAGCTTTGCGTATAAGCCACCGTTGTCTAGAAGTTCTTGATGTGAGCCGCTATCTATGACTCGACCCTGATCCATGACAATAATATTGTCCGCATTAATTATAGTGGCTAGTCTATGCGCTATCACTAGCGTAGTTCTACCACTCATAGCTCTGTCCAATGCTTTTTGCACTTTAGCCTCACTTTGTGCGTCCAATGCGCTGGTTGCTTCATCGAGTAAAAGCAGGGGAGGGTTTTTTAACAGCGCTCTGGCAATTGATAGACGTTGTCTTTGACCACCTGACAAGCGCACGCCTTTTTCACCCAGGTAGGTATTAAAACCCTCTGGAAGTCGATCAATGAACTCAAGTGCTTGCGCATCTTGTGCTGCCGCTTTTACCTGATCAAAACTAGCATCAAGGTTTCCATAACGTATGTTGTTAGTTACGTTGTCAGAGAACACAATGCTCTCTTGTGAGACCAGCCCAACTGCATGGCGTAGCGCAGATAGACTTAAACTATTGATAGCCGTATTGTTTAACAAGATGCTGCCAGACTGCGGATCATAAAATCGTGACAGCAGTTGAAGAACCGTGGTTTTACCTGCACCTGATGGGCCTACCAAAGCTACAGTGGTACCTGGCTTTAGATCAAAGCTGATATTTTGTAGAGCAGGTGTATCTGGTCGACTTGGGTAATTAAAAGATACATCGATAAGCGATAGTGACGCGCCAGCTTTACTGCTTGCTGGAAGCTTGGTTGAGCCAGAAGTAATCGTGGCGGATTCTTGCATAAGCTCTAGCAGTCGCTCAGTTGCACCTGCGGCGCGTTGTACATCGCCTAGCACTTCCGCAAGAACCCCGGTGGATCCTGCAACGAGAGCTGCGTACAACATAAATTGTGTGAGCAGTCCGGCGCTCATTCGTTGATCACTTACCGCTTGTGCACCGAGCCAGAGAACAAAGACAATAGATCCAAATACAAGGGTGATTGCCAATGCAGTGAGATAAGATCGATTGCGATTTCGACGTAGTGCGCTCTCAAAGGCATGGTCAGCTGCCAAGTCATAGCGCTGTGACTCCATATCCTCGCGCACATAACTTTGAACTGTTTGCATGGCATTTAATGTTTCATTGGCCAGCGCACCGGTATCCGCTAGTTTGTCTTGCGAGTCGCGCGATAGTTTTCTTACACGTCTGCCAACAATGAGAATAGGTAGTACTACGACAACCAACAATGCAACGATAATGCTTGCCAATGCCGGGCTAGACCAAATCATCATGATTAGTGCGCCTGCAAACAGCAGGGTGTTTCTTAAGCCAAGCGATATACTTGAGCCTATGAGTGATTGAATTAAGGTGGTATCGCTTGATAAGCGAGACTGCACTTCACCTGTCCGCAAAGTTTCAAAAAACACAGGGTCTTGCCGAAGAACCTTTGAAAAAACGCGCTTACGAATATCGGCTGTGATTCTGTCCCCTAGCCATGACACACAATAAAAGCGCGTTGCGGTAGCTAATGCCAGTATGACTGCAACGCCAAATAACGTAATGAACACGCGGTTAATATCGTCAGAGCCAATGCCTTGTAAATTATCAGCGGAACTGAAACCTCGATCTATTAACAGTCGAAAGACGGCGGGAATCGTTAGCGTGGCTGCAGCTGCAACCAATAAGGCTGATGCTGCAATGACTACTCGCGTTCGATAGGGTTTCAAGAAAGGCTGAAGCTGCTTTAACGTCTGCCAAGTTGATTTTTCTGCAATCGATGTGTTTTTTTTAACTGTGTTCAACGGTCCTTTTTTGTCAGGTTGATTGCGAGTGGTTATGGATTTGTCAGGTGTGCTAATCAGTTGTTCAGCCACCATGGTCTGTTGGGGTAGCTTAGAAGCGATAAGCGACAGTTAGGCTGGTTTCATTGCCAAATTCCTCTAACTGCCCCGTAACAATAACGTCAACAGATTCGGCTACAGAATAGAGAAAAGAGAGCTCATGCAGCCAGTTTAATCCGCCCTTTGTAACGCCTAGAGAACGCGCCTCGTTATCGCTGTCAAGGTAGCCCAATGCTCGGCTTTTCCATCTGATATTGAAATTTGCAAAAGGTCGTGTGATCAAGCCTAAGGATGCGCCAGCGCTAACACCGGTAACGTCAGAATGCACTTCAGCAAGCCCAACGATCAAAGTGGAATTAGCTATTTTTCGCGACTTGCCAATGCCAAGCCCTAGAAAACCACGCACACAGCTAGTGCAAAACTCAGCACGATTTTCAGCACCGAAAGATAAGAACCAGGCGGGTTGCCTCTCACCGCGAAGTGCGATGCCGTTTGCCGTGAGTTTCTCAATCGTGATGACTTCGAATCTATCTAGTACCACCTCATCTTCTCTGACACGTAACCTAACGTGGCCCAGCTCAAACGATGCGTCTTTTAGCAATCCTTTGTTACGCTGCAAAGCGTTAAAGTTGTAGGGAGAGTAGTCAACAATTGCCGCGGATAATTGGTCTTGCCGTGTTGCACCAACACTCAATAGCCCTGGCTTGGGGCCAAACATGGGTGGGTCCCATTCGCTACTGGCATAGCTTATTTTTGTGGACAACACTGGATCTGATGCCGGTAGCTGAAACCTCTGAGTGAGTAGTTGTCGTCTTAAGGCACGCCACTTCAAGGTTTTTGGTGATGCGTCATCAACCTCCTCAAAACTTCCTCCCTCAGAAGGTGAGCGGTAATCTACATACTGCAATAGGAAGTCTAGTGCGGTAGGCGAATACGCCTGATCGAGTTGTGGTGAATCTGACTCGGCAGCATCTACAAATTGTCTAGCCTGTTGTTTATCGGCGCTATCCAGCGCATTGAATGCGTGATACGTGGAACGCTGATTGGACGGTATGAAGTCAATATTGGAGATTAATTCCTGTCCGTTTTTTCGTCGTGCTTTGTCAATATCATGGACCTTGTGGAACAGGTCGATGGGTGGATATTGAAGTCTGTTTTCTAGGTCAAATGATTCTTCAAGCACCATCTCCAGCAACTTCGCCACGTAGTATGCGCAGTTTCGGCTTAGAAAGTAATATTTGAAACGCGCATCCTTTAGCTCCCACAAGTGGTAGAGCAGAAATGTCCTTTGAAATACGGTGAGGTTTAATTGATGCGACCACATGTCGCGGTTCTCAATGGCTGAGTAGACGCGATCGTGAGCATAAAAGACTTCATCACTGAAGGCTGCTTGATAACCGCCTAATAGACCTTTAATGATGTAGGCAATACCGCCTTCGTTATCGGGTACCGATGCACCAAAATTGATGCCTAGATCGAGTAAACCACGCACATCGCCAGATTCTTTGCCATTGACTTGCAATAAGATATGCCCGAACGCCGATGCAGGGTTAGCAAAAAAACCACTGACTTGAACCAAGCTGAGTCCGCTCAGATCATCCAGTGATGCCCACTCTGATAAGTGTTTGCACAACGTATAGTCCAAGGTATCTGGTGCTATGGCGCCCACGCTTTGTAACCAAAGAAACCGTGATGGATAAGAACACCAGAGCGGATCTGCGGCTTCTGGAGATTCCTCGTTCGCCGTGGGACCCTGACTAATAGACTGAGATAACAGTTCCAGCGAAAGCGTCAGTTCAACGCGTGGATCAATGGTTCGTCGATCACCAAGATAAAAGCCTTCGCTGGTGATGTCAGGCTTGTACGTAGGATTTTTTGCGGCTGATTTATCGGTGTTTTTCAGGTGCAGAAGCCGCAGCCAAGTGGGGTGCTTGGCAAGATCCTCGATCTGGGATTGCTGCGTCGTTATTTCGGGAGCGACGTTAAGCGCAGTTGCCGTCGCTATAGTTGACGACAGGGGTAAAAAAATACCAACGTAGATAAGGGCTTTGTACAACACCCTTGTCCGACTAAAGGCGGCAAGGGCTTTACACAACATGCTTGGCCAGAAAACTCATAAACATTGCTTATCTGACCATTGATGGGCTATCGTGAAATACCGCTACTCAGACAACACAGCTGTCAGAATATGAGGTAGCTAATGTATTTTCGAAAGAATCGAACAAGCTTGAAGCACGTTCTATAGCAGTATCACCAACGAGTTCGTCAGCATAGTTTGCCCGCATGTCTTCAATAATATTGTGGTGGGAGGTGACATCACAATCTCGTAATTCGAGCATAGCGTTGATGTACTCGCCTTCACCCCGAGCGAGATCTCTCTCCAGCGACGGGTAAGTGTGCATGATGAAAGCTGCTGTTTCAACAGAGCCACCTGTGCATGTTGCAGGACTGACGAGTCCTGAAGTTATAGCAGTTGAACCCAAATCGGAGGTGATGTTACTGATGGCAGCTATTATCTGCGAATTTTCTGTATCGCCAGTGAAGATGATGGCACCGAGACCACATTCTTTATAAATTTCACCGATAGTTCGCGCGTCTTGGGCAGCTGCAGGGTTTGTGAGACCCATAGCGGCAACACCAAGGGTGCAGACCAAGGCTTTCATTGTAGCTTTCATTGTTCATCCTGTTTTTTGTAGGCAAGTCGACATCTGAACAAACTACTTTTGTCCAGCGATTAGTCGCTCTAACGTGGGAGCAACTAAAAGATAACACTAAATACGACAAGCTAGGAATTTGTACGTTAGAAAAAATGCAATAGAGCGAACTTCTGATATGAGTCGTTGTCCTCACATTTTGAGCGTGTAGGGAGCCCGAATCAGCTGCTCTATCGACAATGTTACTCAAACAGGACTATGCGTAAAGGCATCCTTAATCCGAACGATTTCTGACACGCAGGTGCACGGAAAGCTAAGCTCGAAACGAAATTAAGAGTTGCAAGGCGATGAAATTGAAGCGTGGGTTTGCCATGGCGTTTGCAAACACGTGCTAGTGACTTGCGTATACTTCCCATCAAACAGAGCGCTTTACGAGTCAAGTTCATGCAGTACCCGGAAACATTTGATGTCATTGTGGTTGGTGGTGGTCATGCGGGCACCGAAGCGGCGCTGGCCTCGGCACGCTCTGGCGCCAGCACGTTACTACTCACCCACAATATAGACACATTGGGTCAGATGAGCTGTAACCCAGCTATCGGTGGAATCGGCAAGGGACATTTAGTCAAGGAAATCGATGCTCTGGGTGGTGCCATGGGTATTGCTGCGGACATCGCTGGCATCCATTTTCGTACACTGAATTCACGTAAAGGCCCAGCGGTAAGAGCCACACGTGCGCAGGCCGATCGTGTGCTGTACCGAGGAGCGATACGACAGATCCTCGAAAATCAGCCTGGATTGACCATTTTTCAGCAAGCTGTAGACGATTTGGTGCTCAATGAGGTGTCAAATACTGGGCTGGAACAAGCGCGGGTTAGTGGCGTGGTTACTCAGATGGGTGTTCAGTTCAACGCAAAAACGGTGGTACTAACCGTAGGTACCTTTCTGGCTGGAAAAATTCATGTCGGTGAAGCTAATCAGTCAGCGGGTAGAGCTGGAGATCCACCATCCATGACCCTGGCGGCAAAGCTTCGTGAAATGCCTTTTGACACAGGTAGGCTGAAGACTGGAACACCGCCGCGCATAGATGGCCGATCCATAGATTACAGCTCACTGCAGAGTCAGCCAGGTGATGAGCCGCGTCCAGTGTTCTCTTATATGGGTAGCACAGATGATCACCCGAGGCAGGTGCACTGTCACATTACGCACACCAATGAAAAAACGCATGACTTGATACGCAACGCTCTGCATCGTTCGCCGCTGTTTTCTGGCGACATCGAGGGAGTCGGGCCGCGCTATTGCCCCTCTATAGAGGACAAAGTAGTGCGCTTCAGCGACAAGGATTCACACCAGATTTTTATTGAGCCTGAAGGCCTGAGCACGCACGAGGTTTATCCGAACGGCATCTCAACCAGCTTGCCATTCGATGTACAGATTGCCTACGTGCAGTCCATACGTGGGTTTGAAAAGGCGCACATTACGCGGCCAGGTTACGCCATTGAATACGATTTTTTTGATCCAAGAGGTTTGCGAGCGTCGTTACAGACGAAAAGCGTGGCAGGCTTGTTTTTTGCCGGCCAGATAAATGGCACCACCGGTTATGAAGAAGCGGCTGCACAAGGTCTGATCGCAGGGCTGAATGCTGCCCGACAGGTAAAAGAGCTCGAGCCTTGGACACCACGGCGCGACGAGGCCTACATCGGCGTGCTTATTGATGACCTGACAACGCGGGGCACGCTCGAGCCTTACCGTATGTTCACAAGCCGGGCTGAATATCGCCTGATGTTGCGCGAAGACAACGCTGATCTTCGCCTGTGTGAAATTGGCCGTAATCTGCACCTGGTAGACGATGTGCGTTGGCAGGCCTTCAGTGAAAAACGTGAGGCTGTTGAACAACTAAAATCGCGAATTCATACCCTGTGGATAAGGCCGGGTACACCTGAATCGGAGGCACTGCAGGCGGCTACGGACATGGCCTTTCCTAGAGAGAAGCGACTCACTGACCTGTTGAAAATGCCGGAAATGACGCTTTCAACTCTTTTATCTATCGTCGCGCCAGACGTGCAAACACCTGCGGTGGCGGTTGTTGAGCAAGTGGAGATACAAGGAAAATACGCGGGTTATCTCGACAGGCAGCAAGCTGACATTGATAAAACCTTAACGCAGCAACAAATAGTATTGCCTGACAGTTTGGATTATGCGCAGGTAAACGGCTTATCCAATGAGGTTCGGCAAAAGTTTGCAGAAGCTCGTCCGGGTACCATTGGTCAGGCATCGCGTATATCCGGGGTAACCCCGGCCGCCATCTCTTTGCTGCTGGTCCATCTTAAAAAGCACCCGTTACGGCAAAGCGCCTAGGCGAATCCTTGTGCCGTTAAGCCTTGTTTATACTATCGGCTATTAACCTTTGTGACTACCAATTGTTAACACTAGTAGTCACCATTTACAGTCATTGACACCAGACATTGAACACAGGTATTGATCACTAGTGAGTAACCCGGCTGAAACATTCGATGCAGGGTTGCTGCAGCTCTCGACATCAATACATCTTGAGCTGGAAACAGGGGCTCGTGAGAAAATGCTGCAATTCGTGGCGTTGCTACAAAAATGGAATCGCGTCTATAACCTCACAGCAGTGCGTGAGGCTCGCGCTATGGTGCAACGACATTTGCTGGACAGCCTCGTTCTTTGTGCCTGGTTACCCCCTGAATCTTGTGAAGGGCGGGTGAGTGCTGATTTGATTGATGTGGGCAGTGGAGCTGGATTGCCAGTATTACCGCTGGCACTAGCAAGACCGGATTTAACGTTTATTTCTATTGAATCCAACGGAAAAAAAACACGTTTTCAACAGCAGGTTCTAGTAGAGCTGGGCATTAAAAATGTCAGAATTCTGAACCAGCGAGTGGAAGATGTGGCCGCTCAGAACGAGGTAAGCGCGTCAATAGTCACCTCAAGGGCCTTTTCAGCACCGCATGATTTTTTGCGCATAGCGTCGTCTTTATGCGCAACAGACGCTCGAGCCCTCATCATGCTGGGCCATGTGGAGCGCTTAGAGACGCCATTGCCCGAGCCGTTTCACCTAGAAGAACTGGTTCCGGTCGACATACCTGGTAATTCAGCTGCTCGACATGTGGCCGTGTGTCGCTGCAAACAGGTTTAATGGATTACACTTGGCAACATGAGTCGGATAATTGCCATAGCGAACCAAAAAGGTGGGGTTGGAAAAACCACCACCTCAGTGAATCTGTCGGCTGCCCTTGTCAGTATGAACAAGCGTGTGTTGCTGATTGATCTAGATCCGCAAGGCAACGCCACTATGGGTTGCGGCATCGACAAGCACGAAGTAGAAAAAGGCATTTTTGACGTGCTAGTGGATGGCATGAGTGTTAACGATGCACAGCAAAAAGCTGCCGAAAACACCTGTGCGGTGCTGGCGGCCAATAGCGATCTAACAGCCGCTGAAGTCGAACTCATGGATATGGACGAGCGTGAGCAGCGATTGAACAACGCTTTGCAGCCTGTGCGACAAGACTTTGATTTCATTTTAATTGATTGCCCACCATCGCTCAATATTCTTACGCTAAATGCTTTTGTAGCTGCAGACAGCGTGCTAGTCCCGGTGCAATGTGAATATTATGCGCTCGAAGGGCTGTCAGCTTTGCTGGAGACCGTTGAAGGGGTGCGAGAAAGCGTCAACCCTGATATCAAAATAGAGGGTTTGCTGCGGACTATGTACGATGGCCGGAACAAGCTTGGTGTGGAGGTTTCAGCCCAGCTAATCGAACATTTTGGAGACCAGGTTTTTAGAACGGTGGTGCCTAGAAATGTTCGTCTGGCAGAGGCTCCCAGTCATGGCCTTTCAATCATGGAGTACGACAATACTTCCCGTGGAGCACTTGCGTACCTGGCTCTTGCTGGAGAAATAGTCCGTAAGCTGGCTCGAGCTGTACATACAGCCGATGAACAGCCTGCTGCAGCGGAGCCCATCTCGGAGGCGGCTTCGCAATCTGAACGTAAAGAGACAACGGGCGACGTCACAACAGCCGAATCTGCGAATCCTTCATCCTCAGGCGTTGCAGAATCCCCGTCGAGCACAGGTACTCCCGAGCAACCTTTAAACGATACCGAGTCTGTCAATGGCTAAACGACCTCGTATGGGCCGTAACCTCAATGCGTTGCTCGGCAGTAATGCTAAGGATCGGAAAACACAAACAACTGTACAAGCTGATGTCCGTGCTGATGTCCGTGCTGATGATCGTGCTGATGATACTGCTGAGTCTGCTCCTAACACTGAGGCCGACAGTGTTGGCGGCAAGGACTCAACATCTGCGGCACAGGCTCCTCTATCCGAGGCTACGCCCGAGGTTGGCAAGGGAACGGGACAAGACAAGACGCAGCAGATTGGCACAGCTTCGACAGTGCTGCGCGCTCAGGAGTCGGTGCATACATCTGTCGATGAGCCAGCTGAGGGCAATAAGCAAGAGCTCATTGGTAATAACTCTGAACAGCTGATTATGCTTGGCGTAGAGAAGATCCGTCGTGGAACTTATCAACCGCGACGTTTGTTTGACCAAGAGTTGCTTCAAGAGCTGGCAGATTCGATCAGAGCCGAAGGAATGATCCAGCCGATCATCGTTAGACCGTTCGCTGACGGCTATGAATTAGTCGCAGGAGAGCGACGCTGGCGTGCCTCGCAGTTAGCAGGTATCGACCGAATTCCAGCTATTGTCCGGCAAATGGAAGACCGATCTGTAGCGGCAGTTTCCGTTATAGAGAACATTCAACGTAAGGATCTCAATCCGTTAGAAGAAGCCGAGGCGTTTGCCCGTCTTTGCGACGAATTCGGCATGACGCACAAGGCAGTCGCCGAGGCTGTAGGTCGCTCGAGGGCATCAGTGACCAATTTGATGCGTTTGCTGGAGTTGCATGATGAAGTTAAAGTCATGGTTGACAAGAGCGAATTGGAAATGGGTCATGCGCGAGCTCTTCTGGGTGCGCCGCGTCATGTTCAACGTGATATCGCTAGGCGAGTAGTTCAACAAGCCATGACGGTTCGTGCCACTGAGGCCTACGTTCGGTCATTAGATGAAGATGGCAGAGAGGTCCGATCTAACTCTGCAGATCCTGCTTTTGACCCAGATATTGAGCGCTTGAGTAAAAAACTTGGCGAAACGCTGGGGGCTAAGGTGCAGATTTCACACAAGGGAAGTGGTGCGGGAAAACTACAAATTAGCTACTCTTCTGTCAGTGAGTTACAAGGAATACTTGCACACATCAAGTAGTTTTCTCGTACGAATTTGAACGTCAGAATTCAAGCGCACAGAAGTTGAGCTCCCTGCACACTATCCAACTCTATTGACCAACTCGCGAGAGGGCTCTCGTCAGCTGTGGCGATAAACGTGCATTATGTTGCACTCATTGATCATGAAAAGCATTTAAAGCTGGCTTGATACGCATTTAGTCAAAAGGCTTGTGATTACCTACGGATCAATATATTGATCCGTTTGAACGTTTGTAGCGAAAAAACGCTGGTATACTCGCGCTGCTCAAACTCAGGTCTAAGGCGTTAGCGTCCTACCGAGTAATTACTGTTTTCAAGGCATACCTATGCGACAAGCAGATCAACGTTTGCAGGTCGTTAAGGCATTGCTTACAGCGCAGCTGATTGGAGCGCTGTTAGCAGGGGTTATTGGTGGAATCTGGGGCTTTAGTGGAGCCTTCGGTGCTCTTGCTGGAGGTATGATCGCGTTTTTGCCGAATGGCTATTTCGCTTATCGAGCGTTTCGGTTCTCCGGGGCCCGGGCAGCGAGAAAAATAGTCAATTCGTTTTATGCGGGTATCACGGGTAAGATTTTTATTACAGCTAGTTTGTTCGTCATAGTATTTATTAACCTCAGGCCGCTGAATGCGCCCGCTGTATTTCTAGGGTTTATTGGAGTTCAGAGCCTGAGTTGGTTTGTTCCATTGCTGGCAGTGCGCAAATAACGATGTAGTCAGTTTGGAAAGCAGCGCGAAAACATAAGTAATAGAACATAAGTAATAGAAAGATAGGCAAAGCTAGTCTTCACAGATAGCAAAGATAAAGTATATTGACGTGCCAATTTATTTCATTGAGCAGGTCAGTAAGTACAAACGCAAGGTAAATTGTTGACATATGGCTAGTAGCGAAGCACCAACATCGTCAGAGTACATCCAGCATCACTTGCAGAATTTGGTGTTTGGATATCATCCCGAAAATGGCTTGGGCATAGCTCATGGTGGCGAAGAAGCCGCGGCTATGGGATTCTGGTCAATAAACCTCGACTCCATGTTTTTCTCTATCGTGCTGGGTGCCTTCTTCATCTGGCTGTTCAAGAAAGCTGCTGACAATTTCAACGCTGGCGTGCCCGGTCTGCTGCAAAGCTCGGTTGAGGTCATTGTCGAATTTGTAGATACCAACGTCCGCGACACGTTTCACGCCAACAACCCGCTTATTGCTCCATTAGCACTCACCATATTCGTCTGGATATTTCTGATGAATTTAATGGATCTGGTGCCAGTCGATTTAGTGCCTCGACTGGGTGAGGCAATTGGTATTCCGTACATGAAGATTGTTCCTAGTACAGACGTCAACGTGACACTTGGGTTATCTCTGTCTGTATTCGCACTGATGATTTACTACAGTTTCAAGGTAAAAGGTGCAAGCGGATTTGTGAAGGAATTGACCTTGATGCCTTTTAGTAGCGGAAATCCTATTCTTCAAGCTATCCTCATTCCAATCAACTTACTGCTTGAGGGAGTGAGCCTAATATCAAAGCCAATTTCATTGGCCTTGCGACTGTTCGGCAACATGTACGCCGGAGAGTTGATATTCATACTTATCGCCTTGTTGCCATTCTGGGCGCAGTGGGCTCTATCTGTCCCTTGGGCAATTTTCCATATTTTGGTCATTACCCTGCAGGCTTTTATCTTCATGATGCTAACCATTGTCTATATGGCGATGTCTCATGAAAGTCATTAGTTTGGTTTAGTTCTTCCGTCGTATCTTTTTTTCAATAACTTTTAATCTTTTAATATTCTTGGAGTTCTCATGGAAACTGTAGTTGCGTTCACCGCTCTGGCTGTTGCTATTATGATTGGTCTAGCTGCACTTGGTACAGCTATTGGCTTTGCTCTTCTTGGCGGTCGTTTTCTCGAAGGTGCAGCACGTCAGCCAGAAATGGTGCCTATGCTGCAGGTAAAAATGTTTATCGTTGCAGGCCTGCTAGATGCGATTCCAATGATCGGTGTTGGTATTGCACTGTTCTTCGTATTTGCTAACCCGTTCGTCGGCCAGATCGCAGGTTGATCGATACTTCGACTAACGAGAGGCAAAGCACATGAACGTTAACCTGACAGTATTAGGCCAGGCTATTTCGTTTGCTGTGTTCGTTTACTTCTGCATGAAGTACGTTTGGCCACCTATTATCAACGGCTTGCGTGAGCGCCAGGCGTTGATAGCTGGAGGCTTGGCAGATGCAGAAAAAAGCTCACAGAAACGCGAAGAAGCAGAGGCTGAGATTGCGACTATGCTGCAGGATGCGAAATCGCAGGCTGCAGAGATAGTGGCTCAAGCTCAAAAGCGCAGCAACGAGATTGTTGAGTCATCAAAGGACACTGCGCGCAGTGAAGGTGATCGACTCAAGCAAAGTGCGCAAGCTGAGATCGAACAAGAAATTGTGGGTGCTAAAGAAGGATTGCGCCAACAAGTTGGAGCATTGGCAGTAGAAGGTGCTCGGCGAATTCTTGGCACTGAGATTGATCAAAACAAGCATAACTCGGTCATTGATGACTTGGTAAAGCAGCTTTAGATCAACAGTACCCGAAAGTGCGTGGCGCGCAGCGCCTTGCACTTTCAAGAAAGTCACTTGACCGCCAGATAGCGTTGAAGGCTATCCGATAAATTGATATCGGAACATGTCTTCAACATACAATCATCGGGACAGCTAAGTGATTCAGAAATACTTACAAGCTTTGATGTACCCCAAGTAGGGAGCCATCTTGGCAGGGAATAAATAGTGAGAACAACCGCGCAAGCGATTGTCAACCGGTAGTCACTTAAATGGCATCAGAATCGACAACAGCAAGACCTTACGCAAGAGCTATTTTCGAGCTGGCCTCGGAACGTGGCGGCTACGACATGTGGGAAAACCGCTTGGCCTATTGGGGTGCGGTTGTGCAAGACGATGTCATTCGTACTCGTTTGGGTGAGCCCGGCATCACTGCGCAAGCGAAAGCCGATCTTATCGCCAACGTCTCCGATGGTTTAGACGAGGACAGCAAAGGTTTGCTTGGACTGCTAGCAGAAAACGATCGATTGTCAGCCCTACCTAACATCCATCAGCAATTTGGATTACTGCGACGGGAAGCTGAAGGCGAATTAGACGCTCACGTAGTCAGTGCTTATGCACTCACAAGTGATCAAGAGGCCAGTATTGTTGAAGCCTTAGGCAGACGACTTTCGCGCAAGATCAGAATTACCACCGAAGTCGATCCCGAACTCATTGGTGGTGCCATTATTCGTGCAGGTGATCTCGTCATTGACGGGTCGTTGCGCGGCCGACTATCCGGACTTGAACAGAGCGTTGCCAGTTAGGACGCTTAAGACCGAATTGTCGGTCTACTCGTAAACCGATTCGAACTACATAGAATTTCAAGAGAACACGATACTCATGCAACAACTGAATCCATCCGAGATCAGTGACCTGATCCGAGAAAAAATTGGCAAAACGGATACGTCAGCCAACGTTCGTACCGAAGGTACTATCGTAAGCCTGAACGACGGTATAGTTCGTATTCACGGACTTAACGACGCTCTATCAGGCGAAATGATCGCGTTTGACGATGGCCTGTTCGGACTGGCATTGAACCTTGAGCGTGACTCGGTAGGTGCAGTTGTTCTGGGCAACTACGAAAATTTGTCAGAAGGCGACAAAGTCCGTTGTACAGGTAAGGTACTTGAAGTGCCTGTTGGACCAGAGCTACTTGGTCGCGTTGTAAACGCACTCGGCGAGCCAATAGACGGCAAAGGCCCAGTAAACGCAAAGCTGTCATCACCTGTAGAAAAAATTGCTCCAGGCGTTATCGACCGGCAATCAGTCGACGAGCCAGTGCAAACAGGTTTGAAAGCCATCGATGCAATGGTACCCGTGGGCCGTGGCCAACGTGAGCTGATCATTGGTGACCGCCAGACAGGAAAGACAGCAGTTGCTATCGACGCAATCATCGCCCAGAAGGACACTGGCATCAAATGTGTCTACGTAGCGATTGGTCAAAAGCAATCTACTATCGCAAACGTTGTAACCAAGCTGGAAGAGCATGGTGCATTGGAAAATACAATCATTGTTGCAGCGGGCGCAGCAGACTCTGCAGCCATGCAGTTCGTCGCTCCTTACGCTGGTTGTTCAATGGGCGAGTATTTCCGTGACCGTGGTGAAGATGCACTGATCGTCTATGACGATCTTACGAAACAAGCATGGGCGTACCGTCAGGTATCACTGCTGCTGCGTCGTCCGCCGGGTCGTGAAGCTTATCCTGGTGACGTTTTCTACCTTCACTCTCGATTGCTTGAAAGAGCTTCACGAGTAAACGCGGATTACGTTGAGAAATTCACCAACGGTGAAGTAAAGGGCAAGACCGGTTCACTGACTGCATTGCCAATCATTGAAACACAAGCGGGTGACGTATCGGCTTTCGTACCGACAAACGTCATCTCGATCACTGATGGTCAGATTTTCCTAGAAACTGACTTGTTTAACGCGGGTATTCGTCCAGCAATCAACGCAGGACTTTCTGTATCACGGGTTGGTGGTGCAGCACAGACGAAGATCATCAAGAAGTTAGGCGGTGGTGTTCGACTTGCCTTAGCCCAGTATCGTGAGTTGGCAGCTTTTGCTCAGTTCGCATCAGATCTCGATGAAACTACACGCAAGCAGCTTGAGCGTGGTCAGCGTGTTACAGAGCTCATGAAGCAGAAGCAATACGCGCCTCTGTCAGTAGGTGAAATGGGTGTTTCGTTGTTTGCTGCTAACGAAGGCTACATCGACGACGTTCCAGTGAGCAAAGTCGTATCGTTTGAAGAAGCTATGCATGATTACTTTCGATCTAACCATCAAGAACTACTCGATCAAGTTGATCAGTCAGGTGATTGGAACGAGAACATCCAAGCAGCGTTCGCCAAAGGCCTAGACGCCTTTAAGGCAAACGGAAGCTGGTAAGGGCTCATGGCTTCCGGCAAGGAAATACGCACAAAGATCAAGAGTATTCAAAATACTCAAAAGATCACGAAAGCCATGGAAATGGTGGCGGCGTCAAAAATGCGCAAGGCTCAGGATCGCATGAAAGCGAACCGGCCTTATTCGTTAAAATTACGCGAAGTTGTAGGGCATGTAGCGTCAGCGAACGTTGAATACAAGCATCCTTACTTGCAAGAGCGCCCTGATCCTAAGCGTGTTGGATACATTGTGGTATCTACCGACAGAGGTTTGTGTGGTGGTTTGAACACCAATACGTTCAAGGCTGCTGTTGCGTCAATGAAGCAGTGGAACGATCAAAACGTTGATATCGATGTTTGTACGATTGGTAAGAAGGCACAAGCATTCTTCAAGCGTATTGGTGGCAACGTTGTGGGCAGCACTATTGATATTGGTGATGCTCCAGAGCTTGCAACACTGCTTGGTAGCATAAGAATCATGCTGGACAAATACGAAGCAGGCGAAATCGACCGATTATTTGTTGTTGAAAACGAATTCATCAACACGATGACTCAAACTCCAAACGTGACGCAGTTGATTCCAGCAGTGGCGTCCATTGATAGCAACACTGACTTCGGTTGGGACTACATATACGAGCCAGATGCTCAAGATGTACTAGACCATGTTATGGAACGTTACATGGAGTCGCAGGTATATCAAGCCGTAGTAGAGAACATTGCTTGCGAGATGGCCGCTCGAATGATTGCCATGAAGAGCGCCTCAGACAACGCAGGCGAGCTAATTGACGAACTTCAGTTGGTATACAACAAAGCTCGTCAGGCTGCTATCACCCAAGAGATCTCTGAGATCGTGGGTGGCGCGGCAGCTGTATAGACAAAATTGACTATTATTCGACCCGGATACGCATCATGAGCACAGGAAAAATCGTCGAGATCATCGGCGCGGTAATCGACGTGGAATACCCACGTAACGCAGTACCTAAAACGTACGACGCACTGACTGTTGAAGGCAGTGAGACGGTTCTTGAAGTTCAAGGACAGCTAGGTGACGGCATCGTTCGTACCATCGCTATGGGTGTGGCCGATGGCCTCAGACGTGGCGTGTCCTGCACAAACACAGGTGCACCTATCTCTGTACCTGTTGGTGAAGCCACCCTCGGTCGCATCATGGACGTTCTAGGACGACCTATCGATGAAGCTGGCGACATCGCTACTGATAAGCGTATGCCTATCCATCGCGAGCCACCTACTTATGCTGAACAATCGGGTTCTACCGAGCTGCTGGAAACTGGCATTAAAGTAATCGACTTACTTTGCCCGTTCGCAAAAGGCGGAAAGGTTGGCTTGTTTGGTGGTGCTGGGGTTGGTAAGACAGTAAACATGATGGAGCTTATTCGTAACATCGCTGCTGAGCACTCGGGTTTCTCAGTATTTGCAGGCGTTGGTGAAAGAACACGTGAAGGAAACGATTTCTACCACGAGATGACAGATTCGAACGTTATCGACAAGGTTTCCCTTGTATATGGTCAGATGAATGAGCCTCCTGGAAACCGTCTTCGCGTTGCTCTAACGGGTCTGACGATGGCTGAGTACTTTCGTGATGAAGGTCGTGACGTACTACTGTTTGTTGACAACATCTATCGCTACACACTGGCTGGAACTGAAGTATCAGCTCTGCTAGGTCGTATGCCTTCAGCGGTAGGTTACCAGCCAACATTGGCGCAAGAAATGGGTGCGCTGCAAGAGCGAATTACATCGACGAAGACTGGCTCAATCACTTCAATCCAAGCCGTTTATGTACCAGCGGATGACTTGACTGATCCATCTCCAGCAACAACGTTTGCTCACCTTGACGCAACAGTTGTACTGTCCAGAAACATTGCTGAGTTAGGTATTTATCCAGCGGTTGATCCACTTGACTCAACAAGCCGTCAGCTAGATCCATTGGTGGTTGGTGCTGAGCACTACGACTGCGCTCGTGGTGTGCAGAACACACTTCAGCGCTATAAAGAGCTGCGCGACATCATTGCCATCTTGGGAATGGACGAGCTTTCTGAAGAAGATAAGCTGGTTGTTTCACGCGCACGTAAAGTGCAGCGCTACTTGTCACAGCCGTTTTTCGTAGCTGAAGTATTCACTGGTTCCCCTGGTAAGTACGTATCACTGAAAGACACTATTTCGGCATTCAATGGCATTGTTGCTGGTGAGTACGATCACTTGCCAGAGCAGGCGTTCTACATGCAAGGCACCATTGAAGAAGTACTCGAGAATCATAAGAAGAGCGCGGCGGCGTAATCATGGCTGCTTCACTCAAAGTTGAAATTGTTAGCGCTGAGAAGAGCATCTATAGCGGCGAAGCTTCCATGGTGGTAGCTTCAGCGCAAATGGGTGAAGTAGGCATCGCCCCTGGACACACACCTTTCATTACTCGTATTCGTCCGGGTGAAGTGCATGTGCGTCCAGTAGGTGAAGGCGAAGCTCTTGATATTTATGTGTCTGGTGGTTTACTTGAAGTACAGCCTGACGTGGTGACCATCCTGGCAGACACGGCACTTCGTGCTGATGATATCGATGAAGCGGCTGCGCAGAAATCAAAGGAAGAAGCGGAAGCTGCCCTCGCAGGCGGCCAAGTGGGAACGATTGATTATGCTGCAGTGCAAGCCCAGCTGGCAGAAGCTGCTGCACAGTTGGAATTCATTAAGAAACTGCGTAAGTAGAGAGATTAACTAGGCGTAAGATTGGCGCATTTAACAACACCTTATTCTCTGGGTTGAGTGTGAACACAGATACGCTAGCGACATCAGACTAGTCATACTTTAGACGAATAAAAGCCAGCTTTCACGCTGGTTTTTTTCGTATTGAGATCTGCAATTAGCCGATCACAACTAACATGTGGCTAGATCAGAGAAGGTGATACTCACAACTGCACGAGTATCACGGTATAGACAAGCTCTTTTTTAAGCGGCCAGCAACGTAGCAGTCAAAAAGTACCAAGCTCACTACTTCAAGACCAAAATGTTTCATACATTTTCTCTTTGATATGTGATTAATGGTTACTAGCAGCGGGTTTACTCGGCACGTCGGCAGGCAGGTGCTAAACTTGAAACTGGGTCCTTGATAAATAATTTCTTTTCAAAGCGATTGTTCCGAAGGCTGTCTATTTTGTCAATAGCATCAAAAAATTGACTCCTAATGAGCGCAGTGAATTCAACACAATCACTCTAGTTAAAATAGTACTCACCAAATGGCTGTGCTTTAGTTGCTATATTCAGCCGGTCAAACAATGCCACTGAGTTAAACCTTTACGACCAGCCAGACGTCACAAGCCAAGTAGTGAATTTGATCTCTGTTCCTGCCGATACACCGATGAGCGTGTCTACAACCAGCTGCATTTCTCATGTGATAATGCGCTGCATCAATTCAGGAAGTCCACATGTCAACCCGATTTATCGTACTTGCAGCCGGCAAGGGTACCCGCATGAAATCTGCGATGCCCAAAGTTTTGCACCCTCTGGCTGGTAAGCCGCTACTAACCCATGTTCTGGATACACTGGCAACGCTTGATCCTGCTGGTGTCACTGTGGTTGTGGGGCATGAAGCAGAGCAGGTAAAAACTGAGATAAACAAAAATTCGGACCACTCAGTTCAATGGGCCGCACAAGAACAGCAATTGGGAACTGGCCATGCTGTACAGCAAGCTCTCGAAGGTATCGCTGAAGATGACACAGTACTGATCACGTACGGCGATGTGCCTTTGACACGTGCCTCGACCTATAAAGCCTTGCTTGATGTCTGCGATGATCAGACCATTGGCCTGTTGACTTTGATGATGGATGACCCTTCAGGTTATGGCCGCATTGTTCGTGAAGGCGGTGCGATTGTCGGTGTGGTTGAACAGAAAGACGCAAGCCCCGATCAACTGACTATCACCGAGGTTAATGCCGGTGTCGTATCGATCAAAGGTAGAAGTCTGTTTAGTTTGCTTGCTGACCTAGGTAACGACAACGCGCAAGGTGAGTACTACCTGACAGATATTCACGCACAGGCTGTGAGGCAGGGTCTTCGTATTCAGGCGGTGCACCCAGAAGACGCCTCAGAGACAGACGGTGTAAACAGCCGAGTACAGCTTGCTACTCTTGAACGTGTGCATCAGCTCTATTTGGCAGAACAGCTGATGAATTCTGGTGTCACACTTTCAGATCCAGCCCGCATCGATATTAGAGGCACACTTGAAACCGGGACAGATATCAGCATTGATATTAACTGTGTGTTTACAGGTCATTGCACGTTGGGCAACAACGTGGTTATCGGCCCTAACTGTGTTATCACTGACTCACATATTGCGGACGACTCAATCGTACATGCCAATTGTGTACTCGAATCTGCACGCCTGGGCCAAGCAGCTAACGTAGGTCCGTTTGCAAGGCTTCGCCCTGGGACCGAACTTGCGAAGGCTGCGCGCATTGGTAATTTTGTTGAGACAAAAAATACTCAGGTTGGGGCAGGTAGCAAGATTAATCATTTGAGTTACGTCGGCGACTCCGTGTTAGGGGAAAATGTGAACGTTGGGGCCGGCACCATTACGTGTAACTATGATGGTGCAAACAAGCATCAGACAGTTTTGGAAGACAATGTGCATATAGGATCAAATACGGCGTTAGTTGCGCCAGTTAAGATCGGAGCTGGTGCCACTGTTGGTGCTGGATCAACTATCTCACGCGATGTACCTGCAAAGAAGCTCTCACTGACGCGTTCGAAACAGACCGATATCGATAATTGGACAAGACCTTCCAAAAACTAGCTAACAATCAGTAACAGTGGTCAGGCTATAGACGTCTGTTCATATCGTCTCTGACAAACTCGGATTAATGACACATGTGTGGAATAGTAGGCGCGGTAGCGCAACGTGATATATCAGAAATTCTGTTAAAAGGATTACAGAGCCTTGAATACCGTGGCTATGACTCAGCCGGTATCGCCACTGTGGGTGCAGATGGCCAGTTGAATCGTCTGCGTCGCGTGGGCAAAGTTAAAGAGCTAGTTGATGCCGTCGATCAGTTCGGCATGCAAGGCGGCACAGGCATCGCACACACCCGTTGGGCTACCCATGGCGAACCCAACGAGGCCAATGCTCACCCGCATGTATCGTCTGATCGTATTGCAGTGGTGCACAATGGCATTATCGAAAACCACGCCGCATTACGTGAGCGATTACAAGGGTTGGGATATACCTTTGAATCTGACACAGATACAGAAGTCATTGCGCATTTAGTGGAACATGAACTCAAAACTGCCAGCAGTCTGTTTGAAGCAGTAAGAGTTACTGTGCCTCAACTCGAAGGTGCCTATGGCACGGTCGTCATGGATCGTACCCAACCAGAACAATTGATTGTTGCCCGCTCTGGAAGTCCTTTGGTTATAGGCTATGGCATAGGCGAACACTTCATTGCATCAGATCAATTAGCCTTACTGCCGGTAACACGGCGCTTCGCGTACCTTGAAGAAGGCGATGTGGCGATGATTACGCGTGACACTGTGCAGGTTGTTGATGTGCAGGGTAACGAAGTTGACAGGCCAGTTGAAGAATCCACATTGTCAAATGATGCCAGCGACAAAGGCAACTACCGCCACTATATGCTTAAGGAGATCTATGAGCAGCCTGTCGCTATCCAACGCACTCTAGACGATCGCTTGGCTGACGGCCAAGTGCTTGATGCCGCCTTTGGTGAGAACGCAACCACCCTTCTAAGTCAGGTTGAGCATGTACAGATCATTGCTTGTGGAACCAGTTATCACGCCGGTATGTGTGCACGATACTGGCTCGAAGATTTTGGTGGTGTGTCATGCAATGTAGAAATCGCATCAGAGTATCGCTATCGCAATTCGTTTGTTCGCCCAAACAGCCTATTGGTAACACTCTCTCAGTCGGGTGAAACGGCAGATACGCTTGCCGCATTACGTCTTGCCAAAGAGCAAGGGTTTATGGCTAGCCTGACCATCTGCAACGTAGCAGGATCATCTTTGACGCGCGAGTCAGACATGACTTACCTGATGCGAGCAGGCGCTGAAATTGGCGTAGCCTCCACCAAGGCTTTTACCGTTCAGCTCTCAGCACTACTGATGCTAGCTACGGCGATAGGCCATCACAAGTCATTAGGGCGTGAGCAAGAGAAAGCAATTGTCAGTGCGTTGCAAAGCTTGCCGGCAAAAATAGAACAAGTTCTGGGCATGGATGAAGCAATCGCTGTTATGGCTGAGGACTTCGCAGACAAGAATCACAGCTTGTTTCTTGGCCGTGGAGATCAGTATCCAATTGCTATGGAGGGTGCGCTTAAGCTCAAGGAAATTTCTTACATTCATGCAGAAGCGTATGCAGCAGGAGAACTTAAACATGGCCCTCTGGCATTGATAGATGCTGATATGCCGGTGATAGTGGTCGCTCCAAACAACGAATTGGTCGAGAAGCTTAAATCCAATGTGGAAGAAGTCCGTGCGCGTGGTGGCTTGATGTATGTGTTCGCTGATAAGGAAGCCATGTTCGCTAGTGATACCACAATGAAAGTGCTGGAAGTACCGCACTGTGATGCTTTGATCGCACCTATTATCTATACCTTACCTTTGCAGTTGCTTTCGTATCATGTGGCAGTTATCAAAGGTACAGACGTGGATCAGCCGCGTAACTTGGCAAAGTCTGTGACCGTTGAATAAGTGTAAAAGCTTATAGAGTGACTGTCGGATAGTTCTAGAATTATCCGGCAGTTATCGCTTGTCAAAATCATAGCGTAATCAGTCTCGTTAACTCCCAATACAAAGCCCGACATAGTGTTATGAGAGTTAGAACCAAAACCTGTGATTCATGTAGTGAGACCCATGAAGTTCTCTACAGGTGTAGATACTCCAATTCTAAGGATTGGTTATTTTTGTGTGGGAAGTGCTTAACAAAAGTCAAAACTGAATTTGCAGCGACCTACCAATACGGTGGGACTTGGAAGAGTAAGAAACAATAGCTAAGCTATTTTCTTTGCTCTGCAAGTCTATCCTGCGTCTCCTCCTCCTCCTCATAGGGTGCTCTGAGCTCGAAGCTTTCTTCAGCCTCCTCCAACTCATCCTGGTATTGCTCTTCGGCGGCGTCAATGGCGAAACCTGTGGCAAGGCCTGAGGTTCTGGCTGAAATTGGCAAGTAAGGTGCTTGCTCATCAACCACGATATGCTCTCGTTGGCTCATTCGGTAAATGCCGTACAGGCAGATTGCACTCATCAGTAGTAACAGCGTTATGAAAAACCATTCAACGCCAAACTTGGACATCGCGTAGCCCACAATGATGGGGCCAAGCATTGCGCCAAAACCATTGATAAATAGCAGACCACCTGCAGCTGCAGACATTTGATCATATTCAAGATAGTCGTTGGCGTACGCGACCAGTAAGGAATACAACGGGTTGGCCATTCCGCCCAGAAGAAAGGCGCCTAACAGTAAGGGTGTGATGCCTTCGTTGGCATACAGGCAAGCCATAGCAACCAGAGCGCCGATGCCGGTTACACTGACTATAAGAATTCGTCGATCAAATTTGTCTGACAGCCAACCTATCGGGATTTGAAATAGCATGGCACCCGTGAATATAGCGCCGATGAAGTAGGATGTCTGTTGAATGTCCAAACCGCGTTCGGTGGCATACACCGGCGACATGGCATAGAGCACAGCATAAATGCCCCCCAAAAGCAGCATGCCGAAACACGCTAACGGCGACGTATTTATTAATTCTTTAAGTGGCATCGAACGCGCAGAGGTCTCGACCGGTGCCGTCACAGACGTGGATAACAAAATGGGGGCAATAGACAACGACACCATGACGGTCATCAAAACGAACAAACTGTAGTCGGTGGGGTCTCCCAAGTTCAGCAACAACTGGCCAAGCACCATGCCTGCCATTTGCACAATCAAGTACATGGACAATGATTTGCCCCGTGTCTCATTGGTTGAGGCATGGTTCATCCAACTCTCGGCAACCACATAGATACCTGAAAAGAAGAAGCCTACTAAGACCCGTAAAGCCCACCAAGCATAGGGATTAACAACGGCTGCATACAATATGAAAGCGGCAGAAACGAGTGAGCCAAAAGCTGCGAACACGCGAACGTGGCCGACACGCTTTATGAGCAGAGGCGTCAGTTTCGAGCCACCTAGAAAGCCGAGAAAATAGCCTGCCATGATGTAACCCATGGTGGCAGAGTCGATCTGCTCCATTGAGCCACGCACACCGAGTAACGTGCCTTGCAAGCTGTTGCCAAGCATGAGCAACAGCATGCCTAGCATCAACGGCCATGATTGTCTGAGTACGAGCAGCATACGAAATACAAAAGTCCCGATTTGGCGCATTGTACCCATGAGATATGCCATTTCGTGTGGCAATTTTTCTCAGTGCGTAGCCTAGGTCGCAGTCAGGACAGACTGATGGGCATCCACGACTTACAACAAGTAATTTCGTGCCCTCGTCGCTAATAATAACAATGCATTAAAACGCTTGTTCCCACACTCGATTGATAAACCAATCAAGGGTTAACGTTTTTATATTACGTCGCGTTGCGGTAAGTTGACGATCGATTTAAGAGCGAGCCTGTCACGTTGTTTAACATCCGTGTTGTATTGTTAACCTGCACTGTGCGGCGGACGAGTGTGTGTTTGTGTATCCTTGTGGTTAGGTATTGCAGTGGTGTCTGTGTATTGATAAGTTACAGTCAGTACATAACGGTTACTAGTTCACTTGTAACGATGCCGACATCGAGACCGATATTCAGGGCAGCCATTCGGTTGTCCTAACATTTAGTAGAGGGTTGTATTATGGATTTATTAAAAATGGGGCAGGAGCTTCTTGGCGATAAAATGGGCGATATGGGTGGCATCATGGATGCTCTATCTGGCCTAACTAGCGGTGAAGGACTTGACGTTGGCGGTATTGCCGAAAAACTTAAAGCCGGCGGATTAGGCGATCAGGTGAGTTCATGGATGGGTGATGGAGAGAACGCACCAGTATCTGCTGACGAATTAACCAGTGCGCTGGGTGAAGACAAAATCGCCGAAATGGCTGGAAAAATGGGCATAGAGCCTGGTAAAGCTGCTGAGTCTTTGTCTCAGGCGATGCCCACTTTGATGGATAAAATGAGTTCTGGTGGTAGCCTGCTCGAAGGTATGACTTCGGGTAATCCACTAGATGCGGCTAAAGGTCTGTTCAAGTAGAGCGCTACAACGCGTTGTTGTAGTTAGCTATAGTTTGTTTACGATGGTGAAGGAGCTACAGTTAGTAGGCTCTTGTTTTAGAGCTTACGATATGCGTTCGTACTGTCCTAATGGTACGGACGCACATTACTTTGCCGCTGATTAATATTACTAGTGTGTGACGGTGGAAATGTTCAGACTGTAACTTCCAAGTCGGGCAGATGTATATGAAAAATACTGCCACCCGATGGGCTTGGTGTTACCCACAACCAGCCTTCGAGTGCATGCACTATCGCTGTGCATAGGGATAAGCCCAGTCCAGCGCCGGGATATTCTGCACGGGTAACCAAGCGAGCCATAGGTTCAAAAAGGGTTTCTGCATGCTCTGGCATTATGCCAATACCCTGATCTTCAAACTGAAATTCGGTGTGCTGATCATGTCGCTCACAGCGGATTTTGATCGTTCTATGTTGATCATCTGCCGGACTAAATTTTAGTGCATTGTCCAGTAAGTTGGAGAACAGATTAGTAATCGCATCGGCATTACTGATTATGTTGGGCATCTGGGCAACGTTGACCGTGATGTTGCGTTGTTTGATCTGCTCTTCGTAAGAGCTCACAACATCAGACACTATCAGCGCGGTGTCTACGGTGTCTCGAGCACTGGATGGACGGCAATTATTAGAGTACTCAAGAAGCCCTGTTGTTAGATCGTGTGATCTAGTGACCGACACTAAAGACATATTCAGGATTTCCTGACCGTCCTCATCAAGCTGCTCCATGTGGCCTTCGTGAAGCATTTCCAGCAATCGCTTTAACGTGGCGGTGGGTGTGTTGATGTCGTGGGAAATTACTCGGGTAAATTTCGATAGACAATCGTAGGCAAAATCTAATTGCGCCTCTTTTTGCGCAAGTTTGTCTGCTAGTTGTTGATTCAATGTAGTCTCTAACAATGTCTAACTCGTGTGATTGTAGTAACGCACACTGATCATGTGCGTCAGAAAAATAGTTTGCTTGTTGTTTAACAAAAAGTGGCGTATGGGGCAATGATAGGGTCGTTCAAACCCTATGCGCGTTACCAGTAGCTTAAAGCGTTGCTGTAAAGATTTTCTAGATCAACAAGATTGGAGTCACGCGGAGCATTGGCTATGGCTCTTCCTTGTCGTATCGAGGACCTTGCAAGTGCTTTGGTGTGTGCTTTATTGAACCCTATGCCGCCTATACCGTTAGGCATCTGTGTTGCCTTCATCAAGTGTATGAGCCTGCTAGCCAGTACCTCTCCCGCATCATCTGGAGTGGCTCCCTTGTCGTCAGCCAATAACAAGCGGGCACTGTCGAGATGGCGAGTGGGTGCCCCGTCAGCGGTATAGCGAAAAATGGCAGGAGCGGTGACAATTACACTGATACCATGGGGTACAAAGGGATCTTTTACTGGATAACCTACTGTAGTGATGTCTTTCATCAAGTGCGTAATACCGTAAGACATCGCATGGGGTAGGTGGGTGCCAGAATTACCAAACGCTATGCCTGCTAGAGTAGCGCCCCACATGAGTTGGTCGCGCGCCTGGGTATCGCTAGCATCATTGACTCCACGTTCAAGGTAGCGTCCAACAATCTGTATGGCTTCTCGTGCAGCGATGTCGCTGAAAGGATTTGCTCCCTGAATGTATTGTCGCGCAGTGGGTGAAGCAATTTTTGCGTGCTGTGTGTAGGCTCTTGCGGTATAACATTCCAGAGCGTGGCAGCACAGATCAAAACCTGTGGATGCTATCGCGTTGGATGGAAGGGAGTCGCATACCTGAGGATCAACAATCGCTAGTGTGGGCAACAGACTAGGGTGCGCGATGACAAACTTAGTGTTCAACTCGTTGATGCGTAGCACCGAGATGGAGGTGCATTCAGAGCCTGTACCCGAGGTTGTAGGGCAGGCGATGTGTGGCAACAATGGCGCTGTGATGGCTTTGCCTGCGCCTATGGGTGGCGCTAGGTAGTCAATGGGCTGGCCACCCTGATTGTGGAGTATCAGTGAGGCTTTTGCAGTGTCTATCACTGAGCCGCCACCCACTGACACTATGGCGTCACACGGAGCCTGTTTGAGAAACGTTGCACCACGGCTGACCGATTCGTCGTCTGGCTCTACGCGAATATCTGAAAATATCGTGTATGAAATTCCTGCTTTTTTCAGAGAGTCTTTAGCAATGGCGACTAAGGGGCCATCTAGCAAATGAGGGTCAGTAAAGAGAGCAATACGACTAACACCGAGTGCAGCTGTACGTTCGCCTAGTTCGTGTAAGGTGCCGCGACCCACTGTCAAACGCGGCATAGCGACTGTAAATGAATCGGCACCGTCGCTGTTAGGTGCAAAGTACTGACAACCCATACGGCAATCCTGTTGGTCTATCGGCAGTTGCGAGGCAACACGGAGTTACATCATCAGCCGGGTAACTCATGATAGCACCTGCGGTTACCGCTCGGATTTTCAAGGCACAGTGCCTGCGGGTGGCAAACTAGCCCCTATCCAAGCTGACGTGTTGGCGACGATAGATAGCGGGCGTTTGAGCGATGTTCCGCACTGCCTTCAATAGCGACAGAAGATGCTGATCCTCTCATGCGAGAGGATCAGCATCTTCGTCAAAACAACTGCTCTGTTGAGATAACTTTGTCGATGACTGATTAACTGGATTTCTTACTTAAAATAGTCAGCCCTTTCAGCAAATTCAACGCTTCAAATAACTGATAGTCGTCGTATACCAGATTATCTTCCGCGTCATCACCTTCCACGTTGTCTTCATCGGCATCATTTTCGTTGACCAGAGATCCGCGTAAGCTTGATTCTGTCAGCGGTGTGAAGTTGTTCTCTTGGTCGGGACGCACCCACGAACCGGGGCGCGTTTCAACATCAGGCTCGATACCCAGGGCCTGAATAGAGCGGCCATTAGGCGTGTAGTAGCGTGATGTGGTCAGTTTTACTGCACCACCGGAGGACAGATCTTGGATAGTTTGAACTGAGCCCTTGCCGAAAGTCTTGCTGCCCAAGACCACCGCTCTGCCGTGATCCTGCATGGCACCTGCAACAATTTCAGAGGCTGAAGCCGAGCCCCCATTAACAAGTACCACTAAGGGTGCGCCATTAAGAATATCGCCACTGGTGGCATCGTAGCGAAGTTTTGAATCGCTTTCACGGCCGTCAGTGTAGACAATCATGCCCTCGTTCAAGAATGCGTCAGATACCTTCACGGCCCCCGATAGAACGCCGCCGGGATTATTGCGCAAATCGAGTACAAGCCCTTGTAGCTTGTCGTCACCAGCCTCTTCTTGCATGCTGTTGATTGCCTTGACCATATCTGCCGAGGTCTTTGTCTGAAAGTTAGAAATTCGAAGGTAACCGTAGTTGTCGTCGAGCATACGGTTACGAACACTGGTTACCTTGATGACATCACGTTCTATGTCAATGCTCAATGGTTGGTCAGCGCCTTCACGAATAACCGTTAGTGTGAGAATGCTACCCGGTTTGCCACGCATCAATTTGACCGCATCATTGAGTGACAGTCCTTTGGTTGGCGTGTCATCAAGGCGAATAATCAAGTCACCTGACTGTATGCCAGCGCGTGCCGCGGGGGTGTCATCGATGGGTGATACGACTTTTACGAACCCGTCTTCCAAGCCGACCTCGATGCCCAAACCACCAAATTCGCCCGTGGTACCGATGCGAAGCTCATTGAATTCTTCTGTGTTGAGATAGGCCGAATGCGGATCTAGTCCGCTGAGCATGCCGCGAATTGCGTACTCGAGAAGTTCTTCGTCGGAGACCTCTTCGACGTAATCGTTTTTAATACGACTGAATACATCCGTGAAAGTGCGCATCTGTTCTAGAGGCAATTCACTACTTCGAGCTCCCATAACGTGCTGAGTTAGCGTAAGTGAGCCGCCGACAATGGCACCGGCTAGTACCAAGCCAACCGAGCGTGTGTTTACCTTCATGCAATGCTACTCCAATTGAGGATTACCGTTCGGGGTGTGCAATGGTAAGAACCATTGATCGCCCCGACGGGCACTTGTGCTGTCGTTACCAATGTCATAACAATACCTACTAATTGCTAATGAGACCACAACAGTTGGTTACTGTTCCAAAGGGCCGTACCATTTCGGAAAGGTTTTTGACCGTTATTTCACAGCTGACCCGCTTACGTCCCTGAACTTACTTCTGACAACCATTCTGCTGGATCAAGTGCGAGCGAATTGTGACGTATTCCAAAATATAACCCGCTAGCGTTTTGACCACCTGAGTCACCTACAGATGCAATGGTTGTTCCAGTGGATACCCATTCACCCACTGGCACCATGACCTCACTGTTACCGCCATATAGCGTCATATAACTGTCACCATGATCTATGACGACCAGAATACCAAAGCCTTGAAGCCAGGCGCTGTAAACAACTTCTCCATCTGCTACAGCTTGTACGGGATTGCCGGCAGTAGCGTTTATGTACATCCCATCCCAGCGCAAAGCGCCCAATGATTTCTTAGATCCAAAGCTTGCTGCAACGGTGCCATCTACCGGCATGGGAAAATTACCTTTAAATGCCGCAAAATACCCTGAACCTGATCGCTGTAGAGTTTCCAGCTCGTCCATAAGTGATTGAAGTCGTTGTTGGTCTTGTTCTAGCTCGGCTACTGAGCGTGTTGTGTGTTCAAGTTCTGTGTTAACGGAATCGATTTGCACACGAGTTGATCTCGCGGTTTTTGCAAAAGCATCACGTTGACCTGTCGCTTTTGCTCTGATGTGCACTAACCAGTTTCTGTCCTTTAAGGCGGTTAGGCGGGCGTCTTCAATTTGTTGCAAGAATTTGATGGCAGTGCGCAATTGTTCACTCTGAGCGCGAAAAAAATATTCTCTTAGCGTAGAAAGTCGCTGTGCGGCAACAGGGTCACTGTGCTGCAGTAGGGCTTTCAGGCGAGTATCAGTGCCGATATTTTGCGCATTCACTAGGGCGTTCGCCAACGTGGCCTGGTAATTATTGATATCGTCACTGGCCGCGTTGATGTCTGCATCCATTTCGTCAAGACGGGCACCGAACACACCGATACGCTGGTCAAGTTCAGCCAGACGTACGTCGCGTTCCCCTCGCTGTTCCTGAGTTGCGGCAAACGCTGATTGCAGGTCATTTTTTAAAGACAGGTTTTGTTCCAGCTTTTGCTTGAGTGTTTCTAGTTGCGCATCAGTCTTGTCAATGTCAACAGCCAGTTGTTCAAGGCTGCGGGCGCTTTCTGCCAGCACATCGGATGCGGGCAGCGCAACAAAGAGAAAACACAGGTAAAACCCTGCGCGTAATGTAGCTATCAAACTCATAGCGAGAAGTGTAGTTGTCAGGTTTAGATTTAACAGGCACAAACTGGTATTTAGGGTTAATCAAGTACCATGGGCAAGAACGAAACACATGAAAGCGCGCCTGTCGCGTAGCCCTACATTGCAGTCAGCTTTATACCCCTCTCAAACAATCAGTAGAAAACTATGGACCCTCAAACGCCCAAAACCATTCTGCGTAAGGACTATCAGGCATCTGCATGGCAGATTCTGAAAACTAGTTTGTATTTCTCGTTGGAAGCTGACGCCACGATAGTAACGAGTCAGTTGCATCTACACAGGAGTTCTTCGCACAAAGATACCCCGCCTCTGGTTCTTCAGGGAGTGGATTTACAGCTGCACAGTGTGAAAGTGGATGGTGTCGCGTTGAGTTGTGAAGAGTATGAGCTTGATGCCACTAGTCTGACCTTGCGATCGTTGCCAGCTGATTGCGTTTTGAGTGTTGAAACGTTGATAAATCCAGAGGCAAATCTAGCCTTGGAAGGTTTGTATCAGTCCAGTGGGAATTTCTGTACACAATGTGAAGCGGAAGGGTTTCGCAAGATCACCTATTATCTGGATCGCCCGGATGTGTTATCGATTTTCGATGTGACCATTGAAGCCGATGCGACGAGCTATCCCGTCTTGTTGAGCAATGGAAACCTGGTCTCCACTAAAGTGCTTGAGAATGGGCGGCATGTGGTCCACTGGCATGACCCTCACCCTAAGCCGTGCTACCTTTTTGCACTGGTGGCTGGCAAGTTATCGGTCATTGAAGACACGTTTGTTACTGCATCGGGTCAATCAGTGTTGCTACAAATTTACGTTCAGGCGCATAACATTATGTTGTGCGACTACGCCATGGGCGCTCTTAAACGTTCGATGCGTTGGGATGAACAGACGTACGGTTTTGAGTACGATCTTGAACGTTTCATGATTGTGGCTGTAGATGATTTTAATATGGGAGCCATGGAAAACAAGGGATTGAATGTGTTCAATTCGCGCTATGTTCTTGCCGATATTGATTCCGCCACGGACGCAGATTTTCTAGGTATCGAGGCTGTCATTGCACATGAGTATTTTCATAACTGGACAGGTAACCGTATTACTTGCAGGGATTGGTTTCAGCTAAGTTTAAAAGAGGGGCTAACCGTATTCCGCGATCAATGCTTCTCCAGTGATATGCATTCTCAAACGGTAAAACGTATTGCTGATGTGCGCTTGCTGAGGGCGCGTCAATTTGCTGAGGATGCCAGCCCCATGGCGCACCCGATTCGCCCTGATAGTTTTATCGAAATTAACAATTTTTACACAGTAACAGTGTACGAAAAGGGTGCGGAAGTGATTCGCATGCTGCACACCTTGCTGGGTGATAAGTCGTGGCGAGCAGGTATGGATGAATATGTGCGTCGACACGATGGAACTGCCACCACATGCGATGCCTTCATCGACGCTATGCAAAGTGTTACCCGTGTTGAGCTTGAGCAATTCAGACTCTGGTACAGCGTTGCGGGCACACCCGTAGTCTGTGTTCACGAGCAATTTGATGAACAGGCTCACAGGTACACGCTACGCCTAGAACAGCGAACCCCAGATACCCCCGGACAAAGCAATAAACCCGCCTTGCATATCCCAATACGTATGGGGTTGCTGGACGCATCAGGCAATCCGATAGTGTTGCAAGCCTGCGATATTGAGGGTGCGTCTGCTGATACCAAGGACAGCACCAGTATTATTTTAAACGTGACTGATCAGGCTCAGGATTTTGTATTTGAAGGTGTTGTTGCTAAGCCTGTGGTTTCATTGCTTCGTGGTTTTTCAGCGCCGGTAAAACGTGAACACAACTTAGCTGATGAGGAACTTAGCTTGCTGGTAGCTCATGACACTGATGCATTTAACCGTTGGGAGGCTCTGCAACGTTTGGCGACACGAGCGGTGATGGCGCAACTTGAAAATAGCAACGTTGCCAAAACGCTTGATAACCTGAATGAGGCGTTAAGCATGTTGTTGAGCGATGCTGATCTTGAGCCTGCATTTAAAGCTGAGGCCTTACAGTTTCCCTCGATTGATACCTTAGCGGAGGAGCTCGAATCCGTTGACTACCAGAAACTGGGTGGTGCAAGCGCCGCTGTGCAAATGGCTTTTGCCAAGTACAGTGAATCCCTATTGCTTGAGCTGGTCATGGAGCAACGTGAGACACAAGTTAACGTGTCTGATGACGATGCAATGGGTGCTCGGCGCTTGGCTAACTCTGCATTGAATCTGCTGAGTTTCTTGCCAGAGGGTTTGTGGTTGAAACTTGCCAGAAAACAGTTTGTATCCGCAAACAATATGACAGATAAACTGACAGCGTTATCGTGTTTATGCCACACCACAAGTGGTTTGCGCGATGAAAGTTTGCAAGAATTTATGGTCGCAGCGCTTGGTAACAAGCTGGTGTTAGACAAGTGGTTCGCCATACAGGCAAGTTCAAGACGATCGCAAATTATGGATGATGTGGTCATGCTATTTGAACATGAACAATTTGATATCCGTAATCCAAATCGTGTGCGAGCTTTAGTGGCAAGCTTTGCACTTAATAATCCAGTGGCGTTTCATGCTGTTGATGGTAGTGGGTATGCCTTTGTGGCTCAGCGGGTGCTTGAGCTTGATGCCATAAATCCTCAAGTGGCAGCCGCTCTTGTTAAGTCGTTGACGCGTTGGGCCAGGCTGGTAGAACCCTCTCAGTCTCTGATGCGCGAGCAGTTGGTTGGGATTATAAAAATTGAGTCATTGTCTGCTGATGTGTACGAACTAGTGAGTAAATCATTAGCAGAAGGTTGAATGTAACCCTACTGGTAGGTTTGAATTTCTATAGGTGTTGTCGACGATTTGATGGCCAGATGTTCTCGAAAAATCCAGCAATGTGGAATGTGATCGCAGAGTCTTGTCGGCAATACTAAAAGCTATCAATAATGCAACCCTGATTGTAAACAAGGGTGACATGAGTGGTGCGTTACTAGATCCGCCAAAGACTGCATGGTAGTTTGTCAATCTTCAGGGTTGGGCCAATTACCGGGCCCCAACCGTTTTAGATTGAAAAGGAGGTTTGCATGTCAGAACGACAGCAAGGTACGGTTAAGTGGTTTGATAACGCCAAAGGATATGGTTTTATTATCAGCCCCGCAGGCGAAGATGTATTCGTTCATTATCGAGTCATCGAAGGTGAAGGCTATCGCTCTTTGAGCGAAGGTCAGGTTGTAGAATTTGAAGCCACTCAAAGCGACAAAGGCTGGCAGGCTTCTGTAGTTACCGCTGCTTGAATTCAGGCGGTAATGCCGTAAACTCAGCGCAGGGGCCTGTCGGCCGAGAAGCGATGTTGAGTAGATGGAAATACCGGACGAACATATAGAGGGGAATCTTCTGCACCAAGTGCAATTCCCTGTGCGCTGGGGTGACATGGATGCCCTTGGCCACGTGAACAACATTGTCTACTTTCAGTACTTTGAAACAGCGCGTTTGCAATGGTACGAATTAGCGGGTTTTTCGCCCTTGGCAGGCGCAGCCGAAGAGGGCATGGTGATTGTTGACAATCATGCTCAATACATTAAGCCGGTGGTGTATCCAGCGACGGTATGTATCAGAATGGGTGGGCACTCTCCCGGCAGAAGCTCATTTGTCAGCACCTACTCGCTCACCGTTGATGAAGAGTTGTATACCATTGGCAGTTCGCGCGTAGTCTGGGTGAACACGACGGCTGGCAAATCGATGCCTCTGCCTGATGCCGTTCGGGTTATGTTGAAGTAACGTCTACCCGAAACAAGGTGTACAAGAATGTCTACAGGCTTTTGTGTCCAATGTGGTCAACCCTGCGCACAGCGTGTGCCCGATGGTGATAATCGTATGCGCCGGGTTTGCACCCAATGCGAGCACATACATTACGAAAATCCCACCAACGTCGTAGGCTGCCTTCTGGAGTGGCAAGGCAAGGTGCTTCTGTGTAAGCGAGCTATCGAACCTAGGCTTGGCTACTGGACTTTGCCGGCAGGTTTTATGGAAAATAAGGAGACCACGCTGCAGGGAGCGGCGCGAGAAGCGTTTGAAGAGGCGACAGCTGTGGGTGATGATTTGCGCCTTTTTGGTATTTACAATCTGCCGCATATTAGCCAGATCTACCTCATGTACCAAGGCACCTTGCGGGATGGTTTTGCCCGAGCCAGTGAGGAGACACTGGAGGTGGCACTGTTTGCCGAAGCCGAGATACCGTGGGATAAATTGGCATTCCCAGTGGTTGTGGATTCGTTACAACGCTATTTTGAACACGCTAAAACCAGCGATACTACACCGCCGCGTGTAATGGTGGCTGATATCAGTAGCAGGCCGGGTGAACCGCTTGTTATGGTTCGCCACGAATAGCGACGCTCAAAAAACGCCTGTCGCGAACAGAGCACGTGTCTGAATTGGTGGCGCGACAGGCGAATTGGCCGATGGGCTGTGGCAAATAGCCCTCGGTTTTGCGCTCTAGTGGTACATGCCTACCTCAGTATTGGTGGGCACACTGCAAAGTAGGCACACCGAAAACGGTTGGCAAGCTTGCAGATGCGGTGTCAGAGCTCCCGCAGTTCTCTGCGTAATATCTTCCCCACGTTGGTTTTTGGCAGTTCATCGACAAACTGAATAACCTTGGGACGCTTGTAGCCAGTCAGCTCCTCTTTGCAATGTGCTTGGATATCTTCTTCGGTCAGCGCGTTGTCTTTTTTCACAACGACGACTTTCACCACCTCGCCAGAATGGTCATCTGGAATACCAATAGCACCGACCTCAAGAACACCCGGCATGCTGGCAATAACGCTCTCTATCTCATTGGGATAGACATTGAATCCGGATACTAGAATCATGTCTTTGAGTCGGTCAACGATTTTGAAAAATCCTTTTTCATCCATAACAGCTACGTCGCCGGTGTGCAACCAGCCGTCGCTATCAATGGTTTCAGCCGTGGCCTCTGGGCGCTGCCAGTAGCCTTTCATGACTTGTGGCCCACGAATACACAACTCACCTCGATCACCCACGGGCAATGCATTGTTGTCAGGGTCGCGTATCGATGCATCGGTGGAGGACAGAGGCAAGCCTATAGAGTCGCTGTACTTACCGATGTCCATGGGATTAATACAGGCAGCCGGGCTGGTTTCGGTGAGTCCGTAGGCCTCAATTAGTGTATTGCCTGTGACAGATTGCCATTGGTCGGCTACCGATTTTTGTACCGCCATGCCGCCTCCTAGTGTCAGTTTGAGCCTGGAGAAGTCAATGTCGCTAAATCCGGGTGTATTTAATAAGGCGTTGAAGAGTGTGTTGACTCCCGTGAAGGCTGTGAATTTGAATTTTTTCAATTCCTTCACAAACCCAGGCATATCGCGTGGATTGGTGATGAGCAAATTCATTGCACCTAGCTTCATGTAAGTGAGGCAATTAGCTGTTAGGGCAAAGATGTGATAAAGCGGCAGAGCGGTAACGATAAGTTCGTTGCCTTCGTCTTGTTTCACGGCATTGACCCAACTATGGGCCTGCAAGATGTTTGCGACCATATTGCCATGCGTCAGCATTGCGCCTTTTGCCACGCCAGTGGTCCCGCCTGTGTACTGCAAAAAGGCGATATCATCATGACTTAAATCAGCCTGTGCCTGAGGTAACTGTGCGCCTTTGGCTAGCACTTCCTTCATGGAAAATGCGCCAGGTAGGGAGAAGGGGAGCTCCATTTTTTTGACGTATTTCAGGACAAAATTTATCAGGATAGATTTGGGAAAGCTGAGCATGTCCCCGAAGCGGGTAGTGATGACAGTTTTGATTTCTGTGTCATCAATAACATCCGCCAAGGTGTGTGCAAATGTCTCCACGACCAGAATGGCCTTTGCACCGGAATCCTTTAATTGGTGCTTGAGTTCGCGGTCGGTGTAAAGAGGGTTGGTGTTGACAACCACCAGGCCGGCGCGCAAAGCACCAAATACGGCAACCGGGTACTGAAGCAGATTGGGCATCATGATGGCGATGCGATCTCCCTTGACCAGTCCGGCCTCATGCTGGCACCACGAGGCAAATGCATCAGTTGCCTCTTCCAATTCCTGGTAGGTGATCGTTTTGCCTAGATTGTGAAACGACGGTTTATCAGCGAAGCGTGTACAGCTTTCGTTAAAGATCTCGACAACCGATGCGTACTCGCTGGGATCAATTTCGGCAGGAACCGATTCTGGGTAGGATTGGAGCCAAGGTTTATCCATGATGCATCCTCGATGGTGTGGGCGATGTAGGACGGTGTTGTCCGACAAGACGATGAATCAGTACCATTGTTACAACTGTGGCTGAAACGTTGGTTTACTGTACCGCGATTCAGGCGGCACAGCACTTCTTGTGCTTTTTTCCGCTGCCGCACGCGCAGGGCTCGTTTCGCCCCTGTTTTGGCGTATCGCGCCGGAATTGGTCAACATCGGGTACTTCAGCGTCCCGAAAGTACCATTGGCCATGATATTTCTCGAACACACCGCGCTCATGGTGAGCATGACGACGGCGCGCTCCGTCTCTATAACGAGCAATGAATTCGATGCGGGCAGAGGTATCTTCGGCCAAGCCATCATCGACCTTGATAATTTCCAGTCCCAACCAAGTGGATTCGTTGGCCCATCTGCGGGTTGCCACCTCATCAACCTCAGCACGCGTGGAGGGATGATGGGTAGCTAATATGAATTCCATATTATCCCTCGTGTGCGCTGTGTAGCGTGCGCGGATAAGCTCTTCTGCGGTCAAGGCACGGCTATCACCGTTGATTATGGGTTGGCAGCATTCGCTCAAGTCGCGACTAGAGCCGCAAGGACATTCATTCATGGGTTATCGGTATTTTTCAAGCTGTTTCAGATGAAGACATATTAGCGCACTCAACGCGGTTCAATGTGTGTAGATGCGATTGCCGTCAATGTCTCGTGAATACGGGAACTGAATCTCTTTTAATCGCTGGCCGTGCATAGTGACAGTGGCCGCATCCCGGTACTGGCCTTGATCGGTAAACTCGAACTGATAAGTTCGCTGCCAACAGAATGCACCTCTGATATCGCGAGCAGGTTTCAATTGGCTCAAGGCAGTGGTCTGATCTAAAAATTGCAGTTGTCGCTGTTTGCACGCCTGCCGCGCAAAACCTGTGGCCAGCTCATGGGCTTTTGAGCCAGTCCACCACCAGATAAACGCCAAAACGGGCAGCGCAAGAATAAGTAAGTCCAAAAGCGCGTTTCCAGTCATTGCGTAATCTTTATTCCGATGTGGTGCTGAAGGATTGTGGTGTGACTTTAAGGTTGCAAGAAGCCAGACCGCGAGTGCGTTCCAAGCCCGTTTACTGGCTTGAGACAAGGCAACATGAGTAATGTACCCCTCTACGCGGTTCTCACACGCTAGCTGGTGGTCTATAGTGTCAACACCACGACTCGTAACCAACCTTAGGGATTCTACAAAAAATGAACAGCATTGACTCGCTGGATGATCAAACGCGCACAGAGCTCGAGGCTGCTGCGTTTAGAACATTGGTTGCGCATTTGCAAAAACGCTCTGACGTGCAGAACATCGATCTTATGAATCTGTCAGGGTTTTGCCGAAATTGTCTGTCTAAATATTACGTGGCTGCAGCGCTCGAGCGTGACATCGAGGTGCCGTATGAAGAGGCTAGAACGCGTATTTACGGTGAACCATTTAGCGACTGGAAGCAAAAACACCAGACTGAAGCTACCGCCGAACAAAAAGCCGCTTTCAAAGATACTCACGGTTAACAGTGAGCTTTGTTAGCGTTGGCTTCTCACGCTGAGTTGGGCAAGCGCCAATGGCGACTTGCTAATGTTGCTGGGCACTGAGCAATAATAGGCAAGCCACCACCGTGTACGCAAGGTGACTGAATCATGGTTAAAATCGAAACAAGCAAAGATCAGAAGTTCCTTGGTGACTATTTATTTGTGGATCCGCAAATACAGATGGTCGTTGTCGGACCATTGGACAGCCGGCTTGTTGAATCTGCAGAAGCTGCAACATCACCTGTCAAGCTACCTGACCTAACAGCTGCCGAGCAATTTGTCCGAGAGCGCGGTGCGGATGCGCCCGGAATCATGCTGGTGTGGGTGGCCGATGCCGTTAGCGCTGAGCTCGAGATTCAATTGGGCAAAGCTATTCGAGCATACCCTTACCGAGTTGTGGTCCATTGTGCACGTGATCAAACGTCGTCTGACAATTTGGATATGTTGTTTTTTTCTCTGGGCTTTAAGAAATTGACCATGCTGGATGCCGCTGTTGCCCAACCTGATGAAGGGCTATGGTACGAGTACCGACTCAGTCAATACAAGGCACCACCAGATTGGCTCAATGCACGATTCTGGGCAAATCCGGAGCGTTTCGACCACGACGAGGATTCAGATGACGATTACGAAGAGTTTGAGGAATTCGATTCGGAAGACGACAATGCGTGAGCGTTGCGCCTGCGTGCCTGTGGATCGGTAAACAGGCTATTTGGCTTTTATCGTTGTGCCTGCAGGCCTTGTCAGACTAAGCTATGCAGATCATTAGAAAAACTCGTGGTCAGGCTCATTATCCAGGGCGTGGTGCCAGAGTAAACAGGAGACTAGATTGAGCAGCGTTAACACTATTCAGATAACCGAACTTCAAGGGGACGGCATTGGCCCCGAATTAGCTGCTTCGGTCAGGGCTGTAGCTGACGCGTTGCCAGTGGATGTCAATTTTATCCCTGTGGATTGGAGTCTGGAGAATCGGGAAAAGCGTGGCGATGAGGTCATTGATGAGGCAGAGGCCTCGATGCGCCAGACCAAGTTGGCCGTCAAATACCCCACAATTACCCGTGACAGCAGTCCGAATGCACTGATTCGTCGACGTTGTGATTTCAGCGTTATCTATCGGCCTGCCATTTCCATAAAAGGCATACACAGTAATTTCAAGGAAAACGTCAATCTGCACATTGTGCGAATTGCAACTGGTGGCACCTACGACGACCCCGGACAGTTGATCGGCAAAGACGCAGCGGTATCTTTGCGAATGGTGGAAAGACGACCTTGCGAGCAAGCGGCCAGATTTGCGTTCAAGCTGGCGCGCAGTAAAGGACTCTCCTACGGAAGTGGTCACTATTCAATGACGAGCTCATCCAAGCACACCATTCAGCGAGTTACCGATGGGTTATTTGAATCGGTTGTTGCGGATGTCCACCAGCAATTTGACGATGTCGAACATCACGTCGAATTATTTGACGCTTTGCTGGCTAAAATTATCATCGACCCGTCCTCTTATGAAGTGGTCCTGGTGTTGAACGAATACGGCGATTTTTTGTCAGACATGGCTTCTGGCCTAGTAGGCAGTCTGGGCACGGGGGCTTCGGGAAATTACTCTTTCGATGACAACAACGAAGTGGATATCGCTATGTTTGATCCCGCTGGAGGTACTGCACCTGACATAGCCGGCAAAAATATTGCTAATCCGGCAGCAGCCTTGCTTGCGTTTGGCATGTTGCTTGATCATGTTGATCGATATGATCTGGGCCACGCCCTACGTTTGAGTCTTCTGGGTTGTATCGAAACCGGACAGAGTACTCGCGACTTGGGGGGTAAGCTCAATACCGATGAATTCACCCGGGCTGTTATTGACAGCATCCCTGCATACTTATAGCTAACATCATTCAAGCCTGCAGGTGCAGGTAAGGTCAGGAAAGAACCAATGAGTGCATCATCAAAATCCGTGGATCAGAAGCAATCAATGCAAGAGCACTGGGAGCTTTCTGTGCTTGCGGGTGCCAACTCGCCATGGCTGGAGCAGCAGTACGAACAGTATCTGAAAGATCCCAACTCGGTTGATGAATCGTGGCGGGATTACTTCGGCAATCTGCCCATGGTTGATGAGAACACCCGTGAGGCGATGCATTCGGAAGTCAGGGCTAAATTTCAGCAGATTACCAAAGGGCAGCAGAGATCCAGCGCTGGTGCGCCTGCTGCCGCTAGTGCAGGTTCAACTGCCGAGCTAAAACAGATCTATGTAACACAGCTCATCAACGCCTACCGTGTGCGTGGTCATCAGCTAGCCAAGACTGACCCTTTGGGCCAGCAAAGCGATGCCATGGTTCGCGAAGTCCGATTGCGTGAGAACGGTCTCTCCGATGCCGACCTTGACACTGTTTTTCCGACACCATCGCTTGAGGGTATCGATCAGGCGCCCCTGCGCGACATCATTACGCATTTGGAAAAGTGCTACTGCGGCTCTATCGGTTATGAGTTCATGTACATCGATTACACGCCGCAAAAAGATTGGTTACAGCAACGAATAGAGAGCGTGGCTTCAGCGCCCGCACTTAATTCAGAAACACGCGAATGGATTTTGCAGCGTATTACTGCGGCGGAGAGCATGGAGCGACATCTTGGTTCGCGATACGTGGGTCAGAAGCGCTTCTCATTAGAAGGTGGTGAGAGTCTGATTGTTGTCATGAGCGAGCTGGTGCGTCGCTCAGGTGCTGCCGGTGTAAAAGACATTGTTATCGGTATGGCCCATCGAGGTCGCCTCAATGTACTGGTTAATATTCTGGGTAAGAATCCTGCCGATTTATTTTCTGAATTTGAAGGTAAGAAGTACAACGAGAGTTTGTCCTCGGGTGATGTGAAATACCATCAGGGTTTCAGTTCTGATATCAAGACTGCGCACGGTCACATGCATCTGTCGCTGGCATTTAATCCTTCACACTTGGAAATCGTATCGCCAGTGGTGGAAGGTTCGGTGCGCTCGCGACAAGATCGCTACGGTGACAAGGAAGGCGATAAGGTACTGCCTATTGCCATACATGGCGATGCCGCTTTTGCGGGTCAAGGTGTTGTCATGGAGACGTTCAACATGGCTGACTCGCGCGGGTTCTCCACTAAGGGCACCGTGCATATCATCGTCAACAACCAGATTGGTTTTACTACTAGCAATGTGGATGATGTGCGTTCTACTTTGTACGCTACCGATGTAGCAAAAATGATCAATGCGCCTATTTTTCACGTCAACGGCGACGATCCAGAGGCTGTGTACTTTGTGACTCAGCTAGCGCTGGATTTTCGTATGGCGTTCAAGAAAGATGTGGTCATTGATATGGTGTGTTACCGACGCCATGGGCACAACGAAACTGATGAGCCTTCAGTAACCCAGCCCATGATGTACAAATTGATTAAAGCGTTGCCAACCACTCGCACACTGTATGCAAATACGTTGAACGAATCTGGCGTTTTTGCAACTGCCGATGCCGATAGCATGGTTGAGAGCTACCGCAAAGACCTTGATGATGGAAAAAATGTGGCTCCAGGCGTGATTGAAGGCTTGGCTGAGGCGCCCGAACTTGCCATTGATTGGTCCAAGTACACTGGTACTGATTGGCAAATTCCTTATTCATCAGAGTTCGATTTGGCCACGTTGCAATCACTAGCCACGCAGCTGACCACTTTGCCTGATGGGTTAGCGTTGCATTCACGCGTTAATAAAATCATTCAGGATCGGCGCAAGATGACAGCGGGTGCTTTGCCACTGGACTGGGGTTATGCCGAAACCATGGCGTATGCAACGCTTGTGCATGAGGGTTACTCGGTACGATTGTCTGGACAAGATTGTGGCCGAGGCACGTTTGCTCATCGTCATGCTGTATTACACAACCAAGCGACCATGGGTGCCTACGTACCATTGCGTGAGCTTGATGGCAAGGGTAACTTTCTGGTTATCGACTCTGTGTTGTCAGAAGAGGCGGTTCTTGGTTTTGAATACGGATACGCAACAGCTGACCCCAACACGCTGGTTATCTGGGAAGGACAGTTTGGTGATTTTGCCAATGGTGCGCAAGTGGTCATCGATCAGTTCATCAGTTCAGGCGAAACCAAGTGGGGGCGCTTATGTGGACTTACTATGCTGTTGCCTCACGGTTATGAAGGACAAGGGCCTGAACACTCCTCAGCTCGACTCGAGCGTTTCTTGCAACTGTGTGCTGAAGACAACATGCAGGTGTTAGTTCCCAGTACGCCTGCACAGGCATACCACATGCTACGTCGGCAGATGGTTCGTCCCATGCGCCGCCCTATGATTGTGATGTCTCCCAAGAGTTTGCTGCGGCACCGTTTAGCGACGTCTACGTTAGAGGAACTTGCCGAGGGCACCTTTTTGCCTGTGCTGGGTGAGCTGGATGAACTCAAGCCTTCCAAGGTAGACAGGGTTGTACTCTGCAGTGGCAAGGTGTACTACGATTTGTTAGAGGCCAGACGGGCTGCAGAAATTGATAACGTGGCTTTGATTCGTCTGGAGCAGCTGTATCCGTTTCCTTATGATGCCGTCACAGAAGTGATCAAAATCTACCCGAATGCCAAAACGGTTGTGTGGTGTCAGGAAGAGCCACGTAATCAAGGTGCGTGGCGATCTAATCGGCACCGCATTGAGCGGGTGTTGCCAAAGAAGATTAAATCACTGGAATTTGCGGGTAGAGCACCGTCTGCATCCCCTGCTAGTGGTTACATGAGTCAGCACCTGATTGAACAGAAGCGCCTGGTTGAAGAGGCCTTAGGTGTGATTCCCAACAAGCTTGCGCAATAAGACTTACAATTGCTCATCAACCCCGTCATTTTAAAAACCTTAATAGAGACTCTCTAGATGACTTCTGAGATCAAAGTGCCAACACTGCCTGAATCAATTGCGGATGCATTGATCGTAACCTGGCATAAGCAGGAAGGCGATGCGGTAAGTCGAGACGAAGTCTTGGTTGATATCGAGACCGACAAGGTTGTGCTCGAAGTGCCAGCCGCAGAGGATGGTGTGCTTGGCAAAATCATAGAACCTGAAGGCACAACGGTTGCCGCCCATCAGGTCATTGGTTCTATCGAGAAAGGCACGGCTGCTGCAAAACCTGCGGCTGCTGCGCCAGAGGCTTCCAATGATGCCGTCAGTGCAAGCCTTAGTGCAGACAACAGTGCAGACAATAGTGCGGGGCAAACTAGCCCGTCTGTCCGCAAGTTACTGGAACAACATGGTCTCACGGCAGCCCAAGTTAATGGCACCGGTAAAAACGGGCGTATCTCACAAGCTGATGTGAATGCGCATGTTGCTGGTGGTGGTGCAAGCCCTGCGGTTACAGCGCCTGTAGCCGTTGTAGCAACGGCTGCTAAGGCTCCTGCCACTTTGGCTGCCTCTGCGCCAGTTGTGCCTCAAGGCGAGCGCATTGAAGAACGTGTTCCCATGACACGACTGCGTGCACGTATTGCTGAGCGCCTGTTAACGGCCACTCAAACAACAGCCATGCTCACAACCTTTAACGAGGTAGACATGAGTGCGTTCATAGCACTGCGTAATCAGTACAAGGCACAGTTTGAAAAATCTCATGGTATTAAGCTTGGCTTTATGTCAATTTTCTTGAAAGCGGCTACTGAGGCTCTCAAGCGTTACCCCGACATTAACGCCTCGATTGATGGTGATGATGTGGTCTATCACGGATACTGCGACATCGGTGTAGCCGTATCTTCAGAGCGTGGTCTTGTAGTGCCGGTACTACGCAATACAGAATTTATGTCTTTGGCTGATGTTGAAAAGACAATCGGTGTTTACGCCGAGAAAGCGCGAGACGGCAAGCTATCCCTTGAAGAGATGACGGGTGGTACTTTCACAGTATCTAACGGTGGTGTGTTCGGTTCATTGCTATCAACCCCCATCCTCAACCCACCACAGAGTGCCATCCTCGGAATGCATGCCACACAGGATCGGCCCGTGGCTGTCGATGGTCAGGTGGTCATTCGGCCTATGATGTACATCGCTCTGAGTTACGATCACCGGATTGTTGATGGTAAGGGCGCTGTTGGTTTTCTTAAGGCGATCAAAGAGATGGTCGAAGATCCGGCACGAATCGTTCTTGATTTGTAAGTCGCTCGGGGTTTGTGCAATAGCGCTAGCGCAATAACAGTGCGCTGACGTTCACAAGCTTGAATTGAATGGCAAAAACCGTCCTTTGGGCGGTTTTTGCGTTTGAGGAGGGAGCTTTTCAATCGTCTGCAATACTGTTCAGTATTAGCGAACGTAGCCCATCGATCTAGGGTGAGCTCATAGGGTTTCAACTCCCAAAAGCTGTCGCATACGGGCAAGTACGTCTAGTCCTTGCATAGACAGCCAATGGGGTATGTCGATAATGACCCAGTTCTCTATAAGCTTGTCTGATTCGCGCCGATATACGTCAACCACTCGCATGTCAGCAGGCACGTTACTCGCGGGCAGGCCGAGAAAACCGCCACTGGCCTGATTGGTTAAATTGGGCCAGCCAAAGAAGCATCCATAGTGGGCTTCAGCCATTCGGGCCACATGGCCATTAAACGTCTTGCCATTTAGGTTGTATCTGAACGGGTACTGATGCTGTTGCTGGTAGCGATCAATGGTATACGTGGCGCCAATGCCTTCTGGGCCGTACCAGATCATGTTCTCGTGCCAGCTTCTGGCAAGTACCTCACGGGGTACTCGGTTGTTGTTGCTGGCCGCTGCCGCTTTGTTCGCATCACTAAGATCATTGATCATACGATCGATCAAGGCTTGCGTGAGCTGTGCTTCAGTAGAGGGATTTTCGTTAAATAACAAACCGTCATGAGTGGTAGGGCCCGGATAGACAAAGCTTGCACCTGTGCTCGGTGGCAGTGGGTATTGGCCGCATTGGCGCATGACACCAATAAGATCAAAAAACATGGCTGACTCTGTAATAAAGCCATCAACTATCTTGTGAAATTCAACAAAGCGAATAAAGACCATACGATGTGTGGGTGGGATCTCCAGCCAGGCGTGATCCATAAGCCCCATAAAATGCCCCATCTGACAGGTCCAGATCGCATCATCTTGCTCGTTTTCTGCATTTGCCGCACTGGCAGGCGCCGCATTATGCCCCGCAAAAAACACATCAACCCGCCGCTGCAAAGCGGTAAACGCCTCACGTAGAGGTTGCCAGAACGTTGTTGCTACAGCAGCAGCCCCGGTAAGTTCATTAAACGGATGCAGGCCGCGCCATCGATACTGATCACTGGTATGTTGTTCGAGAACTGATGTCAGTGTGTCACTGGGCGCATGATCTAAAGCATTGCTCAGGTTCAGGGCGCATTGTTTAGCTTCTTGAATAAGGGATGCGTTGTGTAGAGTCATTGTTACTGATCGTGTCTGGTGGGTCTTTTGTACATGAGTTTATGGCCGTGTATTTGCTTCAACGGTAAATTAGCGTAGTGCACGATATACTGTGCCTCACAATTCACAAAGTAAACCCAAGGACTCATCCATGGCCGAAGTTTATGACGTTATCGTAGTTGGCGGTGGACCTGCCGGATATGTTGCCGCTATTAGAGCAGCCCAGTTGGGTTTGAAAACTGCCTGCGTTGAAAAGTGGATCAACAAAGAGGAAAAACCGGCATTGGGTGGTACTTGCCTCAATGTGGGTTGCATACCTTCCAAAGCGTTACTCGAGAGCACCGAACTCTACGAAACTGCCAGAACTAACTTCTTCGATCTGGGTATCAACGTAGGTGAGGTGTCGCTTGATGTGCCGAAGATGATTGGTCGCAAGGACAAAATTGTACAAGAGCTCACTGGCGGTATCGCCATGCTGTTCAAGCAAAATGGTATTGACTGGCTGCAAGGCAGCGGTAAGGTGCTGGCTGAAAAGCAAGTGCAAGTGACCAATCACAAAGGCAAAGCCAAAATCTACGACACTGACAACGTCATCATAGCCACCGGTTCCGTGCCCATTGATCTGTCTGCAACGCCGCTACATGACGATATTGTCGTTGATTCTGCGGGTGCGCTTAACTGGGAGGCTGTGCCGAAAAGCGTCTGCGTAATCGGTGCTGGCGTAATCGGTCTTGAGCTAGGGAGTGTGTGGCGTCGCATGGGTTCAGAAGTTGTGCTGCTGGAAGCTCAGGACGCTTTCTTGCCAATGGTTGATAAGGCGGTGGCTAAAGAGGCGCAAAAAACCTTCGCCAAGCAGGGTCTGGATATTCGCTTAAGCACGCGAGTTATGGGCAGCAAGGTGGTGCGTAAGAAAGTCAAAGTCACCTTTCAGGATGCTGATGGCGAACATGAACAAACCTTCGACAAGTTGATTGTCGCCGTTGGCCGACGTGCGTTTACTGATGATGTGTGTGCGGCTGAGGCCAACGTTCAGCAGGATGAGCGCGGCTTGTTCCATGTCAATGATCATTGCGAGACCAATGTGCCCGGTATCTACGCCATAGGCGATGTTGTGCGAGGCCCTATGCTGGCTCATAAAGGCTCTGAGGAAGGCGTGATGGTGGCCGAGCGTATTGCTGGCAAGCACAGTTCGGTCAATTATGATGTCATGCCTAATGTTATCTACACGCACCCAGAGGTAGCTTGGGTAGGTAAAACGGAAGAGGAGCTGAAAAGCGAAGGTGTTGACTATCAAGTGGGTAGCTTTCCTTTTGCCGCCAGTGGTCGTGCAAAAGCTAAGGGCGACACCACTGGCCTGGTTAAAGTCATTCGTGACAAGGGCAATGATCGTTTGTTAGGTGCTCATATTATTGGCCCCAGTGCTTCAGAGCTATTAGCGCAGTCAGTGCTTGCCATGGAATTCGATGGCACCATTGAAGATATTGCGCACACTATTCATGCTCACCCTACGCTCTCTGAAGCTATGCACGAGGCAGCTCTGAGTGCCGACGGTCGGGCTATTCACATAGCGAATCGCAAGCGCAAGTAAGCCTGCATAGGCCCTTAAGAACCTAGCACTGTTATGAAAACTCGTTCTATGAGTTTGCTGGTTCTGGCGGAGGTCTGCGCGATGTCATTGTGGTTTGTGACATCGGCTATTCTCGTAGACCTGCGTCAGGAGATTACCCTAGGCACAGTGCAGGAGGCCATGCTGGTCTCGGGCGTTGCCGCAGGCTTCGTTGTGGGTGCGTTGTTTGTCGCCATTTCAGGTATCGCTGACAGGTTTGATGCTCGACGAGTGTTTGCCAGCGCAGCGGTACTGGCCGCGGTTGCCAACGCTTGTATGTTGGTGGTTGAGCCTGGTGGGTTTGTCGCCATCGGCTTACGTATCATCACAGGATTTGCGCTAGCCGGTGTTTACCCTGTGGGCATGAAAATAGCTGTCGGTTGGGGCGTAGCTGATCGTGGTTGGCTAGTGGGTTTGCTAGTGGGCGGTTTAACGCTAGGCTCAGCTGCTCCACATTTGTTGGCTTTTGTAGGCGGTAGCAATTGGCGTCTGACCACAGGTGTTGCCAGCGCGCTTGCGCTGTTTGCGGCTATTACAATTCTATTGACTCAGCTAGGCCCGCATCATGTTGTTGGTGCGAAGTTGAACCCGCGCGCTATCACTGTGGCGTGGACTGATAAGCGACTACGGCGAGCATTTCTCGGTTATCTTGGACATATGTGGGAGCTTTACGCCTTATGGGCTTGGATTGCGCCTGCTGCTGCCGCCTCGTATCTTTTACAAGTGGACGCAGCAACGGCTGCTCAATGGTCCAAGCTAACAGCCTTTATCGCCATTGGTGCGGGCGCTGTGCTTTGCCCGTTCGCGGGTAGATTGGCCGATGCTGTGGGTAAGGCAGAATTGACGATCATCGTTATGTGCTTCAGCGGTTTGTCTGCGCTGTTGGCCGCAATGGTTTTTGGTGGACCGGTTTGGCTTGTGTCGGTGGTGTTTGTGCTGTGGGGATTGTCCGTCATTCCTGATTCAGCTCAGTTTTCTGCCATGGTGGCTGATCTTTCACCGCCTGAGATCAGCGGTAGTTTGATGTCTTTGCAAACCGCTCTTGGGTTCTTCCTCACTATCATTACTGTTCAAGTAACACCACAGCTTGCGGCAGCGTTTGGCTGGCCTTTTTTGTTCTGCGTACTTGCTTTGGGGCCTTTAGTAGGCATTATTTCCATGGCAGGTCTTACTCGTTCCAAGCTTAGCACCTGATTATTGTCGTTTGAATGTTGGAACTTAACTATGGCAGAGCTGGCATGATGCGAGCTGTCGCTTTGCCCCTCAGAGTCGCTCTTTGATACGTACAACAGGGTGCGTGAGTGAAACAGGTTGGTGCTTGTTCGCTAAGAACGTATAAAATTGTTATCCGAGAAGTTTAAAGCTGTTTACTTATGCCTATGTCGCCCCTTGCAGAAGACGCCCCACCCACTGGTATTATCATTTGCGACCACGGCAGTCGACGTGCGCAGTCGAACGATAATCTCAACGATCTCGCCCTACGTTTCGCTGCACGCTTCAACGGTGAATGCAAGATAGTGGAACCTGCGCATATGGAGTTGGCGATGCCCGATATTGCCAGCGCGTATTCTAGCTGCGTTAAAAAAGGCGCAACACATATTGTGGTGTTGCCGCTATTTCTAGCGCAAGGCAAACACTGGACGCGCGACATACCCAGTCTTACCTCGCAAGCTGCCGCCGGATTTCCACTGACCACCTATCAGATTGCCGAGCCACTGGGCATTGATGATCTCCTGTTGGATCTGTTGAAAAAGCGTTTTGACGCGGATGATCAGCCAGTTCTTGCCAGTGGTGATGCAGATCCAAGACTTAACGATACGCCAGCAACGCAAAAGCGAATTCAATGTAGTGTTTGTCCGTTCGAGTTTGATAGGCAGTCAGGTGCAATCAATATTAAGCCTGGAAGTGCTCTGGACGATAACGCAGAGACACCTGCCTCTTGAGGGTGGCAACGATAGGCTCAATGATGAAGTTATTGAGTATCAACGTTTTGTTAGTGTTAACAGGCTGTGCAACGGTAGAAATTCCTGAAGCTTACGAGCAGCTTGAAGTTGTCACGCCTACAAGCACATCAGTTGCATTGCCTGAGCAGGATGTGCCGGCAGCTCCCATCGGAGTCGATTCAATCGGGTTTCCTGCGGAGGCTGTGCTGGCCGGTGAAGTAGATGATGAAACGGTTGTGGCGGATAACAATTCGACACCGGGTGCACTAACCAAGCGTGTGCTGCTGGAGCGCGAGACAGCCTTTAATCCTTATGTACTTACCGCGCACAAACACAATTTCTTTCTGCCTGTTAGTTATACCTCTTCGGTTTATGAGTCGGCTTATCAAATAAATGATGTGCCACTGCGTGAAGGATTGCAACCGGCGGAGGTAAAATTTCAGATAAGCCTTAAGACACGTCTTAATGAAAACGATCTATTCTTTGCCAACGATGCCTTGTCTGTAGGTATTACTTTAAAGGCCTGGTGGCAGTTGTACTCTGAAGACTTGTCCAGTCCGTTTCGAGAGACTAACTATCAACCCGAAATTTTTTATCTGATACCTCTGTTGTGGGGACCAGCGGGCGGAAAAACAGCGCTAGTACTTGGGCTGGAGCATGAGTCCAATGGACAGGTACAAGGGTTGTCCAGAAGCTGGAATCGGATTTATACCCAGCTAATTTACGAAAAAAATAATCTGGTAGTGGGTATTCGCCCCTGGTATCGTCTGCCGGAGGATGAGAAAGAAACTCCCGATGACCCCAAAGGCGACGACAACCCGGATATCCTTGAATTTATGGGCCATGCGGAATTCACCGCTGCCTGGAGAAAGAACAAATACGAATATTCAGCGTTGGTGCGTCGCAACACCGCAACAGGCAAAGGTGCTGTAGAGCTGGGTATGACGTTTCCGTTATTCGCAAAGTTCCGTGGTTTTGTGCAGTACTTTAACGGGTATGGCGAATCGCTGATCGAGTACGATCATCACCAGCAACGTATTGGTTTGGGCGTGGCATTAACGAACATTTATTGACGTTAATTTTGCTTTAAACGTGAGTTTCTGGCACATCCCAGGCGCCACCATTGTGAAGTGTGACAAAGCGGGTTTCATCTACTTGGTGTGCCTGCAAAGCTTTGACTAGATCAATCACGGGCTCATCGTGCCCTTCGTCGGTGAGCTGAAACGTACCGTGATGTATGCCCAATGCATATTCACATTGCAGATCTTTAAATGCGCGCACGGCTTCTTCCGGGTTCATGTGTTGAGGTTTCATAAACCAGCGTGGCTCGTAGGCGCCAATAGGAATCAATGCACACCGGAAAGGCCCGAGCTTTGATGCGGCTTGCTTGAAGTGTTCCCCATCGCCGTAGCCAGTGTCACCTGCGAAGTATAGGGAACCCGCATTTGTGGTGATGACAAATCCTCCCCATAAGCATTGGTTTTCATCACCCAGACTTCTTGACGTCCAGTGTCTTGCGGGTACAAGAGTGACAGTAATGTTGTCTTGCAGTGAATGTGTGTCCCACCAAGACAATTCAGTGGCGTTGACAGATGAGAGCTTGTTGATGAACTGAGCGTTTTTTAAAGGTGCAATGATTTGCGGTGCATCGCGTTCACATAGGCGCTTGATTGAGCGCAAATCCATGTGATCATAATGTGTGTGACTTATCAAAATAGCGTCAATCTTTGGCAGTGATTCTATTTTGAGACCTGCAGCTCGAAAGCGCTTTGGACCGGCAAAGCGAGAAGGGCTGACTCGTTTTGAAAAAACCGGATCAGTAATGATGTTCAAACCAGCGCATTGAATAAGGACTGTGGAATGGTTGATAAACGTCACCCTTAGTCCACCGCCTTCGACTCGCGGTAGTACGGGTGCTGGTGGTGGGTTGGTCAGGTTGCGAGGCCACGGGTTTTTTTTGCGGGTTAGGAACCAGCGCAGAACATCCCATCGTGATCCTTGTTCTGTATTGTCAGGGTAGCTGAAGCGCTTGCCATCAAAATTTGGTTTGATCATGGTTTCCACAAAGTGCGTTGTCAACGTATGAACCATGGCGTGCCAATGGGTGTATCTGTATACGTTGTTGGGCGCTATAGTATCAAGTTGTTGAAATCCGTCCTTTCAAGGCTGCAAGCATGCAAAGCAATCAGGCTAATATATTTATTGTGTCCGCGCCATCAGGCGCTGGGAAGACCTCGCTGGTAAGGCGAGCCATTGATGAACTGAAAGAGCTCACGGTGGCGGTGTCCCATACCACCCGCGCACAGCGCCCGGGTGAGACAGAGGGCGTGCATTATCATTTTGTCTCGCGCGAGCAATTCGAACAGATGATCGATTCAGACCAGTTTCTGGAATATGCTGAAGTGTTTGGTCATTTTTACGGCACGAGCATGGAGGCGGTGAACACGGCGCTGGGTCAAGGCTTGGATGTGATTCTGGAAATCGACTGGCAAGGCGCAAAGCAGGTGAGAAAAATGTTATCCGAGGTGATATCAGTTTTTATACTGCCTCCTTCGCGCCATACCCTCATTGAGCGGCTTCAAGGTCGAGGCCAGGATTCTGCCGATGTCATTGAGTGTCGTACTGCAGAGGCCGTATTGGAGATGAAGCAATATCACCGAGCTGATTACCTGATCATCAATGACAATTTTGATGAGGCTTTGGCAGAGCTCAAAGCAGTCATTCTGAGTCATCGAGTTCTCAAATCGCGGCAAGCGCTTCGGCATGCCGGCTTGATAACAAGCCTCACACACGAGTGAATCACCCACTTTTGTCATTTTGTCAAAGGTGCTATTCCGAATATATCGGTTATTTCATGCGATAAATGTCAGTAAATTACATGTTAGCGGCATTCCTGCTGCTTGACGGCTGATATTGTGCTGGCATGCAGTGCAAGGAAACGTTAAACTAAGCGGTTCCCCACTTAAACAGGTTTTACGTTCATGGCTCGAGTTACTGTTGAAGATAGTTTGGCGATGGTCAATAACCGGTTTGATCTGGTATTGATCGCATCAAAACGTGCTCGCAACATTTCGATGGGCGCTGAAGCGCTTGTTCCGGAAGACGACGACAAACCAACAGTTATTGCTTTGCGAGAGATCGCTGACGGCCTCATTGGCGAAGACATTCTGTTAGAAGCTGCTCCGCCTGCTGCCCCCGCTGAACCGGTAATGTATGACAAAGACTTGCGAGCAGAATTCTGATTTAGTGAAAGAGCGATCCCGCATTGCATCGGGATCGCAATCTGACTCTGATGAGCGATCCGCTGACAGATCGCTTGCTCATGCTTCCAGTCAAACTGCCAGCAGTGTGGTGGAAACAGCCGAACAATCCGCCCCAGTTGTATCCGACCCGTTTGTGCCGCGTGATGACACCGCTGCCCCTTTATCACATGGCGATTCGCCAAAGCCTGCTGTCTCACAAGTGCTGCAAGCTTACTCGGCATTGCAAGATAAACTCAGCAACCGGTTCACCAGTGAACAACTCGCCGATGTATCGCGTGCTTTTGTGCTCGCTAGAGATGCTCATAGTGCGCAAGTCAGGCAATCGGGCGATCCGTACATAACGCATCCCATAGCGGTTGCCGGTATTGTCTTTGACATGGGTCTTGATCACTCAAGCGTCATGGCTGCACTCATGCACGATGTGCTTGAAGACACCCCGGTTACTCGCGATGCCCTCGTCGACGCTTTTGGTGAGGAAGTGACCCACATTGTCGATGGTGTCAGCAAACTCAGTCATTTGAAATTTCGTTCAAAGGAGGAGGCGCAAGCTGAGAGTTTTGTAAAAATGTTGCTCGCGATGGTGACGGATATTCGTGTTGTGATGATCAAGCTGGGTGATCGCTTGCACAACATGCGCACAATAGGTTCATGCAGCCCTGATAAACAACGACGAATAGGCAAGGAGACTCTGGAGGTCTATGCGCCTATCGCCTCAAGGCTAGGTATGTATTTGGTAAAGAGCGAGCTGGAGGTTCTTGGCTTTGCGGCGTGTTATCCGGTCCGTAGTCGAGTGCTTGAGGCCACGGTTGCGCGACTTACTCACCACAATCAAATCCTTGAACGAGTCATTGAGCGAATTCAGGCTAGCCTCAGTGAAAAGGGTGTGAAGGCGCATGTCTATGGGCGCGAAAAACATCTTTACAGCTTGTATAAAAAAATGGAGAAAAAGCGGGTCAGCGTGCAACGCGTGTTCGACATGCTAGCACTGCGCATATTGGTGGACGATGCTGACGAGTGTTACAAAACTCTGGGCATTATTCACCAGTTGTATCCGCCTATTTTTTCTCGCTTCAAAGACTACATTGCCTTGCCTAAGCGAAATGGCTATCAGTCCTTGCACACCGTATTACAGCACGGTGCAGAAAATACCCCGCTAGAGGTGCAAATTCGCACGCGCGATATGCATACCACTGCCGAGTCTGGGATTGCCGGACACTGGATGTACAAGAACGACCCTGCTGGTGCTGACCAGATCACAACACCGGTCTGGCTTGAGAAGCTGGTGGATGTTCAGCAATCAGCTACAGACTCGATGGAGTTTGTGGAAAGTGTCAAGATCGATTTGTTCCCTGAAGAGATCTATGTGTTCACGCCCAAGGGTCGCATTGTGCAGTTGCCGCGCAAAGCCACACCGGTGGATTTTGCCTATGCTGTGCACTCGGAGGTTGGCAACCGTTGCCTATCGGCCAAGGTCGATATGCGTACCGTGGCTCTCAGTAGTCAGCTTGAGAATGGCCAGACGGTAGAGATCATTACAGGTACGAACATCGTTATTAGTCCTATGTGGTTGCATACGGTGGTTACGGCTAAGGCCCGAACAGCGATACGGCATTATTTGCGAGCCATGGACCGTGGCGAGGCCGTAAGCTTTGGTAAGCGTCTGTTAAAGAGAGCGCTGGCGCGTCATGATATTTTGCCAGAGGCCATAGCCGAAAAAACACACAATGCGCTGTTGGCTGAGTGGCGTTTGCAGGATAGCGATACGCTGTACGCTGATATTGGTCTGGGGAATTACCTGCCCAGCCAAATAGCCCAACGTTTGATTGATTTGCAAGAAGGCAATGACACTACCCTGGCCACTCTTCAGCCTGTGAAAGAGGTTGCGCCGATCATCATAGATTCTGGCAGTAGTTCCAACTTGTACATGGCGAAATGTTGCCGGCCCATTCCCGGTGACAAAGTTCAAGGCTTTTTTACCCCTGGCAAAGGCGTAGCGGTGCATCGAGCAGGTTGCCGCAACGTGCGTAGGTTTCGTCGTCGGCCAAAGGAATGGGTTGCCGTTGAATGGGCTGCAGATATCAACGAACAGTTTGAAGTCGTGATGATCTGCCACCTTGTGCATCAACCTGGCGCTCTTGCCAGTGTCACCAGTAGCATGTCTTTAATGAACGTTAATATTGAACAATTGGATTTTGAGAACCGTAGTCAGGATGACATCAACATAAAGTTTGTACTTTCAGTTGAAAGTCGAAAGCAACTGGCGCGTATCGTTCGGCGCTTGCGTAATCTGCCTGCGGTGAGAAGCGTAAAGCGGGGCTCCTAGCGACAGCCTGTGTCCCGAGCGCGCAAGCGTTGCGGTTTGTTCTGAACGCAAGTGCATAATGGAATACCTGCCGGTTTATACTAACGGCATCGTCAATTCCCTTATTCGAGAGCCCTATGTCGCGACAAACCTTCCACACAGACAACGCCCCTGCTGCCATTGGAGCTTATTCACAAGCAGTAAGAGCTGGTGATACAGTTTATTTGTCGGGATCTATCCCACTGGTGCCGAGCACTATGGAGCTAGTCAGCGACGACGTACGCAAACAGGTGGTTCAAGTTTTCGATAATCTGGAAGCTGTTTGTCTTGCTGCTGGCGGCTCATTTGAACACGTTGTTAAGCTCACTGTATTTCTCACTGATCTCACCGATTTCCCCATTGTTAATGAGGTTATGGAGGAGCGTTTTTCAAAGCCTTTCCCGGCAAGAGCTGCCATCGGTGTTGCTTCATTGCCGCGTAATGTTGCCGTAGAAGTAGAAGGTGTAATGTTTTTGGGTTAGTCCAGTTTTGGTCGCGACGCCTCGCACAGCCGTCGACTTGGCCGTAAACGTTCATGACTGATACTTTAGAAACTATTGGTGTTGAAACACTTAAAGGCGTGGGTGCGGCGGTAGCTGCCCGGCTGGAAAAGCTTGGCATTCTCACGCTGCAAGACGTTTTGTTTCATCTGCCATTTCGGTATCAGGATAGAACCCGGCTTAGCCGTATTGGTGAGTTGGTGCCAGGCACTGAGGCTTTGGTGTGTGGCGAGGTCGTGCTGGCTGAGGTTGTACTTCGACAACGCCGCTCATTACTTGTGCGTATTAATGACGGTACAGGGTCTATTACCTTGCGTTTTTTTCACTTCTCGCAAGGCCAGGTGTCTCAATTGGCGAAAGGCAAATCTGTGCAGTGTTTTGCCGAAGTGCGTCGTGGCGCTGGAATGCTTGAAATGGTGCATCCTGAATACAAAGTTCTGCGTGACAATGCACCCACCAATGTATCGCTAAACAACACACTTACGCCGTTTTATCACACCACCGAAGGCGTGCAACAGGGCACGCTTCGCAAACTGACCGATCAGGCGCTTGCACTATTGGATCAGCAATTGTTACATGATCATATTCCGCACAAACACCTTGACGATAGGCAATTACCGGATTTAACGAGCGCATTGCGTATCGTGCATAGACCTCCCCCTGATGCCGATGTGTCGGCCCTGATGGAAGGCTTGCATCCGGCACATCGCCGGCTGGCTTTAGAGGAGCTGGTTGCTCATCGACTCGGCTTGCGATTGCTTCGAGTCGAGGCGCATGCGTATCAAGCACCGTTGGTCAGACCGCTGGGAAAACTACTGGCGGACTTACGATCATCAGTGAGTTTTGAACTCACAAACGCTCAGCAACGAGTGCTCAAGGATGTGCTTGACGACATGGGCAATGCGGAACCCATGTTGCGATTGGTTCAGGGTGACGTGGGTTCCGGCAAGACGGTAGTCGCTGCTTTGGCAGCCGCGCAGGCAGTGGAGGCGGGTTATCAGGTGGCGATGATGGCGCCTACTGAACTGCTGGCAGAGCAGCACATGTTGAATTTCACACAATGGTTTGAGCCTCTGGGGATTGGTGTGGTCTGGTTAACCGGTAAGCTGCGAGTCGCCGCTCGACGCGCCAGCATTGAAGCAATCGCCACAGGCACGCATCAAGTAGTTGTAGGCACACATGCACTGTTCCAGAAGGATGTGCAATTTGCCAATCTTGGACTTGCCATTATCGATGAGCAGCATCGCTTTGGCGTACACCAGCGAATGGCACTTCGCAATAAAGGCGCTAATACAACAAGCCTGCCACATCAGCTGATCATGACGGCAACGCCTATTCCACGCACCCTTGCCATGACTGCTTATGCTGATCTGGATGTATCAGTCATCGATGAGCTTCCGCCGGGACGTAAGCCTGTTACCACGGTAGCTTTAGATAACACTCGTCGTGACGAAATTGTGCAGCGAGTGGGTGCAGCCATTGAACAAGGACGGCAGGTTTATTGGGTTTGTACCCTCATTGAAGAGTCAGATTCTTTACAGGCAGAAGCGGCTGAGGATACGCTTCAGATTTTACGGGAGCAGTTACCACAGCATCGTATTGGCTTAGTCCATGGCCGACTCAAGCCGCGTGAAAAAGAGCAACTCATGCAATCGTTCAAGGTACAAGAGCTTGACTTGCTGGTTGCCACAACCGTGATCGAAGTGGGCGTTGATGTGCCTAACGCATCCTTAATGATCATTGAAAATTCTGAACGATTAGGGCTATCGCAGTTACACCAACTGCGAGGTAGGGTGGGTCGGGGTAGCGCACAGAGTAGTTGTATGTTGTTGTATCAGTCACCGTTGTCTAGCACCGCGCGAGAGCGTTTAGGTATTATGCGCGAGACTAACGATGGTTTTGTTATTGCACAAAAAGACCTTGAGCTGCGAGGGGCGGGTGAGGTGTTAGGGACTCGTCAGACAGGTCTTGCCGAATTTCGTGTTGCGTGTTTAGGCCGGGATGATGATTTACTGGATGACGTTACACTCATCGCAGACGATCTGCTTGCAGCAAATCGCCTAAGTGTTGATGCGCTTGTTCGTCGCTGGATTGGCGATGGTAAGCAGGAATATGGCGGTGTGTAAGCGTACCTTAGCGTTCCTTCTGAAATGCCAAAGGATAAGTGGCCAAGAGATTTTTCCATTCCTGCAGCTGTTCTGATCGGCCTAGTTTGCGAGTAATGTGTGACCATTTTTGAGCACAGATATCCAGTGATTCCCGCGCACTGAACTCCCCCTCCATAGTTGCCAGTATTTGTTGGCGTAGTACATCAAGGTAGCTGGTTTGACCGCGCATGTATAAGTCAGGCACACAGTTCCCCAGACTTTCTTTTTGGGCCTTGAGAAACGATGCACCATAAACTGATTGCACCGTTTCATCAGCATAGTGGCTTTCTCTAAAAGGATCGAAAAACCCGTCTGCCTCGCGAATAGCTACCGTTGAGGCAGTGGGAGTTGTGCAAAAAAGCGCTAGTAAATAAGCAAGCTCCTTTTGCGTTGAGCCTGAACTTACTGTGTAGTTCCAACCCCAGTTAAAGTAGCCCATCTTGCTCGGGCGTCCATCCATAGGTGGGCCAGGCAGAGAGCTGGTAACGACGTTGTCGCGCGTAGGATCTTGTGTTTGCAGAAATTTTTGTGTTCCGCCCCAGCCCATATTGCAAAAAATATTGCCTTGGGCATAGCTTTTCCAGTTGTCGAATATGTCGTTACTTGCAGCGCTCGGGATCTGCGATGAGGTAGCTGCAACTAGTTGTTCAAGTGCATCCACTGCGGCCTGGTTGTTGATATTTGGGCGCATAGTGTCTGTAAACGGCAAACTACCTGTCGCATGAAAGCGCGCCCACCATTCCCATATTGGGTATTCTGGGTTTCGGTATAATGCGCCACCGTATTGATTCTGGTTGGGTCTGTGGAAGAAGGCCATCATGCGGTCAAGTTCAGCCCACGTGGTTGCAGGTTCGAGAGTTTTACCTGTTAATTCAAAATAGGCGGATTGTTCGCGTGGATCTTCCAGCATGGCTTTGTTGTAGAACAACAGATAAACGTCACCATCTGTTTGATAACCGTAGGTTGAACCATTGTGTTTATCGCCTTTCTGGTAAAGGTAATCGTCACGAAATCCGTCAGGTTCGTGGCGCGCGACGAACTCATCCAGATTGGTGATAGCGTTTGCTTGTACAAGATCTGCCAGACCAAAGGTGGCGGGTAGTGCGAGATCAACAGAGGTTTCTCCAGCGTTTGAGCGCAGTATTAACTCTAGGTTGATATCGTTAATAGGCACTTCTTCAATGCTGCACGGTACACCGCTCATTTCAGTGAAAAGCGCCGTTGCCGCTTGAATATTGGCGCGCGAGCCATTGGGGATGAGTACCTGTAAAGATCGCCCATCTGAAATTTCTCTGGCTTTGTTGGCCAGAGATTCATACCATGGTGCGAATTGTGCTGCACTGTGGCTTGGCGTCGCCGGTAATATGCTTCCTGCAATTAGGGTCTTAATGAAACTACGTCGTGTTGTATTCATGATATTTTTGCTGGTTGAATCCGATGCTGAGGGTTAGCAACGAAAGTGCTTCAGGTTACGTAATATCGATCTTGCAGCCTTGTTGGTTTTGCATGATTCAAGCCACGCGAATGGAGGCGTGAAATATAATGCGGCAGCCTAAAGACGGACCAAGCGCGACGTTACTTAGTGCATTTCTTTTTTGCCTGATAGGGGTGGCCTGTGTATTTATTGCTCTGGTCTCTATCGTGTGGTTTTACAGCTCAACGATGCTCGAGCGCGAACAGGAAATGGCGTTTGATTTATTGCCGAGCCTTGATGCAGCTCACAAGCTTACGTCAGCTACTGCAGGGTTGCAATCTCAGGGGCTGTTGCTGAGTATTGCCAAGAACACACAAGAGCTCGATCTACGACGTGAGCAACTGGATGACACCATGCTGCATGTTAGAGAATCTTCTGCATTGCTTGAGCTTGAGTCATCTGAAGAGCAAGTTCAGCTTATTGGTGAGATATCGTCGATAAGCTCCGCGATCATGGATCTTCAGAAATCAAAGGCAGCAGAACTCCGATTGCAAGGAGTTATCGAAAACGAAAAACTTTCCGTACTGATGTTCTTGCAACAGTTAGAGAAGACCATGCAAGCTGGGATAGTGACCGTTGGCAATGAATTGCTAGTGGCCAGTGATGTCATGACACAATTTGCTCCATCAGGCACGGCATTCGCCGATAGCGACGATGTACCCAACTTTGCGCAGCAAATGCTGACATACGACAAAGGTAATCTTGAACTGCAGGATTATCTACTGATGATTCAGGATCTTGTCTCGCTTGCGGCTATCGTCGAGCGTCTTCCTTTGTTGAACAGCTCTACGCGGATTACACAGGCTGCGCAGAATAGGGATTTGCTATTCAGCGCTTTGATAGCCCGCACTATTTACATCAGTGACAAGAGTGTATCTGCGGGGATGATTGCATCTATTCGCGAGCTGCGAGCCCGTCTTGGTCGGCAAGATGGTCTCTTTGCGATGCAGGTCGAAGCATTGCTTCGCAGAGAAAGCCAACTTGCACTAAATGATTCTCTGAGCTTGCGTACTACACGCATTTTTGAGATTACCGATTCACTGCGATCAGTGTCTAGTGACAGTGTCAATTCGTTAGCCGTGCTTACGTTAAATTCTGTACGCCAGTATCGTTTTCAACTGTTGGGTATTAGCTTTTTGGCCATGTTGGTATTAGCGGCCGTTGGCTACTGGCTGTTGTATCGAAGAACTGTGCAGCCAATTGTGGATATTTCGCAACGCATCTCGGACGTGGGTAGTGAGCGTTTCCCTAAGCATCGGCAACATTATTTTCTTAGTGAGCTGAACACGCTGTCCGCGGCAGTTGCTCAATTGGACATGGCTCAAAAAGGTAAGTTAGAGCAAGAATATCTAATGAAGCAGGTTAACAATAACCTGCTGCAAGCCAATGAGGAGCTACAGCAGTTTGCGCATGTTGCCTCACATGATTTACAGGAGCCCTTGCGTAAAATGCGACAATTTAGTGATCTTCTCGAAGAAGATTATGGCTCTGTAATAGAGGGTGACGGCCGCTATTATCTGGACTCTATACGCGGTTCATCTCAACGCATGAGCGATCTTATTAGGGCAACATTGGCCTACTCCCGATCTGGCAGTGCTAATCAGGTCTATGAGTTAGTGGATCTTAATGTAGTGCTTAAGGATGTCTGGGATGAGATGGAACTCGCGGTAGCTGATGCGCAAGGTCAATTGCATGTGGATACGTTACCAAAAATATCAGCTAACGCAATGGGCGTATCCCAGTTGTTCAGAAATTTGCTACTAAATGCCTTGAAATACCGCAGGCCTGGCACATCTGCAAAAATTGAGGTTTCTGTTAGCGACGTGCAGGGTGAGCTACCAAGGATGATTAGCATACGAGTGCAAGACAATGGAATTGGTATTGAAGAGCAGTATCTAGACAGAATATTTACCCCGTTCGAACGGTTCCACATAGGTGGCGTGGTGGGCACCGGATTGGGTTTGTCAATCTGTAAGAAGGTCTGTAATGCGCATGGCTGGGAATTGCTGGTCAGTTCAGAGCTGGGTGTGGGGACGTCATTCGACGTGCGTATACCCGCTGGCGCTATTGAGCAGCGTTAGCGAAGTATCTTTAGTGTGTCGCTTGAGTCATGGTGCCATGTTTGCCTGTGATCAATCTAGGCGTAGCCGAGTCAGCTGAATTGCCAGCCTGTCTGTGACTCGCACCATTGCCACAAGGCTGTTCGTTGTTCTGGTGAGTCAGCTTTGCGTGTCTTGTTGCTCATATCGATGTCACGTTCTACTCTGTCGTGCCAGAATCCACCACTTGTTTTCTGTGCGCAAGCGTCAGCGCTTAGCCACAGTAGGGTGTCTGCTCCCTCATCTGGCGTGCGCAACAGGCCCAGTGGTCCCAACACTTTGGAAAAGCCTGGTAGTGCCTCTGTTATGCCCGGTGTTCTCACCCACCCCGGATGCAGCGCATGGAAGACGACGTGTTCAGCTGGCACTCGCTCGGCCCACATTTCATTGAGTACCACCTGTGCGCGCTTGGCGCGCGCATATTGACTGGCTCCCTGATAGTTTGCATCACGCATTTCAAGTCGACTAGCGTTCAATGGCTCCGTGTACATGCCACCAGAGCTCATGGTGATTACGCGAGCGGGTGTACGTACAGCATTCGGCGACTGCCCTTGCGTGTCATCGACAGCTGGTTTGTTTGTCAGGCAATCGAGTAGCAAGCCTGTTAACAGAAATGGCGTAGCTACCATCAGCTCCACTGACAAGTCAGTGCCGTTCTCGGCGCGTTGCCGCTTATTAAACAAAGCACCTGCGTTGTGCGCAATAACGTCTATTACTGGCCATTTATCTGCTATCTCAATAGCGGCAGTACGTACTTCCTGCTGTTGGCCCAGATCTGCAATCACTCGATGAATATCGTTGTTACCTGATGCGCTCTGGAGTTCGTTGACCAGTTGTTGCGCCTTGTCAGGGTTACGGGCGATGATGACAAGCGTTGCTCCCAGTTGTGCATAGCGCTTTGCTGCGGCCTTGCCGATGCCCGAGGTGCCACCCGTTAGTAGCACGGTCTGGCCTTTGAGGCAGTAACTGGACAGCTCAGGCCAGGGGTAGAGTCTGGAACGAATACGTATGCCCAGACTGCTAAAACTGGGCACTATTGTCTTTTCAAGGAAGGAATCTATCTTGCCGCAGCTCATGACATTGCGCTCATTGAGTTATGTGTATGCTGTTGTTCGAGAGAGGCCATTGTGCACAGCGTATTGATGCTACGAGTAGCGCTTATCAGACGGATCTTTAACATTATGAGTAACGAACAACCCACTACCTGCTTGAATCTGGATGAGATTCATCATCTGGCTCTAACTGCTCTGGAATCCAATGGGTTTGCTCGAGCGCAGGCCAACAGCATAGCCAGTAGTGTAACGGCGGCGGAGCGTGACGGTTGTACATCGCATGGCTTGTTTCGTGTGTCGTTCTATATCAACGCGTTGCAAAATCCATCAGCAGACGCGAATGCTGTGCCTTCACTGCAAGTAGACGATTCAACCGTCGTGCATGTTGATGGCAAGAACGGGTTCTGCCCGCAGGCGTTGGATGTGGGCTTGCCAGCTTTGGTCAAAAAGGCGCGAATGCACGGCACAGCGGCTCTGGCAATCCATAACGTCTACAACATTGCGGCGTTGTGGCCTGAAGTAGAATGTTTGGCGCGACAGGGCCTGGTGGCTTTTGCCTTTACCACATCGAACGCCTACGTCACACCTGCTGGTGGTACAAGGCCGCTGTTTGGAACTAACCCCATGGCCTTTGGTTTCCCGCGCGAGGCAATGCCTCCACTGGTCTTCGATCAGGCGTCAAGTGCCAGCGCTCGTGGTGAAATCCAGTTGCATCAGCGTGATGGGCAGCCGATACCCGATGGCTGGGCGATTGATGATCAAGGACGACCAACCAACGATCCTGATGCGGCGCTTGCTGGCGCGCAACTTCCCTTTGGCGGTCATAAGGGTGCCTCTATCGCATTAATGGTTGAGTTGCTAGCGGGTGCGCTTATTGGTGAGAACTTCAGTGTTGATTCGAGCAATCAGGACACACACAAGGTGGGCGCGCCTTTTGGTGGAGAATTGCTGCTGGCTATCGACCCCAGTAAATTTGGCTCAACTGCCTACTTGCAGCGCGCCGAACTCTTGTTTTCTCAGGTGCTCGACATGCCTGGTACCCGTCTACCATCGCAGCGACGCTATGAACAACGCGAAAAAAGTGTCGCGCAGGGTGTTGAGATACCGGCAAGGTTGCTAGCGGAGCTGGCGAAGATGACGAAAAGCTAGCCTGGAGCGTCATCGCTTGCTTTGTTTTTTCTGTTGAGATGATTTTGAATGAGCAAAGCTGGTGTTACAAGAGCACCGGTGATCGCACCGTAGAGATGCGCATCGACCAGAACATAGCCGCCGGCAACTGATTCACTACCGGGCAGAGCACCGCTAAACTGCTCCCAGCCCAGCTTACCTACGATCAGAATTAACAGCAAACCCGCAGAACGGGGATAAATGCGCAGATCGGCCAACCCCCCTGCGATAATCAGTCCGTGAAGTGCGCCTGAAAATCCGACATAGCCTTGAATTTCAGTGTTGAAGAACCAGATTCCAGTACCGACGCCTACACTACACAGGAGTATTAACGTAAGCCACTGCGTAGCACTGTAGTGTTTCCAGACCAACGCCACCACCAAAGCCAGACCTGCCATGTTCATCCAGAGATGATTGATTCCCAGATGCACAAAGTTTCCGCTCAGTAATAACCACCACTGGCCGTTTGCGATCAAGCTCCTTTCATAGGCAAGCGTGTCTGCAAGGCCTGTGTATTGCAAGGCAATGCACATTAAGGCCAGAACAATGACCAGCAGATAGGCTTTTGAGGACCAGAACTTATTTTTTTTGGGAATCATTGGGTGAGTATTTGGTCGTAAAGGCAGTGGTATTGTTCTGCCAAAGATGTAGTGTAAATCCTAGAAAAATGAGAGAGAGCGGCCTTATGGGCAACAAGAAAGTACAGCTGAATATTGTGAAAAAGTTGCATAAACAAGGTGGTTTCACCTTAATCGAAATTATGGTGGTGGTCGCTATCATAGCTATTCTGGGCGCAGCTGTAGTGCCGTTAATCATGGATCGGCCGAATGAAGCCAGAGTGGTGCGGGCGAAAACCGATATTGGCAATTATTCAGCCGCGCTGGGTTTGTACAGGCTGGACAATTTTAACTACCCTTCGACCGAGCAAGGTCTCGAATCCCTGGTCGTACGGCCTAGTGGTGATCCTGAGCCTGGCAACTGGAAATCGGGTGGTTATGTGCAAAAGCTGAACAAGGATCCTTGGGGGCGCGATTATCTGTACCTTAGTGAAGATGGACGCTTCGAGATCATCTCTTTAGGTAATGATGGTGTGGAAGGTGGTGAAGGTTTCGATGCCGACATTAGCTCACTCGACGCCTCATAAACCACAGCTGCCGTTTTTTTCGCTTACAGGCTAAAAAGGTGTGAATAGACTAAACGCTATGCAATTCAGGCGTAAGCATGTTGATCAATTTAACGCCTCACAAGCTGCTCGCGCGCCTTTGGCGCGTGGATTCACTCTTATCGAGCTTTTGGTGACTGTGGCAATAGTGGCCATCATTCTTGGTGTTGTTGTTATCAGTGTTGAGTTCAGGAATGTTGGCAAGAGCATGAGCAACGAGGCGCGGCGCACTGGTTTACTGATGCAGCTGGCTTCAGATCAGGCAGTGTATTCGCGTCAACAATTCGGCATTCGATTCCACCCCGATTCCTACAGCTTCTATGTTCTTCTTAAAAATGAAGAGGACGAGGAGGAATGGCAGATATTCGAGGATGAGCAGCTGCGTTTTCGAGCGCCTGAAGTGGCTCTGGAGATGATCGTCGATATTTCTGGTTTGCCCATTGTTCTGGAAAATCTGATTGATGAGCTCAGCGATGCAACCGACGAAAATCCATTACAACCGCACATTATTTTCTTATCCAATGGCGAAATTATTCCGGATTTTCGTATCCTGATTAGCGACACAGGGCAGGAATTTCAGTACGAGGTGTCTTCGGGTGATTTGTTCCCAGTCACCGTGCAACAGCTCTCAGGTTCATGACTATGACAACAGATGCCATATATAAGAAACGGCAAGCGCGCTTTAGTGCGGTTCAACCTGGCTCTTTGCCCCGCTTCCGTCTAACTTGCGTATTGTCGGCGCACAACCGCCAAAAGCAATCAGGTTTTACGCTAATAGAAATCCTGGTGGCAATGACTATCATTGCAGTGGGTTGTGGAGCACTGGTGGCTTCTGCTGCTGCCAGTACGTGGCGAGCAGACTATCTTCGAGAACGTGAATTCGGTCGATGGGTTGCCAGTAACGCACTAGCGGAGCTACAAAGTGTTCCGGCATGGCCTGCGAACGGTACAACCAATAAAGAAGTAGAGATGGGAAATATCACCTGGTATGTGCGTACTCGCACGCAAGCGGTTGCCGATCCTGATTTACGCCGTGTCGATGTGGAAGTCAGACTGGTTAAAGACGAAGATAACTACACGTACACCGTAACTGGCATCGTTGGGAATCCTGCCCTAAGACAAGGCGCGTCCACTGATGAAGGCGCTATTCAGTGATGGGTGGATATCACTCAGGTAAGAGTGCGATCGGCATTGTGGGTGCAAGCTTGGACGCAAATGCGCTTGCCGCGGTGCCATCAATAGCTACAAACAGAATTGCAAGCAGAGCAACGCGCAAGAGTGCGGCAGGCTTTACTCTGATCGAACTGTTGGTGGCCATGTTTTTACTCGCCATTCTGGGCACTGCCGCTTTTCAGATGTTGTTCCAGATCAACGCTATTCGCGAGGGCATCGATAACCAGTCAACGCGCTTGGCTGAGCTTCAGCGTACGTTTTACTGGATGGCTGAAGATGTGACTCAAATTGCTGATAGATCGGTACGATCTGCATTCGATTCGGAGCTTGCGCCCTTACAAGTCAACATAGAAGGACAGAATTTGCTGGAACTGACGCGTGCAGGTTGGGCAAACCCAGCTGCGGATGTATCACCCGTGCGTTCCAATTTACAACGCGTTGCCTACTCGCTGGAAGAGGACAAACTGATCAGGCAGTACTGGTATCACCTAGACACGGTTAACGAGGAGCCTGCTCGTAGGCGGCAATTGCTCAGTGGCGTGGAGGACATGAGTTTACGGTTTCTCGATACCGACGGTGAGTGGAACGACACGTGGCCACCGCCTGATGAAACAGAGCCTGGAATACCCGCTGCTATCGAATTCAATCTGGAACTGCAGGATTACGGTCGTGTGACACGCCTGTTTGCCTTGCCAGGATGATAATGTTTAGTCATAGACATCAAGGCTCCTACCTAGCCACACAACAACCCACGAGGCAGCGTGGTGTGGCTATCTTGACGGCTGTGCTCGTTCTGGCGTTGGGCACTATAACCATGGTGTCGATAACCAGTTCTCAACAGCTGGACTTGCAGCGTGAGCGCAACGAGGGGCTTATCCAGCAAGCGCGATCACTGGGTATCAGCGGTGAGCGGTTCGCGGCTGCACTGTTGTATCGTGATTTTCAAGACGAGTTGCGTAGCAACAGCGATTCACTGGACGATGACTGGGCGCAGACCATTCCGCCTGTGCCTATGGACAATGCGTCAATCAAAGGCTGTGTTATCGATATGCAGGGTCGGTTCAATCTAAACAACCTCGTTGATCCCGAGGGTGTTGTTGTGCCTGCATACAGGCAGCAGTTTGCACGGCTATTGCAAGAACTTAACATTGATCCCATAAAAGTTGATGCGGTGGTTGATTGGCTGGATAGCGATATTAATTTCACAGACCCCAATGGCGCAGAAGATGAGTACTACACGTCGTTGGAGGTGGGTTATCGAACAGCAAATTCGCCTATCGTCAGTGTGAGTGAGCTGCAACTGATTAGGGGCTTTAGCAGTGCGGTGGAGGAAGAAACAGAGGATTACGAGCTGTTGTTACCGCATATCTCTGCACTGCCAACTATTTCAGGGCCCACACCAGTGAATGTCAATACCGCCACACCCGAGGTATTGGCGTCACTGTCCGATGAAGTGAAGCCTATTGCCGCCTCGTTGTCCCGTTGGGATACAGGCGCCTATGAGGACTACCCTGAGTGTGAGGATATTTTTGACTTGGATGCTGAAGATGCCCCGGAAACGCTGGAAGGAAATGCGCGAGACGTTACGCCCTATGAGAGTGCAGATGCCTTCACCGCTGAGGTGCCACTGTCGTCCGAGGAGGCAATTGTTGCCGATGTCGCCTATGATGTGAGATCAAACTATTTTCAGGTTCGTATCGATGTGGAGGCTGAAGGTATTACATTGTCTCAATTTACCTTGCTTGAGCGTGATGGTGCGGGTCAGACTCGCGTGCTGTATCGTTCCCGCGATACCCTGTAGCGAATAACGTAGCAAATCTTATTTATATCCACTTTTGTTAGTAGATTTGTAATCTGCGTAACCGAACAGTAACTTTAGGAAACATCGTGTCTAAACACGTCATTATTTATATGCCTCTGATCGGAGAGGACAATGTTCAGTGGGCAACCTCTGACGACAACGGTGCTCTAACTACGCCTGTGAGCGAAGGAAGCTTGCGCGAGGCGGCCGATAGTGTCGACGGGCGTCGTTGCATACTTATCTTGCCCGCTGATGATGTCCTGCTTACACAAGCTAGCGTTCCCGGTGGCTCGTTGGCGCGTGCCCAGCAAGCTGTACCTTACGTGCTGGAAGAGCAGGTGGCAGATGATATCGATGATCTGCATTTTGCATTAGGCGTAAAGACCCGCGACGATGAATACCCCGTAGTGGTTATTAGTCTGGACGTCATGGAGCAAATTACCGAGCTCTGCGCCCAGGCGGGTCTGCGTCCCTCTGAGATTGTGCCTGAAACTCTTGCCCTGCCAGTGTTGACATCAGCTACCCCCGAAATGCATGTCTGGAGTGCGTTGCTCGATCATGGCCGTGCGGTTGTGCGTTTGGCTGACTACACAGGTTTTGCCACCGACACTGAAATGGCTAGCATGATGATTGAAGGTGCGTTAGGTGGCAACGATTCAGATGGCCCTGTGTCTTTGGTGGCGTTCAGTACCCATGCTGATAACAAATTTAACGTGCCAGCCGGTATGGAGCTCGAAATCAGGCAAGTTGATCACCGCCTAGCGTTGTACAGCAGTGGCTTGGCGTCTGCGCCACGTGTCAATTTGATGCAGGGTGACTTCAATATCAAGCGCAATTTTGATAATACGTGGAAGCCATGGCGAGCCACGGCAATACTCGCAGCCTGTGTCTTTGCGTTGCTGTTCGCTGGCAAGTGGCTAGAGTTAAGTTCGTTAGAAAAACAAAAAGATGCACTTGATGTCAACATTAGCGAAGCGTTCAAAGAAGCCTTGCCAGATGCCCGCATGCAACGACCAAGACGTCAAGTGCAGTCAGCGCTTGAAAACATTGGGGCAGTCAATAACGATGGCTTTACCAGTCGTTTAGCGCAAATTGCTGGCAGTCTGTCAACGCAGCCGCAGACCGTACTGCGCACTATCGGTTACAGAAATGGCAGGTTTGATCTGGATCTGAACACCGATGATGTGCCGACTTTGGATGCGTTGAAATCAGAATTGAAAGAACGCGGCTCATTAAATATGTCTGTGCAGTCAGCAAATCGTGAGAATAATTCGGTGCGTGGCCGTGTGCGTATTGAATAGTCAACGGCAAACAGCGAAGATTAACCTGATGTTTCTACATTCGAACAAATCGACAATACAACGATGAAAGACTGGTACCTGCGTCAATCACCTCGTGACCGCCTAATTGTTATTGCTGTCAGCGCATTCGTGCTGGTAGCTGCCGTGTTTGCGTTTATCTGGTATCCGATGAGTCAGAGCCAGGCGCAGGCACAGCAAGCCATTGCAGCCAAACAGGATGACCTGCGTTTCATTGAACAGGCTGCTGTGCAGTTGCAAGGTGCATCAGCTAGCAATGGCTCGCAACGCAAGACCTCTGATAAAGCGCCGTATCTACTGATCGACCAAGTGATTCGTGAAGCCTCCATGGATCCACCTGAGCGTGTTGAGCCCAGTGGAGCCAACGGTGCACGAGTGCAGTTCAACGAAGTGGAATTTGATAAGCTAGTGGGAGTACTTGCTGAGCTGGAACAGTACGGATTGTCTGTAACCACGATGACCATCAGTCGAAAAAACAATGGCATCGTCAGTGCGCGCTTCAATATGGAGCGCGGTTGATGCGCATTGTATGGCTGCTGCTGCTTGGCCTCGTCTCCTACGTTATCGCAATGCTTGTATTTTTTCCGGCAGCCCCTGTTGTTGATAGAATCCGGCCGCAATTGAGCAATGTGGCATTAGAAAATGTATCGGGAAAACTCTACAAGGGCAACATAGGCACTGTTCGTTCCACCGATGATTTGTTACCCCTTGAGTTCAATGACGTAGGTTGGACTGTGGCTCCAAAAACCTTGCTTAGTGGAGGCACGGGTGCATCGTTTCGTTTTAACGGCTACGGTGGACAAGGAGCTGGATTGGCGGCGCGGCAGTGGAACGGTGACATCAACATCACAGATTTCACGTTCAACGCACTGGCCAAAGAACTAGAAGTGCTACTACCAGTGCCAATAGCTCGTTTCAATGGTGAGCTGCTGGGTGATATCGATCAGGTGCTTCTGGTGGATAATGTACTGGAGCAGTTTGAAGGCACGTTGAGATGGAACAACGCCCTACTAGAATCCCCCATCCCCACCTCACTGGGCGATGTTACTGTCGATATTTCTCCTGATGGTGAGCAGTCTCATTCTGTGGCACTGAGCGCTGCTGGTGGAGATGTTGCTATGGATGGCTCAGTGACGCTGACGCAAAGCGGCGACTTTTCAGCCGACATCCTGTTCACTCCATCGCAAAGCACGCCTGCTGCTGTACGCGCCGGTTTGCAACAAATGGGACGAGCGGATGCGCAAGGGCGTGTGCGCTTTGTCAGGCAAGGCAATGTAAACCGACTCTTTTAACAATCCGCAGCTAAACGATCTGCCTGTGTCATTGGGTCTTGTGCCATTCGGTTCTACAAAACACCAACAACTGTCCCATTTACAGCTACGCTTGATATCAAGTAGTAGCAAATGAGAACTAGTCCGTAGCCTCATCGAATTTTGTTGCACTTTCGTCAACAGTCCTAGTTTATTCATTCAAGAATAAACTAAGCTTTGTCGATAATCCTGAATGTCTTTGATGGTGCATGAACCATGAATTTCGACCCGCAAACAGCTCTACGACTTACCCGTGACGCGATATCAATAGCGCGCCATGCGGGTAAACGTATCGTGGAAGTGTATGGCGGGGAATACGAAGTAGATTTCAAAAGCGATAACTCACCGGTAACGACTGCCGATTTAGCTGCACACGAAGTTATCATTGATGAACTGAGTCAGCTCCAACCCTCTTTACCGGTGCTATCTGAAGAATCTGACGGCATCGCTTTCGAAGAACGCCACCGTTGGCAAACCTATTGGCTCGTCGACCCTCTGGATGGCACGCGCGAGTTTCTGCGTAGAAATGGCGAGTTCTCAGTCAACATTGCTTTGGTTCATAACAATCAACCTATCGCCGGCGTTGTCTTTGCACCTGTTCTCGATGTGACCTACTTTGCCACAATTGGCTGTGGATCATTCAAGCAATTGGGCGCTTTGGCAGCTGAGCCCATACATGTGCGTGCCGCTAATCATCCGGTCACGGTTGCAAAAAGCCGTAGCCCTGTCACTGGGCCCTGTATGCAACACTTTCTTGACGATCTTGGCGAATATGACGTCATCCCAATGGGTTCAGCTCTCAAATCCTGTTTGGTTGCAGAGGGTGTTGCCGACGTGTATGCCCGATTAGGGCCCACAGGTGAATGGGACACTGCTGCTGCACAATGTATTGTTGAAGAGGCTGGTGGTTATATCCGTGATGTGCATAGCCGTCAGCTCACCTACAATGAGCGTGAATCCCTGATCAATCCTGCTTTTTTGGTTTTTGGTGATGATCAGGTAGACTGGGTGCAACACCTACCGCCTGAAGCCCTTTAGACTGTCGGCGGTTTGAGCGACTTGTAAAACGGATCTGTGAGTACAAATTTCAGTACCCCTGAGGAGGCCGAAGCTGCCTTTTATGATGCTATAGAGAGCGCTGATATGGCGGCACTTGATGCTGTCTGGTCGCGTGATGAAAACGTTGTGTGCGTGCATCCGGGAGCCACGCGTATCGAAGGGCGCAGTGCTGTCATGCAAAGCTTTGAGCATATGTTTGCCGAAGCACCCGTGTTGCAATTTTCTATCGTAGATACCCTGTACACCGGCAACGATGCCTTAGCGGTACATCTGGTCAGAGAAGAGATAGCACTGGATGGGGAGGTGGTGAGTATCATGGTGTCCACCAATATCTATCAGATGGAGGAGGGTGGTTGGCGCATGCTGCTACATCATGCCTCGCCAGAGCCCGATACCGCCTTTGGCGATGAGCTAGATGATTTACATGGCTTTGACGATATCGGCTTTGATGAACTGGATGATGACTGGGACGAACCCGCAAAACCGCCAGTACTGCATTAGAGTGATTAGGTGCGTGGTAGCTTGTCTGCCGCAGCTTGCCTGTTTTTCGTGTTCCCAGGCCAAATCACCATGATGTATGTCGCGGTGTTTACAGGTGGTGCACTGGGCTCTTTGCTGCGCGAACTACTGGTGGCACAAGAGTTGGGTTTCTGGCCCATGAGTTCATCATTTGTAGTGAATATCATGGCCTGCTTTGCCATCGGCTGGTTCTATGCCATCAAACGCAAAGTACATGAACATGTTGTTCACCTAGGGGCTGTGGGTTTTTGTGGTGGGCTGTCTACATTTTCCACGTTTGCAGCTGACATCTCTGTCTATCTTATTAATGGTGATATCTCCACAGCCGTGGCGTCAGCGTTTCTGGAGATTATTGTGGGCTTGCTGGCGGTTGTCGTTGGTGAACGCTCTGCGCATATATTCTCAGGTAGGCCTTGTTGAGGCATGAGTGCTCTGTTGCTATCAATGGTTTTTGCCACTGGCGGCGGATTGGGTGCAGTGGCAAGGCATCATCTGAGCCTGGTTGTCAGACATCAGTTTCCACTGTCTACGCTGATAGTTAATGTAGTGGGTAGCTTTGTGCTCGGTGCCATTCTTGGATTACTACTAAGCGATGACTTAGTGGTGGCAGAACATTGGACGCGGCTAGCTTTGGGCATTTGTGGAGGGTTTACCACGTTTTCAAGCTTCGCTTATCAAACTCTGGAGCTACGTGCCCAGCATACCTGGAAACAGGCTGTTGCTAATATACTGTTGAATATGGCCTTGTGCCTTGGCGCTTTCTGGCTGGGTGATGTTGTTGTGTCTTGAGGAGCCCGCAAGGCTGGCAATTGATTGTGCAGTCGCCTTCTACCTTGTGTGTCCTTCAGTAGATCGCGTAACTAGCTGTGTGATCATACAGCGGAAATTGAACGCTAACTAGCCTGTAAATCGAAGTCGTAGTCAATAATCAAGGGCGCATGATCTGAAAAGAATTTTTCCCGGTAAATGCGTGTTCGATTGACTAATGGTGCAAGGTCATCACTAACGATCTGATAGTCGATGCGCCAACCCACATTGTTTGCTCTGGCTTGTCCACGCTGAGACCACCAGCTGTATTCGTGTTCTTTCTGCGGCAGTTGACGAAAGGCGTCAGCATAACCCTGCTTTTCAAAAAGCTCGCTTAGCCACAGCCGTTCCTCTGGTAGAAAGCCTGAATTCTTCTGGTTGCCTTTCCAGTTGCGAATGTCAGCGTTGGTGTGTGCAATATTCCAGTCACCGCAGATGACAACTGGCTTGTTCCGAGCCCTTAGTTTTTTCAAGTGGGGCAGAAAAACATCCATCATCTTGATCTTGTACTGCTGGCGCTCATCACCGCTGCTACCTGAGGGCAGGTACAAGGAGATTACGGTTACGTTGGCAAATTGCGCCTCAAGATAACGTCCTTCTGAGTCGATCCAATCTATGCCAAGGCCACGGACAAGTTTTACAGGTTTTTCGCGACTGTAAATCGCGGTGCCGCTGTAGCCTTTTTTCTGAGCGTCGTGATAGTAACAGTGCAGCTTTTTAGGGTGAAAAACAGGATCGGTTAGTTGCCACTCCTGAGCCTTGGTTTCCTGTACGCAGATAACATCAGCGCGCTGACGGTTGACCCAGCTAAAGAAGCCTTTTGATGCTGCTGATCGCACACCATTGAGATTGGCGCTGATAATTTTCATCTTCGGGATTGTACACGCATAATTTGTAGGTCCTTTAAATGACGAGAAAGGCTTCACAGATTCGTTGGTATCTGCTCACGATATAGTCAGGGTGGCCGTTATTTTTTAGGCTGAACAATTTAAAAGGCGTTGCGACAGGGGAGAGTTGTCGTAGTTTTTGCCAACTTGGAGTTTATGATTTGGGACGATCTGCGACATGTTAATCAAGGTGTTAACCCATAGTTTGAAAGCGGCGCTGGGCGTGCCGATTGCGCTGAGCGCGATCGCTCTGTTCTCTGTTAGTGCAGCCGTCAATGCTGATCCGGTGTACAAGTACGAAGAGCGCGGTTTGGTGACTTACCAAGATCGTGCACCAGACTCCAAGCAAGACAACGGGCACAGTATTCTCAATAATCAGGGCGTGGTACTTGAAGAAATACTCAGCCGGGATGAGCGTCGAAATGCTCGATTGCTAGAGCGTCAAAAGACGCTTCTCGCCATTCGCGATCGAGCACTACTGGCAACCTTTACCGCCGAGGAAGATTTAATTCGTACACGAGATGACCGGATCGGCATGATTGATGGATTTATCACTCGGCTGGATGATCGGATCCGAATTTTGTCTGAACGATTGGCAGTGGTCGATAAGCGAATACAGATGCAAGAAAAAAATATGGGTCCTGCCAAAGCACAGGAATCGTTGTACGTTGAGCAGAGAAGCGTGCAACGTAATATCGAAAACGCCTGGTCACTCATTGATTCAAAAGCTGCAGAGCGAAATGAGGCTGCAATTAAGTTTGATGAGGATCTGATTCGGTATCGCGAGCTCAAAAATTACAAGCAGTAGCCTCTGCCTGAGTGGCGTAGCACCACTCGCTTGGTCAAAGATGAACTCTCCGGCCTAAAGTAGGTTAGACAAGGTGGCCTTAGGCTTGTATCTTAGGCTAATCATCAGACAGTTAATATAATCCCACCCATGAGCACCGAGCGCAACGTAACCAACTCGCTGAGAGCCGATGAGCATGCTGGTTTTGATCCAGCACGTCTGGATCGAATTGGCGTCTGGTTAGATCAGCAGGTAACCAGCAACAGACTCGCCGGAGCCAGTGTTTTAGTGGGTCGCCACGGTTTGCAACCTTATTTCCACGCGTCTGGGATTGCAGGCTTAGCGTCCGATGGTGCTGCTGGTCGCACGACGGAGCGGCCGTTTGATCGCGATACCCTCGTGCGGCTTTATTCCATGACAAAGCCTGTCACTACGGTGGCCGCGATGATGCTCTTCGAGCAAGGGTATTTCCAACTCGATGATCCTATTGCGCGCTATCTACCAGCGTTCACAGATATGCGTGTGTGGACTGGAGAAGGTACTGCTCAGAGTGCAAACGAGTTGCATCGTAATACCAACCCTGCTGAGTCGGCTATTACCGTACGACAACTCATGACGCATACATCGGGGCTAACTTATGGCTTTATGAATGCAACCCCAGTAGACCAATACTATCGCGATCAGGGTTTGATCTTCCCCGGGGCTGCCCAGACGCTGGCCTCGCTGGTTGATCAGCTAGGTCAAGCGCCACTGTTGTGCCAACCGGGCACGCAATGGAATTACAGCGTAGCCACCGATGTATTGGGTCGTTTGGTAGAGGTCTGGTCAGGGCAGAGTCTTGCGGCGTATTTTCAGCAGGCTATCTTTGAGCCGCTGGGTATGAACAGCACCGGTTTTCATGTGCGTGAATCTGATGCCTATCGTTTTGCAGATATGTATGGTCCGGCAGAGGGGGGAGATCTAGGTGCAGTTAGCGCTACTGTAAAAAAGGATCTTGCTGCCAATAGTGATGTGTTGAAACCGCCAGTGGCATTGGATACCGTTGCTGTCAGTAGTTTTTTACAGGAGCCGGTCTTGTATTCCGGTGGAGGAGGCCTGGTAGGTTCTGTAGATGATTTTGCAAATTTTTGTCAGTGTTTGCTTAATGAGGGCGAGTTTCAAGGTACGCGATTGCTTGGGCGCAAAAGTGTTGAATTCATGCGTTGCAATCAATTACCTGATAACCGCGACATGGCATCCATGGGGCAGGCGGTATGGAGCGAGAGCAATTATGCGGGCGTGGGTTTTGGACTCGGGTTTGCTGTGGTTCTGGATCCAGTAAAAGCTGGTCTATTAACCTCGGCTGGAGAGCATCATTGGGGCGGCGCCGCCAGTACCTTTTTCTGGATAGACCCTGAAGAGGACATGTACGTAATTTTGTTAACTCAGCTCTACCCTTCCTCGAGTTATCCACTGCGTACCGAATTGCATACAGCGGTTAATCAGGCTTTAGCAGACTAGTGTCCTGTGATCTCAAGGTCACAGGACACTAGCTCTCAATGTTGCTTGTAACGTTGCTTGTAACGTTGCTTGTAACGTTGCTTGTTATGGATCTGCCTTAGGCGTCACGCCTCTTGCCTCGTGTATCAGGGTGCCCATGCCTTGATCGGTAAATAACTCTAGCAGTAAGGCGTTTTCTACGCGACCGTCAATAATAACCACACTGCTCACATCGGCAGCTACTGCATCGAGGGCGCACTGTACTTTAGGTAGCATGCCTCCATGCAGTGTTCCGTTGCTAATGAGCGTGGAAATATCACTGGGAGTTAGGCCTGTAAGTAGATCACCGTTTTGATCGAGGATGCCAGGCGTGTTGGTTAATAGAAGCAATCGTGACGCTTTCAGGGCAATAGCAATGCTGCTGGCAACAAAATCGGCATTGATGTTGTAGCTGGCACCGTTACTATCTGTGCCTATAGGGGCAATAACAGGAATAGTGTCGCATTGTTGTAATTCGTACAATATATCAACATTGACCCTTTCTACTTCACCCACATAGCCTAGTGACACATCAGGTTTGCCGGGTAATTTCATGGGGCGTGCTGTTATCAGGTTGGCGTCTTTGCCTGTTAGACCTATGGCTTTGCCGCCACATTGGTTAAGCAGGGATACCACGCTTTTATTGACTGAGCCACCGAGTACCATTTCGACAACTTGCATCGTGCTTTCATCGGTGACACGCATGCCATCAATGAATTCGCTTTCAATGGCCAGGCGTTCAAGCATGGTGCCTATTTGTGGTCCGCCACCGTGCACCACAACAGGATTAATGCCCACCTGTTTCATCATGACTACATTCTGTGCAAATGAGCGTTGCAGATTTTCATCAGTCATAGCGTTGCCGCCGTACTTGATGACAACGGTTTGCCCGCTGTAGCGTTGCAAGTACGGTAAAGCCTCGTTGAGGATGTTGGCTGTTTGGCGAGCGTTGCTGTTGCTTGTGTCAGTCATGTCTAGAACGGGACCTTGATACTGCTGTCTACTGATTGCATGTTATTGCGAAACTCGGACTGAATGCGTTGCATGGCTTCATCGGTATCGGCTTCGAAACGTATCACCAATGAGGGCGTGGTGTTAGAGGCACGGACCAGTCCCCAGCCGTCGCTGTAATCTGCACGAACGCCATCTATGGTTGTGAGTTCAGCATCGTTGAATGTGCTGTTGGCTGCAAATTCTTTCATGAAGGCGTGCTGGGCTCCGTCTGCATCGAGCGCAACGTTCAGCTCTGGTGTATTGATGCTGTTGGGAATTTCACCAAATATGTCACTGGCCTTTCGCTGTGTTTTGGAGAGAATTTCTAACAAGCGTGCGGCGGCATAAAGGGCATCATCAAATCCATACCAACGCTCTTTGAAAAACATGTGTCCACTCATTTCACCACCGAGTTGCGCACCGGTTTCTTTGATGCGGGCTTTGATAAAGGAATGCCCGGTTTTCCACATGTCGGGTACTCCACCGGCTTCAAGGATGGCCACCGGTAAAATTTTGGAGCATTTCACGTCATAGATGATGCGGGCGCCCGGGTTTCTGGACAGTACATCTTGTGCAAACAGCACCATCTGACGATCAGGCCAGATAACATTGCCCAGGTCATCGACCACGCCTACGCGATCTCCGTCGCCATCAAACGCTAAACCTACTTCATGACCTTTTTCTTTTACCACGGCGATTAAATCGACAAGATTTTCAAGCTTCGCCGGGTCAGGGTGATGATTTGGAAACGAGCCATCTACATCGGTAAACAGAGAATCGCTAGTGCAACCTAAGGCTTCAAACAGCTGAGGTGCTGCAGCACCAGCCACACCGTTGCCGCAGTCGAAGGCTATGCTCATGGGTCTAGCTAATTTAACGTCACCGGTAATACGCTGTAAGTAATCGTTAAGGATGTCTTGTTCTTCAAAGCTACCTGCCGTGGCGCTAACCAGCTTGTCTTCTACAAGGCGGGTGTAGAGGGCTGTAATGCCGTCGCCAAACAGGGCGTCGCTGGCAAGTACCATCTTCAGGCCGTTGTATTCAGGCGGGTTGTGCGAGCCTGTGACCATGATGCCGGTGCCCGTATTGAGGTGATACGTGGCGTAGTACAGCACGGGTGTTGGAACCATGCCTATGCTAATGACGTTGGTACCTGTGCTTTGAATGCCTTTGCTCAATGCAGCGATTAAATCAGGGCCTGATAAACGCCCATCTCTTGCTACCACCACTGTTGGAATACTGCGTTCAACGCATTCTGTGCCAAAAGCGCGGCCTATCTGCTCGACAGCTGCAGGGGTGAGTTGATCGGTGACAACGCCGCGAATGTCATAGGCGCGGAAGATATCGGGGGTAATGTTCATGGTGGAAAGGTTCGAGGCATGCGGACGGAAGCCTCTACTTTAACGCAGGCTGCACACCATTACAGACGACGACGTGTATTTCCTGCCTATCGGTTAAACCAGCATTCAAATCGATAGGTGCTATCTAGGGGGCTTTTATGTTTTTTTGCTGTGCTCTACGATTGACCCGTAGAGCCAAATCCACCCTCGCCTCGCTCACTGCTATCGAAACTCTCTACTCTGTTGAAGTTGACTTGTGCAACGGGGACGATAACCAGCTGAGCAATGCGCGCACCTATTTCTATGTCGAAGGCGTCGGTGCCGCGATTCCAGCAGGAGACGAATAGCTGGCCCTGATAGTCTGAATCGATGAGCCCCACCAGATTGCCCAACACGATGCCATGTTTGTGGCCTAACCCGGAGCGCGGCAGTATGAGTCCTGCAAAGCCCGGGTTACTGATGTGGATGCAAATACCGGTGGGGATAAGATGCGTTTGCCCGGGTTGTAGTGAGAGTGTGCTGTCGAGGCATGCGCGCAGATCGAGCCCCGCCGACCCTTCGCTGGCATAGTGTGGCAAGGCAATAGTGTCGCCAATGCGCGCATCAACGATGGTGTAGTCAACAGTGTTCATGCAGGGTCGCTCGAAGAGGGGTTAGCTGTGGTGTTTGTGGCCGTGCGTGATAAGGCGCTTGCCGTTAATCGCTGTGCGACCAGTTCGAGTAGAGCGCGTGCCACCACTGATTTGTTAGCAGAGGCGATATGTTTGTGGCCATCACTGCCCGCCCAATAGACATCTAGAGCATTAGTGTCGCTGCCAAACACAGGGTTATCTGCCTGTGCCACATGATTGGCTGCAATCATGTCTAGTGATTTGCGTTCAAGCTTGCCTAATGCATGCTCTCGCACCTGATCGGTTTCTGCGGCAAAGCCTACACAGAAAGGGCGACCTTGCATGTGCGATACAGATTTAAGAATATCTGGGTTTCTGATGAGTGTGAGTTGAATTTGCTCATCGTTCTTCTTGATTTTGTGCTCGGCAATTTGCTCGATGCGATAGTCGGACACGGCAGCTACCGATATGAACACATCGCTATCGCTGGCAGCTGTGATGGCGGCCTTGTGCATTTGCTCAGCGGTGACCACATCGATGCGCTGAATGGAGTCGCTGCAGCTCAAGGACACAGGGCCTGCAATTAAAGTCACTCTTGCCCCGAGTTGGATGGCAGCTTCGGCAATGGCGAAGCCCATTTTGCCAGAGCTCTTATTGCTGATGTAGCGCACCGGGTCAATGGCTTCTTGTGTGGGGCCAGCGGTAATCAGTAGGTGCTTGCCGCTTAAGTGTTTAGCACTTGATGCTGGGTGGTTTGATGAACCTGGCTCGGTATGCAAGCCTTCTAGCTTTGCACTTTGCAGCATACCAATGAGTTGATCGCGAATATCTTCAGGTTCGGGCAGGCGCCCGGATCCGGTCTCACCGCAAGCTTGGGCGCCTACCGCAGGTTCAATGAAATTCACCCCTCGCAAGCGAAGCGTCTGGCAATTTTGCACAGTAGCCGCGTGTGCCCACATCAGCCGATTCATGGCGGGTGCCACGTACAGAGGGGCATCAGTGGCCAGACATAAGGTGCCGAGCAAGTCATCTGCCAAGCCGTGAGCCAGCCTTGCCAGAGTGTTTGCACTGGCGGGAGCAATGAGTATGATATCTGCCCAGCGAGCAAGCTCAATATGCCCCATAGCGGCTTCCGCCTCGGCATCCAGCAAGCTGGTATGTACCGGATTGCCGGTCAGCGCCTGAAAAGTCATCGGCTGAATAAAGGCTTGTGCACCCTGAGTCATGACAACTCGCACAGTCGCACCGCTATCCATGAGCCTTCTGGCGAGGATAGCGCTCTTGTAAGCCGCAATACCACCAGTGACACCCAGTAAAATTTTCGTGTTGTTAAGTTCAGACATGAGGCGATATTAACAGTTTGCAGGCAAGCACAAATGAGGGCCATGGGTTTTGAGTATCTATGGATATGCACAGGGCGTGCAAGCCGTATTGATCCCTGATGGCGTCTGGGTACCGGGGCTACCCACATTGATCGGCAATACACTGTAAAAATAGGCTGCACATTTCATCACACAATGCACATGTGGGTAAATTGCCGAGCCCACGCGTGCGACTAAAGTGGTTTACTTGAGTTACCCCCATTGATCGCAAGGAAGCTGATCATGAGTATCAAAAACTGGCCTCAGACCGAGCGCCCGCGAGAGAAACTACTGCGCTTTGGTGCAGCCGCACTTAGTGATGCAGAATTACTGGCCATATTTTTACAAACCGGTACGCCTGGAAAATCGGCGGTAGATGTAGCCCGCAGTACGCTAGAGGCCTTTGGTTCGCTGGGCGCTGTGCTTAATGCAAGTCAGTCGCAGTTTTGCGAAAGCCCGGGGCTAGGCAAGGCACGTTATGCCAGTTTACAAGCTGCGTTGGAGGTTTCACGTAGGCATGTTTTTGAAACTGTGATGCAAGGAGATGTGCTGAGCTCGCCTGAG
>JALZUD010000016.1 GCA_023301725.1 Granulosicoccus sp. | reverse complement strand
GCTGCTGGCTTTGCGACAGAATCTTTTACGCGTTTTACGGGTGCAGGATCTGGACGCTCAGTAGCACGGCTCTGTTGAGACTGCGGCTCGCTGCGAGTATCAGCACGCTCTGAAGCACGACTCTGGTGAGGCTTAGGCTCGCGAGTGTCAGCGCGTTTTGCAGGTTTTTCTCTAGCAGGTTTGTCGTTGCGCGTGCGTTCGGGTTTACCAGCCGATAGAAGAGGCTGATCGCCCATGCTCATTTTTGCAAGTGCGGCACCTACGCGTTCCGCAGGAACATTGTGGTCAAGACAGAACTCTTCAACCATTCTTTGTAGGTATGCCAGCTCACCGCCAGCCATGGTGTCAGCGATTTTCTGTTTGAAATCAGCAATGCGTTTATTGTTGACCATCTCCACAGAAGGCAGCACTAGGGCTTCAAGTTTCTGACGCGTAGCTCTTTCAATAGAGCCTAGCAAGTGACGCTCGCGTTGAGTGACAAACAAAATTGCGTCGCCTGAGCGTCCTGCACGGCCAGTTCTCCCTATGCGATGAACATAGGCTTCAGTGTCATAAGGAATGTCGTAGTTCACCACGTGACTGATTCTTTGTACATCAAGTCCGCGTGCCACTACGTCGGTTGCCACAAGAATGTCGATCTTCCCGCGCTTCAGTTTCTCGACCATTTGCTCGCGTTGTTTCTGCGGCATGTCACCATTCATGGCAGAGGCGGTAAAGCCTCGTGCAGACAATTTTTCTGCCAGCTCGACAGTGGCATTTCGAGTGCGCACAAACACCAGCATGGCATCGAACGTCTCTGCTTCAAGAATGCGGGTAAGGGCGTCAAGTTTGTGTAGGCCACTGACCATCCAGTAGCGTTGGCGTATTGTTGATGCAGTGCTGAGTTTGCCTTCGATACTGATTTCTACAGGCTTGTTTAAATGCTTGCTGGCAATACGCTTAATGACTGGAGGCATGGTGGCTGAGAACAATGCCATTTGCCGAGTGTCAGGGGTCTGCTCTAGAATCCATTCAACGTCATCGATAAAGCCCATGCGCAGCATCTCGTCAGCTTCATCGAGTACAAGAGTTTGCAGGTTGTCCAGTTTCAGGGTGCCGCGTCGCATGTGATCCATGATGCGCCCCGGTGTACCCACCACCACATTGACACCACGGTTTAGCGCTCTAATTTGTCCGGTATAGTCTTGACCACCGTAAACAGGCAGAACACGCAAATTTTTCATTCTTGATGCGTATTTCGTAAATGCTTCGGCGACTTGAATGGCCAACTCGCGAGTTGGCGCAAGCACAAGGGCCTGCACGCCTTTCGCGTTCATATCCATCCTTGCTAGGATAGGAAGTGCGAACGCAGCTGTCTTGCCGGTACCGGTTGGCGCATGCCCGAGCAGGTCGTCGCCTGCAATGAGCGGAGGTATAGTGCGCTGCTGAATAGGCGTTGGAGTTTCGTAGCCAACTGCTGTTATGGCAAGTTGCACGGCTTCTGGTAAATTCAGGTCACTGAATTTGGAAAATTCGTTGGTTATCGTCATGAACGGGAGCTTACAGCGTTCGCAGGTGCAGTGCTTGTGCGGTGGGTGCATTGTGGCTGTGAAAAAGTCATGATGTGACCTTGATCGCTTGTCAAACCGCGCTCGTGTAGCAAACATCCCTCAAAACCAAACAACTAACACTTATGAATCACTGGTTGTTCAAATCTGAGCCTGATGCGTTCAGCATTAATGATCTCAAACAGATGAAAAATGGTACCGACCATTGGGACGGGATCCGCAATTATCAGGCGCGAAATCTGATGCGTGATCAGATGAAATTAGGCGATCGGGGCTTTTTCTACCATTCCAGCTGCAAAGTGCCCGGTATCGTCGGTGTTGTGGAAATCGTCAGAGAGGCCTACCCAGATCACACGGCATGGGACCCGGAGTCCTCGTATTTTGATCCTAAGTCCAGCCCTGATGAGCCTCGCTGGCTGATGGTAGATGTGAAATTTGTCAGTGAGTATCCACAAATCATCCGTTTGAAAGACTTGAAACAAGTGCCTGAGCTTGAAAAAATGCCGCTGTTGCAGAAGGGCAGCAGGCTATCGGTCCAGCCTGTGACTGCAGATGAATGGCAAGTGATTCAACGTTTGTCATCAACAATCTGAACGGTGCCTGGGCTTATGGCTAGTTGCGCACCCTGCTAATCTTGCGCACCCTGAGAGTAGCCAAGACGACGCTATCGCAAGGCTGTGTGGTTTGAGGCCGCAGCCATTACCTGTATTGGCTTTCGGCGAGCACCTGTGATGAGCAATTGCATCATCGACACGGCACATCGTGTCAGTGCATTGAACTGCCTGTCACGTTACACTTGCAAGCATGAGCGATGCAAGCAACACACCGAGCAAGAATACAGAGCGCCCAGATCTCGTTTTGAAGGGGGTTGGCAGTGACGCGTGGCAAGCATTCAATGCCATGGAGACCACCAAAAGACGGCACTACGAATTGCTGGAAATTCTCGACAGTAAAAAGAAAAACTATAACCTCGATCCTAGTGAAAGCCAAAAGGCTGATCTTGCCAATCTGCTTCAAGATCACGATGAGCAAGTGCAGCGATTTACGGCAGCCAGTAACGAATTAAAGCAAACCGATAGCGATGCGCATCTCAGCCTGTTTCAGTACATTGGTGCGGTAAACCAGCTTTCGAGTACCTCCGAGTATCAGCATTAGCCGCTAAGTGGAGCCATGTAATATAAAACCACTAATTGTTACACTCGCGATCTAACTATCGTGTACTAATGCCGTTTACCGATGTCGTGCACTAACAAGCACGCACGCAATTGTGATTTCAATGCCTGACCATGTCGGTTGGGCGGACTATAGATCTTTCTTACATGTCAAAACAAACTTGGCTTACTGGCATCACTACGTCAGGCACACCGCATCTTGGAAATTATGTGGGAGCTATTCGACCTGCGGTAGAGGCCAGTCATAACCATGAGCATGATGGATTCTATTTCCTGGCTGACTACCATGCTCTTATAAAAAATCAGGACCCTGAAGGACTCCGTCAGTCGCGTTTGGAGATCTCTGCGGCTTGGTTGGCGTTGGGACTCGATACGGATCATGTGACGTTCTACAGACAATCTGACATCCCTGAAATTCAGGAGCTTACCTGGATCCTCACCTGCATGACTGCGAAGGGGTTGATGAATCGTGCGCACGCTTACAAGGGTGTTGTGCAAGAGAATCAGGAAAACGGAGCTACAGACCCGGACAAGGGTATAACCATGGGATTGTTCAGTTATCCGATACTGATGAGTGCTGATATTCTTATGTTCAAAGCGACCCATGTGCCCGTGGGGCGTGATCAGATTCAGCATATTGAAATGGCAAGAGATATTGCTCAACGCTTCAATCATCACTATGGTGAGCACCTTGTCATGCCACAGGTTGTTGTTGAGGAGCGCGCCTCCGTTCTACAGGGACTGGATGGACGTAAAATGAGTAAGAGTTATGGCAACACCATCCCGTTGTTCGAGACTTCAAAAAAACTGCGCAAATCTATAATGAAGATAAAGACGAACTCGCAGGAGCCGGGCGAACCCAAAGAGCCGGACGGCAATACCGTGTTTGAAATATACCGTGCGTTCGCCAGCACAGAGCAGAGCAATGATATGCGCCAAGCCTTTACTGATGGCATAGGCTGGGGTGAGGCGAAGCAGCAATTGTTCGAATTGGTTGACGCTGTTTTGGCAGAGCCGCGTGAGCGTTACGCTGAACTGATGGCCAATACTGCACAAATTGACACAGTGTTGGCTCAAGGGGCGGAGAAGGCACGAGAGCATAGCCGGCCTTATTTGAAACAACTGCGTCAAGCTGTAGGTGTCGAATGAATCCTGTACTTGTTAATCAATGGCGCGGTAATGCGATTGAAAGCCGTTATCGTGGGGCTGTTGCTGCGGTGGACAGTTCAGGCCGTGTGTTCTCCTCCCTAGGCGACATACAACGCCCTGTATTTCCACGATCAGCCATCAAATTTTTGCAGGCACTACCTCTGGTCGAATCGGGTGCTATTGAGTCTTTCGGTCTTGATGACAAACATATTGCTCTGGCGTGTGCATCGCACAACGGCGAACCCGTTCATGCTGAACTTGCAGCAGACTGGTTGGAGAGGATCGGTTGCGAGCACGATGATCTTGAATGCGGAGCTGAGTTGCCCTTGCACAAAGCCACTCAATTCGAATTAATGTCCGAAGGGCGTGGGCCTCAGCGTCTTCACCATAACTGCTCGGGCAAGCATCTTGGTTTCCTGAGCGCGTGTAAACACCATGGTGAACAAACACAAAATTACCGTCTATATAATCATGCGGCCCAGCAGCGCTGGTTTGAGGTGCTTGGTAGCCTGAGCAATACGCGGGTTGTTCAGTTGCCCTGGGGATACGATGGGTGTGCAATTCCATCGGTGGCATTGCCTCTCCAGCGCATTGCTTTGGCAATGGCCCGTTTTGGCGATAGTGGCTGGTTTGAAGGGCATCGCAAAGAGTCAGTAAACCGTATTATTGACGCTATTAGCTCCCAGCCTTATCTGGTTGCTGGCAAGGAGCGGCTGTGTACTGATCTGATGCAATTACTGGCGCCTCAAGTATTGGTTAAGGTGGGTGCCAATGGGGTTTATACCGCCATCATCCCGGAGCACAAACTAGGAGTAGCTTTGAAAATTGATGACGGTAGTGACGTTGCTGCCAGAGTAGCCTTGGGTGCTGTGCTAAATGCTCTAGGCGTGATTCAATCTGATTCGGTCCAGACTTTGGCTGACTATTTTATGCCCTCAATTACTAACTCGCGTGGAGAAGATGTCGGACGCTTTGAGCCTTCGTCAGACTGGCAGGGCGTCAGTGTTTGAAGCCGGCGTGTGATGTGGATTGCTGTAGACGATCGCTGGGCAAGATGGCCACAACAGATGGCCAACAGCTCACAAGCTCTAGCTAATCGACAACCTGAGAGGCACTAACAGCCACTATTCTGACGATATCGTCAGAGCTGCAACCACGGCTAAGATCATTAACCGGTTTGGCCAGTCCTTGTAATATAGGCCCGATAGCTTGTGCACCACCAAAGCGCTCAATCAATTTATAACCAATATTGCCAGCATCCAGATTTGGGAATATCAGCACATTGCAAGGCTCATCTGTGGCTTGTTCAGGGGCTTTTTTGGACAGTAGCTCTGGTATGACTGCCGCATCCAGTTGAACTTCACCCACGATGCGCCAGTTTGGCCTTAGAGCATGCGCAAGCGTAGTTGCCTTCGCCACTTTGCTAACAGCCGCATGCTTAGCGCTACCTGCTGTAGAAAAAGAGAGCATGGCAACTTGAGGTTCTAGATCGAGTATTTGGCGTGCTGTCTCACCGGTGGCCACAGCAATAGCTGCAAGCTCCTGCGCGTCTGGGTCTATTACCAGAGCGCAATCGCCGATGACCATGGCGTCACTGACTGGATGATCGGGCTTGGTCAACATGATGAAGCAGCTGGAGATAATGGCCTCGCCTTCTCGTTTGCCGACATAACGCATGGCATTGCTGACAACAGTGGCCGTGGCTGTGGCGGCACCAGCGACACAGGCATGCGCATCCCCTTCGCTCACCATAAGACACGCGAAGGTGACGTTATCGCTGAGTGCTAGCGTTGCCTTTTTTGCGTCCATGCCTCGATGCTGTCGTTTCCGAACCATCGTATCAATATAGCGTTGACGATCAGTACACGTTTCTGGATCAACTATCAGGCAGTTGGCAAGGTCGATGTCCAACTGTTTTGCTTGGTCAAGAATGTGCGCAGGCTTCCCCAACAAAATGGGCTGAGCAATGCCCAGCTCGCAGCTTTTTGCTGCAGCGCGCAACACACGTTCATCGTCAGCTTCTGGCAAAACCACTGTTCTGATGGTTGTGCGTGCAGCATCCAGAACTCGATCGAAAACGCTCATACTTGTCACTTCAATAGACGGTCAGGCTATCGATGATAGGACATAGCGACTCGCTTGTCCGTTGCTTGGCGTCAGTTGTTGGGCTCTGTCCCACTCCCTTGTGTGCTCGCCTCTTGAGGGGCGATAAACCAAGGTGTGCTCAATCATCATGTCCCATAGACTCCGAACCTACTGCGCGGTGTCGGCGCTACTAGTTGAAGATGCATTGGGAAAGAATAGCTGTTGGCCATTTATGCTAAACGCAGCTATTGCCTCTTGCCCTTGTGTGCCAAGTAGCCAGTCAATAAATTGTTGTCCAAATGTGGCTTTTACGTTGGGATGGCGCTCAGGGTTGACTAGTATGACGCCATACTGATTGAACAATCGTTCATCGTTTTGAACCGCAATTTGGTGTTTGTTTTTGTTGCCAAAAGCAATCCAGGTGGCTCGATCAGTAAGGATATAAGCGCCCATGCCAATACCCACATTGAGTGTTGCACCCATTCCCGAGCCTGTTTCTCGATACCAGTCTCCAGAGCTGGCGTTAACGTCAATGCCCATCTCATCCCATAGTTTCAGCTCGGCTTTGTGTGTGCCAGAATCGTCACCACGAGATGCAAAGAGGATGTCCTGTGTGGCTATGCTGTGCAACGCTGCGGTGATGTCGTTTGTGCCAGCAATGCCAGCCGGATCGTGCTCTGGGCCCACTAGAATAAAATCGTTGTACATGACATCAAAACGTTCAACCCCCCATTTGTCCGCAACGAACTGCTCTTCTGCCTCTTTGGAGTGAACGAGCAACACATCGCCATCACCACGGGTAGCGTTTCTGATTGCTTGGCCTGTGCCCACAGCGACCACACGCACCGCAATGCCTGATTGATTTTCAAAGGCAGGCACAATGGCATCGAGCAAACCTGAATTTTGTGTCGAGGTCGTGGACTGAACGACAATATAGGGAGAGTCGTTGGCGTTGAGTTTTTGCAAGGACAATCCTGCCACCATCGAAGCGAACAATAAAACGGCGGGAAGGTGGTGCAAGGAGAGCATGGTCTTATCTATTCGCCTTGAGGATCAAATCAGCCGCACGTTCTGCAATCATGATCGTTGGTGCATTGGTATTGCCAGAAACAATCTCAGGCATGATTGAAGCATCGACAACGCGTAAATTTTCAACGCCATTAACCCTTAGTTGTGGGTCCACTACGGCCCTCAGATCAGCGCCCATACGACAGGTGCTGGTCGGGTGATAAATGGTATTGGCAATATTTCGTGCCTGATCGAGCAGTTGCTCATCGGTAGTTGCTGCAGAATCTGGCAACAGTTCTTCTGCTACATGGTCCTTCATGGCATCGGTTGCCATGATTGAACGAGTAAACCGAACAGCTTCGATCGCCGTTTTACAGTCCAGATCGGTGGATAGATAATTGGCGATGATCGTTGGGTGAGCGTTAGCATCTGCGGTACGTGCCATAACAGACCCGCGACTCTCAGGCCTCAATTGGCAAACTGAGGCAGTAATAGCTGAGAACGGGTGTAGTCCTTCGCCCGGTGAGTCAGCTGACAAAGGTTGAAAGTGATATTGAATATCGGGTCTTTCGTTAGCGTATCGGGTTTTGCAAAAGGCATAGACTTGGCTAGCAGCCATACTTAGAGGCCCGGTTCGAGTGGCTATATATTGCAGTCCAGCTTTAAGTTTTTGTAAAGGGTTGGATAGCTCGTCGTTGAGAGTGACAGGCTTTTTTGTCTTATAGACAGCGCGTATCTGCAAATGATCCTGAAGATTCTGCCCCACTTCTGGCGAATCGGCGACGACGTCAACGCCCAATGACTGCAGATGACTGCCTGCGCCAATGCCGGAGACTTGCAGGATCTGAGGAGAGCCGATAGCACCGGCGCAAAGAATGATTTCGTTGCGAGCCTCAACACGTGTTTGCTCGCCATGTCGCTCGATCAAAACCTGTTTAGCACGTCGTTGTTCGAATTCAATCTTCTTGACCATGGCGTGCGTAATGATGCGCAAATTCTGGCGAGACTTGGCACCTTTCAAATAGGCAACAGCGGCACTGCAGCGCCGGCCTTTGTGTGCGGTCAACTGAAAATAGCCGACACCCTCTTGCGTCTCACCATTGATGTCTTCATTAATGGGTGTGCCTAGTTCGGCAACACCATTGATAAAGTCATCGCAAATTGGACGCTTGAAACTCATATCGCTAACATGCAAAGGTCCGTCCACGCCGTGGTACTTGTTGGCACCGCGTGATTGGTTCTCGGCACGTTTAAAATAGGGCAGCACGTCGTCGTAACTCCAGCCTTGGCAGCCGAGTTCCGCCCAGCGATCATAATCCTGATGCTGACCGCGTACATACAACAGCCCGTTAATAGAGCTGGAGCCACCCAGAACCTTACCGCGAGGCCACTTCAGCGATCGACCGTTCAATCCGGGATCAGGCTCGGTTTGGTAGCACCAGTCTGTGGAAGGGTTGTGTATCGTCTTGAAATACCCTACGGGCACATGAATCCAAGGATTCAGATCGCGCCCTCCAGCTTCAAGCAGCGCCACTGATGTAGTACCATCAGCGCTCAAGCGGTTGGCCAGCACGCACCCAGCTGAACCTGCCCCTATTACGACATAATCGAAAATCATGTGAGTCATGCAAGCTTAGGTTCTCTGCCGAGTGCCAACTTCTGTTCATATAATGGTACTGGAAATCTCATTTTCGATATACAGTGGATCATCTTGAATTTTCGAATCGCGTATTTGCCTAAGCTGCGACAGTCGCAATGAGGTTTTATGTCAGATTTGGCTGACACTCTAGAAGTCAACGAGCTAGTTGGTTCCGACTCACCCCAAAAAAAGGGTTCGACGGTCAAACGGGTGCTATCCGTTCTTAGCACGATTGTTGCAGCTGAGAGTCCGTTGAATGCTACAGATATTGCTGAAATGCTACAGATACCAAAAGCCAGTGCACATAGGCTTTGCGCAACTCTGGAAGAGCAAGGATATATTCAGGGTAGCTTGAACGGACGAGGATTTCAGGCAGGCAATCAATTGCACAAGCTTAGCTTGGATGTGATGGCCTCGAAGCCTTTGCAAGTACAGAGGCGGGCTATTCTGAAAAGCTTGTCGATGCAAATTGGCGAGACTTGCAATATCGCTATCCCTGATGGCACAGAGATGATTTATTTTGATCGGGCGGAAACTCATTGGCCAGTGCGCGTCAATTTGCAGGTAGGTAGTCGGGTTCCTGCATACGCAACAGCTGGTGGAAAAATGTACCTGAGCACCCTTGAGCCGTGCACTCTGGATACCCTTATTGACAACACCGTTTTTTCGCAGCACACCAACAATACCTTGGTGGATAGACAGGCTCTGATCAGTGAACTACGTCAGACTGCACAGCGTGGGTATTCGCTGGATAATGAAGAATATATAGACGGTATGGTCGCGATGGCTGTACCTGTAACTAATAGTGCGGGAAGGCTCTACGCTACGTTGTCCTTTCATGCGCCTTGTATGAGGGTGCCTTTCACTGCAGTGTCGGATTTTCTTCCGCAGCTCAAGGATGCCAGTCGACAACTTAGTCGCCTGCTCGAAGACTAGTCAAACATGGTTGTTAATTTCCCGAGATGACTCAATTCTGGACAGACACTGTTAAGCGGCTCACTCCTTATGTGCCCGGTGAGCAGCGCAGTGGTGAAAATATCACCAAGCTCAATACGAATGAAAATCCGTACCCTCCATCACCTGCGGTTATGCAGGCCATCGGCAATGTCAGCGCAGATGCTCTGCGGCGTTATCCAGATCCGGAGTCAGTGCAGTTGCGAGAGGCGCTTGCTGCCTATCACGGAGTGGCACTAGAGAATGTGTTTGTAGGCAACGGTTCTGATGAAATTCTGGCATTGGCATTTCTGGCCTTCTTCACTCACGAGAAGGCTTTACAGTACCCCGACATTACGTACAGTTTTTATCCGGTGTATTGCGATTTGTACTCTATCGAATCGCAGGTTATCAGTCTTGAGGACAACTACAGTTTGTCTATGGATCGATTCGTGCCGAACGCTGGCAGCATTATTTTTCCCAATCCGAATGCGCCCACTGGCTTGGCTACGCCTCGCGATGCCATTGCCGCACTGCTGAAAAAACACACAGAACAGGTGCTTCTGGTTGATGAGGCCTATGCGGATCTGGGTGCACAAAGCGTTGTTGGTTTAGTGAATGAACACCCCAATTTGCTAGTCAGTCAAACGTTCTCCAAAGGGCGCTCTCTTGCTGGCATGCGATTGGGTGTGGCCTTTGGTGATAAGGCGTTGATAGAGGGATTGCAGAGAGTGAAGAATTCGTTCAACTCTTATCCCGTGGATGCTATTGCACAGGCGGTCGGCATTGCCTCGATTGAGGATGAGACCTACTACAAAAAAACGCTTTCTCAAATTATTGAATCCAGAGACTGGACGACAGAGCAGTTGCGCAGTCGAGGTTTTGAGGTGTTGCCCTCGTCGGCTAACTTTATATTTGCCCGTGTACCTCAGCAAACAAGCGGTAAAGGTTCTGAGCCTGCAGCCTATGAACTATTTCAGCGCTTGAGTGCGGCTGGTGTTTTGGTGCGATATTGGAAAAAGCCACGGCTTGAAGATTGGCTGCGAATTTCCATTGGTACAAGCGCTGATATGCACAGGCTCATGGACTGCATAGATGCGTAGAGCCATTGCTGCGTTCTCTTTCGCAGTATTTGTGTTGCTGGGAGTTCATGGTGAGCCTTTGCAAGCTGACGAATCAGGCGTCAAAAAAGAAGCATCAGATTCTAAAAATGACACCCGTGGAGAAGCAACCAAGCCACAGCGAGGTTTTGAACGCATTGGTGTCATAAAACGCTCAATTAGCATGGCTGATGGCGCACAGCGTGTTGCCTCGGAGCGTTTTGGTGCTTTTATGGACCAGGTAGATGGTTTTTTCAGTAACGCAGGTTCCAATGATGATGCCGTCAGCACCGGTAGTTGGGCCAGAATACGCGTAGAAGGCGTGCGTGGTGACGGTAAACCCTTTGAGCTGAAAACATCGGTAAAAGTACGCGCTGTCTTGCCAGAAACAGAGCGTAAGCTCAAGCTGCTAATCAGTACCGAGGATGACGATGTTGATACGGCAGCGGGGGAACAGGAACTCACTGACCTAGGGGGAAGTGATCGAAATGTGTCGTTGGCTCTGCGCTTTATTCGTTCGGCCCGCGAGGATACCAAAGTTGATCTGGACTTAGGACTTCGTAGACGAAATAGCCGTATTCAGTTTTTTGGTCGGATAAACATACGTTTTCGAAAGGATTTTGGTGAAAACTGGAGAGCCAGTGCTGGCAATAGTTACTACTATTATTGGGTAACCGGATACGAAAATAGGCTCTCATTTGATTTACGACGAAAGATGTTTGCAAAAGAAAATGTGTTCTTTCGAACGTTTACGCGTTTTGACTGGGAGGAAGGTCAGAAAGGGGCGGTCATTGGCCACACCACGGGGCTTTACTGGCAATTTGGTGAACGCCGTGCGCTGGCTCTCGAGGGTGTTGCGGGCTACCAGACGGAGCTTGAAGACGATGAAACTGAGCGTTATCGTGGCCACCAATTTCGGGTCCGGTGGCGGCATAATGTGGGTAGGCCATGGTTTTTTTATGAAATTTGGCCTTCAGTGGCATGGCCATCCAGTACAGATTTCGAACGTTCATACGGTATTCTGTTGCGCGCAGAGGTTATTATTGGCGAGAAGCTGAAGTGAACCGCTATTGGTGCCGATGCATCGTAAGGTGGGGTCGGCAAGCGCATATCGAACACATGCATAACAAAATAGTCAATTTTCTGTTGAGAGAGTTAAGAGTAGAGAGAATCGTATGTTGAGGCTGGTCTGCATCAGTGATACACACGGCGACCACGAGGGTCTGATACTGCCGCAAGGCGATGTGCTCATTCACGCTGGCGATTTTACTGCGCACGGCAAGCGAGACGAGGTGCCGAGCTTTATGCGTTGGATAGGCTCACAAGGTTTCAAACATGTGCTTTGCATCGCTGGAAACCACGATACCTATCTGGAGCAAGATCCTGAAGCATGCCAGGAATTTGCTAATGAAGAAGGGGTGATTTTGCTCAATGATTCGGGGTGCGAAATCGATGGGCACCAGTTCTGGGGTTCTCCTATCACACCGAGATTCTGTGACTGGGCCTTCATGCGAGACCCTGGCGAGCACATAGAGGCCCATTGGAATCTCATTCCCCAGAGCACGGATGTGCTGATTACTCACGGACCGCCGTTTGGAATTATGGATGGAGTGGAGCGCTTGAGTGGGGGCTTCGAGAAGACCGGATGCCCTTCATTACTTGAGAAGGTGCAAGAACTGTCTCCAACAGTCCATCTTTTTGGGCATATTCACGAAGGTCGTGGGCGTGAAGAGCTGGCTGGCACCACGTACTTGAATATCAGCACGATGGACAAGCATTACCGCATTGTTCATGAACCAGTGATCTTTGATCTTAGCTGAAAGATCGATCGTTGCTCGATGACAAGCGGCTGGCAACAATGTCTAAAATTATCGATTTATCTGGGCAGTTCGTCTGTAGCAGATTTTCAGTGATGGATTCCACCAAAGACAATGGCTTTTAGGGAATGCGTATCACTAGTGCAGCTTTTGCACTTTACTGGTGTATTGAGATCTCCAAAGCGTTTGTACGCTTTTGAGGTCTCAATACACTAGGGAGACTGAGACCTCCAAAGCGTTTGTACGCTTTTGAGGTCTCAGCACACAGTACGGACACTGTGGCCTTGCGTTAGTCAGAGACTTGCGAGTACATGCCTGCGATGTAGTTTGATACTGCGTCTATTTCTGCATCGGTTAAGCGTTTGGCAACGTTGCGCATCATGGCATTCGGATCGTTGTTTCGCTCACCTGAACGGAAGTACCGAAGCTGATCAGCCGTGTATTGAGCGTTCTGGCCGGAAAGCACGGGCCAAACAGCTGTCGGGTTGCCAGCGCCTGCAGGACCGTGGCAAGCAGCACATGAAGCTATACCAGCAGCTGTAACACCACCGCGAAAGATATTCTTGCCCAGAGCCAGATTTTCTTCTGTGGCAATACCTTCGATTTTTGGCATTTCAGAATAATAGGCAGAAAGGTCAAGAATGTCCTGATCGCTGAGGTTCGCAGCTTGGCCAGACATCAACGCATTGACCCGCTCACCATCGCGGTAGTTGGTCAGCTGCTTGGCGATGTAGCTGGCGTGTTGTCCAGCCAGGTTAGGGTATGCCGGTTGAATGGCCTTGCCATTCGCGCCATGACAGGCAGAGCAGACTGCGGATTTCGCTTGGCCTGCAGTGGCATCGCCTTCAGCCTGAGCCAGACCTGCAAAACATAGGCAAAATAACGTGGCCGATAGGAACCAGTTTTTCATTGAAACTCCAGATAGACAGTATTCGTGTATTAGACTGTACGCCGTGAGCGCCGCACAGGATTGTGAAATTCTAGCAGACTGAACTTGCTCGGAAAGAGTGTGTACCAAATGAACAAAGCCTATTTCTCTGCGCAATTCGATTCTAGCGCGAGTATTCCCGATCAATGCCCTGAGTCTACTTGCGAAGTTGCCTTTGCGGGCCGGTCTAATGCAGGCAAGAGTAGCGCCATTAATACGATTACCCGTAATACAAAGCTTGCCAGAACCAGCAAAACGCCTGGTCGCACGCAGCTCATAAATCATTTCTCATTGGATGACGGCAGGTTTCTGGTCGATCTTCCCGGTTATGGTTACGCGCAGGTATCAAAGGGTCGGCAAAAGCAGTGGCAACTCGCCATGACTCAATATCTAATTTCCCGCGAGAGTCTGCGAGGCTTGGTACTCGTTATGGACATTCGCCATCCGATGACCGAGTCTGATCGTGCGCTCATTGAGTTGCAGCAGCAGGGTCAATCAGGATTGCACATTCTGCTGACAAAATCAGACAAACTGTCGCGCAGTCAGGTGGCTCGCGCGGTGCGCAGCACACAAACCGCACTCGAAGAAGCTGGTGTAGAAGCTTCGTTGCAGGATTTCTCATCACTCAAGAAAACGGGGCTTGATGACGCTCATGCGGTTCTGGACCAATGGTTGTTTGACAAGCCGTTGAGAGAATGACGCTACTCAGCGCGACTTGGACATCCGGTAAATCATGGTGGTAGCGTCATAACAGCCGTTACTTTTCGTAACAATTAGCTTTTTGCCCGATTGCACGCGTGGTGAAATTGTTTAATTTATGAGCTAATTTGTTGATAATACTAACTATTAAACTTTGCTATTACGACGTGCATCTTTCTCTATACTCAAGGCAGACCTTAGTGTCTTGGCATAGCAGTTATGCCTGAAGGGCATCCGCTGTTGTTATTGAGCCGCTCCACCACGAGCAGAGCATAACGAGCAAAGGCGGTCAGGGGTCGGCAAGCTTTTATCGCTTGCCGATTGTTATCAAGGTCAGAAATACGACGAGATAGAAACAAACGGTTATAACTCTCAGGAGAGAATGCATGAGTAAGAAAACAACCAGTGATTGGTCACGCCGCGATGTACTAAAGGCGAGTGCCGCTACAACAGCAATAGCTGGCGCGCCGATGTTCTTTACAAAGAATGCGTTTGCTGCAGATTACGTCAACGATCCAGGCGACGCTAGCACCGTCACACTCGGTTTTAACGTGCCTCAATCTGGTGCGTACGCTGACGAAGGCGCAGATGAGCTGCGTGCATACAAGCTAGCGGTAAAGCACCTTAACGGTGAGGGCGACGGTGGCATGTTGAATACCATGCAACCGAATGCTCTGAAAGGCAACGGTATCTTGGGCAAAAAAGTCGAATACGTAACAGGCGACACACAGACTAAAAGTGATGCTGCCAGAGCCTCGGCCAAGCGTATGATCGAAAAAGACGGTGTCACCATGATCACAGGTGGATCGTCATCAGGTGTAGCGGTTGCTGTCCAAAGTCTGTGTCAGGATGCAGGTGTCATCTTCATGGCGGGTCTCACACACGCCAACGACACAACGGGTAAAGATAAGAAAGCTAACGGCTTTCGTCACTTCTTCAACGCGTTTATGTCAGGTGCGGCGCTGGGTCCAGTACTAGAAAAGAACTACGGAAAAGAGCGAAACGCCTATCACCTAACAGCCGACTATAACTGGGGCTGGACACAGGAAGCCTCTATCGTGGCATCCACGGAAAATATCGGTTGGAATACCGCTGAAACTGTACTTACTCCGGTAGGCGCTGGTGACTTCAGTCAGTACATCACGCCAGTATTGAATTCAGGTGCAGATACGCTGGTTCTTAACCACTATGGCAAGGACATGGTTAACTCCCTGACTCAAGCTATCCAGTTCGGTCTGCGTGATCGACAAGTTGACGGTAAAGACTTCCAGATCGTCGTTCCTCTGTTCTCGCGTCTCATGGCGCAAGGTGCTGGAGACAACATTAAAGGCATCTTCGGTTCAACAAACTGGCACTGGTCTTTGACCGATGCAGGTAGTCAGGCCTTTGTTAAGTCATTCGGCCAAGAGTACGGTTTCCCACCTTCACAGGCGGCACATACTTGTTACGTGCAAACACTCCTGTATGCAGATGCTGCAGAACGTGCTGGTACATTTGAGCCTTGTGCAGTTGTTGGCGCACTTGAAGGTCACAAGTTTGATGGTATGGGCAATGGTCCTACTGAGTATCGAGCAGAAGATCATCAGTGCTTCAAAGACGTGCTGGTTGTGAAAGGAAAAGACAATCCTTCATCACAATTCGACCTTCTTGAAATTGTTGAAGTAACACCACGTGCTCAAGTTGAGTACCCAGTAGATCATGAGATGTTTGCTGGTGGTGATTTAGGAACTTGTAACAACGGCGTTTGATGCGTTGTAGACTGCCGCACTTATGCTCTGTTGTTGTCGCTTTTAGGTTTATCAGCAGGCAAACATATAGATGATTGTGTAGCTAGAACGGGTTGTTCGCAATGGGCGCAAGCTCTGTATGCGAACAACCCTCGATTCAGGAAACTTTAACGCTCAACCGGTTCAGGACTGATTAACCGGTAAACAATTTTTTGTCCACATGTTGGGTGAACAATTGCTAGGAGTTGTTCTCTAAGTTGTACCTGACAAAACAAGTGTACTCACTTGTTCTTTTTTATTGCTTTGATCTTCAGGCATTAGCTGTCCTTACAGCTTGGCTTACGGGCTTGTTTTGCCTATTGATCGATGTTGAACCAGAAGGGGTTTGCTCTTGGACGCAATATTTTTACAAGTATTAAACGGATTGGATAAAGGTGGAGCGTATGCGCTCATTGCGCTGGGTCTAACCTTGGTTTTTGGCACACTGGGTGTTGTTAACTTCGCCCACGGTGCGCTATTTATGCTTGGCGCATTTTGCGCAGTGTCGGTCCAAAAAGTACTGACTATTTCTACCAAGGTTCGAGATGAAAGTATCACGTTCTTTGAAGCGTACAAAGAGGTACCGATTCTGGAAGCAAAATTCCCAGTAGTCGGGGGGTTTATCGTGGATTACTCGGTTCCCTTCTCAATCTTGTTTGCTATCCCCTTTATGCTGTTAGTCGGTCTAGCAATGGAACGTGGCCTTATTCGCCACTTTTATAAGCGACCGCATGCGGATCAAATACTGGTTACGTTTGGACTGGCTATCGTCATCCAAGAAATCGTTAAACATTACTTTGGCGCAAGTCCGATACCTCAAACAGCTCCAGATATCGTGTCTGGTAGTGCCAATATCGGCGCCCTGGTTGGTTTAGGTGAAAATGTTATCTACCCTTGGTGGCGTTTGATTTATCTGGGTTTTTCACTGGCAATTATTGGAGCGGTATTTGCCTTTTTGCAATTCACGACATTTGGCATGGTGGTAAGAGCGGGCATGCAAGATCGCGAAATGGTGGGTCTGTTAGGTATTGACATACAACGCCGTTTTACTATCGTGTTCGGCCTTGCAGCTGTGGTTGCAGGCTTAGCTGGCGTCATGTACACCCCCATCTATCCACCCGACTACAACCTTGGAATGGACTTTCTCGTACTCTCATTTGTTGTCGTAGTGGTTGGCGGAATGGGATCCTTAGGAGGTGCAGTTCTCGCCGGATTCCTCTTAGGTTTGGTGCAGTCGTTTGCATCCATGACTGAAGTAAAGAGCATCATTCCGGGCATGGACCAGATCATTATTTATCTTGTCGCCGTTATCGTTTTACTGGTTAGACCTCGTGGCCTGATGGGTCGCAAAGGCGTAATGGAAGACTAGGAGAGGAACATGAATAAATTTTCTGCCATATCCGATTGGGTGTTGTTGTTTGCATTTGCCGCAGCTGTCTATAGCATGCCAATTTGGCTGGAACCCTTGGGTGCAGATTACCCGGACCTCATGCAGCGCTTTGCCATTTTCGGACTATTCGCTATCGGGTACAACATACTCTTTGGTCTTACCGGCTACCTGTCATTTGGACATGCAGCGTTTCTGGGAATAGGTTCATACACTGCGGTTTGGAGTTTCAAGCTGTTAACGATGAATGTGGTGCCAGCTATTATTTTTAGCATGTTGGTTACCGCTTTATTTGCCGTAGTCATTGGCTTCATCAGCTTGCGACGTTCGGGCATTTACTTCTCCATTCTGACGCTGGCATTTGCACAGATGTCCTACAAACTGGCTTATTCGGTGCTCACCCCCATCACCAATGGTGAAACTGGATTGCAACTGACACTGAGCGATGCCCGGGTGCTCGATGCCGCCGCCGGGATAGAGGTCACACGTAGTCTGCCAGTGACTAACTTCTTTGGGATCAAGATGAGTGGTATGCCAGGGTTCTATTTCTGTGCAACTGTTCTTGTCATCGGATTTTTTATATCGCTACGCATATTCAGATCGCCTTTTGGAGCGATGCTACGCGGCATTAAGTCTAACCAGACGCGTATGGCCTACACGGGTCTTAACACCAAGCCTTATCTGCTTTGGGCATTTATCATCTCTGGGATGTATGCCGGTGTAGCAGGTGGTTTGATGGCTGTAACTGATCCGTTAGCAGGTGCCGAGCGCATGCAGTGGACAGCTTCGGGAGAGGTCGTTTTGATGACAATACTAGGTGGTGTCGGTACGTTGATCGGTCCATTCATTGGTGCCGCGGTCATAAAGTATTTTGAGAACATTCTCTCCGCTTACAATACGACTAGTTTGACTCAGGTGTTCGATTTTGTACCCGAAGCCCTACAGCCAATCGTTGTTGATGTGGTGAGTCTCTTTGTTGGTTCGGGTTGGCATTTGACTCTCGGTTTGATGTTCATGATCACGGTAATATTTTTGCCGGGTGGAATCATGGAAGGCGTACGTCGTATCGGGTCAATCTTTTCACGTAAAAAACCAACTGCCGCCATCACTAGCACTCCAAGTGCCAGTGAAAATGCATCAGGGGCATAATCATGGAAAATACTGTCTTACACGTAGCCGATGTGCATAAGAGCTTTGCGGGTCTACATGCACTAAGTGATATCGATCTCACCGTTCGAGAAGGTGAGACTCACGCGATTATCGGGCCTAACGGTGCCGGTAAATCCACGCTGCTTAATGTGTGTATTGGTAGGTTAAAGCCTGATTCAGGACATGTGGTTTTCGACGGTGAGAACCTGACAGGAAAACAGCCTCATGAAATTAATCAGCTAGGAGTGGTTCGGGTATTCCAGACGCCGGAAATTTTCCCGGAACTATCATTGCTTGAAAACGTGATGATTCCCATACTGGCTAAACGCGATGGTTCTTTCAAACTTCGTTGGTTCAGACGGTTTTCAAGCGAGAAAACGGCAAGAAGCGAAGCTGAGCATCTTCTGTCCGATCTGGGTATGGAAACTTTAATTCGCACAGATGCTGGTAGTTTGTCGCGTGGTGATAAACGTCGACTTGAGTTGGCCATGGGTTTAGCCCAGAAGCCGCGACTATTGCTGCTTGACGAGCCCACTGCCGGTATGGCAAGACACGATACCAATGCCACCATTGAGTTATTGAAACGAATCAAGGCAGGCGGTATGACTAAGGTCATCATTGAGCATGACATGCATGTTGTGTTCAGCTTGGCTGACCGGATTTCTGTATTGGCGGGTGGCCGAATTATCTGCCAAGGAACTCCGGAAGAGGTAAAGAACGATCCGCGTGTTAAAGAAGCCTACTTAGGTGAGGAGCAAGTGTAATGAGTGACTCAGCCACTGCAAATGCCTATTTCGAAGTCAAAGATTTAAAAGCCTATTATGGCGACAGCTACATCGTGCAAGGTGTGTCTTTTTCGGTCAATGAAGGTGAAATTGTTGCCTTGCTTGGACGCAACGGAGCAGGAAAAACATCCACCTTGCGTGCAATAGCACGAGCTGCTGAACCTGAAGTGCGTTCTGGTAGCGTTCAGCTACAAGGTCAGCAAATTCATGAAATGCAAGATTTTGAAGCAGCGCTCGCTGGCATACAGTTAGTGCCTGAAGATCGTCGCATTATTCCAGGGCTTACCGTGGAAGAAAACCTCGACATTGCCTGCATTGCAGGTGACACCGGCTGGGAGTATGAACGTATATACAGTCTGTTTCCAAGGCTTAAAGAGCGTCGTAAGCAAATAGGCACTACGTTATCTGGTGGTGAGCAGCAAATGCTAGCTATTGCCCGCGCACTAGCTCGAGATATAAAATTACTGTTACTTGATGAGCCGTACGAAGGTCTAGCGCCAGTGGTGCGCCATGACATCGAAAAGGCCCTTCTTGAAGTGAAGAGCATGGGAATAACCACTGTGTTGGTGGAGCAGAATGCTGTAGCAGCCCTGAAGCTGGCCGATTCTGCCCTCATTCTTGATACTGGTGAGATTGTCTTTAGCGGAAGCGCGCAAGAAGTATTGGATAACGAAGAGTTACGCCACGAATACCTTGCCATTTAATGCTCTGCAACCAGTTTCTATACCTGGTTAACTGTGTCCTTGTTCGAGGACACAGTAATAATTGTAGAAACAATTGTTATTAGTCGATAACTGATCTCAACGCCCTCGATCTATTCCAGAGGTTGCTTTGCCCACCCAGATCAGATATCAGGATGTACAGGTTACTCAATCATATAAGCCAGCATGGCTGCGTGCACTTTGCCAAGCGGATGTTCATTGGCTGTTGCGTGCTAGGCATGACTGTGACAGCGTTCTCCAAAGAAGAATTGAACGCTCATCGTACGCAATTGCTATTTAGACGCGCAATAGCATGAGGCTTCGGAAAAAACTAATATTTGCCATTGTGCTTAGTATCATTGTGTCGATGCTATTACTAGCCACCATAGTATTTGCGCAACTTCGCCAACGATCTGAGATGGTGCTCTTGCATCAGATGGAAGCGCTGCTAGATGAGACGCAGAACAAGACAATGGCGTTTGTAGAAAACGCGATTGCCAATGCTAGGCTGTTTGCCAATTCAAACAATATAGATCGCTATTTAACCGTTGAAGATGAGAGTGTACGATACGCTCTAATGCAGACTGATCTTTTGCGTCTGTTTAATAAATATCAAGAGTTGTATCCAGAATATACGAAGATTCAGCTCATATTGCCTGATGGAATGGAAGATACACAGGTGGCGCTCTCACCGGTTACCAAGTCTGTGTACGATATGCAACGTACACCTTATTTTGATTTGATAGAGCGTAGCCTAGGTGGTCAGATGACGGCTACCATTTATGATCCAGATACTGGTGGCCCCGCCTTGTTAGTATCTATTGCAATAAAACATGCAGAGCCTGAAACAAGCGGAACAAAGGCACCTAACAGCTTAGCCGGGTACCTTGTGTTGACAGCCAGTCTGGATACTCTAAATGCGCTAGTACAGCGCAAAGGCATTGGCGAAGGTGGATATCTCGTTGTTATAAACAAGCAACAAAAAATTGTATTTCATCCAGATGCCACAATGATTGGCAAAGATGCCACTCAGTTAATACAAGCACGTAGCTTAAATCAGATGCACACAAACGAGCATGATGCGATGGATCATATGGAAAAATCTCGTGTGGGCAATGAGTATGTCTATGTGCAGGGAAGAGCTCTAAACTCTGAGCTGACATTGCTCAGTGTGCTGCCTGATACCGATTTTCAACCTGTTGTGCTAAGCCTGGGGCTCACGATAACACTGGTTGGTATTTTTGCTGTAACTGCAACGTCGTTTCTACTCTACGTACTGTTGTCTAAGCTTGTCTTGGTGCCTGTTAGTCAGCTACGGCAGCTTGCTTTGCATATCGGTGACGGTGAAGCTACTGACATGGCTGGTTTAAATTTGCAGCGCTCTGATGAAATTGGTGATCTCACGCGTGCCTTTTATTCGATGAATAGTAAGTTGATTCAATCTACGCAGAGCTTGAAGAACTCATACCGTGAAATTGAAGTACTTGCCTATATCGACAGCCTTACCGGGCTGCCAAATAGAAGATCGTTTCTGGATCAAGTTAGAGCTGCCACAAGTCATTGGGCTAATGAAAACATCTGTAAGGCGTTGCTTTATATCGACGTGAATGAGTTTAAAAAAGTTAATGATACGCTCGGTCATGAGGCGGGTGATGAACTATTACGTGTGGTTGCTAAGCGATTAGAATTGTGTATTGAAAATTTCGCATTTCAACAGGAAAGCGCTTCTAGTAGCGGTGCAAAAGCTGTTGCTGCGCGTGTTGGTGGCGACGAATTTGTGTTTCTTACGCATGCGCTAGACGACTCCATGGACGCTGGATTCGTAGCTGATGAAATTCTGCAAGAGCTACAAAAACCCATCAAGGTTGCCGGGCATGAGTTAACGATTAGCGTAAGTATAGGCATTTCCTGTTTTCCTGACAATGGCAGTGAGGTGGGGCATTTAATGCAATGTGCTGATACTGCTATGTATGAAGCCAAACGCCGGATTGACGATAGTTATCGCTTTTACAGTGCCAATTTGGATGATGATAAGCACGAAAGGCTAGAGCTGGAAAATGACTTAAGAATTGCTATTAAGTCGGAAGGATTGGCGCTCTACTTTCAACCTCAAGTTGCTACGGTGAGTAAGCAGATTGTTGGTCTTGAAGCCTTGTTGCGTTGGAACCATCACAAGTACGGTTTTATATCACCAGAAAAATTTGTTGGTATGGCTGAGGACATGGGCATGATTGGTGTCTTGGGAACTTGGGTGCTAGATGAGGCATGTCGGCAATGGGCGTGCTGGCGGGAGCAAGGTTTTGAGGTTCCACGAGTGGCAGTGAATGTCTCACAGAAACAGTTTGGTCACGGTTATTTGCCCGATATCGTCGTCAGCACGTTAGATAAATATGACATGCCCCCGCAAGCACTTGAGCTTGAGATTACAGAGTCGTGCATGATGGATGTGAAGTCGGATGTGCTTCATATGCTTAACGTGATTCGAGACAGTGGCGTACGTATCTCTATGGATGATTTTGGTACAGGTTATTCATCTTTGGGCTCATTAAATTCACTGCCCATAGATATATTAAAGATTGATCGTAGCTTTGTGACAGGTGTAAAACTAGGTGAGCCCAATGAAAAAATTGTGTCTGCCATCGTGTCACTTGCTCACAATCTAGGACTGGAAATAGTTGCAGAAGGTGTTGAAACGCTAAGTGACTACAAATACCTTCTCGATCGTGAATGCGAGATCTGCCAGGGTTATTGGTTTAGCCGGCCACTCACAGTAGAGCAGGTTGGTGAAATGCTGGCTAATGAAAAGCAATTTCTGCAAGGTGCGGCTTAGGCCGCAATCATTACACTAGCTTGAGCAACGCCAAGCTAGGCGCACAAGCGTGCACATGAAATATCCCTTGTTGTGGTGTGCAATATCAAGTCAATTCGCGCACCTGAATCAAGATCTGTTTGTGTCGATTGGCAGCCATGATCCAGGCTGGGTTGGATCTGACCTGCAGCACGTCCTGCAGGTCACTGATCAATACTACTAACGATATACTTTGAGTTCCGACGGATCAGCCGATACGTCCCATACCAAACTGCGACGAATCTGTCTCATTCGGTTCTTCTGGTTCTTCTGGCTCAGGCTCAATTTCAAGTGATAATTCAAATGCCTTTGCCGCAGCGTTGAGTTTATCAGGATTTTCGTTTGCATCACTGGTGTTTGCAACAGCTGCAGCTTTTTTCATTTCAATTTTCTGGGCGAAGGCTGCATGTATGCTTTGTTCGGCAGTCTCATCAGTGGTTTTACTTTTGCTGGTGGCTGCTCGCTTCTCCTTGGCCTCTTCAGCGGCCTTGGTGGCTGCGGCTTGACTTGGCAGTTGTCCTCGCATGAGTAATTCGTCTTGATCCTCGGAATCTGCTGAACCGGATAACTTAAACCGAAGGCGCAAGTTGTTTGCTGAATCTGCATTTTTCAATGCTTCTTCTTCGGTTATTCGCTTGGCTTTAACAAGATCAAACAAGGCGCTATCAAAAGTCTTCATGCCTAGATTTTCAGATTTCTGCATCGTCTCTTTGATGTCATGTAACTGATCTTTCATGATCATTTGCTTAATGGTATGCGAGCCGAGCAAGATTTCGATTGCAGCACATCGTTTGCCATCAACAGTTGGAATGAGGCGCTGAGATACTATGGCGCGAATATTATTGCCAAGGTCATGTAGAAGTTGTGCTTTACGCTCTTCCGGAAAGAAATTTATAATTCGATCTAGAGCTTGATTGGCATTGTTCGCATGCAGTGTAGAGATGGCTAAGTGCCCGGTTTCTGCAAACGCTACTGCGTGCTCCATAGTTTCTCTATCGCGTATTTCACCAATCAGTATGACGTCTGGAGCTTGCCTGAGGGTATTCTTCAAGGCCGCATGGAAGCTGTTGGTGTCTACCCCCACTTCACGTTGATTCACAATACATTTCTTGTGAGGGTGAACATACTCTACGGGATCTTCGATAGTTATTATATGGCCACCAGCGAATGAATTTCTATGATCGATCAATGCGGCTAATGAGGTAGATTTTCCTGATCCAGTACCGCCGACAAACAGCACCAGGCCATTCTTTGCAGTGATAATGTCTTTGAGTATATCTGGCAGGCCTAAGTTAGCAAACTGTGGTATTTCGGTTTGAATATTACGAGCAACAAGAGATACCTCATTACGTTGTTTGAAAATATTTAAACGAAATCTGCCAATCCCTTCTGGAGAAATTGCCAGATTCATTTCCATTTCGCGGTCAAATTCTTCGCATTGCTCGTCGTTCATGATCTCACGTGCAATGGTTTCCACTTCACCATGGGCTAACGGAGTATTGCTCAGTGCGGTTAGCTCACCAGCGAATTTTGCGCTAGGTGGTGCGCCTGTAGACAAATAGAGGTCAGATCCGTCAAACTCAACGAGGCGCTTAAGAAGTGCGTATATATCCATGGCAGTGCTATACGTGTATTGTCCAAATATAGAATTCAGTTAGCGGCGACAAAAGCAAACAATGAAAGATAATTTTGCGACACGGTTCCTTTATGTTGCGTATGTTACTTGCAGCTGAAATAACCTTGGCTTTACGGCGTCAGTAAACGGTGACTGAGTTCACATCCATAGCCTGATGAGCCATCGGCTGTTCGCCAGATTTATTAGGTGTATTGGGCAATTTACTGAAGCAGTAATGGCAAAGACATATTCTGTGAAAAATAGCTGCGATTATCTCAGGCAGGCGATTTACTGAGTGATATGTCGTAAGGAGTTTTGTTGATGATAGATATTGGTTTTCAAGTGATCAATATTCTCGCACCGAGTGTGTTGTTGGCTCTGATTGGGCTCATCTGGTTTTATAAAGGGCCCGAGTTTCCTGTGCCATTTGTGACCACTTTAGTGGTCAACGTGTGTATGCCAGGTTTGTTGTTTCACACATTGACCAGCACAACAGTCGATTTACAGTCCATGGCAGTTCTAGCTTTGGCAGCATTTACAACGCAAGTAGTTTTTGTTCTGTTGATTGTTGCCTTATTGCTGTATGCGGGAAAAGATTGGCGTCAGTGCATAAGTCATGTGGTAGGCAACACAGGAAATCTAGGACTTCCCGTGTGTTTTTTTGCGTTTGGTGAAGAAGGCCTAGCTTACGGCATCACTTTTTTTGCTGTTCAATCCTTTTTGTTATTTAGTGTTGGAGAGGTCATTATCTCCGGTTCGCGGAGTTGGCAGACACTGCTGCGCTCACCCATTCTGCATGCACTATGGCTGGCTGTTGTTGTACGTGTAGTCGATTTCACAGTGCCAGATGTCGTGCTCAATACGCTGCAACTTGTAGGGCAAATTGTTATTCCGCTAATGTTGATTACGCTAGGTGTCAGTTTGGCAGGCATGCGAGCCGCCCAACTTCCGTCAACACTTATCTGGTCAAGTGTTAGAACGTGTACAGCGCTCTTCATAGGTGTGGCCGTAGCGCAAGTCTTTGAGCTTGCTGGGGTAGCACGCGGCGTGCTCATAATACAAACTGTGGTGCCTGTGGCAGTATTCAACTACTTGCTGGCGTTAAAACATAACAGAGATGTTAGCGAGGTATCAGGCATGATTTTGGTGACACACCTAGCTGCCATAGTTTATCTGCCTGTGATACTGGTTTTTGTACTATGAAGCTCAGTTGGATTGTTGAACGTTATGGCGTAAAGAAATTTGCATGCTGACACAGCACTGAGCCGAGGTGCGATTGTGCACCACGGCTATAGGCTCCAGCCTGATTAGTTTTTACAGCACATGGTCACTAGTGCGTGTTATGCATCGTAGCTTGAGCTCGATACGGATGTGCCGCTACCAATCCAGTCAGTATGATGCCATTGCTCATCTCCATCAAGTAACTGATAGGTGTGCGCGCCAAAGTAATCGCGTTGTGCTTGTAGAAGATTGGCGGGTAGGCGTGCATTTCGGTAGCCATCATAAAATGCTAGGGCGGAGCTCATGGCTGGCATTGGAATGCCCAGCGAGATCGCTTTAGATACGACGACACGCCAACTGGCTTGTGTCTTGTGTATTTGTTTGCCAAAGTAATCATCTAGCAAAAGATTGGTCAGCGATTCGTCCTTATCAAAAGCGGCTTTTATATCATCCAGAAAAGCTGATCGAATAATACAACCCCCACGCCACATTTGTGCGATACCGCCATAGTTAAGCTGCCAGTTATACTCTTTGGCAGCGGCCTGCATGAGCATGTAGCCTTGCGTGTACGAGATAATTTTTGATGCTAACAATGCTTGCCCGAGAGGGTCAATCCAGTCCTCTGGTTTTTCACTCGACTTAATGGTGGGTCCATCGAGTACACCGGATGCACGCACGCGCTCATCTTTGATGGCAGACAGCGCTCTAGCAAAAACAGCTTCACCGATCAACGTTAACGGAATGCCTAGTTCCAGTGCATTAATGCCTGTCCATTTTCCGGTACCTTTTTGCCCAGCTTTATCCATGATTCGGTCAACGACATGACCTTGCTTGTCTTTGAAAGAGAGAATCTGTGCAGTGATCTCGATGAGGTAGCTATCGAGATCCCCTTTATCCCAGGCGGTAAAGGTTTTTGCCATGGCATCGTTGTCCATGCCTAACGCGCTGTGCATGAAGTGGTAAGCCTCACAAATGAGCTGCATATCGCCGTATTCGATACCGTTGTGCACCATTTTGACAAAATGTCCGGCACCGCCATCACCGACCCAATCGCAGCAAGGCTCACCTGCGTCAGTTTTGGCGGCTATTGCTTGAAAAATCGGTCGGATGAACGGCCATGCATCCCGGTGACCACCGGGCATAAGAGACGGACCGTTGCGTGCACCTTCCTCGCCGCCGGATACGCCACTTCCTACAAACAAAAAACCTTTTTCGCCCAACTCATTAGCACGTCGCTCTGAGTCGTCAAACTTCGAATTTCCGCCATCAATGATGATATCGCCTTTGTCTAGCAAAGGAACCAACTGGTCAATAACATCGTCTACCGCTGGGCCTGCCTGCACCATCAACATGATTTTGCGTGGGCTGGCAAGTTTGTCGCACACTTGGCTTAAGGTCTCAGCAGCCTCGATGGTTGTGCCTTTCGCTGGTCCGTCGACAAAGGCTTGTGTTTTTGTGAAAGTTCTATTGTAGGCAACCACCTTAAAGCCATGATCGCTCATGTTAAGGATGAGGTTTTGACCCATGACGGCCAGACCGATTACCGCAATATCTGCTGCTTCACTCATAACGTAATAATTCTCTGGTTTAACAAATTAGTGGACAAGGTACTTGTGTTGTTTTAGTAAGGTCACGGCGTTGGCAGCTATAGCGTCTGGCTCATGCTCTATTGATACTGTAAGCACCAGAGGCTCGTTGCGAGGGTCGTCCAGTGCCGCGAATTGACTGTCAAGCAAGCTTTTTGGCATAAAATGGCCAGCACGTTGTTGCATGCGCGCTGCAATCGTTTCATAGCTACCGTGCAAGAATACATAAACCACATGGCCTGCCGTATTCAGGATTTCACGGTATTGACGCTTGAGCGCAGAGCAGGCAATTACACAAATGCCGTGTTCATGAGCACAGGCTTTAGCATAATTTGCAACGTCCACAAGCCAAGGCTGTCTGTCTTCGTCGCTCAATGCATTCCCTGAAGCCATCTTGCGAATATTGCTCTGCGGATGTAATTCGTCGCCGTCCTTGAAGTGAGCCGATAAATCATTGTTCGCAAGTTCCGTGGCTATGAGCTCGGCAACGGTCGTCTTGCCGCAACCACTCACCCCCATAACCACTACAATTAGTGGCTCTTTGGTTTTCTTAAGCTTGAAAGTGGCGTGATTCTCCGTCTGATTCATGTGGTTGCTCGGTAAGACCGGTGTTAGCACATGGCCACGGTTGGCAATGTTGCGCGCGCTTGGAAATGGATACAAGGACATCAGAAGCTGATCTCAGCAGTATGATACCGTTATCAATGGTGATACAGCAACGTTGGGTGACACATGTACGGAGAGTTGGAAGGTTGTGGTTTTGAGGTGCTACATGAGGCGTTTGCCGAGTGTTTTGTGGGTCATGCGCGAGTGGAGAGATTGTGGAGTGGTGCTCGCTGGAGTGAAGGGCCAGCATGGTTCGCCGCTGGTCGTTTCCTTATCTGGTCAGATATTCCGAATAACCGTATGCTTCGGTGGGATGAAACAGACGGCGGTGTCAGTGAGTTCAGAGCTCCGAGCAATAACAGCAATGGCAATACGGTTGATTATTCGGGACGGCTGGTAAGTTGCGAGCACCTCGCTCGCCGCGTGACCCGCACTGAATTTGATGGCAGCGTGTCGGTGTTGGCTGACAGTTTTGAAGGCAAGCGCTTGAATTCCCCCAACGATGTGGTGGTAAAAAAGGATGGATCTATCTGGTTCACCGATCCTAGCTACGGAATTTTGACAGACTACGAAGGAGATCGAGCTGATCCCGAACTGCCATGTCATGTCTATCGGATTGATGTAAATGGAAAGATTGACGTGGTCGCCGATGATTTTCACAAGCCTAACGGACTCGCTTTCTCTCCCGATGAGTCAATTCTCTACATTGCTGACACTGGAGCCACGCACGAGGCAAACGGCCCGAAGCATATTCGCACTATGCACGTGAGCTCGGATGGTAAATCCCTGAGCAGTGGAGAGGTGTTTGCCGAGTGTACAGTTGGCCTGTTTGACGGATTTCGTTGTGATAACGCGGGCCGTGTGTGGAGTAGTGCCGCAGACGGCGTACATTGCTATAGCGCTGACGGGACATTGATTGGCAAGGTGCGAATACCTGAAATTGTCAGTAACGTAACGTTTGGGGGTGCGAAGCGTAATCGGCTTTTTATATGCGGAACCACATCACTGTATAGCGTATATTTGACGGTTAACGGCTGTGCACCAGGTTAAACAGTAGTTACCCCTACTCCCAAGGTGCAGCTTGGCCCCTCGAGAACAGAAATGCTCACTATGCAACAACAAGTAGTTAATCGCGCTGTGCTCGTGCTGGTGCTTGTCTTAATATCCCTTTTGTTTCTCAAGCTACTGCAGCCATTCTTACAAGCCATCTTCGTTGCTGCACTTTTCGCGGCGTTGTTTACGCCTTTTTACAAAAAAATTCTGCACGCTGTGGGTGAGAGGCGAGTAGTTGCCTCTGCCTTGACCATGTGCATTGTGTTGTTTTTCGTCGTTGTGCCACTAGGCTTTCTTTTGACAGTATTGGCCTCTCAGGCAATCGACATTGCTCAAACTGCCACGCCCTGGGTACGTCAACACATGGCTGAACCTGGCGCCACATCGCGTCTACTCGACTCACTGCCATTTTATCAATACATAGAGCCGTATCGTGATTTGGCTATGGAGCGGCTAGGTGATGTGGCTGGTGTCGCTAGCGGTTGGCTGGTGAATGCTATACAAAGCGCAACGCTAGGTACTTTCAGCATTCTACTTAATACAATGATTGTGTTGTACACCTTGTTTTTCTTTCTAATAGATGGTGATCGTCTGTTGTTCTACGTCTTATATTACTTGCCGTTGAATGACGAAGATGAGACCAAGCTTCTCAAGCGTTTTACGTCAGTTACTCGCGCTACACTTAAAGGCACGGCAGTGATTGGTGCATTGCAAGGCTCGCTTGCAGGGGCTGCGCTGTACTTTGCAGGAATACCGAGCGCATTGTTTTGGGCAGTCACCATGATGGTGCTGTCGGTCGTCCCAGGTATCGGTGCAGCGTTGGTCTGGATCCCGGCGGTTGTCTATTTATTTGTTGGTGGCAACTACGTGGCCGGTATAGCGGTTGCCCTGTTTTGTGCAGTAGTGGTGGGTCTTGTCGACAATCTACTCAGGCCCAAGCTTGTTGGAAATGACACGCAGCTGCACGAGTTGTTGATTTTCTTCAGTACCTTGGGTGGCTTGATTATGTTCGGCTTTATGGGATTTGTCATTGGGCCGATTATCGCTGCACTATTTGTGACGATCTGGGAGTTGTACGGTGATGAATTCAAAGATTGGCTTCCCTCTACAGCCTTCAAGCCATCGGGTGAGGAGATTGTCTTGCCGCATCAGCGAATGAGCGACCTTGTTGACAGCGCAGCGGCAGGTGAAAGCGATGACGGTAATCCCTCTTCAGTTGATGTTCCAGATAGATAGCTTTCACTAGGCGGCTGCTAGCTTTCTGCTACCAATTGCGTGGCAGTTTTCGCAGCAAGTGCAGTCGGCCTTCGCGCAATTCGATGTATTCGCCTTTAACCAGCTCAGCCATGATCTTGCCTACCATTTCACGGGAGGCGCCAATCATGTTACCCAGCTCTTGGTGTGAATACTTCTTTGGCAGCTGTGACGGTTGCGCAGCATTTGCGTCAACTCCAATACTGGGATCTATTCCCGCAAGCTCGTGCAGCTTGTCCGTTAGTCGTCGATAGACGTTATCCAGCGCCAACCGTCGGCTTCCCTCTGTGGCCTCGCGTAGGCGGGTCGTTAACGAGCGAATGATGTTGATGGCGGTCTCTGGGCTTTGCCGCAGGCATTCAAGAAAAGCCTGTTTGCTGATCATCAGCACCGACGTAGGCTCCAGGGCTGAGACTGACGCTGAGCGTGGGGCATCATCCAGGAGTGCTATGTCGCCGATAGCTGCCCCTGTACCCTGTTCATACAGAACGAGCTCTCGCCCATCGTCATCACTCAGAAAAATCTTTACTGAGCCACCCTTTATAATGTACATCGAGTCGCCTAGATCGCCTTCGCTCATGATCACCGTATGCTTGCGAAAGGTGGTCTCGCGAGCCTGCAGTGCCAGTTGTTGAAGTTGCTCTTCAGTCAGGTGGCTGAACAACTCCACTTGACTGAGCAGGTTTAGGTTGTTGCTGAGTGCAGTAGTCATGATGCTGATCATACCAACACTTTGAGGCAGGGTATTCTCATAACCGGGTATTGTTGCGATCGTTTGCTGTTTGCCAGTGAGTACAATGGTTGTGAGGTACACTCAATTAACGCGTATTGCTCGGAGGGGCAGGCGGATAAGAACGTCAGACAGGGCGTGAGTTGATGTACAAACGGATCGGGAATTAATGAGATTTAACACACTACAGCTACTTGGTTTAACGATGTTTGGCATTGCCATGAGCTCGATATCTCATGCACAAGACACGCTAGTTTATTGTTCAGAAGGCTCGCCCGAGGGTTTCGATCCGGCGCTTTACACATCTGACACCACATTCGACGCATCGTCTCTTCAGGTCTATAACAAACTGGTTGAATTTGAACGTGGCACCACCGTCATTGCACCGGCACTTGCCGAAAGCTATGAAATCTCCGAGGACGGTCTGGTCTATACCTTCAAGCTGCGATCCAATGTGAAATTCCATACCACATCTTTTTTCACACCCACACGCAATCTCAACTCTCAGGATGTTGTTTTTTCCTTTGAACGTCAAAGACTGGCTGATCATCCTTATAACCAAGTCTCTGGAGGTACCTGGGAAAACTTTAATGGCATGTCCATGCCTGATCTCATTGAATCTGTAGAAGCGGTTGACGACTTGACAGTGAAATTCACTCTGACTCGCCCTGAAGCACCTATTATCGCTAATCTGGGGATGGACTTTGCATCCATTGTTTCCGAGGAATACGCCACAGCTTTGTTTAAGGCTGGCAAGCCAGAAAAATTAAATGAAGAGCCTGTTGGTACCGGGCCATTCAAATTTATCTCCTATCAAAAAGATGCGCTGATTCGCTATCAGGCACATGAGGATTACTGGCTGGGTAAAGCATCTATCGATAATCTTGAGTTTGCCATCACTCCAGACAGCTCAGTGGGATATCAGAAATTACAAGCGGGCGAGTGTCATGTGCTCGGTTACCCCAACCCAGCAGATGTCGCAGAAATGCAAGACGATGATGCGTTGAAGGTTCTTGAGCAAGAGGGTCTTAATGTAGGTTATCTGGCGTACAACACCACAATGGCTCCTTATGACAACGTCAATGTCCGTAAGGCTCTTAACATGGGTATCAACAAGCAAGTTATTCTCGATACTGTGTTCCAAGGTTCAGGGCAGGTGGCCAAGAACCCCATTCCGCCCACTATCTGGTCGTATAACGAAACGATAGTAGATGACGAATACAATCCTGTGAAAGCCAAAGCAATGCTTGTGACCGAGGGCGTTGAAAACCTAAAGATGAAAATATGGGCCATGCCGGTGGTACGCCCATACAATCCAAATGCGCGTCGCATGGCTGAAATTATGCAAGAAGATTTTGCAAAAATAGGTGTTGAAGTAGAGATCGTGTCGTCCGATTGGGGTGAGTTCCTGAAGCAGTCCAGAGAGCTTGATCGGGATGGTGCTGTGTTGTTTGGTTGGACCGGTGATAATGGCGATCCTGATAATTTTCTCGCTGTGTTACTGGGTTGCGATGCGGTGGGCAATGGCAACCGGGCGCAATGGTGCCATGAACCGTTTGATACTCTAATCGGCCAAGCTAAGGTGGTGTCAGATCCAGCAGAACGAACTCGATTATATGAGCAAGCACAAACTGTTTTCAAAGAACAAGCACCTTGGGCTACGATTGCTCACTCGGTGGTCTATAAGACCGTTCGCAAAGAGGTACAGGGCTTTAAAGTAGACCCTTTTGGTGGTCATATATTTTACGGCGTGTCGTTGGCACAGTAAGTTGCAACACTAGGGTAAACTCAGAACAGAAAGTCTGAATCTGATAATTTTTTATGTGGAGTTGTTGGAATGTCAGATCGTTTTGAACCACTACGAAGTATTGCAAGGCAGGAAAGTCTTGATGCCATAGCATTGGTGCCGGGCGCTAACTTTGCACATTTGTTCAACAAGGAATTTCACGAAAGCGAACGCCCGCTGATGGTGTTGATTCCAGTTGAGGGTGAGCCCTCGGCTGTGGTACCCAATCTTGAATTGAGTTCGTTCGACGATGTATCTTTTGAGGGTGATGTGTTTGACTGGCGTGACCAAACGGGCTATCAATCGGCATTCAATGCTTTGATGCAGCAGCAAAACATCAGAACTCTAGGTGTTGAAGGACAGGTGATGCGCGTCTTTGTTGAACAAGCTTTGCGTAAGAGTATGCCTTCACTACAGATTATTGATGCTCAGCAAGCTATTGCCAGTTTGCGTTTGTGTAAAACTGCTGCAGACATCAACGCAATTCGTCAGGCTATTACCATTAGCGAGACTGCGTTAGCTAATACCATCGATCAAGTACAGACTGGCATGACTGAGAAGGCCATCGAAAGTATCCTGATACAGCAGTTATTTGCTGCGGGTGCGGAGGATTTTGCTTTCCCGCCTATTGTTGCTGCAAGCACCAATTCAGCACAACCTCATGCACATAGCCGTGCCGATTATCAATTGCAAGCTGGAGACGCCTTACTCATTGATTTTGGCGCTCGTGCTGGTGGTGTCTGTGCAGATATAACGCGCACTTTTTTTATCAAACACTGTGCCGATGCACACGCTCAAATTTACAATACGGTATTGGCTGCGAATGAAGCCGGGCATGCTGCATCGCGTCCAGGAGCTACGGCTCACGAAGTTGATGATGCGGCCACTCTGGTACTTGAATCGTCTGCATACTCAGCAAGAATCAAGCATAAAACAGGGCACGGTTTAGGTCGTGACATTCATGAAGATCCCTACATTATGCGCGGTAATTCTGAGAGATTACGTAGCGGCATGGTGTTCACTATTGAGCCTGGATTGTATGAGCTGTCAGAATTTGGTGTACGTATCGAAGACGATGTTTTGATCACTGACGGTGGTAGTGAATCATTAACTCGATTTGAAAAATCGTTAACCATTATTGGCTAATTGTTAGTCCAGAAACTAGATTTTTAGTAAAAAAATCACTTCAATCTATCGTTTATCGCTAACACACAGCTGCTGGATCGATACTATCCGTAGTAGACAAGCTATCTCATCTTTGCCATATGGAGAGACCTGATGCCCAGTAACTTACAAATAGACTACATCGAGCTACCTGCAAGCGATTTTGATGCAGTTCAGTCTTTTTATTCAACCGTTTTTTCGTGGACCTTTGAAGACTATGGTCCTGAATATCGCGCGTTTTCTGACGGCCGTTTAGATGGTGGATTCTATCGTGCACCGCTAAGATCAGATGCTGATAAAGGGGCTGCACTTGTTATCTTCTATGCTGAAAATCTTGAAAGTGTGCAAACAGCCATTGAGTCCGCAGGTGGCAAGATCGTAAAACCGATTTTTGATTTCCCCGGTGGCAGGCGCTTTCAGTTTACCGATCCTGCCGGCAATGAGCTGGCAGTATGGAGTGATCGGTAAAGCCGTGATGGTCGGTGGTGGACTATGCTGGAGCACAAATTTGTACATCAAGATTGGATACTGTACCTAGTACGACATCACCAACTGCAGGTTCAATCCGCAGCGTAGTCGAGTTAACCAGCGATATAACAGAGGCTTCAATATCATCAATATCGTTGAGAAATACTCGACCGTCGAATTCAGATATAAATGCTCTACCGGGAAAAAAATCTGTCTCAAAACAGTTTCTACTTTGATCCTGACGCGACACAATAACGTTTGCCTCTCCGGTCTCGCTAGGAGCCTGTATCTCTAGAAAGGCTTCTCGTGTGCTGCCATCCCAGCCTACAGGTAGTTCGTAGAGTCCTTCAAATTCAGAGATTATTCTCACAGCCTCGGGGTTGGCCTCGCTGTCGCCAGCAGGGCCACCTGATGAACACGCAGCGAGTACTGATGTGCAAAGGCAGGCAAACATCACAGTTGATTTGTTCATAATAATCCGATGTGGAAGAGGCGATTAACACCAAGAGTCGATAGCATTATAGGTATAGCATGACAAAATGGCAGATTCTAAGAATAATACACGCGCTGGAACTATGACTCATATTGTAGCTGTTGATGGTGGGGCTAGCCGGTGCCGCATGGTTATGTTCTCAGCGCAGGGTGAGATGCTTGCGCGTGTGGTCGTCGATGATCATGCCAGTTTGTCGATGGGTGTGCATGCTGCCTGGCAACACATCGAGCAAGGTCTGGTTAGTTTGCGCTCTGAAATGGGGTATGCCGCTGATTGGCTGCCATCGGTGTTGAGTATGGGGCTTGCTGGGTCGTTGCGAACGCGCGAGCGCGCCGAATTTCTCAGTCTGGTGCCAGATTCCATTCATGTTCATTTGTGTACTGATGGCCTTGCTCAACTCTATGGTGCAAGTGCGGGAGCCCCGGCCATCTGCTTGGCGGTCGGAACTGGCAGTGTGGTGCACTGGCTGGCAGAGGATGGAACAAATTCAATGGCAGGTGGTTGGGGGTTTCCTGCAGGCGATCAAGGCTCTGGTGCCTGGTTAGGCTTAAGAGCGCTTCAACACTTGATCACTTGCTATGATCAAGACAAGCTCGGTGGTGAACTTTATACCTCTGTTCAGCAGCTTACCGGAACGTCTATTTCAGAAATACAAAGCTGGACAACACAAGCGCGTTCAAGTGCTGTAGCTCAGCTAGCTCCATTGGTTTTCGACGCTGCAACTTCTGGAGACTCGGTGGCGCAGGCACTGCTTTTAGAAGCAGCTGATCACTGTATGAAGTTAATTGACTGTGCACCTGAATCGTTGCCTGTATTTGTTGTAGGGGGAGTGGGTGAGCAATTAGTCCCTATGCTCAAACTGCGGCTCGGCAAACGATTGCAGGAATCGCGCGGTGATGCACTATGGGGACTCATGCATCTGGCCACGCAGTAAAATACTAGTAAAAAAACGAAGCTCTCACACGCGAGAAATTATTATGGCACACGCATCAGCTGCAACAAACACCGAAGTTATTGACCGTACATTGCTAGATCTTGATCTTCGCAGCAACTCAGATATCCTACGTGCGTTTCTGAGTAGTCAACAACGCGCTCTAGATGCTGTTGCACAAGTTGAAACACTGCTTGATGATGCAGTTGAGGCAGCTGCACTGCGTCTGCAAGACGGTAATGGACGCATTGTTCTGGCGGGCGCTGGAGCATCTGGACGAATTGCCGTGCAAGATGGCGCAGAATTATGGCCTACATTCAGTTGGCCAGGCGAGCGACTCCTGTGTGCCATGGCTGGTGGTGACAAGGCGTTAGTCAGCAGTGTTGAAGGTGCTGAGGATGACTCTGAGGCTGCTGAAATACAAGTAGAGAAATTCAACATAGGTAGCCAAGATGTGGTTGTTGGCGTTGCTGCTAGTGGGACATCTGCATGGACATGTTCTTGGTTGCAAACAGCTGCCCACCGTGGTGCTTTGTGTATCGGCATTGCCAATAATGCACAAACCCCTCTATTGCAGATTGCCCATCATCCATTGCTACTTGATACGGGTGCAGAAGTATTGGCGGGTTCAACCAGAATGAGCGCAGGCACAGCTCAAAAAATCATTCTTAATCTATTTAGCACCACACTTATGATTCGATTGAATCGTACCTATGGCAATCTGATGGTGGATATGGGGGCTGTCAATAATAAGCTCGATACGCGAAGAGTACGTCTGTTGCAAACGATACTTCCAGAGGTCTCTGAGCGTGAGGCACAAGAGTGTTTGGTCACGGCAGGTGGCTGGATAAAACTAGCAGTTTTAATAGCCGCTGGAGATTCGGAACAGTTATCACGTGAACGTCTAGAACGTTGTTCGGGATCGTTAAGAATCGCGTTGAAAGAGCTGGGCAGATAACCTGAAGTTGCAGCTGATGGGCTCATGATGTTGCTGATGTCGTCGTTACATGGAACTGAATGTTGTTTCTACGATTCGAATATGAGCAGTAATAAGCCCAGTGAATTACCCACCGTAAGCCCGTTGAGTGATGCCAGAGTACGGCACGATATTCGTGCATCTCTCGCTATCTCTAAGGGGATGTGTCAGGCGTTGGAGGGCTCTTTTGATGAGTTGTGTGAGTCGAGTAAGGTCGACTCTCGCGAAGAGCGACTCAACCGTGTAGAAAAACTGGAAAATGAGTGTCGATTTTGCTTATCCAGAATTCAACGCTCTGTCGCTCAACTCGACAGCATGATTGAGGCCTTAGTTCCTGGTGTCTCGCCTGCAGCTACGTCGGGCTTCGAGGGCGCTGATCAATGATTTCTTTGCCTGTCATAAATACGCAGGCTACGAATACACTGGATTTACTGGTTGTTGATGATAGCGAACTAACGTTAGAAATAGTCTCTTGGTCATTGGCTCGCGCCGACATAAGCTACCAGCTCTGTAGAGGTGCTAAAGAGGCATTGCAGGCTATGTCTCAGAGTATTCCTCGAGTGCTTATTGTGGATTACTACATGCCGGTAACTGATGGCATGGAATTGCTAGAGCGCTTTCGCCAATTGCCAAAATATGACACTTGCGCAATATATCTTTGTTCCTCAGTAAAGTTGCTGCCAGATCAGTATGACTTTCTATCTGAAATAGGCGCTCAGATAATAGAGAAAGATGTGCTTTGCGACAATTCATCACTGTTGAATCTAGTTCAAAGTTGCATCTCAGTGAGTAACACGTAATTTGACCTAGTGATGCTTTGTTTCATGGAGCATTTGTTGCACTTTGGTACCAGTAGCCTAATGAATATTTTTTTGGTTTGGTTAGGTTAAACCAACAATAATGAGAGTCCTACTGTGATGCAAGCAGATGCAGTACAAGCCAAATCGGTAAGAAAGATAAAAGTTCTTATCGTGGACGATTCGATTACCATTTGTCGATTTCTGGAGGCAGCATTTAATGAAGACTCGGACTGTGAAGTTGTTGGTTACGCGTTAGATCCATTTGAGGCGCGTGAAAAAATAAAAATGCTACAGCCCGATGTCATTACGCTGGATGTTGAAATGCCTAAGATGGATGGGGTTACTTTTCTTAGAAGTCTGATGCGCACACATCCAGTTCCTGTTGTTATGTTTTCTTCACTAACGAGAACAGGTGCTGCTGCAACTCTCGAGTCTCTTGAGGCTGGTGCCATTGACTTTATGCATAAACAAAGTGCAAGAAGCGGTGAAAGCATGGCCGAATATATTCAAGAATTTGTAGGCAAAGTGAAATCCGCCGCGGCAGTTGAATTTGCATCGTCCCAAGTGGTTACCAAACCGCAGCTTGTATTACAGCTCACTGAGCTGAAAACGAAACTTGCGCAAGGTGCACGGATTAGTACAGATATAAAGCGACTGATAGCAATAGGCTCGAGTACAGGCGGACCGGAAGCACTTCGTCAAATACTGGGCGAGTTGAGCGTTAAGGGCTGTACGTTTGTAATCGCCCAGCACATGCCAGTAGACTTTATGGAATCCTTTGCCAAGCGTATGGATTGTCATAGCCATTTAACTTTTTCCATTGCCAAGGATGGCGAACGACTTCTACCAGACCATGGTTATATCGCACCCGGTGGCCGCCATCTAACACTGGAATGTCGCGAAGATGAATATTTTTGGAAAATATTGGACAGTGCCAAGATGTCAGGACATCGGCCCTCAGTAGACATCCTATTCAGAAGTATGGCAATGCATGCACCTAATCAAGTGATTGGCATGCTATTGACCGGAATGGGGGAAGATGGTGCTCAGGGTCTTAAAGCCTTGCGCGATGCAGGTAGTGTCACGCTAATACAAGATAAGGTGAGCAGTGTAGTGTGGGGAATGCCAGGTGCGGCACATGCTATGGACGCTGAGGATGAAATTGTTGGGCTAGATCAGATAGCTCCTGCACTCAACGAAGTATTGTCAGGTCTAACCTGAATATTTAACCTTGAGTGGGCACAACACTGGCGTACAAACACTAAAAACCAAGGTGCTGCTGATAAAGGCTAAAGACAATCTGGCGATGAATACATCTAATGTTGACCAGCATAATGCATGTGCAATAGCTCGCTAAAATCAACGTAACTCATCCGTTGCGAAACATCAATAGCAGTGTATTCAGTGATCAGACTAGGTGTCGATAAAAGCTTAGAGTTAAACAAACTTTGACATGCTTCTTACTTTCGACTGAGTGTGAGCAGACAATCAAGGTGCCACATCGAGAACAGAACTAATGGTCGATATTCTCCAAGAATTTTTGTCTGAAAGTCGCGAAGGACTTGATCAGTTAGATTTGGATTTCATTAGTCTGGAACAAGACCCTAGTGATGTGGCAACTCTTGCCAATGTATTTCGAATAATACATACGGTCAAGGGTAGTTGCGGTTTTCTTGGATTTGCGACACTTGAGAGCGTTGCCCACATGGGGGAAAACCTGCTCGATAGATTGCGCAGTAAAGAATTTGAGCTGAACGAGGAGAAGGCCAGTCTCCTGCTAGAGATGGTGGATGCAATTCGCGAACAGTTAGATGTCATTGCCGCCACAGGCAGTGATGGCGGAGACTACCAGTCGTTGATTAAGCGGCTTGAATCTCATTTCAATGAACCGTCTTCAGAAACGCCAGCCGCCGATGTAGATAACACTCGGAGTGAGGTGGATAAGCCTGCTGTGAATTATGCACAGGACGCCGAACTTGACGAGGATGAAGAAGACACTGAAGAGCCGGTGGTTGTAGAGCTTGATGATGAGATGAAAGAGGTTCTGAAAGACTTTCTGCAAGAGAGTTTTGAAAATCTTGATGTCGTTGACAGTGAATTGATAGAACTTGAAGAACAGCCAGATAATCGAGATATGTTGTCATCGATATTCAGGTCGATGCACACCATAAAAGGGACATGTGGTTTCTTTGGGTTTGACAAGCTTGAAAAGGTAACTCACATCGGTGAGAACCTGCTTGTGAAGCTACGCGATGGCGAGTACAGCATGAATGAGCAAATCGCCACAGGCCTATTAGCAATGGTTGACGCTGTTCGATCAATGCTGCATGAAATCAGTGCTCACGGGCATGACGGTAGAAAAAACTATAAACAGCTCATCAATGTCCTGAGTGAGCTCAAGAGCACTGGACAACTGCAAACGGCCGAGATGGTAGTGACGCCGAAAAAAGTAGTGACAGTGGGCGATAATCAAGAACAAACAGATAAGACTCGTGCTCTAGACGTGGCAACCTCAGTATCAAAGAAGGAAGGCTCTGCTGTAAAAGCTGATTCGCAATCACGCGCCACGGTTAAGCCCAAGGATTCCCAGGTTGCAGAAACTGCAGTTGAGGCGTCGATACGTGTCGATGTGCCAGTGCTTGATTCGTTGATGAATCTTGTTGGTGAGCTAGTGCTTGCTCGAAATCAGATTGTAGAATATGTGGGTGTGCATGAGAATGTGCAGGTTGTCGCCGCAGCTCAACGGTTGAACCTAATCACTAGTGAATTACAAGAGGGTGTGATGCAAACCCGTATGCAGCCTATACATAGTGTCTGGGCAAAATTGCCACGGGTTGTGCGCGATCTTTCACGTGCATGTGGTAAGAAAATACGGGTAGAGATGGAGGGTAAATCAACAGAGCTTGATAAGTCTTTAATAGAGGCGATGAAAGATCCCATAACGCACCTTGTACGCAATTCAGTCGACCATGGCATAGAATCAACTGAGGCAAGAGTAGCGGCTGGTAAGCCTCCAGAAGGTGTTTTAATGCTTAGAGCATTTCATGAGGGGGGGCAGGTACACATCGAAATCTCTGACGATGGGGGTGGTATACCCGCAGAACGAATAAAGAAGAAAGCCATTGAAAATGGCATAGTAACCGCTGAACAAGCGAGCAAAATGACGGACTCGGAGATCTGTAAAATGATCTTCCTGCCTGGTTTTTCGACGGCTGAAGAGGTAACAAACATCTCTGGTCGTGGTGTAGGCATGGACGTTGTCAAAACGAATATTGAAAAAATCAGTGGTGCTATCGATCTGGACACTGAAGTGGGGCGTGGCACTACCTTTAAAATTCGTGTCCCTTTGACATTGGCCATAGTGCCCGCACTTATTGTGTCCACCGGGCAGCAACGGTTTGCGATTCCTCAGATTAACCTGATTGAGTTAATTCGAATTGATGAGGATCAGCAAAGTGATGGCATTGAAAACATTCAAGGGTGTCCTGTTCATAGGCTACGAGGTCAGTTGTTACCTCTTGTTTATTTGCAGAAAGAATTAAAGTTACCTGAACAACGTTCTGGTGCCTTGAATATTGTAGTTTTACAAGCCGAAAAGCGTCGCTTCGGGCTTGTAGTGGATCAAATAAACGATACACAGGAAATTGTCGTAAAGCCGTTGGCCGATGCTCTAAAGAGTATTCCGGTTTTTGCAGGCGCCACGATTATGGGGGATGGCCGGGTAGCTTTGATACTGGATACTTTAGGTATAGGCCATCGCGCACGGGTAATTGGAGATGCAGCGAACTCAGAATCAAAAAATACTAAACCTGAGGGTGATGACAACGCGCGACCCAGTGAATCATTGTTGCTTGTCAATACTTCAGCTGGAAGCAGACTTGCAATTCCTCTAAATCAAGTTGCGCGTCTAGAGCAATTCGAAATAAAGCAAACTGAAATGGTTGGCGATATTCAGGTTGTTCAGTACCGCGGCCAAATTCTACCTTTGGTAGAGCTGTCAGAATTCTTGCTCGATCGAAGAGCGATAAGCCGTGTAGAAAATCAGCCCGGCGAATTAATGCAGGTTGTTGTATTCGGAGAGGAAGGAAGGCAGGTTGGCCTCATTGTTAAAGAAATTATCGATGTCGTAGATGAGGTTTTACAGGTACGAGGCAAAGCGAGTAGGGCGGGAGTTACAGGCACTGCAGCTATACAGGGTCAAGTAACTGAATTGTTAGATGTAACCGCCTTTTCAGCCAGTACCCAGAAATTGTTAATTGAGCTTGGAGAGGCTGCGTGAGTCAATCTATATCGCAAAAATATTGCACCTTTTACCTAGATAAGTACTACTTCGGTATAGAGGTAGAGCAGGTACAGGAAATCATAAGATTTCAGGAAATTACACCAGTTGCTTTAGCGCCCAAGGTGGTTAAAGGGTTGATTAATTTACGCGGGCAAATAGTGACAGCTGTAGATCTACGGACCTTGCTAGAACTACCGGATCGTGAAGAGGATCAGATCCCGATGAATATTGTCGTCCGAACTAACTCAGGTGCTTTTAGTTTACTTGCAGATAGAATCGGCGATGTACTCGGCCTGGCAGACGATAGCTTTGAGTCACCACCGGATAACCTGACAGGCATGGCTGGTGAATTGATTCAGCGTGCTTATAAGCTTGATGGCAAGCTACTTTTAACGATGGCAATTGATAAGCTGGTCAGCGCAGAAGTATTGAATCGTACAGACGCAATTGCAGAGGCTATATGAAGATTCTGCCGTTGTCGATTAGTGAAACCAGGCCTGTTAGATGTTAGCACTGGGTATTCGGCCTAAGCTTCTTGTTGCCTTTGGATGCGTCATGGCAACAACATTGGTCGCTACTGCAATTGCGTTTCACTCGTACGCACGCGTAGGTAAATCACTTGAACATATCACACAGAAAAATGTTCCTCTCATGGTTGAATCCATGGAGTTGTCGCAACTTTCTGCCGAGGTAGGTGCCAGGGTGCCGTTGTTGGCACGTGCTGCCAACCTTGAGGAAACCGATCGTGAATATCGGTTAATGCTCGAATCATTGAGCAAATCCACACTTATTTTTGAAGAAAAAATTGCGAATGAAATTAACAAAGTTAACGCAAGTGAGAGTCTGCTTGATCTTTTAGAACGAGAGAAAAATGTAGAAAAACTCTATGTGCTTAAAAAGAATCTCGTATTGAATACTGACAACATTCTGCAAGCGGCTTCCAGCGCAGATCAACAGCTTTTGGCTATAGATGAAAACCTGCTGGCTATCGTCAATAAAACAACATCGAAGTTTATGAAAACGGCCAAGCGTATTGCCCAACAAAGCGGTGCGGCGGTAGACATCGTGCTCAATAAATACATTGATTCTATGGTCGCTACTGTCAAATTAGAGGCTGAAATCGCACGGCTTGTGAATCAATTAAGAACGTCTCTATTTACAAACAGTGAATCGGAGATACGTGCTGATGAAAAATCCGCCATCGAGATGTTGGAAACCGTCACGCAGCTGGATTCCAGAGTAGACAAAACACGAATTAAAGACAAAACCGAATATTATGACTTGCTTGTCCAGTTACGAAGTCTGACCGTTGGCGACTCTAGTATCTACCGCCTGGTGCAGGCTGATGGAAAAGGTTGGGAAACAGTAAGCTTGGCAAAAGAACTGGAGCAGATCGAAAAATTATCTAAAACAATCCTTTCACCCATAATAGATGCCACTTTTTCAGATGCACAAAGAATCGGTGCAACGCTACATAAGCGAGTGAACACCGAGTTGCCTGAACTAATGACCACGGGTGTGGACAATTTGGTTGCCTCTTTACAGCTTCGTGTCGAATTGAACACGATTGCAGGTGTGGTCGCTCAAGTTCCGAATATGGTCGACCTTCAAGGGTTGGATTCCTTGAAACAACGACACCGTAATGCCGCCGAAGCGATCAACGCAGCTAAGCCTGTATTGGTGGAGATAAGGGGGATGTCAGATGTGTTTGATGACATCGAGCAATTTTTGCTGAAATCGGAATCTGCTGAAAGTGTTGTTCAATTGCGTACAAATGCGATCGTACATGCTGGAGTAATCGCAAACCTGGTCGAAGTGATTCTCTTAAACCAAGACAACGCTGTCGAGCGAATGGTCAGTAGTGTGAAAGATAGTCAAAAGGACGTAGACAATGCAGGAAATGCGGTCAATGAGTTGATTGTCTCAAGCCAAACACAGCTTGTAGTTGTTGCATTTGTCAGTATGCTAATCACTGCACTAGTTTATTGGCTGGTGGTCTCAAGAACCATACTGGTGCGCCTCATCAACATAATTGACGCATTGCGATCACTGGCTGATGGGAACTACGATGTTAATGTGAATGCTCGTGGTGGAGACGAGCTGTCGAGTTTGGCGCGTACCGTTGAGGTGTTCAAACACAATGCTTTAGAGGCATTGCGGCTTCAAGATGAACAGGTAGAGCTGGAAAAAGCCAAACAGACACAAGAGGATCTCAAGCTTCAAGCCGAGCGTCGAGAGCAGGAAGAAAGGAACCAGCGGCACGCAGACGAGCGAGTGCTTGCCAAAGAACAACAACAATCTGCAAATGAACTACAGCGCCGGGTAGATGCACTTTTGATAGCGGTCAGCGCCGCTGCAAATGGGAATCTTGAACATCCGATAGATACAGTCGGTGACGACCTCGCCGGCCAGATGGGGCGTGCATTGGATCAATTGTTTTCCGAGTTGCGTGGAAGTATGCGTGGTATCGACGAAAATGCCACCCAACTAGCACTTGCTTCCGAGAGGCTTAACGCCTTGTCGGTGGATATGAAAGAGACGGTGTCTTCAAATACTCAGAGTGCTCGTGAGGCAACCTTGATTACCTCAGAAGTTGGTTCAGGCGTAGATAGTGTCGCTGGAGCAACTGAGCAAATGAGCTCATCAATTAAGGAAATAGCCAGAAATGCAACAGCTGCTGAATCGGTTGCAAACGAGGCTGTGTTAATTGCTCAAGAGACCGATACGACAGTTCGTAAATTGGCGGAGAGTAGCGCTGGAATAGGCACAGTTATTAAAGACATTACTTCAATTGCCGAGCAAACGAATCTTCTTGCTTTGAACGCAACAATTGAAGCTGCAAGAGCTGGAGATGCAGGGAAAGGTTTTGCTGTGGTAGCCAATGAGGTCAAGGAGTTGGCTAAAGAGACGGCAAAAGCCACAGAAAAGATAGAGTCCAGAATAAGCGATATCCAGAGCGACACAGAATCTGCAGTAGAAGCTATAGGATCGATCGGGAAAATTATTTCAAGAATCAGCGGTATCCAGTCGACAATTGCCACAGCAGTTGATGAACAAGCAACAGTTACACAAGAAATAAGTCGTTCAATTGTTAAAACTGCTAACGGTAGTGAAGCTATATCGTCTGTTATTCAAGTTGTTGCGGAAAAGGCATTGGTCAATCAGCAAGCTTCAGATGATACTAGCGGTGCTGCTGCAGAGCTTTCTGACACAGCAGGACGGTTGCAACAATTAGTCAAACGTTTTGCTGGATCTACGTCAGAGAAATCAGATAAAAATGTGAGTAAAGCCGCATGACAAAAGCAACGTGGTCACGGTAAGAAACTAATTTATTTATTACGCAAGAAGTAAGGATGTTACTTCGCTATCAAGAGAATTCAGGAAGACGTGTTATGTCGACATCACAAGTTCATGCATTAGTCATTGATGATTCGCGTGCTATGCGAGCCATTTTGAAACGTATCCTAACAAAGATAGATTTCAAGGTATCAGAAGCTGGAAACGGTCTGGAAGGTCTTGAGCGTCTGGCGGAGAATGACGATATCTCGATTTGTCTGGTTGACTGGAATATGCCAGAGATGAATGGCTATGAATTTGTAAAAGCTGTCAGAAGTGATAGAAGTAACAAAGATATTTGGCTAATGATGGTGACCACGGAAACAGAAATGTCACGCGTGGTAAAGGCTATGGCAGCTGGTGCAAACGAATACGTCATGAAACCTTTCACCGACGATGTGATTATTGATAAGTTACGTCTGCTCGGTCTGATCGCGGCCTGACATGCAAAACAAGCGTGTGCTAATTGTTGATGACTCTTACATGTATCAACAACTGTTTTCAGATGTAATTGACGCTGTCGATGGATTAGAGGTGGTCGGTATTGCAGCCAATGGAAAAATTGCGCTAGAAAAAATGGCTCAATTGAAACCGGATCTGGTAACACTGGATATTCTAATGCCAGAGATGGATGGTATACAAACACTAATGGCCATGTGTAAGAAGTGGCCTTCGGTGCGAGTTATAATGGTTAGTTGTCTCACCTCGGAGGGTTCTGAGGCAGCCCTGGATGCTTTAGCATTAGGTGCCTGTGAATATGTCAACAAGCCCGACGCAATTCACGGAATTGAGGGTATTCGATCTGAATTAAAAGTTGAATTACTACCTAAGATTTTTGCTTTGTGCGATATCGAAGATCCACAACTTAGAAGACGGAATACTGTCGCAAAAATCAGAGACCAGCACGCTGAATCAGTGCGACAGAAAGTGGCGTCGGCGGGCAGTGAGAGCGGTAATATTGATATTGTGGCTATTGGTGTATCCACTGGTGGCCCTGATGCGCTGGCAAAAGTGCTTTCAAAACTACCTGCGGATCTCGGTGTCCCTATTGTCATTGTGCAGCACATGCCGCCTCAATTCACCGGCAAATTGGCAAAACGACTTAATACCGTTGCTGCATTGGATGTGGTGGAAGCAAAGGCTGGCGACAAGCTAGTAGCGGGTAAGGTTTTCATTGCCCCGGGTGACTATCATATGGTTTTGCATCAATTGCACAGTGATGTGGTGATTGGCTTAAATCAAGATGCACCTGAAAATTCCTGTCGCCCATCTGTTGACCCACTGTTTAGATCCATCCCAGCACTGTTTGGAAGCAAGTGCTTAGGTGTGATTTTGACAGGTATGGGAGGGGATGGTTTATTCGGATGTGAGGTGTTGGTGAAAGCGGGATGTCCGGTCATTGTTCAAGATGAGCATACGTCGGTTGTCTGGGGTATGCCAAGGCTCGTTGTTGAGGCAGGCCTTGCGTTGCGGCAGGTTCCTATCGAGCTAATGGCGGATGCAATAGCGCAAAGGGTAGTCGGTCCTGCCCGAGGCTACGATCCACTAGCCGGGAATGTTGCTGTTCATGAATCCATGCGGAGATCGGGGGGTGCTGTATGAATGAGATAAGCGATTCGGATTTTGATTTTGTTTGCTCTCTGGTTAACAAGGCAGCGGCAATAGCCATTGATTCTGACATGAAATATCTTGTTGAGTCGAGACTCACGGCTCTTTCGCGTAAAACAGATTACGCGTGTGCTACGGAGCTGTTGGCTGGCTTACGTAGGGCCGCTAGTCCTGAGTTGGAGGAGCGTGTAGTTGACGCTATGACCACAAATGAGACATCGTTTTTTCGTGATTCGCATCCATTCGTGACGCTGTGTGAAAATGTTCTTCCAGAAATAGCGCGTTCACATTCAGATACTATAAATATCTGGTGTGCAGCGTGTTCAACAGGCCAAGAGCCGTACACCATCGCCATGTCAATTCTTGAACATTGTCCGCAGTTAGCGTCGCGAGTTCGTATTAAGGCCACAGATATTTCCAAAGAAGTTATTACCAAAGCTGAGCAAGGACGATACAGTCGCCTTGAGGTCAATCGCGGTTTACCCGTGCAACTGCTACCTAAGTACTTCGAACAGAAAGGCCTTCATTGGGAAGTAAACAGTGCGCTGCGTAGCATGGTGAGCTTTGAACAACTCAATCTGATTGAAAGGTGGGATGGTCTGCCCATGATGGATGTGATTTTTTTGCGTAATGTCTTGATCTACTTTGTCCCCTCTGTAAAAACCCAAGTGTTGCTAAGCACGAGCAAAGTACTTAAGCCTAATGGCTTTCTGTTTCTTGGCTTGTCTGAGACCACTCTTAATCTTAATACTGACTATGACCGAGTTAACACTGATCATAGCCACTACTACAAAATCGCCTAGTTTAGAGATTCAGGATATGAGCGTCATTGACGAAAAAGATGTGCTGGAAATTGTCGAAACCGTGTGGATGACAGTGTTAGAGCTGCCAATTGACATCAGTTACGATTCCTCTTTGTCAATGGCTGAAAGCCTGGGCGCGGAGATCAAAATAACGGGTGCCTGGACTGGCACTGTTGCAGTGAAAGCAAGCAGAGTGTTTCTGGAGTACGCAGCCTCAGTGATGTTTAGTTGCCTACAGAGTGAAGTTAATGACAGCGATTGTGCAGATACCTTGACTGAACTGACAAACATGCTGGGTGGCACTGTGAAGTGCTTACTCCCTGAAATCTGCGATTTGTCCTTGCCCAGTATCACCAGTGAGACTATAGCGGAAGATGATGTTAACTGGATTGTGTTCAGTTGTATGGATAATCTTGTGTCTGTGTGTGTTTCCGACAGTGCTGATGTGTGCCAAGAAGCTGCATAAGATCGACTCAATTGTTGCCCGCTCAGCTGCAATTCACCTGTATTGCAGCTGCGACATCCTAAAAGCCCACATGCCTCGACTCTAGGATATTTGTCAACCTTTGTATCCATTGATACAGTGTCAGAGCCAATACGCAAGGTTTGGATCACTAGTTGCAGGGTAGTAGTATCACTTGGATACGCACCAATGGTGCCACCTGATTTATGCCTTCCGCTGTGTTCGATTCTCAACCGTTAGTCATTGATGGTTTCGCAAAGCCGAAAGTGTCAGTGTCTAATACAGTGGCGTCGCCCGACGCCTGTCATTCGTGGTTGCATTGGATTCAAAAGCTACTGTGCGCAAATTCTTTGGTGTTATACCACTGCAATGTGCGCGCAGAAAAAGCCACGCTACGCCAATTATGTGCCTTGCCAGCTGAAATAGCTCCTGATAATGTGCTACGTCATTTAGCTCAGCGCTGTGCAGACACAGCTAGTTTAGTGAAAATAGATGAAGTTGGCGAAGAGGGTGGTTCGGCCTTAGCCATTCCTGATGCTATTGGAAAAAAAGGCAAGCCAGTTCACTATGTGCTGGTGATAAAGCATCGTGGCATTTCTGTTTTAGATCTGCAAACGCAAGTTAAACTAGTGGAGTGGGCCTTTTCAGCTTTCGAACAATTCGCCAATACAGCTCAGCCTTCTGCTGTTGCTCCTAGTCTGGCTCAGTGGGTTGTTACAGATGCGCAGCGCGAAACTTCTAGTTGTATATATACGCAGTTAGTTAGCGAAATTGCGCAGCGCACAGGTTCGAGCTGTTGTTTACTCGCCAAACTTGAAACCGCTGCGGGTGAGGTGACCAGTGTCTCATTGCTTGCTGTGTCGGGGCAGCCGCGTATTGACGCTCGTCTTGCTGCATCGCGTGCATGCGTGACAAATATTGAGCGTGCCTATCTTGGTCAGAAACTGCCGTTGGACATGCTGAATCAAGCCTGCGTAGAACGTACGTTGATTACACAAACACCAGTGAGTCAGGCAATCGAGCAATGTGCGCGTTTAAGTTTACCTGTCCTTGTGGAGAATACGTGGTTTGTAATAGCGCTGGAACGCACTATTGCTCATCCGTTTTGTGCCAGTCAGAGCGATGAGTTACTTGATGAAGTCTCTGCAGCATTACAAGTATCTCAACTTGTAAAAACAGGTCTTCTGGGGGTGCGAGCTACGCTAAACCGAAGATATCGGCAGTGGTTAGCCAACATGGGCTCTTCGCGCATTCGGCAGCTGAATCTGTCTGTCGCTATCTTGTTTGTTCTGTGGTTGTTTTTCTTTCCTATGGAGCAACGAATAAGTGCTCCACTGAATGTTGAGCCGTCAGAGCGACATGTATTAATCGCCCCTGTTGATGGTGTTGTGGAGTCCATTGAAGTCAAGGCTGGAGATCAAATTACCAAAGGGCAAACGCTTGCCACGTTAGATGATCATGATTTACAGCTACAGCAGCAAAAGCTAAGAAGTCAGTCTCTTCAGAACGAGCAATCTTATGCAAAGGCATTAGCAGAGCATGACCGAGTTGAAGTCACACGGCTTAAAGAGGAGTTATTGCAAATAAGTACAGAGATCATTCAAATCGGTGTACAACGCAATAAGATGGTAATCAACGCGCCAACAGATGCGGTAGTTCTTAGCGCTACACTGGACGATTATCTTGGCGCAACAATTTCCGCTGGAGAAACTTTGTTCTCCTTAGGTTCAATAGACTCGAATCGTCTGGTTCTTGATGTATCAGAATACGATGTGCAACACGTTCAAGTAGGGCAAGCAGTTGGACTACGATTATCGGCGAATCCTTCACGTGTGCTTGCTGCTGAGGTTGTAGCAATAATGCCTTTGGTTGTCGCAAGCGCTGGTGTAAATACCGTACAAGTGCATGCGGAACTAATAGAAAACGAATCTTTGCGTCCAGGCATGCAAGGTCTTGGGAAAATTCTGGTGGCCCGTCAAGCCTTGGGGGTTCAGTGGTCAAAGAGAGCAGCTTCGCGTCTTTTTTGGCTAGGCTGGAAACTTGGCTTACTGCGATGAATGAGCTACACGTTAAAAAGGTGCTGGAAGGGTTTCCCGTACTAAGCCAGCATTGTACAGTGACGCCTACGGTTGTACGTGGTGAGCACTGGGTAATTATCAAAAACACCATCAATGCTTGTCATGTCAGGTTGCAATCTGACTTGTGGCCAGCGTTCTGTCAGCTTGACGGAAGTCTCCAATTACAACTATGGTTACAGAACCACACGCCAGTGTTTGGTGATCAGCGTTTGCTGGGCGCAGTTATGCAATTGCAACGACAGGGTATGCTGAGTTCTGAAGTGGCGCAGCCACAGACAGGGTCTTCAGTGGCTCGATTTTTTGCGCAGAAAAACCCATTGATGATTCGCTGCGCATTGTTCAATCCAACTCGCCTTTTGAATGCTCTGTGCCGTGTGTCATCCGCACTATCGGGAAAGCTGATTCGCTGGATACTTCTCAGTGTGGTTTGTCTGAGTTCATATCTGCTGGTTATGCATTGGCCAGTCGTTGTACAACAATTTGGACAATCCACCGCAACAACCTACGTCTGGCATTTCTTTCTTCTCTATCCGCTATCTAAAGCACTCCATGAGCTTGCGCATGGCTGGGTTTTACAGCGTTATGGCGGACAGGTACCAGAGGCGGGTGTGTCGTTTGTGGTGTTGTTTCCACTACCTTATGTTGATGCTACTGACTCATGGACTTTAACGCGTAGGCGAAGGATGCATGTTACTGGCGCTGGAATGTTGATGGATCTGTTTGTAGCCAGTTGCGCCCTAATTTTATGGATTGTGCTGTCTGCCGGGGTTGTGGCTGATATGGCGTTTAGTCTGGTGCTTATGAGCATGGCATCGATCCTGGTTTTTAATGCGAACCCGCTGTTAAAGTTCGATGGCTACTACTTACTCGAAGATGCGTTGGACAGCCCGGGTTTGTCGCGTCGTGCGACTTTGTTTTATCAGTATTTGTTTAAAAGACACATGCTCCGGGTTCATGGCAATATCAAACCGATTGTGGCGAACGGTGAGACACCACTAATGCTGGTATACGGGTTTTTAAGTCCGTGTTACCGAGTTTTTATTTCGGCACTAATCTGTGTATATCTAATCAGTACTTTTCATGAGTTAGGGGTAATTTTATCAGCCTTCTCTCTCGTGCCATTGTTCGGTCTACCTGCCTGTCGCACGTACAATTATTTCCGTAGTTCTCAGGAGCTGTCAGGAAACCGATGGTGGGCGGTGGGTACAACCGCCGGTATCGTGTTTGCGACAGCTGCTGTGTTTTTGATGTTACCCATGCCATCCGCAACTCGAACTCAAGGCGTTGTTTGGGTGGATGAGCAGGCTCAGATCTATGCATCGCTGCCCGGCGAGCTTAGCCAAATTCTGGTGGCAAACGGCGATGAGGTAAAAAAAGGGCAAGCCATCATGATTCTGAGTGATCCCACGCTGGATTTGAGCCTCAGTCGAAAGCGTGCGGCTGTGAGGTTGGCACAGCTTGAGGTCGAACGCTATCGTCAGAGTGATCCCAGTCGTGCAGTAGCTGCGCGTATCGAGTTATCACAGGCCGATCTGGAAGCGGTGCATGCAGAGCGTCAAATAGAGAAATTGATAATACGATCTACAGAGGACGGACGCGTCGCCTTAAGTGACGGATACACAAGTTCTGGACGATATGTATCACAAGGGGTGCTGTTGGCTTACGTTGTGAATGCCAGAAGAAGACTGGTTCGTGCAGTGGTCGATCAGTCTGCGCTTGGCCGAGTGTCGGGTGATTCGGGTGATGTCCATGTCAGGCTAGCATCAGCCATGTCGCATAGTTTTCCGGCTTCACTCGTTCGGCAAGTGCCAGCAGGCACACATGAATTGCCTAGTGCAGCATTGATTGATACTGGTTTTGGAGGTTTTGATGTTGAGCAAAATGACGTTGAGCAAGGGCCTCGAACACGAGAGAAGGTGTTTCATCTTGAGTTGGCTATTCAAGGACACGAGAGCACTCCGATGAATATACCTGTAGGCACTCGAGCTTTCGTGACCTTCCAGCACGCTAGTGAACCACTTGGAACACGTTGGTTTCGCTTGGGGCGACAGCTATTGCTGAAGCATCTGAATGTATGATTACTATGAACCAACAGTTAATCCATTCCTCAGATCAATCCGCTAGAAATTCTATTGCTATCGGGGTAGCGCTTTGTAATCACAGTCTTAACGCACTGAGGGTTCAGTTATGAGCACGTCCGCGGCTCCAATAGCTGCAACTGAGTCTACACAGACGCTTTTTTCAAGTTGGCGCGATACCGTATCGCGGCTGTGGCCGTTCCCACGTATGAGCGCTCGATTGCACATCGTAGTCGGCCTTACATCATTAGTAGGTAGTAGCACGCTGTTAGCATTATTTTTAGGCCTGATACCTGATAAGCAACTCCAAGAGCAGCAGTCAAGAATCACACTGGCCGAGTCAATAACGATATTAGGTTCTGCGCTGTTAAAAAATGGTGATTTGACGGATTTACGCTATTCACTAGAATTTATCATTGAGCAAAACCCGTCGATCCATGCGATGCGACTTGAACGTCGATCTGGTGGTGAATATCAGTTTCTATCTGCAGCTGCCTCGGCAACTGATGCATCTTCGGCACCCATACTCACTTCAGATGTAACAGTGCCGATTGTGCAACGTAATCGCCCCTGGGGAGAGCTGGTAGTGGAATTCGTATCAACCGCCAACGCACCGCGCTACCGGCAATGGTTAGATACGCGTTGGGCTATTATCGGTTTCATATCCATTGTTTGCTTTCCATTATTCTATTTTTTTCTTGGCAAGGTTCTCAAAGAACTAAACCCATCTTCGGCTGTGCCTTCAAGAGTACGCTCAGCGCTAGATACCATTGCAGAAGCACTTTTAGTGCTCGACATACGTGGCAACATTGTTTTGGCCAATTCTGCATTTATCGAATTGACAGGCCAGTCCATGGAGCAACTAATGGGTCAACCTGCCAAACAATTGCCTTGGGAGAATTCCGAATCGTACGTATGGGAAGATGCTCTGAACGGATCTGAATCCACTCGTCACGAGAAGGTGCGGTTTACTGATCTTGAAGGTGTTCAGCGTTCGTTTATTGTTAACTGCTCCCCTGTTATTACTGCTCAAGATGAAGTAGGTGGCGTGCTAGTTAGCATGGATGACATCACCCAGCTAGAGAAGCAGGAGGTACAGCTTCGTGAATCCATGGAATTGGCGGAAGAGGCTAACAGTGCAAAAAGTAGCTTCTTATCTAATATGAGTCATGAAATACGAACTCCAATGACTGCCATATTGGGTTTTACCGAAGTTATGCGACGCAATAACAGGCAAACAGAGGGTGAGCGACAAGAGTATCTCAACACTATAGCCAAGAGCGGTCAGCATCTTCTGGAACTGATTAACGATGTGCTTGATTTATCAAAAGTTGAATCTGGAGCTATGGAAGTTGAAGAGCTGCCATGCCAGTGCGCTGAAATTGCCAATGACGTCATACGCGTAATGCAGGCAAAGGCTGATGAAAAAAGTATTGGCTTGAGTCTGGACATTGCGACGGCTCTGCCTGACGCAATACATGCGGATCCATCCAGATTGCGTCAGGTGATTACTAATCTTGTTGGAAACGCCATCAAGTTTACTGATAGTGGTGATGTTATTGTCAGGTTGTCTGCTAGCGATTCGGACACACAGCAAGAGGCGCATGTGGTTATCGAGGTCACTGATAGTGGTATCGGTATGAGCGAGGACCAGCAACTCAAAATCTTCGACGCGTTTGCACAAGCTGATACCTCCATTGCAAGACGCTTCGGTGGTACAGGGTTAGGTCTTTCTATCAGTCGCCAATTGACTGAGGCAATGCAAGGGCAGTTAAGTGTGAGTAGCGAGCCAGACGTAGGTAGTACGTTTCGGATATCTCTTCCGTTCAACAACGATAAGTACGAACTTTTAGCGCCAGAGGCTCTCATCAAGCTATTGGCTGAAGGTGAACAGAAAATCAACATGGTTTGGGACATCAACCCCTCGCGTGTACTGGTGGTTGATGATGGTCCTGAAAATCGACAGCTACTTAGTATCGTTCTTGGTGATATGGGGCTGAGTGTTGATTTGGCAAACAACGGTCAAGAAGGTGTGGATGCGCTTTTCAATGCCACAGGTGATCTAGCCTACGATGCCGTGCTCATGGATATTCAGATGCCGGTGATGGACGGGTATACAGCGGCCTCTACGATGCGTGAACGAGGTGCAACCCTGCCGGTGGTGGCTCTTACAGCAAATGCCATGAAGGGGTTTGAAGAAAAAGTGCTTGCCTCTGGTTTTTCACATTACATGCCTAAACCCATCGACATCGATAAGCTGGGTGCTTTACTGGCTAAGTTGCTTGGCGGTGTTGAACGTCAGGAGCTTCCCAGGGTGGTCCCTGATACGCCTGCTGAACAGACACCTAGCAAGGAGCACGTTAGTACTCAATCTATAGTTAGCGAGTTGGCTCGATCAGATAGTCGCTTTATTCCAATAGTAGAGGATTTTCGTCTTCGACTCTCACAACGAACTGTGGAGTTGCGAGCGATGATCGAGTCTGAGGATTGGCAGTCGATCCATGATTTTGGTCATTGGCTCAAGGGCTCGGCATCTAGTGTCGGACTCAACCCACTCGCGGCGCCTGGAATTGATCTTGAAACGGCGGCTGATGCACAAAATTCTGCAAGCTGCATATCAGCACTTGCTGCTATTGACCACTTGCAGCACTTGATCGTAGCTGATCCTGCAGAGAGTCTCGCGCAAGCAGGCGTTACGATTTCAACTTCTGCAGAGGATGAAGGGTCAGAGATGGCTGATGTGAGCTTGATCAATCAAGATGAACCTGTGTTTTCTGACTTGCCTGTCGAACTGCCTGAATTCTACGAAGTAGTGAGCCTTTTTGTTGAGAAATTACAACAACAGATGCAGACACTGCATGAAGTTGTTGCTAGTAATGACATGCAGAGTGTTGCAGATATAGCTCACTGGTTGCGCGGCTCCGGTGGGAATGTGGGTTACCTTGAGTATTTAACACTGTGTGACCGCCTAGAGCTTAGCGCGCAGCAAGCTCTGCCAACGCTGAATGGAGATTTAGCTGCCTTGGAGCATTTTAATCAACGCGTGCTTTCGGGTTGGCAGAAGACACTAAAACCTGAAGCTCGCATGTCAGCTAATAGCAAGTTTTCTAAATGAACGCTGTAATCACAGACGCTACCGATCAAGGCTTCGAGCTTGATGATGAGATGCTGGGCTTGATGCGCAGCGCCAAGATCATGATGGTTGATGATGAACCGATCAACATGCGTGTCTTGCAGCTTCATCTAAACGTAGAGGGTTACGAGCGCTTCGTCTCGGTCAGTGATTCTACTATTGCAATGAGTGTGTTGCGCGCAGAAAAGCCCAATGTGCTCTTGCTGGATTTGAATATGCCTGAGGTGTCAGGCCTGGAAATTCTTGAACAAATCCGTGCAGACGAAGAGCTCAAACGGTTGCCAGTAATTGTTTTGACTTCATCCAACAGTGAAGACATCAAGTTCAAGGCTTTGCAGTGTGGTGCAAACGATTTTCTACCTAAGCCTGTACATGCCAGTGAACTGGCTTTGCGAATGCGTAATACGCTAGTGGCGAGATCGTATGAGCAGAGAATCATGCACGTTGATACTCTGACAGATTTGCCTAATCGGCTATCGCTGGCGGACTATATGGAGCGAAATTTAGCTAATAAAACACTAGGCGCTGACTCGCATGCTCTGGTGTTGATTAATATTCATCGGTTCAAGACCATTAACGATAGTTATGGTTCTGCTCGCGGCGACGACGTGTTATGGGCATTCAGTCAACGCTTGCGTTTGGCGTTTGCCAATGACGACATGAAAAGGCCTCAATCTGAATCTGAGGAGCGATGCTCCGGTGATCCCGCATTGCTTGTGCGCTTAGGCGGAGATCGCTTTGGGGTATTTGTGGACATGTTAAATACCATCAGTGCTATGTCGCTATTGCAGGAACAACTTACTCAGTTGGTAAAGTCTCTTGAACAACCCTTTGCGATCGAGTCTAGTGACGTTTACATTAATGTAGGGATTGGTGCTTCTTATTTTGATAAATCGACAGTGACAATTGAGGCGTTAATCAATCACGCCGAGACTGCCATGAAGAATCATGATCAGAACTCAGGTTCTCCTTGTACGTTTTTTACTGCTGACATGACTGATGGGGCTCGACGCCTACTAGATATCGAAAACGGCCTGAGAACTGCGATTGAAGATAATGCTCTTTACCTTACTTATCAGCCCAAAGTTGATGTGCAAAGCGGTTTAATTACTGGCGCTGAGGCGCTGCTACGTTGGCGAGATGCAAAGCTAGGCGAGTTGTCGCCGGTTGAATTTATTCCTGTGGCTGAAGCGACAAATATGATTATGCCAATCGGGCAATGGGTTCTTGAGCAAGCTTGCCATAAGGCTGCCGATCTCCGGCGCACCGTAGCCCCTCATTTTAAGATTGCAGTGAATGTATCGATAGCTCAGTTGGCTGAAGATCGTTTTACTGATCTGGTGCTTGCAGCGCTAGAGAGCAGTGGGCTGCCAAGCCGTGCTCTGACGCTTGAACTCACCGAGAATATGATCATGGACGATGTGGAGGCCAGCATTGCCAAGTTAGCATCGCTTCGTGAGCTGGGCATTTCAATTTCCATTGATGACTTTGGGACTGGGTATTCCTCACTTAGCTATTTGCATCGGTTCAGCGTTGATCAGTTGAAAATTGATCGCTCATTTATTATGCAAATTGAATCACTCGAAGCAGGTTCTCCTATCGTTAAGGCTGTGGTCATGCTAGCTAACGACTTGGGGCTTACAGTTGTTGCAGAAGGGGTAGAGACTGAAATTCAGCTTGCCTACATTCGAACTTTGCCTCGAATGGAGTATCAAGGGTATTACATGAGTAAACCCCTTGTTGCTGCACAATTTGAGAAGCTGGTGGTGGAGAACATGCAGCAATTGGCCGCCTAGTGGTCAGCTAGTGGTCAGCTGAGTGTGCTTAGCGTCCATTCGCCCTGAGCATGCATTGCTGCGAGTTACTGATAAAGGACTCCGCTCTGAGCGGAGCTACGCATTAGCCGGAATTTTTGCTTTCAATGTATCTGCTAATTGCTTTGATGTTTGCAGTTCAGCATTCACCTGGTGTTGATCGAGAGCAGCGTCAGTTTCTGGCCAGCCCTGCGCATGTTGCACAACAAGATCGCCCAGAAAGCTGACAAAGTCGGGTCGATCGTTTAAGCACGGAATGTACTGAAATCGCTCACCACCGTGCTCCTCAAAATATTCTCGGTTCTCTCCGCTTATTTCTTCTATGGTTTCGAGGCAATCAGCGGCAAATGCCGGGCATAGAACGTCTATGCTCTTGACGCCCTCTTGCGGCAGGGTTTTCATAGTCTCATCGCAATACGGTCGAAGCCACTCTTCTCGGCCAACGCGTGATTGGAAAACAACGAGAATCTTGTCTGCTGCAATACCAAGCTCTTCGCCCAGCAGTCTGGATGTTTTGTGGCACAGGCAGTGGTAGGGGTCGCCGTTGGTCAGGTAACGTTTGGGAATGCCGTGATACGAGGTAACCAGAAGATCTCCCCGCCCATTGGCATCCCAGCTGTCGCGCACACTGGCGGCCAGAGATTGAACGAATGCCTTGTGGTCACAGAACTGGTTGATAAACCGGAGCTCTGGAATCCAGCGGGTTTCCTGCATGCGGTTTGTAACAGCATCAAATACAGAGGCAGTGGTAGTGCCGGAGTACTGCGGGTACATGGGAAGCACAATCATGCGCCGTACGTTGGCAGATGCAAGCTCAGCAATGGCGGAATTTATGGAGGGTTCGCCGTAACGCATGCCCAAAACCACACGTACCTGATCGCCGAATCGCTCTGTGAGTTCTTTGCGCAGGGCGCTCTCTTGTTGGCGAGAAATGCTCAGCAAAGGTGAGCCTGTTTCATCGGACCAGACTTCCCTGTAGGCCTTAGCGCTGCGCGACGGTCTGAATCTCAAAAGGATGCCGTGCAGTAGGATATTCCAGAGCCAGCGAGGCAGTTCGATAATACGAGGATCGCTGAGGAATTCGGCTAGATAGCGGCGTACAGCGCGTGTTTCAGGTGCTTCAGGGGTGCCCAGATTGACAACCAATACACCCAATTTTTCAGTTGTGCCGTGTTCAAAATTAGGTGTGCCAATGTATTTCATGTGTTTTTTCGAGGCTAGGTACTGGTTTATACGTAGAGAGTCGCTTAGCGGTGCGAATGCCGTAACAAGAGGGCTAGCGCTTTAAGAGTGTGACTCTAAAAAGCCACGGATAGATTCGGGTTTGGAATGAGGCTTGGTCAACTTTGGTGGCTAGAAAGCCTCAGTTCGTGATCGAGATTGCGTTATTATACCGGACACTTGTTAAGTCTCCTTGTTTCCAGAGGTAAGCCTTGTCTCTTATCATTGCCTTACCGCGCGAGCGGCGCCCCGGTGAAAGACGCGTAGCCTTAGATCCGTCGCGAGTCGAGCGATTGGCACAGGCGGGTATCAAAGTGCGCATCGAAGCCGATTGTGGACATTTTGCGAGCTTTCATGACGACCATTATCAAGATGTCGACGTTTGCAATAGCTTTGCAGACGTAGTCCGCGACGCAGATATTGTCGCCAAAGTCGTCTGTCCCACCCTAGAGGAAATCACCCACCTGAAACCGGGTTCGGTGTTGATTTGCATTATGTCGGCATTCCAGCACTTGCAGGAAGTGGAACATCTCAGACGCGCGGATATCACTGTTCTTGCCATGGATCACATGCCCAGAACCACGCGTGCCCAACCGATGGATGCTTTGTCTTCGCAGGCAACTGTCGCAGGCTATAAGGCCGCTCTGCTTGCCGCCGAACTATCGCCTCGATTGTTTCCCATGCTAACTACCGCTGCCGGCACCATACGGCCGGCGCGTGTGTTGGTGATTGGTGCCGGCGTGGCAGGTTTACAGGCTATTGCCACTGCTAGGCGCCTTGGGGCACAAGTTGAGGCCTACGACGTACGGCGCGCTGCCAAAGAGCAAATAGAGTCTTTGGGTGCACGCATGGTGGATACTGGTGTCGAAGTCGAAGGTGCTGGCGGGTTTGCAAGGTCTCTGCGTAAAGACGAAAGGCAGAAACAACATGATGTGCTGGCTGATCACATGGCCCGAGCCCACGTGGTTATTTGTGCGGCTTCCATTCCCGGGCGTCGGGCGCCTCGCATCATCACGGAAGATATGGTGAACGGCATGCTGCCAGAATCAGTCATCGTCGATGTGGCTGCCGGGTCCGGTGGTAATTGTGAGCTGACACGCGCTGGTGAGCATTACCATCATAACGACACGTTAATTGTGGGGCCGTTGAACCTGCCAAGTCATGGGGCGGTGAATGCAAGCGAGATGTATTCGCGCAATGTGCACGGCATGCTGGAATTGATTGTTCGCGACAATGCTGTTGTCCTGGATAACGAGGATGACATTATAAGACGCTGCATTATTTGCCATGCAAAACAGATCAATCACGCTCCCACAGCTGATTTGCTGGAGTATGTACACACCCCTTTCGGCGGCATGGCGCAGACGGGCGCCCTGCAATCTGGTGCAGCCCCTAAGGATGCTGAGAGCAAGATCACCTTGCGTTCAATCGAAAAACCTGACGACAGCAGCATTGACTGGTTAGAAGAGCCTGAGGATTTGTCAGACATCCTTGACGAATCGACCAACGAGAATCGCGTTAGTGCGGTGCTTCAAGACGACACTCAGGAACTACCTGAAGCCGTGGGTCCGGGCCCCAACCTCGATGAATCGCTGGTAACTACTGACTCGTTACAAAGCGACAGTGCTCTGGAGGCTGAACCGCAAGGGCCTGTTTCAGCAACGGATGGTGTTTTAGCTGAGGACGGGGGTGAACAGATGCCCAGTGAGGACAAGGCCACTGTTGATGATTTAACACTGATAGATGGAGTGGGACCCGCTTTGCAAGAGCGCTTGTACGCGTTCGGCTTCAATAATTTTGAAGACATTGCATCTTTAGATGCACAAGGCGTCGAGAAGCTTGCGGTGCAACTCGAATTGGAAGATGAAGTGGAGAAACAGGCTTGGCCAGCGCAGGCGAGCGCATTGATGCAGGAGCGTGATAAATGAGTATTGTTGACGCACTTTATCTGGTGCTTCTTGCAGCAGTAGCAGGCTATGTCCTGATTAGGCGCATACCTTCGCTGTTGCATACGCCCATGATGTCGGGTTCAAACTTCATACATGGTATTGTGCTCGCAGGGGCCATGCTTGCGTTATCAGCAGCTGATGGAACTGTTGAACTGACCATCGGATTTGTGGCCGTCATGGCAGCGTCGGCCAATGTGTTTGGTGGTTTTGTTGTCACTGATCGAATACTTAAAATATTTGATGAAAAAGGGTTTCGTAATTCTGCCTTTTTGTTATCCGAGGCAGGTAAGAACATTAAGAAAGACACAGCCCCCGGCAAGGAAGATGTTGGCATCGATGTACCTTCAGCTGACGAGGAAAAGAGTGTAGTGACTGTCGCTGGTAAGGGTGTCGAATAGACTATGTCGGAACTTGTCACAGTACCTTCAGTTGCGATTCCCATTCAGCTAGTCTGGTTTGTGGCTACGGTTTTGTTTGTTACCGGTTTGCGTAAATTGAGTATCCCGGCGAAGGCGCGTGGTGGCATCTGGCTCGCAGGTATCGGCATGGTCTTAGTCATTTCGTCCATGCTTTTTCACCCAGCGATGAATTCAAACTTCATGTTGATGGCCATTGCGGTGATCTCCGGTGGTGTGTTGTCAGTGGCACATGCACGGCGGGTAGATATGAGCAACACGCCGCAAATGATTGCTTTGTACAACAGTCTTGGAGGCTTGGCTGCGGCTTGTGTTGCAACACTTGTCCTGTTGCATGCATCCGAGCATACCTCGGCGATAAAATCTTTGGCGGTTCTAGGGGTGGCGATCGGTTGTGTTGCATTTGCCGGCTCATTACTGGCATTTTTACGGTTGCATGGCAAGTTCACCAAGCATGATGGCTTTGCTAAAAAGCAGGTGGTGTATCTGGCTAACGGGGCGTTTGTCCTGCTGCTGGGTCTTATCATGGCCACGTCCGCCACAGCCCACCCCGGGCTTTTGGCGGTATTTGTCATGCTGGCCATGAGCTTTGGCATCATGATCACGATGCCAACTTCGGCTGCAGATATGCCAGTGCTAGTGTCGTTCTACAACGCTCTGACGGGACTGGCAGTGGCTTTCGATGGATTCATTATTGAAAACCCGGCCATGATCGTTGCAGGTACTCTCGTGTTCGCAGCGGGTTCCTTGCTCACACGGCTCATGGCACGTTCGGTCAACCGGCGGTTGAGCGAAATCATGTACTCCGGGTTTGGTCTGTCTTCAAGTTTTGTGGCATCACAGTCGAGCACCGATCACATCAATACCATTGACGCTCGCGATGCAGCAGTGGGTATGGCGTACGCCAGACGAGTTGAAATCGTTCCCGGTTATGGCATGGCAACGGCTCAGGCTCAGCATAAACTTCGGGAACTCACACAGCTATTGGATGAGCGTGGTGTGCAGACCGGCTTTGCGATACATCCAGTGGCAGGCCGGATGCCCGGGCACATGAACGTGCTGTTGGCTGAAGCTGGCGTGCCTTACGAAAAAATTCGAGATCTTGGAGAGATTAATGCTGAATTCTCCGATGTAGATGTCGTTCTGGTTGTGGGTGCGAACGACATCGTCAATCTGGCGGCTGGAACGGATCCCGAGTCGCCGCTGTTCGGCATGCCCGTCCTCAATATCGATAAAGCGAAGCGGGTCATCGTGCTCAAGCGAGGAGATGGAGTTGGCTATGCCGGTGTAGAAAACTCATTATTCTCACAACCGGTGACACGGGTCTTGTTGGGTGATGCTAAAGACAGTGTTCAAGACCTCATTACGTCTATCAAGAGTTTGGACTGAAAATTCCCGATACACAGATGTAAGGCAAGTGCTCTAGTTCGCGAACGGTCAGTTATCAGCTGCCGCGCAAGAAGTCATCACATTGGAAGATTTCGCGCATGGCCGTGACAATCCAGTTGCCATGACGACCAAATTAAGTATCCGCAGGTCGGGAGTAACTCAGAACTGTAATGTGACGAAAGCCAATGCAAACTTCTAACTTATTGAATCCACAAGAGGTAAGCTGTCGCTAAAGGATTGAATTTGACAGGCCTGAAGTAGGTAGGCCACCTGCCATAAGCGAAGCCTAATTAGACAATACTTTGGCATTTTGCCTGGTAGCGACAAATTTTTAGCCCAGAGTTTATGCACAAGAGCGAATTCTGCTTGAACACTCGCTGGTTTTGATGTATGGCCTATGTGTTGTTTTGTACGAACACCCTCTAAGCTATTGATAATTATTATTATATGCTAATTGTTCAAAGATTGAACATTCTCACGTGAGCCTTTGGTTGTCAGAGTGTCAGCGTTATGCGACGTTCTTGTCCACATACTTATCCACAGATTTTGTTGATAACATGCTTTTTTTTGACGCGATTTTGGAACTTTCTGCTGATGTGCGTCAATATTGTGCATAGATGAGCAAGCAACATAATGCGCGTTGCAAAAGGCTAAACCTATGGTGACGTCTCTGGTTCAAGTGGCAATCCCCACTCCACTCTACCGAGTGTTTGATTATCGCTGGAATAGTAGCTTGCCCATCACGCGCGGCGTGAGAGTGGGCGTGCCCTTTGGGCCCCGAAAAGTGGTGGGTATAGTGCTCGGTGCCATTGAGTCATCTGATGTACCCGAGAATAAGCTGCGACCGGTAGGCCAGGTGTACGACACGGAACCTGTGATCGCGACAGACCTGATGGAATTGTTGTGCTGGGCCAGTCGTTATTACCACTACCCTTTGGGTGAAGTGCTCTCATCATCGTTGCCCGCTCTGCTCAGAAAGGGACAAGCAGCAACGATAAGCGAGCGAGAGTTTTACCGCTGGACAGGTCCGAATCCGTTGCCAGACGCACTCAATCGTGCACATGTTCAAAAAGGGCTTGCTCACTACCTTGAAAATTTGTCCGGCAAGTTGGCGGGCGCGGACTCACTGGCACGCATCAGTCCTCGCTGGCGGAGTTCCATAGCTGGTCTGATTGATAAAGGCTGGGTGGAGGTGGAGACTGCGTTGAAGATTCCCGACAACAAGGCGCGGGGTTCTGCGCCCTCGTTGTCAGAGGAGCAGCGTGCTGCAGTGGAGCAAGTGATTGAATCACTTGACCAAAAAACGGCAAAGCGATTCCTGCTTAATGGGGTGACCGGTAGCGGCAAAACTGAGGTCTACCTACGTTGCATAGCTAAAGCGCAAAGCATGGGCCTGCAGGTGCTTGTTCTAGTGCCAGAAATTTCGCTCACGCCACAACTCATGAGCCGTTTCGAACAACGCATTGATGGCTGTCTGGTGTGCTTGCATTCGGGGTTGAACAATACCGAACGTTTGCAGAACTGGTTATGCGCGGCCCAAGGGTATGCTGATGTTGTTATCGGTACTCGTTCCTCTATTCTGGCTCCCATGCCAAGGCTTGGACTTGTCATCGTCGATGAAGAGCACGATGGCTCGTTCAAGCAACAAGACGGATTCCGCTACCACGCGCGTGATCTTGCGTTAATGCGAGCCAATGCGCAGCATTGCCCAGTAGTGCTGGGCAGTGCAACACCATCACTCGAGAGTCTTAAAAATGTGGCTGTAGGCAAGCTTATCGAGCTGCCATTGACAATACGTGCTGGAGGTGCAGTACCACCTTCGATTGGCCTGATGGATATTCGGCGGCGAAAACTCAAGGAAGGATTAAGCGATCGAATGATCGATGCCATCCGAGAGCATTTGGACAATGCCGGTCAAGTATTGATGTTCATCAATCGGCGTGGATTTGCACCCACCTTGTTATGCAACGACTGTGGTGCAGCAGCTGATTGCAAGCGCTGCGATGCACATATGACAGTGCATGCTCGGACAAACCGCCTGCGTTGTCACCACTGTGGCGCTGAACGCTCAATGCCAAGTACTTGTGAAAGTTGTCGTTCGCCACAGTTAGATCGTGTGGGGTACGGCACAGAGCGTATAGCTAATGTGTTGGCTGAGGAATTTCCTGATGTGACCATAGCCCGGATTGATCGCGACACCACGCGGCGTAAGGGGGCGCTAGAAGAACAGCTGGCAATGGCCATCAGCGGTGAAGCTAGAATACTGGTGGGTACGCAATTGCTTGCCAAAGGGCATCATTTCCCCAAACTGACTCTGGTGGGCATTCTGGATGCCGATAGAGGATTATTTGGCACCGACTTTCGCGCTCTTGAACATATGGGGCAGTTGGTGCTTCAAGTGGCTGGGCGAGCAGGTAGAGAGGCCAATCGAGGAAGTGTGCTGGTGCAAACACGAAATCCAGATAATCCTCTGTTGCAAACGCTAGTCAACGATGGCTATGCATCTTTTGCGCAGGTTCTGATGGATGAGCGTCGGTTGGCAGAACTGCCCCCTTATTCTTTCATGGCTGTGGTCCGTGCGGAGGCTGCTAGTGCCAATGAGCCACATGAGTTTTTGATGCAAGTGGCCAGCTCCCTTGAGGCTGGTAAAAGAGGCCAGCTGGATGTGCTCGGGCCAGCTCCTGCACCTATGGAGCGACTAGGTGGCCGTTTTCGAGCACAATTGCTCCTACAATCTGACAAGCGCTCATCATTGAACGAAAGTTTGTCACGATTAACTGGATTAATTAACCAATTGCCCGGCGCTCGTCGGTGTCGTTGGTCTATTGATGTTGACCCAGTAGACCTTTTCTAAATCCTTATGCACTAAACTCCAAGCTCGATAAATATGTGTGGAAATAGCCCGTGATATCCCTTGTTCCGCTGATAGAAGAGCAGTTAGGCCTAGCGCTTGAATCCCTGAAAACTCAGGGTAGTGTGCCTATGGATGTGAATCCGCAAATCAGCGTTACGCGAACCCGTGATGCCAGTCACGGCGACTTTGCCACAAACATTGCCATGCTATTGGCAAAGCCTTGTGGGCGTGCGCCACGTGACATCGCTGCAGCGATCATTGCGGCATTGCCAGGTTCGGCCGGTATAAAAGACGTGGTTATTGCAGGCCCGGGATTCATAAATTTTTTTCAGGCAGACGACGCCTCGTCTGCTGTCCTTGGTCAGGTTCTCGAACAAGGTGAGGCATTCGGGCGAAGCGATGTCGGAGCAGGGCAACGAATACAAGTAGAGTTCGTGTCGGCCAATCCGACCGGCCCTTTGCACGTTGGCCATGGCAGAGGCGCAGCCATGGGCGCCACAGTGTCTAATCTATTGTCTACGGTAGGCTTCAATGTAGAGCGTGAATACTATGTCAATGATGCAGGTCGGCAGATGGACATTCTGGCTACCAGTGTCTGGTTACGCTACCTCGTTTTGTGCGAGGAACAACTGACATTCCCGTCAAATGGCTACAAAGGCGAATATATCATTGCAATCAGTCAGAGCTTGCATGATGAACACAAGGATGCGCTAAAGCACGATGCAGCTTCTGTTTTTGAAGGTGTCATTGATGACGAACCTGCGGGTGGCGATAAGGAAAAACACATTGACGATCTAATTGACCGTGCAAAGCAGCTCCTAGGGGATGAGCATTATCGCGTAGTGTTTAACGCAGCGCTCGATTCCATCTTGGCTGATATCAAGGAAGATTTGTCGGAATTCGGCGTCAATTACGATTGCTGGTTCAGTGAGCGTAGTCTTTTGGATGATGTTCAGTCGGTTATCAAGCGCCTTGAAACGGCTGGCCACACATACGTGAAAGATGGCGTCACGTGGTTTAAGTCATCAGAGTTTGGTGATGAAAAGGACCGACCTGTTGTGCGCTCCAATGGCTTAAGTACTTATTTCGCCTCAGACATTGCCTATATCGATAACAAGATTCAGCGTGGTTATGATCAGGTTCTTTATTTGTTTGGTGCCGATCATCATGGATATACGGCTCGAATGCTGGCAGCGTGCGAGGCGCTCGGGCACCCTCGTGAAAAACTACGGTTCGTTCTCATCCAGTTTGCCAATTTATTCAGAGGTGGTGAACGTGTGCAGATGTCCACCCGCTCCGGTTCGTTTGTCACTATTCGACAGCTGCGCGACGAGGTGGGCCGTGATGCTGCAAGGTATTTTTATGTGATGCGTAAATACTCTCAGCACATGGATTTTGACTTGGATCTGGCTAAGTCCCAATCCAACGACAATCCGGTTTATTACGTGCAATATGCGCACGCGCGAATTTGCAGTGTCATGCGTCAGCTTAAGCAGAAAGAGCTTGAGTTTGACCAGGCAGCAGGGCTTGCGGCATTGAGCCGGTTGAGCGAACAGGCGGAGGCTGATCTATTGACATTGTTGGCCACTTATCCTGAGCTTTTGGTGCGTGCTGCGCAGGCGCACGAGCCGCACCAACTAACAGGTTACCTGCGAGATCTCGCAAATGCGCTGCACAGCTACTACAATGCCCACAAGGTCTTAGTAGATGACGTTGAGCTTAGGCACGCAAGAATATGCCTGCTGCTTGCAGTTAAGCAAGTGCTTGTCAATGGTTTGTCTATTATAGGTGTCTCCAGTCCCGAGGTTATGTAGTACATGGCAAAGCGAAAACCCTCAACATCAGCTTCAGAAAGCCGCCTGTTTGTATTGGCGCTGGGTCTGTTGGTGGGTTTTGTTATTGCCTTCGTATTGGTGCTATCACGTATGCCGGTCGACGGTATTATCAGTCAGTACAACAGTGGCACAGTGAAAGAGGCGGAAGTGGCTGCCATGAATTTTGACTATTATGCTGTGCTCGAAGAGCAGAGGGCAGCGCGGCGCAATGTAGCTGTAGAGCCTCCTGTCATCTTTATGGAGCCACCTAGAGATGTTTTACCAAAGAGTTCGCAGCTGAATCAGTCATTGCCGCAATCGTTGCCCGCGGAGGCACCTGTGGTTGAGCAAGTGCGGCCTCAGGTGCAAGAGCCACGTCAGCCAGTTGTTGAATTAGCGCCCGTACCTGTGCCCGCACCAAAGATTGAGCAACCCGTTGAACTGCCGCGTATTGAGCGAGTACCTGATCAACCTACTGTGCAACCGCGAGCTCAGCCGCAGGTGCGCGAGTTGCTAGCAAGTGAAACCGGGCAAGACACCTACTTCATTGAAACAGGTAATTTCCCCAACAATGATCGAGCTTTGCAAGAGCAATCATCGCTTCGCCGTATTGGTCTCGACGCCTTTATTGTGGTCCGTCAAGACAACTCGGGCATCTTTGGTCACAGGGTCCGAATCGGGCCTTTTCTAGAGCAATCTAGACTTGACGCAACACGCAATACTTTGCGCTCTAGCGGCATCAGACCAAAGCTTATTCGCGTTAAGCGCTAGACCATCGCCTTGCTGGCCAGTACCGCTGGTCTCTGCACAGATGTGCACCCACCTCGTCTTGGCTTTTCATAGCTTCGCTGTTTTTCGAATTTCTCTGTTCAGTTTTTGTACAGGTATGCGAGTCCAATATACGTCCTGAGAGTCATGCACGAGTGAGCAGATTCTTTGGCTCAATGAGGAGCCATTTGATAGATGCATAGTCCATGGAGGGACTTTTTATGTCAAAAGGATATGGCGGAATTGCTAATGGCCACGTCTGGCACGTCACTCAGCGATGCCACAACAATGAATTCTTGCTGAACGAAGAGCCAGAGCGACGGCGATGGTTGTACTGGCTATATCAGGCGAAGCGTCGTTATAAGCTAAGTATTCTGAACTATGTGGTTACGTCCAATCATGTGCATTTGCTGGTGCACGATGATGGTAGCGAAAGCCACAAGCCGGCCATGAGAATGATTAACGCCAGAACGCAAGCCGAATTTAGTCGTCGACAAGGGCGGCGAGAGCCTGTCTGGGCGTCAGCTTTTCAAGGCACTGCGATCCAGACTGACGCCCATTTAGCCCGATGTGTGACCTACATGGATCTGAACATGGTCCGCGCTGGTGAAGTTGAGCATCCACGACTGTGGCGCTGCGGCGGTTATTACGAATCGGCAAACCCCCCAACGAGAGGCGCACGCCTTGATGATGTGAAACTGCGTCAGCTACTGCAATTAGATTCAACGACAGCATTGCAGCAAGCCAGAGATAGATGGATTGAGGAAAAAGCAGATGCCGCGACAAAGACGCGAGAGACCTACTGGAGTGACAGTATCGCTGTAGGTGATCTTGCGTTTGCACTGCATATGAAACGTGCGTTGGCATTTACTCATCCGGGCCGTCGTGCGCAACGTGAGCGTGGGTGTTTTGCGGTTCGCTAGGAATTAAATTTGAGTGTCGTATAAACCAGATCTACCTAGCCCTCACGCAAGTACAATACACCCATCAAGTGTCATTTCTCATCGGAACCTTATGACGGCCCAGGCTGGCAGTGAGCAAAATACGAACGGCCCATCTGCAAAGTCACTTCATCGCTCGATTGATGATTGCTTGCAGGTTGATCAACCGAAGCTGCGGCGGCGTGTAAAGCAGCTGGCGGGTAAAGCTGCTGATGATGAAAAACTGCAAGGTTTTCAGCAGCAAATTGAGAGTTCGCGAGCCAAACGGGCGCAGCGTTTACAAAATGTGCCCAAGCCCGAGTACCCGGCAGAGCTGCCAGTGGTTGCACAACGCGACGAAATCCTTGCTGCTATCAAGGCACATCAGGTGATCATTCTGTGTGGTGAAACCGGCTCAGGCAAAACCACGCAGCTACCCAAAATCTGTCTGGATGCCGGGCGTGGAGTGGCGGGGCTTATCGGACACACCCAGCCACGACGAATAGCGGCGCGTAGTGTGGCTGCGCGTATTGCCAGTGAGCTCAACACCGCCATTGGTGAGGCGGTGGGTTTCAAGATTCGATTCAGTGATCAGGTCAGTGATCGCAGCTATATCAAGCTAATGACCGACGGTATTTTGCTCGCTGAAATCCAGAACGATCCGTGGCTCAACCAATACGATACATTGATTATTGACGAGGCCCACGAGCGCTCTCTCAATATTGATTTTCTTCTGGGCTATCTGAAGAACCTATTGGCCAAGCGAGGTGACCTGAAGCTGATCATCACCTCAGCCACCATTGACCCTGAGCGTTTCGCGGAGCATTTTGACGGTGCGCCCATCATCACCGCTGAAGGGCGCACCTATCCGGTAGAGCTTCGTTACGCGCCGCCCGAAGCCACAGAAGACGCCAACGGTGATTCGCTGGACGACATAGATATGCCAACAGCTATCGTGCAAGCTTGCGAAACCCTGCTTACAGAGCGCCAGCACGATATTCTGGTTTTTATGTCAGGTGAGCGTGATATTCGCGAGCTGGCTGATCTTCTGGGTAAGCAAACCGCTCATAGCCGTACCTTCCGTGGCGTGGAAATCTTGCCGCTATTTTCTCGCTTGTCAAATGCTGAGCAGAACCGTATTTTTGCTAAGCACACCACGCCGCGTATTGTGCTTGCGACCAACGTGGCTGAAACCTCGCTAACCGTGCCGGGAATTCGTGCTGTGATAGACCCTGGTTATGCGCGTGTGTCTCGCTATAGTGTGCGTAGCAAAGTGCAACGGCTGCCTATCGAGAAAGTCTCGCAAGCATCGGCTAATCAGCGCATGGGGCGCTGTGGGCGTGAAGCTCCCGGTGTGTGTATTCGCTTGTACTCCGAAGAAGATTTCGATACGCGTGCTGAATTCACCGAGCCGGAAATACTGCGGACTAATCTATCTGCCGTCATCTTGCAGATGGCTTCCATGAAGCTGGGAAATATAGATGATTTTCCCTTTGTTGAAGCTCCAGACGACCGATACATAAATGACGGGTATCGAACCTTGCAAGAGTTGGCGGCTTTAGATGAACAACGCCGGTTGACAACGTTAGGTCGTCGGCTTGCTCGACTGCCAATCGATCCGCGTCTTGGACGCATGTTGCTAGCAGCTGCTGATGAAGGCTGTGTGAGCGATGTTCTGACTATTGTTAGTGCCTTATCAGTGCAAGACCCGCGTGAACGTCCTTTCGAAAAACGCCAAGCTGCAGATGAATTGCACAGTGAGTTCAATCACGAAACATCGGATTTCATGGCGTGGTTGAATCTATGGAACTTTGTCACAGTACAAAAAGAGAGCCTGTCTAATTCGCAATTCCGAAAAATGTGTCGCCAACGGTTTCTATCAGCGCTGCGGATCATTGAATGGATGGATGTTCGGCGTCAGTTGCAACGTGTGTGCAAAGATCTGGATTTACCCATCAGTTCAACTGAAGCAAAAGCTGACAATGTTCATCGTGCTCTGTTAGCGGGCCTGCTTGCCAATGTGGCTGTGCGTACAGAGAAAAAAGCCTATCTGGGCACACGTAACCGTCATCTTGATATTTTTCCCGGCTCAGGTTTGTTCAAGAAAGGCCCGAAGTGGATGATGGCTGCGGAAGTTGCCGAAACGAGCAAATTGTATGCGCGCCAGGTTGCTGCAATAAATCCGGACTGGATAGAAGCACTTGCAGAGCACTTGCTGCACTACAGCTATCGCGATGCACACTGGCAACGAAAAAAAGGCACCGTAGGTGCGTGGGCTCAATCTACTCTGTATGGGTTAATTATCAATCCAAAAAAAGGTGTGGATTACAGCCGTATCAATGCAGCCGAGTCTCGCCAAATTTTCATCCGAGAGGCACTGGTTAATGGCGAGTTGATAACGCGTGGTGAGTTCCATAGTTATAACCAGAACTTGTTAGCAGAAGTAACAACGCTTGAAGAGAAATCCAGACGACGCGATATTGTGGTCGACCCTGAAGAACTAGTGCGCTTCTATGATGGTCTGCTGCCTGATGATATCTGTGCAACCAATACCTTCGAAAAATGGCGTAAAGGCTACGAGGTATCCAGTCCGCGTGGTTTGTATTTTGTGCGAGAGCAACTCATTGCCAATGACGGCGTTGACGTTACAGCCCGTGACTACCCTGATCAAATGGAGATGCAAGGCATGGTTTTGCCCTTGCGATACCATTTCGCACCGGGCCAGGATGATGATGGTGTGACCCTGATTTGCCCCGTTGAAGTGCTTAATAGAGTGTCAGTGGCGCGATGTGAGTGGTTGGTGCCCGGTATGCTCGATGAAAAAATCACACTGCTCATAAAATCGCTACCTAAATCTATTCGCAGAAATTTTGTGCCTGCTCCAGATTTTGCCACAGCGGCTGCTGAAAACATGCAGCCTGACAGTGGTTCACTACTGGGCGCGCTGTCCAGAGAGCTGCAAAGAATGACAGGCGTTGCTGTGACTCGCGAAGATTGGGATGCCAGCACCTTGCCTGTGCATCTGAAAATGCGTTTTAGTGTTGTGGGAAATGATGGTACAGAGCTCAAAAGCGGTCGAGATCTGGACATCCTGCAATCTGATTATGTTGGTGAGGTAGAAGAGACGCTCCTCAAATTCAGCGATAACAGCATTGAACGCGATAGTGTTACCGATTGGAATTTTGGTGATCTGCCAGACACCGTGGATATCGAAAAAAGCGGTATGACCATGCTTGGCTATCCGGCTCTGCAAGCCAGTGCTGAAGGTGTAGGGATAAAGCTATTTGCTAGTGCTAGCGCTGCGCAAACCGCAATGCCCGCAGGCGTCCGTGCTTTGTACAGGCAGGTGCTCAAAGATGAAATGAAATACATGCAACGCAAACTGCCGAACATCAATGTATTGAGTTTACGATTCACACCGTTTGGTAATAAACAGACCCTGATCGATGACATTCTGAATGCCGCGATTGATGAGACGTTCATTCTGGGTCAAGAGCTGCCACGCACACGTGATAGTTTCATGAGCGTGCTGCAGGCGAATCGTTCAAACCTTGTGGGTGTTGCAGGCGAATTTTGCGACACGGTAGGACAGGTTTTCGAGAAACACCGTCAGGTTGCCAAGCGCCTTGAAGGATCAATGTCACTGAGCTGGATTGAACCGGCTGGTGATATCAAGGATCAGATCGCTGAGCTAATTTTCCCAGGCTTTGTTAGTGCAACAGGGCGAAAACGCCTATCCAGAGTGCCCATCTATTTTCAGGCAATGGATAAGCGTTTGGACTCAATAGATCAAGCGCCAGATAAAGACAGACGTCGACGCGCTGAGTTTTTGCCAGTTTGGGCGCGTTTTCAAGCGCTACCTCACGATAAACAGAATGATATTGACTATCGAGCTGCCCATCAAGCGCTGCGATGGTCGTTTGAGGAGCTGCGCGTATCGTTATTTGCACAAGACTTGGGCACTGGCGAGAAAGTCTCGGTATCAAAGCTAGAGAATCGGGTACAAGAGCTGGTGCAATGGTTACCAAAATTATGAATCCTGTATTGATGAAGGCTTGCCAGAGAGCAAAACATGTCTAGACTTCAGGCATAATAATGGGATCGAAAAGGGGTGCAGTATGAAAAACTTAACTGCAGCAGTGTTACTGCTGTTGGCGCCCACAGCTGTGTGGGCAGGTGCGTTCGATCTGTCTTTAAGCGACGAATCCGCCAATTTTGTTTACTTGTTTAATAATGATCCGCTCAATCCTCAGCGTCTACCTGCCACTGGCGGGTCAGAGCTAACGGCTGGCTTTTTCGTCAATGAAGACGATAGCCATTTATTCCACGGCACCTTGTTGGCTCGTGGTTACCGGCAAACCAGCACCAGGCAGTATCAGGTCAGTGCGGGTATGCGCCTTATTGGTGGTGATGTAAATGTTGATGACAGAAGCTTAGTCAACTCTGCAGATGACGAGTCAGTGGGCGCATTGGCTTTAGGATTTCAGGCAGGCGTGTTGTTACGTCCTGCGGAGTTCAATCCTGTGGAGCTCACTGTCGAAGGATTTTATGCTCCTGGTATTACCAGTTTTTCAGATGCTGAACGTTACTCGCACATTTCTGTTCGCTTGCAAGTTGAAATTATGTCTCGGGCAAGTGCGTACATTGGTTATCGGCAAATTCGCTTTGATACTAATGATTTCAATGACCTGACGCTGGACGACAGCGCGCATCTTGGGTTGGTAATCGCCTTTTGAGTGTGCATTAGGTCGACCAATTGTCATCTGGTGTAGGCCCGCAGCACCCATCTGATCAAGGAGCTTCTCATCATGAACACTGAGATTGCACGGCTCAGGCAAATAATGTCCGACTTGCGGGACCCACTGACCGGTTGTGAGTGGGATATCAAGCAAGATTTTCACAGTATCGCAGCCTTCACAATTGAAGAGGCCTATGAGGTGCTCGATGCGATAGAGCGTGAGGATGTTGATGATCTCAGGGATGAACTGGGCGACTTGCTCTTTCAAGTAGTCTTTCATTCGCAAATGGCTAGCGAGAAAGGTCTGTTTACCTTCGATGATGTCGCGCGGACAATTAACGAAAAAATGTTGCGTCGCCATCCGCATGTATTTGGTGATGTGGTCTTTGAAACAGAAGCTGAGCTAAAAGCCTCGTGGGAGGCTATCAAGTCTGAGGAACGCTTACAAAAATTGGCGCGAAAGGTGGGCTCAAAGGCTGTGGATGTTCTGCAAACTGCGCCCAGACCTTCAGCAGTAGACGGCATTGCCACCAATTTACCAGCGCTCAAGCGTGCCGACAAAATTCAGAAGCGAGCTGCCCGAGTAGGTTTTGATTGGCCAGATGTTGAGCCGGTCTGGGCCAAACTTTTCGAAGAAATTGCCGAAGTTCGCGAGGCTGTTGACATGGGTGAAGATGCTGCTATTCAAGATGAGATAGGTGACCTGCTGTTCACCGTAGTTAATCTTGCCAGACATTGCCAGGTCGATTCAGAGGCTGCACTGCGGCAAGCCAGTGGAAAATTTGAAAAACGTTTTCGCTGTGTTGAAGGCTTGGCCGAAAAATCAGGAAATGCTCTTGCTGATATGGATCTTGTCGCCTTAGAGGCACTGTGGGTGATTGCAAAGAACGAAACATAGCCTCACGCCATAGAGCCTTACCATAGAGCTAGGCATTGAGTCAGACTATCGTGAGCACTTCGTCGAGCTGAAGTTTGCTGACATCTGGCACCTCAAGCGGTGTGACTGGGTGCCCAACAACCAAGAGTAAATAGGGCTTCTCATGATTCGGTCTGTTGAGAATGGTGCGCAGAAATCCCATGGGGCTAGGTGTGTGTGTAAGGGTTCCCAAGCCTGCGTAGTGCAGTGCTGCGATAAGTAAACCGGTGGCAATGCCCTTTAGCTAACTAGGGTGTTCGCTGTTCGTAGTGCTTCAAGTAATTTTTGATCATTCAGGTAGATATCTGGTCGGTATTGCAGCACATTGTTTTCATCAACCCACGTTGTCAAGTACACCAGATGTGTAGGAATAGGCTGCCTAAAACGAATTCTATGAGTTTTACGAGAAGCGAAGGCTGCATCTATCTCTTCTTGGGAATAACCATCGTTTGTCATCAAGTGTTGAGCAAGTGCGTCAGGGTCGCTTAGGCGAATGCAGCCATGACTATAGGCTCGGTCATTAAGTGTAAAATGCTTTTTGGCTTGTGTGTCGTGAAGATAGATCGCGTATTGGTTTGGCATCATAAACTTCATGCGCCCCAAAGCATTTATAGATCCACCGCGCTGGCGTAATGTGTAAGGAAATCGAGCAGCGTTGAGTTCCTCGGCAGTAATTGAACTGCGCGGAACTTTTATCACTTTGTTGCCAACCCGTTTTAGAAAATCGAATTCCCGTGATTCGAGATACCCCGGGTTTTTGCGCTCTTTAGGTATAAGCTCTGCGTTGGCAATGCTAACAGGCACCGTCCAGGTTGGATTGAATTCCATATAACTCATGTCGCGACTGAACGATGGTGTCTGGTGCCTGATTTTTCCAACGACACCTGGCATGCTTAAAGTCGTTTTGTTATTGACTACAACGTTAATCTGGTAATCAGGAATATTCACCAAGATATAACTGTCGCCCAGATCACGCGGTAACCAGCGCCAGCGTTCCAGATTAAGAGCGACTAAGTCGATGTCTTCAGAGACCGTTTTGTTCAATGCCGCACGCGTTCTTGAATCTGCAAAACTACTGGGCTCGAGTCCATGCCTTTGCTGAAAAACGCGAAGGGCTTTCAATAGTTCAGCATCGGGGTTGGCAGCCATATAGGCATCAAAACTGAGATCGCCGGTTTCGAGTAATCGCTCTCGTATGTGCTGTTTATCCTCTGCTTCTGAAATCAGTTTTGAATCGTTGGATATTGCGACCTTGGTTCTTTGTATTCCAGTTGATTCTTCAGTCAGCAGATTGCGCATAACTTGCGTTAAGCGTTTGTAGCTTTCATGTGAAGGCGCGACGGTATCTATAACGCGGCGAACACTCAGTTCGGCATTACTGACTGATACCAGGAAGTTGAATGCGTTAACTGTGGGGGCGTCCCTGAACAGTCGCTTTTGGGTTGAGCGTCCATCCACGACTCCTTTGCCAAGATGTTCAACCAGTTTGATAAAGTTTGTGTCCAGAAGCTCGTTAAGGCGAAATCGTAGTGCGTCCTGACTGATGGCGAGTTGCTTGCTCTGGTGAGCTGTACTGGTCGCCTTTTTTTCATCGAGATAGTTCAGGGTGTCAACCACACTGAGTATGCGTTTCGATCCGTAAGATTCTGGCTGAAGCCCGTGAATCTTTGCGTCTTGAATAGCGCGAATCAGGACCTGCGCATTTTGAGAGATTCCGTCATCATTAAGCCATGGGCCGTGCTGGTGTATGGCTGCTATTTCACTCTCTGAATAATCAGTGTTTAGATCGCTCGTGAGACTAACGGCATGAGCGGCTCCGAGTTGCGCAGGCGGCAAAGAACGTTGATTAACGCCATGCCCTGAATACTTGAAATCAGCGTATGTGCCGCTTTCATCATTCGCGTAAGCAGGTTGCGCCAAAGTGATAACGAGCAAAGTGCTTGTGATTAATGGGTGTGAAGCTGCTTTTACCATGATGAGTCAGTGCGTAGTTTAGAGGGTGCACATGGGCTACTCATTACGCGATGTAACCTGTGCTTACCCCCCTGTAATCGACATCTGTACTCATGTCTTGAGCATGTAATGCAGGGCAAATTGCTGCGTGTCCAACGTATTAACCCTTTAGCTAACTACTTCTCAAAACAACGTACTCAAACACGGTGGTCACCATTACAAGAGCTCACTATAGCAGCTCTTTCAAACTTTCAAGATAAGCCGCCTCATCTGGTGCACGCTTCTGCCGTTGAGCTTCCCACAAATACAGGCCCAATTTCTCTATCATCAGATGCTCTACAGTGTGCCCGTCCCCGTGCTTCAATAACAGAGAGCGAGTAACCGAGGCAATGCCAGCTGGACGATTGGTGCCTACCTGTTCACGAAGAGCCAGGTGCAGGCTCAAGTGCAGAAACGGGTTTTCATGACCGTGTTCTGCGGTGAAGTCTTGATCGAGCACGGCATCGTCGGCCGTGAGTAACTTATGGTACTCAGGATGATCTTCGAGCAGGCTGACTATCTGCTTTTCCAAGGGCTCGAGCGACTCTTCACTTAATCGCTTCTGCCAGGCACTTCTGAAGAGTTGACGAGTGCGAGTCCTGTCTTGTGTAAATAACATTGCTAGAGAGGCGCTCCTTATTGGCTGTTGAAATGCGTTATTCGATAGGTCGCAAACGGCGCAACGTAATCGATAGGTGGTAATGATTTACGATGCATGCTGGTCTATTAGGTTCTTGATGGCCAACATAAAGCCAAGAACAATAAATGCGCCGGGCGGTAGTAGGGCAATTAACACAGTGTAGTCTTGCGGGATTAGAGTGAGCGTCCAGTGGCTGGCAGTGGGGCCAAACAACACGGCCGCATCACCCAGAAATGTGCCTCTGCCTATCAGTTCGCGTATCGCACCAAGACAGATCAGCACCGCCGTAAATCCCGCGCCCATTGCCAATGCATCAATAGTGGCTGTGGGCACAGTTTGTCTTGAGGCAAAGGCCTCAGCACGACCTATGATCAAACAATTGGTAACTATGAGTGGAAGAAATATACCCAGTGAGGCGTGTAACGCTGGTAGATAGGCTTGCATTAGCAGTTCAATGGCGGTCACAGAACTTGCGATGATGAGTACGTACATCGGTAACCTTACCGAAGGCAATAGAAAATGACGAGATGCGGACACAACGCAGTTGCTCACGAGTAGCGTTATTGTGGTGGCCACTCCCAAGGCCAATGCATTGATAAACGTGTTGCTGACCGCTAACAAAGGACATAGCCCTAAAAGCTTAACCAGTGCAGGGTTCTGATGCCAAAGACCTTTTATCCATAGTTGTCTATAAACCATGCCGGTGTCGTTTGCTTGGAGGTTGTTCGTGACTCTATGGGTCATGTATCAAACACCGTATCTTTGTTTGCAGAGAACCATTTGACAGCCTCGTAGATAGCCTGGATAACGGCACCTGAGGTGATAGTCGCACCAGTGACAGCGTCAATCGTTCCGCCGTTGCGCCTTGTTAGCCAATGTGAAGGCTGCCAGTTGTCCGGAGCGACAAATGTGATGGCTTGTCCATTGAACTGAGTAATCCAGTCAGATCGGCGATAGTCGATGAAGTCGCCCAGACCGGGCGTTTCACGATGCTCGATCACTCTAGCACCGATGACTTGTCCATCGGCATGTAAGCCCAGTAGCAGTCGAATTTGACCGCTGTAGCCTTCGAACGCAATAATCTCAAGTACAACAGCTAGCGGCTGGTTTTGCCGATACGCTGTGTAGATGTCAACCATCTGTACCCCGCCAAGCTCAGGTACAACATGCCTTCGTACCGATTCTACCGGGTTGGAATCGTACGGCCCTTCGGGGAGTACGGCACTGAGGTTGGCCAGTCGCCATTGTAGCTGTGCTGCCTCAATTTTTGATTGAGTAGCGTTGTTAACAAGTGCCAGTAAACTAATGGCGAGCAGTGAGGCCGTGGCTAAAAAAAGTGCGCTTTTGTATTGAAGCCTCATGATTCTGATTCGCGCTTTGCATGACTGGCGCGAAGCGTATTGCGTACGAACGCATGGTCAATGAGTGGTACGCACATGTTCATCAAAAGCACGGCAAAGGCAAACCCTTCCGGATAGTGGCTGAATTCTCTAATGAAAAAACACAGCAAGCCGATGCCGCAGCCATACATTAATTTACCCGGATTGCTCGCTGCACTGCTCACTGGATCAGTAGCTATGAAAAATGCACCAAACATGATGGCACCTGTGAACAGTGCCATAGTGGCGGGTATAACAGCTGATGAAGACAAACTGCCATACGCTAGATAAGACAACCACAGTGTGCCCACTACCGAAACAGGAATACGCCAGTTGATAACCTTGACGGCTAGCAAGTAGATACCACCGATAAGCCAGGAGAAGGCCAGTAAAGTCCAGTCTGATTGTTTGATCACACCCGCCGCTGATTGCCTATCTGTTTGTGGTGTGTCTGTGGCTTCAATCGATGGGTTTTGTAGCCTTATATCCAGTCGCTCTAAAGGGGTGGCAGTGGTAATGCCGTCCCACTGCACAGGAGTTGAATCTAGAAGCCCGAGCTCGGTGTTCCACTGTGTCATGGTTTGCGGAAAGCTGATAATCAGAAACGCGTAAGCGACCATGGCGGGGTTGAATGGGTTGTGGCCCAGACCACCAAACAAGTGTTTGCCCAGTGAGCACATAACGACGACGCCTACAATTAATTGCCATGTGGGTAAGCTTTGCGGCAAGCTTAAGGCAAGCAGTGCCGCAGCAACCGCTATGCTGCCATCTTTAAGCGTCACAGTTATACGACGCTTGCGCAGAGCTAGCATCAACGCCTCACAAATTATCGCAACTAAAACAGTAATAACAATATTCTTTAAAATTCTAGTGTCAATAAATAACGCGTACACAACGATGCCTGGCAAAAGCGCAACCAACACGTGCACCATCACTGTGCTGACCGATTGTCGTTTGTAGTTAACCGCTGTCACTTCCAGTGAGAGGCCACTCATTTTTTCTCTCGGCGAGCACGGGCTCGAGCCATAGCGGCGGCTATCGGATCATGCTCTGCTGCGTTGGCTTGTAATTGTTTTGTTTTCTGTTGACGAAGAGATTGCGCCTGATGCTCGCGTTGCTCGAGCCGTTGTTCGCGCTCTTCAAAGCGGAGTTTGCTGATTTGCGCAAGCTGTAAGCTCAGTTGCTGTTCACGCCAGGCTGCCTTGTTGTGGCGAAAGCTAGCAGTGAGCTGTATCAACGATGGGCAAACAACATCACAGCATCCACACTCTATGCAGTCGTTTAGCCCGAAACGCGTGGCATCGTGTGATAGCGTTTTGTCGCAATACCAATGAAGCTGTTGTGGCAGCAATCCCACCGGGCACACATCACTGCATCGAGAACATCGTATGCAGGCGCTGGCAGATGCGTTGGTAGCCGCGCCTGTCACAGTGCCTGTGGAGTTGTTCGAAGAGACGGTCTCACTGGCATCTGCGAAGACAGCTGAACGGGCAGAGGCTGTATCGCTCATAACGTCACAGTGAAGCGCAGGCTCCACCGTGATGCAGTTGGTGGTCGCTGTGATCGGTACGTTTGGATGTCGCAAATCAAAACCGCTTAACGGGCCTCCAGCACGCACTCGAACAGCATTGCTCACTTTATTGTCGTGTAGGCCATTGCCTGTCTGTTCCAATACGTGGCTCACTGACGTTCCCAGACGCACACGTACATTGGTAGGCCGGGCAGCAGCGGTGCCTGCAACGCTAACAATGCGCGATATCAATGGTGTGCCTTCTTGTGCGGCGCTAGCGGCAAGAACGGTAGCAACATTTAGGCACAAGATACCTTGCTCTGTGGCTCTAATACCAGCGGATAGCAATTGGCCGGTGATACGTTGTACTAATACACGTTCTGCACCTGACGGGTAAATAGGCGAGAGCAGTATCAGTTCGATGTGTACATCAGGGTTGTGTGTTGAGCGCTTAGTTTTTTGAATAGCCTCTTGCAAGAGCTGTATGGCTTCAAGTTTGTCATCTTCAATGGCTAGAACACAGCGTGCACAAGCAGTGATGGTTATCATCTGGATAATCGCATCGATGATGGATGTGGCATCACTCATTATTAACGCCTCATCGCAGCTAATCATGGGTTCACACTCCACCGCGTTTATCAGTAAGAGATCAATATTTGTCCTGGTTTGATGAGCTGCTGCCAGTTTATTCGCTGTAGAAAATCCGGCCCCACCAAGGCCACTAATATTGGCACGAGCAATTCGCTGGTGTGCTGTGAGCGATACCGTTGACACGCTTGTATTAATGACTGACGTGGTAGCCTCAGTGTTTCCCCTAGTGTCTACCACTACGCACAAAGTTGAACTGTGTGAGGGGTGAATGATGGCTCTGTTTTCAATGGCGCTTACTTGGCCGGATGCGCTGGAAAGTACTCCGGGTGCAAGCCAATCACCAATGTCAACTTTATCACCCACACTGACCATCGGAATAAGTACGTGCTTGTTGTAGTCAAGTAAGGGAAAGACTAGCTGCGTAGGTAGGCAGATGTCCTTGATAGGCGAATCCGCAACGGGTAGTCCCGGCTTGTTACGTTTTAGCGCAAGACCGCCATTGGGTGAGAAACTGTTGTTGCCATTGCCCTCACACCGTTTGCTGTATGTGGCTGTGAAACGCTTGAGCCAGTTCATGCCGGTTTAGGCCACTGCCACCGGTGTAGAGGTTGGTCCACAGGGTGTAGCTCAATGCAGTCAACCGGGCAGGGTGGTAAGCAAAGTTCACAACCGGTGCACAGATCAGTAATGACCGTATGCATATGACGTGCGGCTCCAACAATGGCATCAACTGGGCAGGCATTGATGCACAATATACAACCAATACACTCATCTTCCACAATGTATGCGAGTTGCGCCGGTTTTGTTGTCCCTCGTTCTGTATCCAGGGCTAAAGGTTCAACTGCAAGATATACCGCTAGCTCGTTGATTAGCTCTGTGCCACCAGGAGGACATTGATTAATCGGCGCGTTGTCATTTACGATGGCCTGTGCGTAAGGGCGGCAGCCGGGGTATCCGCATTGTGCACACTGTGTTTGCGGTAAGCGTTGATTAACCGCTTCAATCATTTGCGCTGTATTTGGCGCATCATCTGTAGTGCCATCTGTATGGCTATTGTCAGCAGGTGGTGGATCACTCAATCGTGAAAGCGCGTAACCCACTAGCGCCATGAGCAATACCAGAACAACAATGGCGAAAAATACACTGCTCATTCGCCCAGCCCAGCGAAGCCCATGAAAGCCAATGACATGATGCCAGCGGTTAGCAGCGCAATAGAGTTACCCTTGAACGGTTGTGGCACGTCAGCAAGCTCTAGACGTTCACGCATCACAGAAAACAATACCAGCACCAGTGAAAAACCTAGTGCTGCACCGAAACCATACAACATTGCCTCCATGAGTGAGTGCTGTTCTTGAACACTGAGTAATGCAACCCCAAGCACTGCACAATTTGTAGTAATAAGTGGCAGATAGAGGCCTAATATTCGATGTAACAGCGGACTTTTCTGACGAATAACTATTTCGGTAAATTGCACCACCACGGCAATCACCACAATAAAGCTTAAGGTACGAAGATATTCAAGTTCGAAGGGCACCAGAAACCAGCGATTAACCAGATAGCTCAAACTGGTAGCTAGGGTCAATACAAACGTTGTTGCCACTCCCATGCCAATCGCTGAGTCAACACGCCTGGACACGCCCATGAATGGGCATAGTCCGAGAAACTGCACCAGCACAAAATTATTGACCAGTACCGTGCCCAGCAAAATCAGAGCGGCTTCTTGCATCGCGTTATTTAACGCGCATGCCTGGGTTCGCGCCTGTGTCTGGTGTCAGGGTAAATAGCTCTGAGCCACCTGAGCCTGCGGCTAGGACCATACCACTAGATAATCCAAAGCGCATTTTGCGAGGCTTTAGATTAGCGACCATGACTGTGCTTCGACCAATCATATCTTCTGGGTTGTAGGCAGCTTTAAGACCGGCAAAAACTGTTCGTTGCTCTACTCCGATATCCAGAGTCAATTCGATGAGTTTGTCAGCACCTTCAACAGGCTTGGCATCGACTATCACCGCAACTCTTAAGTCCACTTTGTTGAAATCATCAATATCGATTTCAGGTTTCAATGGCTCGTGTTGGCTTGCGGAGTTGGCAGTATCGATGCCAGTTTCGCTGGGTGTTGAGGCTTTGGTTTCCTCAAGAATCTTTTCAATTTGTGTGTTTTCCACGCGCATCATCATGGGTTTGTACGTGTTTATTTTGTGACCAACCAAAGGGTGCTCAAGTGATTCCAGTGACAGACGGGTGTTCAAGAAGCTTTCCGTCTGTGTTGCGATATCTGGCAGTACTGGGCTCAGATACGTCACTATTGCTCGAAAGTAGTTTAGGCCAATGGTGCAGATATCCTGCACCTCTGCGGCCCTTTCAGGGTCCTTGATTTTGACCCAGGGTTCAGCATCATTGATGTAGGTGTTGGCATGTTCGGCTAGTACCATGATCTCCCGCATAGCTTTGCCAAATTCTCGCTTTTCATAGTATTCGCCAATGGATGTTTGCGCAGAAGAGAACAGCTGGTAGTCATTGATAGCGCTAGCGGGATAAGCTTCTGACAACTGCCCATCGAATTTTTTGGTAATGAAGCCTGCGCAGCGACTGGCAATGTTTACCACTTTTCCAACAATATCGGCATTGCAACGCGTACTGAAGTCCTCGAAGTTCATGTTCAGATCTACCACGCCGCTGGTCAGTTTTGAGGCGTAGTAATATCGAAGATATTCGGGCTTCAAGTGCTTGAGCCAGGTTTCAATGGTTATTGAGGTGCCACGAGACTTCGACATTTTCAAATTGTCGACCGTGAGGAAACCGTGACAAAACACACCCGTGGGTTTGCGAAAGCCTGCGCCCTGCAACATGGCAGGCCAGAACAGACAATGGAAATTGGTAATGTCTTTACCAATGAAGTGGTAAAGCTCAACGGATGATTCGGGCTTCCAGCTCGCTTCCCAGTCCTCGCCGGTGCGTGCTGCGAGATTTTTATGACTGGCCATGTAGCCGATCGGGGCGTCCAGCCAGACATAAAAATATTTACCTGATGCATCGGGAATTTCGAACCCCCAATAAGGTGCATTGCGCGAAATATCCCAGTCTTGGAGTCCGGATTCCAACCATTCGGTGAGCTTGTTGGCGACTTCACTTTGCAGTGCGCCGCTCGCTGTCCATTGCTTGAGCATGTCACCGAATTGACTGAGTGCGAAAAAATGTTGCTCGGAGTCGCGCAGTTCTGGGGTAGCACCAGAGACCTGAGATACGGGCTCCTTTAGCTCGGTGGCGTCATAAGTGGCACTGCAAACCTCGCAATTGTCGCCGTACTGGTCGGCTGCTGCACAACTTGGGCAGATACCTTTGACGAAGCGATCAGGCAGGTACATTTGTTTTTCAGCATCGTACAGCTGCTTGATAGTGCGTTTGATGATGTGCCCGGCGTCGCGTAGCTTGGTGTAAACCAGTTCAGCGAGTTCGCGATTTTCATCAGAATGCGTCGTGTGGAAATTATCAGGGGATAGCAGGAAGCCTTCTATATCTCGCTCATGCTCAGCCTTACAGCGAGTAATAAGCTCTAGCGGTGTAATGCCTTCCGCCTCAGCTTTTAACATGATGGGTGTGCCGTGACCATCATCGGCCCAGACCCACTGGCACTGGTTTCCTGCCAAGCGCTGGTATCGCACCCAGATATCGGTTTGTATATATTCAAGCATGTGCCCGATGTGCAGGGCACCGTTGGCGTAGGGAAGGGCGCTGGTAACCAGGATCTGACGGCTCATAACAATGTGCTGTGCTGTTAAGTGGTATTCGGTAAACGCAGGTTGCGGGCAAGGTAAATATTGCCCTTACTGAGTCAAATGTTAAACCTGAGGTGCGGCAGGTCGCAGGATCGCTGCTGCTACGTGTATCATCAAGGAATACACCAACACGTGGCGACAAGCCAAGACGCACAATGCCGTCTAGTTTAACAGCCCATCTATACAGCGGGAGCTTTGCAGTACGATGTCTGAAGTATCACTATCGCGCGAGAAAATTGAAGCTGCCCTGGGTAAAGTTATTGATCCACATTTGGATCTGTCGCTTGTAGATGCCAAATCCGTGCAGAACATACAGATTGAGGGTCAGGCAGTCAGCATTGAGCTGAGCTTGGGGTACCCGTGTGAGCGATGGGCTAACACGCTCAAAACCATGGTCGGTGAAGCACTGGCCACGCACGCAGGTGTCGCAGATGCACAAATCACGGTTACACACAATATTATTGCCCATTCTGTACAACACGGAGTCAAGCGGCTCGACAACGTCAAAAATATCATTGCGGTCGCCTCCGGCAAGGGCGGAGTGGGCAAATCCACAACGTCGGTAAATCTGGCGCTGGCACTGGCATCAGAGGGCGCTACGGTGGGTCTGCTGGATGCCGACATCTACGGCCCGTCACAACCACGCATGATGGGCTTGTCCGGCCAGCCTGAATCATTAGATGGCAAGAGTCTGGAGCCCATGGAAAATTATGGTGTTCAGACTATGTCTATCGGATTTCTGATTGACGAAGAAACACCCATGATCTGGCGCGGACCTATGGTCACGCAGGCGCTTGAGCAGCTGCTCAACGACACCAAGTGGCGAGATCTGGATTACCTGGTCATCGATTTGCCTCCCGGAACCGGAGACACCCAGCTGACGCTAGCGCAAAAAGTACCTGTAAGTGGTGCAATTATTGTCACCACACCTCAGGATATTGCGCTGCTGGATGCCCGTAAGGGATTAAAGATGTTCGAAAAAGTGGAAGTACCAATCCTTGGAATCGTTGAAAATATGTCTACGCATATCTGTGGCCAATGCGGACACGAAGAGCATATTTTTGGCGAAGGTGGTGGGCAAACTATGGCGTCTGAGGCAGGCATCGACTTATTGGGTTCATTGCCATTGGAACTGGGCATTCGTTTGCAGGCAGACAGTGGCAAGCCCACTGTTGTTTCTGAACCTGAGGGGCGTACTGCTGAAATTTATCGCGAAATCGCGCGCAATGCGGCGGCGCGGCTGTCGCGTCAAGCTAAAGACTATTCGTCGAAATTCCCGCAAATTGTCATCCAGAATACCTGAGGAAGTTCGATGTCTATAAAAGCAGACAAGTGGATCCGACGGATGGCTGAGCAGCACGGCATGATCGAGCCCTATGAGGCAGGTCAGGTCCGCGTGGACAGTGAAAATCAAAAAATCGTCTCCTACGGCACATCAAGCTATGGGTACGATGTCCGGTGTGCTGATGAATTTAAGATATTCACCAACATCAACCATGCGATTGTAGATCCAAAAGATTTTGATCCTGACAGTTTTGTCGACCTTAAATCTGACGTATGCATCATTCCGCCTAACTCGTTTGCACTTGCCAGAACAGTAGAATATTTTCGTATCCCCCGAAATGTGCTGACAGTGTGTCTAGGTAAATCAACCTATGCCCGATGTGGCCTTATCGTTAATGTGACGCCGCTAGAACCAGAGTGGGAGGGTCACGTTACGTTGGAATTTTCAAACACTACCCCACTGCCTGCCAAGATTTATGCAAACGAGGGTATTGCTCAAATGTTGTTTTTTGAAAGTGATGAGGTGTGTGAAACCTCGTATGCGGATCGCGGAGGTAAGTATCAGGGGCAGCGCGGGGTTACGCTGCCACGTACGTGAGTGCTTGAATCGTGGGCTTTAAAAATCACAGCATTTGCGCCGCCGCGAAATTTTTGGAAGAATACGGCATGAGGTGTAAAGCATGAGCTCTGACATGATCGATAAAGATGGCTTTAGGGCCAATGTCGGCATCATCCTGAGCAATACGCAAGGGCAGGTGTTCTGGGCTCGACGTATCGGGCAAAATGCATGGCAGTTTCCCCAAGGCGGTATCGACAAATCAGAGTCGCCGGAGGAGGCGATGTTCCGTGAGTTGCGAGAAGAAACTGGGTTGAATCCTCACGATGTCGATGTTCTGGGCTGCACGCGGCAGTGGCTTCGGTATCGTCTACCCAAGCGCTACGTGCGACAGAACCAGACTCCGCTGTGTATTGGCCAGAAGCAGATTTGGTTCATGCTACGAATGCTTGGAAACGAGAATGCCGTAGATCTTGCCAATAACCCCAAACCAGAGTTTGATCATTGGCAATGGGTGGATTACTGGGAGCCTTCCAAAAAAGTCATATTTTTCAAAAGAAAGGTGTATAAGCGTGCATTAGCTGAGCTAGAACCTTTGCTGATAGACGCCTAAAGCCCACGGCATAGCCCTTTTGGTGGGCTGGGGCTGCACGAAGGCGGTATGTGTGAGTGAGTGGCGAGGAGTGCGTATCAACGATACATTGACGTTAGTTGAATGGCCGCACTATCACCATGATGACGATCACAAATAACCCCAATACAGGCACCTCATTGAACCAGCGATACCACACATGGGAATGTGTATTGGCATCGTCTCGAAACACTTTTACTAGCCGGGCGCATTGAAAGTGGTAAATCAGCAGGCCCAGCACAAAAACCAGTTTAATCTGCATCCACGCAAGCGTTGCAAGAGCGGGTAACCATGCCACAAGCAACCAAATGCCAAAAACAAGCGTTAGCAATGCACCGATGTTGGTGATGGCTAGTAGTTTGCGTTCCATCACTTTGAACGTATCATTTTGCTCTGTATTATCTGAGTTACAGCTGGCGTGATAGACAAAAATGCGTGGCAGATAAAATAAACCTGCAAACCAGGTAACCATAAATATAACGTGCAAAGATTTAACCCAAAGCATTTAACTGAGTTCCAATAATCTATCGAGTTGTCGCTCCAACTCTTTTATGGGAATAGCCCCAACGTAACGCTTTACAAGATGCCCGTTCTCGTCCAGTAAATAACTGATAGGCGTGCCTACAACGCTTGCAAATGACTGTACCGCTTCACCTTGGATATCAAGGGCAACAGGAAACGGCCACTGTTCGCGTTCGCTCATCTCGAGGACAAGATTAGGCGCATCGTGCGGCATGGCGACTGCGATAAGCTCAAAGCCGTCAGGTTCGTAGCGTTGGTAAAGCTCAGCTAGATCTGGCATCTCTTTGAGACAGATACCGCAGTCTGTCGCCCAAAAATTAACCAATAGTGGACCTTCTATGGCACTGAGTTGAATCTGCTCACCAGTCAGAGTATTGAAGGTCAGGTGACTTATGTTCTCAGAGATATCAGGCTGTTTGCTACACGCACTTAGAAGCGCGCAGAAAACAATGACCAGAATCGTCAACGTATGGGGTAGTCGGCGTTTCAGGTTGATTTTCTGAGCTGCGTTAACTCGGAGATTATTCATCTATTAGCTGCATGATCGGTAAAAGGCGCAAGACAGTATTTATCGGGGAAGTAAATCATGTTCTGAGGAAACACACAATGTGATCAGCTAAAGATTTTTTCAGTCCTAAGGGTTTAGCGATTTCAGCCGAAATGAACGATGTGTCGACTAAATCTTCTGCACTTGAGATCGAAACAATGTCTTGTCTCTCAGCGTTGTGATTTTACTCTTTAACTGGCCAGCAGAAACAGTCGAGCTTTTTTTGATACCGAAAAGGACGTTACATGAAGAATTCACTCAGGGTGGCACTGATGTGCCTCGGGCTTTTATCCGCATTTGCGCACGCCGAGACCGGCGTGGCGAAGCTTTACGTCGGCGCCGGCTTTACCGATGGTAGCGTGGAAGTATCGAACAATAACGACAGAAGCCTAGGCACGGTATCAGGTGTGCTGGGATTGCAATTTCTCGATTTTCTTGGCGTTGAGCTTGCCGTTGGATCAGGCTCGGATCAAACGGACAGCATTCTCAGTGACCCGCTTGTTACCTATCAGGCGGTGATGTTGCGTCTGGGGTATCGCTGGGACAGAACAGCTGTGTACTTGTTGGCAGGGCAGGCACGGCTGGATGTGGATTCAGATTTAAACAATACGGATGCTGGCAACGCATTCGGTTTTGGAATAAACCTGTTTGGCAATGACACCACTGCGCTGAATTTCAATTATCTGGATATAGATGATGGTGCCTTCAGCACGGCAACCATTGGATTTCAATATTTCTTTGGCGGCTTTCGCTAGGACATCGCCATGTTTACATATAAACAGAATAAAAAAATGATAAGCCGCCGTTTGCTATTCGTGTTGGCTGCTACCGCGATGGTTAGTGCTTGTGCTGAACGTACCGAAGACGTAAGCACTGGCAACAGTCAGCCGATCTTCAACGCCAACGGTGAATTGATTAGTGGCGGTGATGGATCGATACCGACTATTGGTGAGGTTAATCCGCTAAGCGCTGTGTCGTTGCGTGTTGTAAGTGATGCCAATAGCTTGCTTACTGGCGGAGGTGATGTCGCAACGATCACAGCTGTTGCAACAAACATCAACAACAATGTTGTCGCTGATACGTTAGTTACCTTCCGATCTTCGGCTGGAATTCTGCGCGATATAGTCGCCGTGACAGATGAAAATGGAGAAGCCAGTGCAACTCTGGCATTGCCTGATAACTTTGACAATCAAGACATCACGGTTACGGCTGAAAATGAGGCTGCTGATGACGAATCAACAGTTAGAGTTATTGCCACTGGTAGTGCATTGAGTGTGACTGGCACAGATAACCTGATCTCAGGCGATGATGTATCAATGGTCTTCCGTCTTGTTGCTGGCAATGGTGAAGCTATCTCGTTCCAACCATTAACAGTAGCTGCGGTAAACGGTAGTGTGTTGTCATCTGGTGCTCCGATGACTGATGAAGACGGCCGAGCTGAAATAACAATTAACGCGGTTAGCGCAAGCGACACCGTTACCGCCAGTGCATTGAATGGAAGTGTCTCAGCGTCTCACAGTTTCGAGGTTGTGCCTGACCTACTTGGGTTCACCAATATTGAACAAAGTTCTGAATTGGCTGTGCTCAATCCTGTGACTATTTCGGTGAACTGGGTGCGTGAGGGTGCGCCGGTTCAATCGCAGCCATTGCGGTTCTCAACCACAGCGGGTGTTATCAATGGCAATGAGGTCGTCAGTACAGATGCTTCCGGAAACGCTTCAATCCAGTTAAGTGCGTCAAGTGCGGGTCCAGCCACACTCACGGTCGAAGGCACAAGTTTGGGTGATCCCAGAACAAGCATTGACATTGAATTCATTGCAACAGTGCCTGCCAATCTTGATATCTCAGCATCCTCCACACTGGTTGCTGTGAATGACACAAGCACGCTGTCGGCCACTGTTAATGACGCTCAGGGTAATCCCGTCAAGAACAGTAAGGTGAGTTTTACCAGTGCAGATTTGAAGGGTGGGCAATTGAGCCCAGCTACTGCCACGACAAACAGCGCAGGTATTGCCACGTCCACATTTAGAGCCGGTGCCTTGCCAACGTCTGTTGATGAAATACTGATTAATGCAACTGTGACAGCACCGATAAGTGCTGGCGATGCTGCCATAGAGCGAGACATGACTCTGACCGTTTTCAAACCCAATCTGAACGTGACACTGGGTTCTAACAATCAGGTAAAAATACTCGATGATGGTATTCAGTATGCAATGCCATTTGTGGTCAAGGTAACTAACGGTTCAGGTGCCGCTATAGAAGATGCTGTGGTTGGGGTGACTGTCAGGCCGTTGAGATATCGCAAGGGTAATTTGGTGTTGATTGATTCGAGTCGGCGCACGGAAGAAGAGGTGCCTGCAGGCGAAGAGTTCTCGCCAGTCTCATGGGCCTTGCTGGCCGCGCAGACCATAGAGTGTGGCGCTGAAGATCGTAACGGCAATCGGTTTCTTGATACCTTCGGCTCACTAACTGAAGACATCAATGGAAACTCGCAACTCGACCCGCAAGGCCCTGCGTCAATCTCAGCTGTGGATGGGGCGGCCGCCACGGTAGCTAATGGTATGTTGAGAACAGATGCTAATGGCTCTGGCTTGTTTGATCTTGCCTACCCTGCCAGTAATGCCTTGTGGTCGTTTTTGGAGATTTCGGTAAGGGCCGAAGCCTTGGGAGTAGAAGCGACACAAACCTTTCGCGTGTCGCCAGGGTTACCGGCATCGGAACTCACAGAAGTAGAGTTCTCGCCGTCTAATCAGTTCAGTCCCTATGGACGTGACGTTGCATCAAATCAAGAAACTGTGACAACAGTGGACGGAGATACGTTTACCACCGCACAAGGGTGTCTTAGCGAATTCTAGTGCCAAGGCCTAGCCCTGCGCTCGCGCTGAATGAGCAGCGACGCGTGGCTAGGCGCACTAAGCATGGGTGATTGTTCAAACAATTACTAAAAAGTATCTTACAAAATCAGCAATTGGTCTGGCATAGAGCATGCGAGCCCATTCAACTTTAAGTGTGAACTGCCGCCATAGTGTGTATGGGAGGCGGACGCCTAGCCTTACGTGTGTGGGTTAAGGAGTTCAACGACAAGAGGGTTTGCAGTGTTCAAGAATGATTCAAAACCAGCAGTAAAATCTGCTGAGGATAATCACACCATCGAGTTGGCCGCAGCTGCTGTGTCGCCAGTCAATGAACTTAATGAGGCCAATCGGCAGTCGATTTGTAAAAGTGCATCAGTTTTGCACGTTCAGCGTAATGATCTGATAAAACCAGAAAATTCTCATCGTTGGTTGATGTTTCTGGTGGAGGGCTCGTTATCTCTGCACGCTGGCAAGGAAGAGGTGGGTGTCATTACTGCTAATTCGTCAGATGCATTACAACCCCTGTTTCTCGACAAAAGTGCTTACCAAAGCGTAAAAACGGGCACCATGGCTAAGCTTGTTCGCTTTGGGCGTGAGCAAATGGATATTTTGCTTAAAGAGCAACAAAAAAATGCTGTAACTGTGATGGATGTACAGGTCGATGAACTGGACAACCTGGTGTTTGACGACATTGTTCGAGCGATGCAAGACGAAAGTATTGCTTTGGCAGTGGCTCCAGACTCGTGCACGAAAATACTCAATTCCTACCAGAAGGTAGCCGGCATCCCCGAGCTTGCCGAAGTTATACAGTGTGACGCAGGTCTGGCCGCACATATTGTTAAAGCGGCTAACGCAATTGACCCAACCGCGAACGAGCCTACGTCAAGCATTAGAGGCGCCATCACTCGCTTGGGCGTAAAAGAGACAAAGCGTTGTATTGCCACATTAGTGGAAAGCAATACAATGAAGGTAAGCTGCAAGGTTGTGCGTGATCGAATGTTTAAATACACGCAACGTACAACACTGAGTGCGTCAATCGTTCAGGTGCTGGCCAAGGAGCTGCCGCATTTGAAGCCTGAGGTAGCTATGCTGACTGCGTTGTCTGCAGATATCGGTGAGCTGCTCGTTCTAACTTACGCAAATAATCACCCAGAGCGCTTTACCGATGATCAAGCACTGAGTTCTGTTATCGAGAAGTTACGCGTCATTCTTAGTAGTTGGTTGATTGCGACATGGGATTATCCACAAGAGTTTGCGGACGCTGCGAGTAAATCACGGGATTGGTATCGCACCCATAATGGTGACATCACGTATACCGATCTGGTGACAGCGGCTCTATTGATTATTCAAAAGAAGATGCCAGATGCTGAGCAAAACTCGATTCCCAGTGCCGACAATCTTTTACTGGCCAGACGCCTGCAGCAGGCAGGTATTGATCTGAAATCACCTGACGAAATAATCAAGGCAGCTAGTACGCGTTTAGTGAGTGTGCAAGCGTTGTTGAAAGCAGGCTAGCGCGCGGCCAGTTCCAAAGCAGTTCGTATTTGGTCGGGCCACGTTGGTCGGGCCACGTTGGTCGGGCCACGTTGGTCGGGCCGCGTCGGTCGGGCCGGGCCGCGCGGGCAGCGTCGACCGTATTGAATATCACTGTACAAACCGTGCAGCTAGGTGTGCGCCTTTACCCCAGAATGACTGGGATAGGGCAAACGGACTAGAGATGTCGTTAGCTGGGTAAATCCATTCGTTTTAGTGCTTTTGGAATCGAGAAAGTGACAGTTTCACGAATACCTTCGTATTCGATAGCCGTCTGGCCGCCTTCGCTACGCAGGCGCTCAACTACCTCATTGACAAGCACCTCAGGTGCAGAAGCACCGGCTGTTACGCCAATTTTTGTTTTTCCTGATAGCCACTCAGACTGTATATCCACAGCGCGGGTTATCAAGCGTGACTCAACGCCCGCTCTGACTCCAAGCTCGGCCAGTCTGTTCGAGTTAGAGCTATTGCTTGCACCCACCACCAATAAAAGATCAACCTCTTCGCAGAGCTTTTTAACGGCGTCCTGACGGTTTTGCGTCGCGTAGCAAATATCATCGCGATTGGGTGCAGCGATACCTGGAAAACGTTTGCGCAAAGTGTCTATGATTTCCTGGGTGTCATCCACAGACAGAGTGGTTTGAGACACGAAAGCAAGCTCATTGGGGTTTTTGATGTCGAGACCTGCCACATCGTCCGGCGTTTCGACCAAAATAATACGCCCACCCATGCTGGTGTCGTATCGACCCATGGTGCCCTCTACTTCAGGGTGGCCAGCGTGACCTATCAGAATGACTTCTTTGCCGTCTCTGGCGTACTTGACGACTTCGAGATGTACTTTGGTTACCAACGGGCAAGTGGCATCGAACACTTGTAAACCGCGTTGATTAGCCGCGCTTTCTACAGCTTCAGAGACACCGTGGGCGCTGAAGATGACCGTGGCATCATCAGGCACTTCATCAAGCTCTTCAACAAAAATGGCACCCTTGTCGCGAAGGCCATCGACAACATACTTGTTGTGTACGACCTCGTGTCGTACATAAATAGGAGCGCCGTGAATATCGATAGCGCGCTCAACAATTTCGATAGCACGATCGACGCCTGCACAAAAGCCGCGTGGATTGGCGAGTAATATTTGCATAGGGATACCTGCTCTTATTGATTGGTTTCAGGTTCGTCGACGTCGTTTTTTTCAAAGAAAGTCAGGAACAGTAAAATCACTGTGCCACATGAAATAGCAGCATCGGCGATGTTGAACGAAGGGAAATAGCTCTCGTTCCAGTGTACCTGTATGAAATCCACCACATAGCCGTACCAGACGCGGTCTATTAAATTACCAACAGCACCACCCAGTATGAGTGCTATTGACAAACTGTGCCATTTCTCAGCACGTGTCATTCGATAGAGCCAAACACTAAGCACAATACTGACAATTAAACTGATTGCCGTGAAGAACCAACGCTGCCAACCACCTGCATTGTCCAGAAAACTGAATGCTGCGCCGTAGTTGTAAGCTTTTGTGATGTTAAAAAACGAAGTGATATAGATTTGTTGGAACATCTCAAGGTCACGATCCGCCCAGATCTTTGTGATTTGATCGGCAATGATAATGACAATTACGATGCTGTATCTTAAAAAATGCGGCATGAAAAATGTTGGTCTCGTGTTCTGCTAAATACTATAGCCAATAAATACGTGGGACAAGGTTATGCAATATGACGTTGCTCACCGTCGCCATGTACATTGCTGATGCAGCGCCCGCACACTTCTACGTGTTCAGGATGACTACCAACGTCGTCACGTAGATGCCAGCATCTGACACATTTTTCGCCATCTGCTTTTTGTGCAGATACTGCGAAGTCAATACCGTTAACAGAGTGTGTTTCCAGTGTGGCGGGCTTGTCTGCAATATCCATCAAAGTGGCTTCTGACGTGATGAATACAAAGCGCAGTTCCTCGCCTGTTTTACTCAATATTTGCCGCACTTGTGGTGAGACATAAATAGTCACGGCAGCCTCCAAAGCGCCACCAATAATTCCTTCACTACGCAGAGGTTCGAGTGTTTTCGACACCGCGTCACGTACCGCTGTCATGGCTACCCAGTCATCACGACTGAAATCGCTGCCGCTTGGCAACGCAGGCAACATGTCGCTGTAGAGTGCAGTGAAAGGCGTGGGCGTACGGGATTGACGGTTAGTCTCGGATTTTTCTCGCAAGTGCTGCCAGATTTCATCACTGGTAAAACTCAATACTGGAGCAATCCATCGCGTTAGTGCATCAGTGATTAAATACATGGCTGTCTGGGCTGATCTGCGAGCATGGCTGTTTGCAGGCATGGTGTACTGTCTATCCTTGATGATATCCAGATAGAAACTGGACATGTCTATGGAACAGAAATGATGGATAGTCTGGTAGACAGTATGAAACTGATAAGACTCGTACGCCTCTTGTATCGTGCCTTGAGTGCGCAGCGCACAATCGACGGCCCATTGGTCGATCGCCAGCATGTCTTCGTGTGCAACGCTATGCACATCAGGATCAAAATCGTCGATGGCACTTAGCATGTAACGCGCTGTATTGCGGATACGACGATAAGCATCAGACATGCGATCAAGTATCTCGTTAGATACCGTCATCTCCCCGCGGTAGTCAGTCGAGCAAACCCAGAGCCTGACAATATCGGCACCCAGGGTTTTCAGTAGTTTTTGTGGTGCAATGATATTGCCCAGTGATTTGGACATTTTGCGACCTTTCTGATCGACGGTGAAGCCATGAGTCAGTACCTGCTTGTAAGGTGCTTGTTTGTTAATGGCAACGCTGGTAAGGATCGATGAATGAAACCAGCCACGATGTTGGTCAGAGCCTTCTAGGTAGATATCTGCTGGGTACGTCAGATTAGCGCGTTGCTGCAGCACGTGTGCCCACGTGGTGCCAGAGTCAAACCAGACATCAAGCACGTCAGTTACCTTGTCGTAGGAAGTTGCCTCATCACCTAGTAGCTCCTCTGGTTCGAGATCAAACCATGCTTGGATACCTGACTTTTCAATTCGGCAAGCTGCCTGTTCAATAAGCTCTTGGGTGCGAGGGTGCAGTTCGCCAGTTTCCTTGTGTACAAATAAAGTGATGGGCACTCCCCAATAGCGTTGACGAGAAATACACCAGTCAGGGCGGCTGGCGATCATGCCATGTATGCGCGATTGTCCCCAATCAGGTATCCATTCCACCTTTTCAATTTCGCTCAAAGTATCGGCCCTTAACCCTTTTGTTTCCATACCGATAAACCACTGCGCAGTGGCTCGATAAATGATGGGCGTTTTAGTACGCCAGCAAAACGGATAGCTGTGCTGATACTTCTCGCTCTTCACCAGTCGGCCGCGTTGCTCCAACTCCTCAAGCATGTGCTTGTCTACCTTAGTCACATGTTCGCCAGCGAACAGCTCCACATGCTCACGGAATACACCGTGATCATTAACGTTGTCGAGTAAGCCCAGGCCAGCTCTTTTGGCTGCATAAAAGTCATCGACACCATGATCAGGTGCTGTATGAACAGCGCCAGTGCCCGCATCGGTAGTAACGTAGTCACCGAGGATCATCAAGCTATCCCGGTCGTATAGCGGGTGCTTGAGTAGCATGCCTTCCAGAGATTGTCCGGAGCATGTGCCCAGAATGCGATGTCCGGAAAATCCGTAACGCGCCATCACATCATCAACCATGGCCTCGGCCACAATCAGTCGCTCGTTATTGACGGATACGAGTGCATATTGCAGCTCTGGGTGCAGCGTGACCGCCAGATTGCCCGGAATAGTCCAAGGCGTGGTGGTCCAGATAACCACGTTGACCTCAGTTGTGTCGTCATCCACGCCAAATGCGCTGAGCATGGCGGCTTTGTCTTTGGGAGCGAAACGCACATCAATGGCAGTAGATGTTTTGTCTTCGTATTCAATTTCAGCTTCAGCCACTGCCGAGTGCGCACCCCAGCTCCAGTAAACCGGTTTAGTGCCTTTATAAACATGCCCAGCATCAATGATCTTACCCAGTGTGCGAACAATATTCGCCTCGTTTTCAAAATTCAACGTCAGGTACGGCGAATCCCAGTCGCCGATAATGCCAAGGCGTTTGAATTCAGCGCATTGATTGACTATTTGTTCGTTGGCGTACTCGCGACACTTGGCCCGAAACTCTCCTTCGCTAACCTTTACGCCTGGTTTGCCAATCAAACCTTCTACCTTGTTCTCGATAGGTAGACCGTGACAATCCCAGCCAGGTACATAGGGTGAGTCAAATCCAGCCAGTTGGCGGGACTTTACAATCATGTCCTTGATGACTTTATTTACCACGTGCCCGATGTGGATATCGCCGTTAGCGTATGGAGGGCCGTCGTGCAAAATGAACTTGGGTCGACCTTCGCTGTGGTCGCGAATATGTTTGTAGATGCCCTGTTCTTCCCACCTGGCTAGCATTTCTGGCTCACGCTTGGCCAGATTTCCGCGCATAGGAAAATCAGTTTTTGGCAGATTCAGTGTTTGTTTGTAGTCGGTCACGTCGATGGCTTCATCAGGGTTGATACTGTCCACTATCTATTGGAGATTGACAGTTTTGCTTACTGGGTATACACGCAACATCGATGATCCTTATCTGCGTTATGTGTTAATCATTTAGTTATTAATCATCTAACTGTTATTCATTTCAAACTGCACATCACTTTACGTCATATTGAACCTAACAAAGCTCTGACCTCATTGCAGTCTCGAGCAATTTGGGCTTTTAGCTCGTCTAGAGAATCAAAGCGTTTTTCCTGGCGCAGTTGTTGAACAAAATCAACGGCCAAGTGGTCACCGTACCACTGTGGTGATGCATCCAGCGCGTGTACTTCCAGTAAAAGTTTTCTACCACCTACTGTAGGGCGTTCACCCAGATTGGCCACGGCTGGAAATTGCACACCGGATTCAATGTGCGTTGCATTGACAGCGAACACGCCTCGCAGTGGAGGACTGTGCTTACCTAAAAACACGTTGGCGGTGGGAAAACCAAGTTGTCTGCCGACTTTCTCGCCGTGAACAACGCGCCCGCTGATGCGGTAGTGTCGTCCGAGTAGGCTATTGGCATGGGCGATATTGCCTGATTGCAACGCCCCACGCACTCGGGTGCTTGAAACACGCTCGTTCTCATGCAGGTGGGTATGGCTTTGTTCAACTGTGAAGCCCAACGTGGTAGAGAGCTCTTTTAGCGTTTCGATGGTGCCTGAGCGTTTATGGCCAAACCTGAAATCATCGCCGACCACTAGATGCCGCATGTGCAATCGATTGACCAAAATTTCTGCTACGAAATCCCGAGCACTCAAAGAGGCCAGCTGATGGTCAAAGTTCAATAGTAAAAGCTTAGCTATAGAGGCCGCCTCAATACTGCGTACTTTGTCTCGTAAGCCATGTAATCGTAGTGGCGTATTTTTTTGCAAGAAGAATTCGTGAGGCAGCGGCTCGAAACTCAACACAGAGGCTGGCAATTGCAGTTTTTCTGCCATTTTGCATGTGGCAGAAAACATGGCCTGATGCCCAAGATGCGCACCATCAAAATTGCCGATAGTCACCACTGTGCCTGGAAGATCAGGCCAGTTTCTGAGTCCTCGAATCAGTTGCATGGGTAATGCTTGCTTGAGTGAAGGCGATGCATGAGGGGCTATGGATTAACCAGGTGTCGGGGGCGAATGCCAGAAACAAGCAAGGTGGCTGCATAAGCTGCAACGCTGAGCGCTATTATAGCCAACAGGCGCAGTAAACGTGCTGTTGCGTCAAGTGTAGCCCAGTCAGTTCCCGAGAAGAATGCAAGCAGTGCTGCCAGTACCACTAAGCCGGGTACCGTCCGTAAAGCAAAAATACGTAACGTCGTCGACAGCTGATAAATGTCTTCTTTTGCCAGCTCCCGGTAAAGCATGAAAGCTTGTTGCCAAGCTGACATTGAGCTTGCCAATGCCAAGCCAGTATGTGGCGCTATAAAGTCGAGCCATATCATGGGCAGTACAAATAAGAGGTTGTACACCATGTTGGAAATCAATGCGACGATGCCAATTCTCACTGGTGTTTTGGTATTTTGCCGGGCAAAAAATGCGGGTGCAAGAATTTTTATCAGTAGGAATGCAGGTAATCCTGCGCTGTAAGCCATCAGGCTGTAACTGGCCATGCGAGCGTCGTTTTCTGTAAATTGACCGTAGCCGAAAAGCGTCATCAGCAGGCCTTCAGATACAAGCAAGAGTCCAATAGCCGCGGGTACGCCGAGAACAACAATGAGTCGTAGTGCCCAGTCCAGTGTCTTGCGAAACTCATCGCCGTTTTTGTGAGCATGCTCGCGCGACAGGCGTGGCAGGATGATAGTGCCTAAGGTGACCCCCAGTAGTCCAAGTGGGAACTCCATTAGTCTATCGCTGTAGTACAGCCAACTCAGGCTGCCGGCGGTTAGAAACGAGGCGATGACGGTATCCAGCAACAAATTGATTTGAGCCACCGAAGAGCCAAGTATGGCGGGCGCCATCAATTTAAGTATGCGTTTGACACCCGTGTGACCCCAGCCCCAACGTGGTCGAGGTAACAGCCCGATCTGTCGCAAAAAAGGCAGTTGCAGCAGAAGCTGCGCCAAACCAGCAGCAAACACTCCCCACGCAAGCGCCATAATGGGTGTATCGAAACGGTCACTGAAGCCTACCGCTGCCAGGATCATGCAGATATTGAGCAAAACGGGCGTAAATGAGGGAATGCCAAATTTGCCAAACGTATTGAGCAAACTACCTGAATACGCAACCAGGCTGACAAAAAACAAATATGGAAAAGTGATCCTGAGCATATCAGTGGCCAGATCGAATCGAGCAGGTTCATCGATAAAGCCAGGGGCGAATAACATGATGATTAGTGGGCTTAGCATGACGCCCAAGGTCGACACGACCAACAGCACGACGGCTAATGTGCCGGAGACATGCGCCGCCAGATCAAGCATGGCCGCTCTGCTGCGAGTTTCTTTGTATTCCGTAAAGACCGGAATGAAGGCCTGTGCGAAGGCTCCTTCGGCGAAAAGTCTACGAAGAAAGTTAGGGATCTTAAACGCCACTAGAAAAACGTCAGTAGTGCCGCCAGCCCCAAAAACAATGGCCAGAACCTGATCTCTGACGAAACCTAACACCCTCGACACTAAGGTCATAAAGGCGACAATGCTCCCGGAACGGGCTAGTGTGGTCGATTTCATCTTAGGCGACGTTGACTAGAAGCGCGTAGGGGTAGATAATAGCTGGCTAAATTCAGTATCGACCTATTGTTTGATTTTCCAGAGGACAGTCCGTGGCTAATACCGCCCAGGCGCGCAAACGCGTTCGCCAAGCAGAAAAATCCCGCCAGCTCAATGCGAGCCAGCGTTCCATGATGCGCACAATGGTTAAGCGAGTTTTCGCTGCCATTGCGAGTGGAGACCATACCGCAGCAGCCGCCGCCTACAAGGAAGCTGTGCCAGTTCTTGATCATATGGCGCGAAAGGGCCTTATTCACAAGAACAAGGCAGCTAGATATAAGAGCCGATTTAACAGCCAGGTCCGTGCTCTGGCCTAGTGTGTTTGGCTGGCACCCAGTGCCAGCCTCTGTTAAGTCTTGATTGAAAGAGTGTCTCGGTTTGCTGCTTCGGTAGCAAACTGTTTTTGTGCCCGAAGAAAAACGGGTGCTGTTCGAGCCATCGCTAGATAGCTCAAAGGTGTGCTCAAGATCACGAAGTGGCTGAGTGGCGTCAGATGTAGGGCTTGCGAGCCAGACGTTTTTTGGTGTGAATACAGAATTCACCGCATCACAACCATATTGTCTCGGTGAACAAGCTCAGGCTCGTAGCTGTACCCCAGCTTTTCATGAAACTGGTCGCTCGACAATCCACGTATTTTAGTCGTCTCAGTCGCCGTATAGTTTGCTAGGCCACGTGCGATCTCGGCCCCATTGCTGTCGACGCAGGCCACCAACTCGCCGCGCAAGAAATCGCCCGTGCTGTCTATTACGCCCACGGCTAGCAGGCTGGAACCTCGTTCTTGAATCACATTGCACGCACCAGTGTCCAGAGTGAGTGTGCCTTTGACCCGTAAATGATCTGCTAGCCAACGCTTGCGAGCGTCTAGAGGCTTTTGATTGCTTACCAACATGGTGCCAAGAGGCTCTCCATCTCTTAGCCGTAACAGGATATTGGACTCTCGTCCGTGTGCTATGACCGTCGTTGTGCCGTTCTGTGCAGCTCGCTCGGCAGCTAGTATTTTTGTGCGCATGCCACCCGTTCCAACGCTTGAGCCTGCGGGTCCGGCCAAAGCCAGTATTTGACTATCGCTTGCGTTTGCACGTTCTAGCAGTTTGGCATCAGGATTGTTTCTGGGGTCCTGATCGAAAAGACCGTGTTGGTCGGTCAGTATTACCAATACATCGGCGTCAATGAGGTTGGCCACTTGCGCGCCCAAAGTGTCGTTGTCTCCGAGTCGGATTTCATCCGTGGTCACTGTGTCGTTTTCATTGACCACGGGCACCACGCCATGACTAAGCAGTGTTGACAAGGTGCCGCGAGCATTCAGATAGCGTCGGCGGTCGGCCAGGTCATCGTGAGTGAGTAGCACTTGAGCGGTTAATTTTCCAAAGCGTTCGAAGCCAGCTTCGTAAGCTCGCACCAGGCCCATCTGACCCACCGCTGCGGCTGCTTGTAGTTCATCTACGCGAGTAGGGCGGCAGGGAAGTTTTAACCGAGCTACGCCTTCCGCGATTGAGCCGCTAGATACGAGTACCACCTGTCGATCATCATCAATCAAGGCAGCTATTTGAGCTGTCCATTGCGCGATGATTGCGTGATCTAGGCCGCGACCGTCGGCTGTGAGTAATGAGCTGCCTACCTTGATAACCCAGCGCTTAGCAATCTTCAGCCGTTCGCGCATGAGCCTAGCCCTTTAGATCAGAAGATTCTGAATGTTCTCTGCGGGCTTTGGCAGCAGCTGCAGCCTCTTGCTCTTCGCGTTCTAATTTTCGGAGCTCAAGATGCTTCATGATGTCTGCAGCGAGTTCCTTGGTGCCAAGCCCAGTGGCAGCCGATATCAGATAGACCGGTCCAGTCCACTCCAGTGCGGTAGTTATTTTCTTGCAGTGCTCTTCTTGCTCGTCAGGAGGAAGAAGGTCGTTCTTGTTGAGTACTAGCCAACGCTCAATGCTGGCCAGTTCTTCACTGTGTTTTCCTAGCTCGTTGACTATCGATACCGCGCCCTCTACAGGATCGCTTTCATCGATTGGAAGAACGTCGACAAGGTGGAGTAGGAGGCGATTGCGGCTCAGGTGTTTAAGAAAGCGTATGCCAAGTCCATGCCCGTCTGCCGCGCCCTCAATCAAACCCGGAATATCAGCCATGACAAAACTTCTGTGCGCCTCGATACTGACTACGCCAAGATTGGGGTGCAACGTGGTAAACGGATAGTCGGCCACCTTAGGTCTGGCTGATGACAGCTGTGTGATCAGCGTAGACTTGCCCGCATTTGGGAGTCCAAGCAGACCCACATCGGCTAAGAGTCTTAATTCTAGTTGCAGCTCTCGGCGCTCACCTGGCGTGCCAGATGTCGTTTTTCGTGGCGCTTGGTTGGTGGAGCTCTTGAAGCGTGCGTTACCCAGTCCATGCCAACCGCCTTTAGCAACCTGAACCGTCTGGCCCACAAAGTTCAGGTCGGCGATGACTTGCCCAGTCTCCTTATCAATGGCGACTGTTCCCAGTGGCACGTCCACAATAGTGTCCTCACCACCGGCTCCGGAGCAATTTGCTCCGCGTCCATTTTCACCCCGCTGAGCGAGGTAGGTGCGCTGGTGTCTAAAATCGGCAAGAGTATTGAGGCCTTCGGTTGCACGCAAAAAAACGCTACCTCCATTGCCACCGTCTCCGCCGTCGGGTCCACCGCGAGGAATATATTTCTCGCGCCGAAAGCCCAGTGCGCCATTTCCACCGTCGCCAGCTATGACATTGATGCGCGCTTCATCGACGAATTTCACTAAATTTTTACTACCGAGTGGGAGGAAGCCCTATCGGAGCGGCTTCGAAACTACTAGAGACGCTAAATTACGCGTCCGCGCTGACTGGGACGATATCCACAAATTTACGGCTGTTAGCGCCGCGAACAGCGAAAGCTACAACGCCGTCAGTTTTTGCAAATATCGTGTGGTCTTTTCCAACGCCTGAGTTCACGCCAGCGTGAAAACGTGTGCCGCGCTGGCGGACAATGATGTTGCCTGCCTTAACGAGTTCGCCGCCGTATCGCTTGACACCGAGTCGTTTGGACTCCGAATCGCGACCGTTCCTAGTACTTCCGCCTGCTTTTTTATGTGCCATGACAAAGGGTTACCTAAAACATACTGTGTAAAGTGAAGAATCTTGGCGCCTAGCCGAATCTGTATCAGAAGGCTAGGCTAATCAACCGCCTGGCTTAGCCTGCGTTGATCGCTGTAATTTCAAGCTCAGTAAAATTCTGCCGATGTCCAGCCTGCTTGCGATGATGCTTGCGGCGGCGGAATTTAACAATTTTGACCTTAGGGCCACGACCGTGAGATAGAACTTTTGCACTCACTGAAGCATTTGCAATTGTTGGTGCGCCTACCGTGAAAGTCTCTCCGTTACCCAGCATGAGCACTTCGGTAAGGCTAACCTCTTCTCCGGCTTCGACTGACAGCGACTCAACTTTAAGTTTATCGCCTTGGCTTACTCGGAACTGTTTGCTACCAGTTTTGACTACCGCGTACATGCAGAATAATCCTGAAAATGACAGCTGCAACTAGCCTCTGCCTGAATACATTGTTCGCTATTGACCATGCAGGTGGACGACCATGTCATGTTTTAAGCGCTCGAGAGTGGTACGAAACCACGAAAAGCCCAACAGCATATCAATCAATTGCTCAATAAGTCAACTGCCAGTGTTATCCTTAGTGTGAACAGTTTATGTAACCTTGAGACAACATTGTTAAGGGCGGTGCCACTGTGGCTCAGAATACATGAACCTGCCTGAACCACCATGCGTACAGCTGATCATGAATGTAACCGCCACAACTGAAAAAAGCCTAAGTATTAATGACTGCCGGACACTGGTCGAGGCGGGTATGGATAGCGTTGACCTGCTCATCAAACGGCGTCTTGCGTCGGATGTGGTCCTTATCAACCAGCTGTCTGCATACATCATAGGCAGTGGCGGCAAGCGATTAAGGCCACAATTAGTTCTGCTTGCGGCGGGAGCCTGCGGTATCTCTAAAGATCGCGACTCCACAATTTTTGAGCACGCGGTCAGTGTTGCCGCCATCGTCGAATTCATTCATACAGCTACTCTACTGCACGACGACGTTGTCGATGCGTCCGAGCTGCGCCGCGGTCAAAACACGGCTAATGCCGTTTGGGGTAACGAGGCAGCTGTGCTGGTTGGTGATTTCTTATATTCGCGTGCATTCGAGATGATGGTTGATGTGCAAAGCATGGACGTGATGAGCATACTTGCCTCCACGACCAACAGAATCGCAGAAGGGGAGGTCATGCAATTGCTCAACGTGCGCGAACCTGACCTGTCAGAAGAACAGTATGTGCAGGTTATTGAAGCTAAAACTGCGCGTCTATTTCAGGCGGCTACAGAGCTGGGTGCGGTGCTGGCAGGCGAATCAAATGCGATCAGGCAGGGCTTAGCAAGCTATGGCATGCACCTGGGCACGGCATTTCAGATAGCTGACGATGTGCTGGATTACCGCAGCGACAGTGAAACCACCGGAAAAAACGTTGGTGATGACCTCGCCGAGGGCAAAACAACGCTTCCATTGATTTACGCGATGCGAGATGGGACGCCCGAACAACGTGACATGATCGCGCAGTGTGTTCGTGATGCCAGCATAGAGAAGCTCGATGAGCTCATGCTTATTATTGAAAGCACAAATGCGCTCGACAAATCACTACAGCGCGCCCAAGTGTCTGCAACAGCAGCTGTTGCTGCACTTCAGCCTCTTCCTGAGTCGCCCTACAAAGACGCACTTGTGCGCATAGCCAGCTACTCTGTGGAGCGAATGGCGTAAGCGATTTTGTCTGTGCCTACTTGGAATCGCTAGCTGATCAAAGGGAAGTAGGTGTTATTTGAGCAGTTCGCTCGCCTCTAAAAAAGCGTGCTCTCCGGGTGCCAGAGACCAAACGCTACACTGGCCAATAGCGACGCGCACCAGTCGTAATGTTGGCAAACCAACTGATGCGCTCATCCGCCTGACTTGCCGATTCCGCCCTTCCTTTAAGCCAAGTTCAACCCAGCTGGTTGGAATGCTCTGACGGAATCGCACCGGAGGGTCTCGCGGCCACAACGCTGCGGGGCGATCAACAGGTTTTGCATAAATTGCTTTCGCTGGCCCATCTTTAAGTGATACCCCATGGGTGAGTTTAGCGGTTGCGGGGGTGTCGGCTATGCCTTCAACCTCTATCAGATAAGTCTTTAGCAGTTTGAATTTTGGACTGCTAATTCTCTGTTGTAACGCGCCGTCATTGGTCAGCACCATTAGCCCTTCGCTATCTTTATCCAGACGTCCAGCGGGGTAATATCCGGGTGCGTCGATGTAATGCGCAAGCGTTTTGCGTTTGTCGGCGTCAGTGAATTGACTTAGCACGCCGTAGGGCTTGTTAAATATCAAAATGGGAGGCACAAGCCTAGGACGCCAGTTTTTCTGCTGCTGCGGCTCTTATTGACAAGGATTCACTGAGGCTTTCGGTAAAACCAAGATCGAACAATGATTGCTGTATCTCTTCACGTTTTTTAGGTGTGCGAAGCATGGCTTCAAGTGAATCGGGCAGGCGATCATCACGAATGAGACCCGTTAAAGATCGCGCGAAATAAATGGTTTCCTTGTGCTCATAAAGAATACGGCTAACGCGAGGCGCACCACGAAATCGCATCATAGCCACCTCTCCCAAATTGGCCATCAAATTGTCCAGATTGTCCCATTTGTTCAGTAGCCTGGCCGCAGTCGACGGACCCACTCCGGGGGCGCCAGGTATGTTGTCGCTTTTGTCTCCGCACAAGGCTAGCCAGTCAGCCATTTGTTCAGGGCGGACCTTGAATCGCTTGTGCACTTCCTGGTAGGTGGCGATGGGGCGCCTGCCCAGATCCCAATAGCGATCCTGCTCGCGAACGAACTGAGCGAGGTCCTTATCTCCGGAGACGATGGTGATCTGTTGCCCTTGTGCACGGGCAAGATCTGCAAACTGGCCGATGACATCGTCGGCCTCTGTTTGATCACTGCCGTAGCCCGGGATGCCAAGTGCGCTAACCAGCCGCTTACACCGTTCGAACTGAGGCGCTAAATCCTCCGGCGCAGGTGGGCGATCCGCCTTGTATTCGGGATATATTTGGTGACGTATGCCTTGGCGTGAGCATTCATCGAAAGCACAGACCATGTGTTGCGGGCAGTAGCTATCAATAATGCCGCACAGTGTCTCAGCGAGACCTTGAACAGCGTTGTCTGGTTCGTCGAATCGATTGCGAACCGTGCTCGGCAAGTTTTGCCATGCTCGGAAGATGTAGATGCTGGTGTCTACTAGGAATAGCATGTTTGGCTATTGCCCAAGTGCTTAAGAGTGGCAAGAATCTTCAGATCTGTGCAGGTGGCATCGATTGGGGTTACGCGAGCGCTTGTCGATAGTGCACGCCGCGGCGTGTGATCGATGATTTGCTGATACTGATTGTGCCGCGCACACAAAAAGGGCACCACTGTGGGCGCCCCTTTTGAATCGTTCCGTTGTATTTTCAGGTGCACGCTAGTGTCGTGCACCGGCAAATACGAACTACTTGGCGCCGTAGCGACGACGGAATTTGTCGACCTGACCTGCGGTGTCCATGACTTTTTGCTTGCCTGTGTAGAAAGGGTGGCAAGAGGAACACACTTCAATACTCAAATCTTTATTAGCTGTTGAGCCTGTCTCGAAAGACGTGCCGCAGCTGCAAGTGACTTGGATCTGTTTGTATTCGGGATGGATTTCCGGTTTCATAGCAATCTCCCAGTTATAAATTCGGTCAGGGATACTAGTTCCGATAGCGCTAAATTGCAAGCGTTGGGAGTGTCTGAATGCGTAAGTCCTTTTGAATTTGATGTTTCGACGTCATGGCGACGTGCGTGAGGATTTCACAATTGGGAGTAATTCTTCTGCGCTGAACGTCTGAATTCCTTCGCTAATGAGCAGGGCATCGCATTTTTAGTGAATTCCTGCAGAGCCAGAGCTAACGGGTACGAGTTGCGTCAAGTTTTAACGGTATGACCGGATAAGATTTCACAGCACTTAACCGCGCATCGGGCAGAAACAGTTCAAGCGTGTCGTTTAACCAATCGAATCCTTCTTTGGTACATCGTAAGCTGAGTCCGGCTTGTTCAATCAGGCCCTTTTCCAGTGCCTGATCTAGCGGTTTTTGCCAGCGATCAAGTGGCACACCAGTGTGTAGCTCAAATAAAGGAATGGCGAAGCCCTCTTTTAAACGGAGTGCATTCATAAGAAATTCGAGCGCTGTCGCTTCCATTTCAATATCTGTTTGTTCTGCGAGTTGTTCTTGGGCGCTGCTAGCCTCAAGGTACTTGGCAGGGTGTTTTTGCTTGCAACGGCGAACTATTCTCCCAGAGTCAGCAGAACTGATTTTGCCATGTGCACCACAACCAATGCCCACGTAGTCGCCAAACTGCCAGTAGTTTACATTGTGTGCACATCGATTCTTCGCACCGGCGGCGTTTTTTGCGTACGCTGACACCTCGTAACGATCAAAGCCCGCTGTTGCCAGTTCTTCCACTACCAGCTCTTGCATATCAGCACGTTGCTCGTTGCTAGGCACTACTGGTGGAAAACGTGCAAACAGTGTGTTCGGTTCAAGTGTTAGCTCATAGAAAGAGAGATGCGTGGTTGATTGCTTTATGGCCAAGCTAATGTCGGCTCGCAGCTGTGCCTCAGTTTGCTCTGGCAAGGCGAACATAATATCCAGATTGATCTGCTCGAAGCCGGCGTTGTGCGCAATATCCACAGCTTTCAACGCCTCAACTGCAGAGTGAACACGGCCTAATGCCTTGAGCATGTCAGGGTTGAAGCTCTGAATGCCAATAGAGAGCCGGTTAATACCCAGGCTGCGATATTCTTTGAATTTTGCTTGTTCAAACGTGCCAGGGTTGGCCTCAAGCGTTACCTCAGCATTAGGGGCTAAGGCCGTTAAGGCCCGGACACCACTGAGTAGGCGATCGAGAGCTTTTGCGCTGAACAGGCTGGGTGTGCCACCGCCTATGAACACGCTGGTGAACTGTCTTCCCCAGACCAGCGGCATTTCGTTCGCAAGGTCGGCTAGCAGCGCATCCACATAGGCGATCTCGGGAATCTGGTCACGTGCCTCGTGTGAGTTGAAATCACAGTAGGGGCATTTTTTGATGCACCACGGAATATGAATATAGAGCGACAGCGGTGGCAGCTGTGTAAAAGTACGTACGCTCATGAATGCGTGCGGAGCAGTTCAACTAACTGTGCCACGGCTTTGCCTCTATGGCTGAGTCTGTTTTTGGTTTGCTTGTCTAACAGAGCTGCAGCAGTGTGGGTGTCATGATTGCAAAATACAGGGTCATAGCCGAAGCCACCGACTCCTGCGGCCTGTTTGAGTATGTGTCCCTCCCAGCTGCCTTGTGCAATGAGTGGAGATGGGTCGGCTTCGTGACGTAAATAGACGACGACACTTCTGAAGCGAGCAGATCGTTGGCTGGTCGTGTCATACACCTCGAGTTGTTTTAACAAGAGTTCGTTATTCGCGTGGTCGCCACTACCAGCGTTGTGCAGCTCGGCGTGGCGCGCTGAATATAAGCCAGGAGCGCCATTTAAGCAGTCTACTTCTAAACCGGAGTCGTCGGCGATAGCGGGCAAGCCAGATATTCGAGTGGCATGGCGGGCCTTGAGCAAGGCATTTTCGACAAACGTACTCGCTGTTTCGTCTACAGACACGATGTCGTATCTGCCTTGCTCGTGCACGTCAAAACCCAATGGCGTGAGAAGTTCGTGTAACTCCTTAACCTTACCTGCGTTGCCACTGGCGAATACGACTGTCGTTCTGCTCATAGTTCGTCCTAGTTTTGATTCAACACAGGGGTGTGTTTGTCAGGAATTTAGCGCATCGCTTTGCGCAGTCACTAGCTGACCTATGCCATGTTTAGCCAATGCCAGCATTTTCTGAAGCTCATCTTCTCGAAAGGCATGTCCCTCAGCAGTACCCTGAATTTCGATGAATCCGCCCGCCTCATTCATCACCACGTTCATGTCGGTTTCGGCGGCAGAGTCTTCGAGATAATCAAGATCGAGAACAGGTTCGCCCTTGAAAATACCCACTGAAATTGCTGCTATTTGCCCGTGGAGAGGGTTTTTCTTGATTTTGCGTTGATCAATGAGCTGTTCAACAGCGTCACACAGAGCAACATAAGCACCTGTGATGGATGCTGTACGTGTACCACCATCGGCTTGAAGAACATCGCAATCGAGCGTAATCGTGCGCTCACCCAATGCGTCCAGATCAACGGCTGCTCGCAGTGAGCGACCAATAAGTCTTTGGATCTCTTGCGTTCGACCGGACTGCTTGCCTGCTGCAGCCTCACGCCGCGCTCGGCTGTGTGTGGCGCCAGGTAGCATCCCGTATTCAGCTGTGACCCAGCCACTGCCAGTACCTTTGAGCCAGGGTGGGCAGCGATTATCCACACTAGCGGTGCACAGAACGTGCGTATCTCCCATTTCAATGAGCACCGATCCTGCAGCATGCTTAGTAAATTTACGGGTCAGCTTGATGGCGCGTAATTCGTCAGCCGCTCTATTGCTGGGTCGCATGGTATTTCCTTGTGGGGTCGCTAAACTTCAGTTTTACGAATGTAACCCGTTGTCGTGAAAGCAGGCAGATAGTGAACTGCACTTTGTTTGCTGACACACCGCGGGCGATTCATCGTGGCATTTTGCCGGGGTGCAGAGTATAGCTCCATCAAGGCCCTGTTGGTTTTCAAAGTGCCGTGTAATCGCGCAAGCAAAGGTACACTAGCGTTAACTTAATGATAATTATTGGTAAAGGAGCCGCGTAATGCTGCAAAGCATGACGGCCTTCGGGCAGTCACAGGCTAGTCCGGATGATGGATTGGACCGTGAAGATTTCAGCTGGGAAATGAGATCGGTGAATCATCGGTATCTGGATATATCGGTTCATCTGCCTGCAGGTTTTCGCGCCATGGCGCCTGCTGTGCGCGCTAAGGTCACCGAATCGGTGGGCCGCGGTAAAATTGATATATCGTTATCTCTGGGTGCCGCCACGCAAGCACGTGAAGACATCGTGGTAGATAAAGTTTTGTTATCGCAACTGAAGGAAGCTGTTGATGCGGTGAAAAATGCGGGTATTGAGACGGGAGTTGTCGACCCGGTTAGCTTATTAAAATGGCCAGGTTTGACCTCGCAAAGTGCATCACTTGACACGTCAAGCGCTGTTCAGGCTTTGTTAGCTTTCGATGCCTGTTTGATTGACTTTAAGAATACGCGAGCCCGTGAGGGAGAGCAGGTAGAGCTCATGCTAAGTGCACGTGTCAACACCATCTCGCAACTCGTGAGCCAATTGCGTGAACAACGCTCAGAGCTTGTGCTGCGGCAACGCGCAAGATTAATAGAGAAGTTGGCGCAACTAGATGTGGCACATGATGCGTCGCGGTTAGAGCAAGAATTGGTGTTCAGCGCTCAGCGTCTGGATATTGATGAAGAACTTGATCGACTGGATGTGCATGTGCTCGAATTTCAAAAGGCGCTCTTGCGTGATGAACCTGTGGGTCGTCGGCTTGATTTTCTGATGCAGGAGTTCAACCGTGAAGTGAATACAGTAGCGTCTAAATCATCAGACTCCAAAACGACAGCTGCAACAATAGAGCTAAAAGTGCTGATAGAGCAAATGCGTGAGCAGGTGCAAAATGTTGAGTGACCTGAGAAATACCCTTCGTGTGTAGCGATAAAAAGAAGCCGACGAATAACGCGTCGAATACAACTGAATCTACGGATGTGTTTTCAAACGGTGAAAAGCGGTATGAGTGGCCGCCACCGCGTGACCCTAATTTAAGTTACAAGGAAAAAAGTCGTCATCCAGTATTGTCTCTTATTACCGCATTGCCACTCATTATGCTAGTGGCTGGCTTGTATTATTATTATTATGCAGAGTCGGAACAAACAAATAGTAAGCCTATAGCGTCAGAAAGTAGAGAGATCATTGCCAGTTTTTCTGGTTTATCGGCAACGCGTGGCAGGCATTATTTGTGGGTGGAATTTGAAGGCAACTCTAAAGGCATTCGGGTTAGAGAAGAACAAGTTCCTCTGTTGGAGGAGATGATTCGCGGCGAGCAGCTTATTGTGGAAATGGCTCCCAGCATTTCTGGTTCAACAACTCTTTGGGCATTGCGAGTTGAGCAGGCGGGGAGCATTTTTCTGGATCGGGTAGTCGCTCAACCTTAGAGCAAATTATTCATGAAATCACTTTTAAGCCCAGTCTTGATCCTGTCGAAAGCACGGCACCCCAAAAGGGGGTTGTGTTTCGTGGCGAATCTTGGCTAGTGGTTACCATAAAGCAACTAACTTCATAAACTAGTCAGTACAAGGCAGCAAAATCATGGCGATAACAGTTGATACGTTGACTCAATTTCCGATCAAGGGATTGAGCGGGCAATTACTAGACAGCGTTAATCTTGAAGCTGGTGTCGGGTTTCCTTGTGACCGCCAGTTTGGCTTTGCCCGACCTAATAGCGGCTTTGATCCCAGTAACCCTCAACCTTTGCCAAAAACGAAATTTTACATGCTTGCGCGTGATGCAAGCTTGGCACTGCTGGATACAGAGTTTGACGAAGGCACTGGCTGTTTGCTTATGCGCGGGCCCGCGTCCAGCGGTAGGTTTGACATCACCACAACGGTGGGGCGAGCAGAGGCTAGTGAATTTCTCAAAACATACCTTGGCTTGCCAGACGCTGAAACACCTCAGTTTTTTGAAGGGGCGCCGCATCGATTTACCGATGTGTCAGTTGTTTCGAAAGAGATGATGAATGCGGTTTCCATCATTAACCTTGATAGTGTAAAAGCGTTTTCAACGGCTATCGAAGAAGATGTTGACCCCCGCAGATTCCGAGGTAATATTCATTTGTCGAACCTACCTGCATTTGCAGAACTGGAGATGATTGGACAAACGTTGAGTGTTGGCGATGTGCACCTCAAGCTGGTTAAGCGCACTCAACGTTGCCCTGCAACCGAAGTTGACCTGAAGACGGGCAAGCGAAACATGAAAATACCCCGATTATTGCGTGAAAACTATACTCATATGGACATGGGTGTTTATGCCCAAGTGATACAAGGCGGAGTGATTAACCTAGGGGATGCCGTTGAGATACGTTAACGCAACACTGAGACTTGAGTGATAGAAAAAAGACTATTCGTCAGCGTCTCGCCCGTAAAACGAAGAATATCTGCCTACGAGTGTTAAGCCGCCTTCGATTCTCGTATCTGCTTAGCTGCAAGCTTTTGTGTGCTGCTAATTTCTGCCTTCTTATTTTCCGTGAAGTGCATAGTTACAATCAGCCCCGGGTTGTTGTCTTCTAGCGTGAGCTGCGCTGTATGCAATCGAGTAATTGCTTTCACCAAGCTTAAGCCAAGGCCGTTGCCTGGTGAATTTCGCTCGTTTTCCAGTCTGACAAATCGTTCGAATACCCTTTCTCTTTCATGTTCAGGAATGCCTGGTCCGTTATCACTCACTGAAATAGTGAACGCTTGGCGAGTCCCGTCTACCGCGAGCGACACGTTTGCAGGGTGAGGGCTGTACTTTATGGCGTTATCCAGCAGATTGGTAATGGCTTGTGCAATGAGGCGACGGTTGCAGTTAAATATCGGATTGCTTTTGATATCGTAGCTAAAGGTTAAATTCCCTTCTTCATCTTCAGCTACAGCCTCGTAGAGTTCTGAAAGTTCTGCCGCCAAATCACCAATATGAGTTTCTTGCCACTGAGAGGAATCAATTCCTGCTTCCAGTCTGGCAATACTCAGCATCGAATTGAACGTATGTATCAGGCCATCGACATCACCTACTGTTTCATCCATGACTGTTCTGTAGTCTTCAACATCTCGTTCTTCGAGTAGCGTGACTTCTAAACGGTTTCGCAATCTTGTGAGCGGGCTACGCAAATCATGTGCAACGTTGTTGGTCACCTGTTGCATGCTATCCATTAAATCTTCAATACGATTGAGCATCTGATTCAATTTTGTAGATATTTCATCAAACTCGTCGTCGCGCGAAGTCACTGACAGTCGTTGTGACAAATCACCACTCATGATGTCACTTGCTGTGCTGCTGACAGAATCAATTCGTCGCAGCATACCGGTGCCAATCCAAAGACCACCGAATAAAGAGAACAGTATTGTTAAGCCTGTGGCGCCAACCACGAGAGTAAATGTATGATCCAGCAGTGCGTTCTCGTCGGTAATTTCATGACCGATAGTGAGCTTCAATCCATCAGACAAAGTAGTTTCAGCTACTCTGACCGGGTTGAAGGCGCGAGGGCTGCCCGGTGGAAGGTCCGCCACATCCCCCATGTTCCGAGTGGTGTGCGCTCGTACGGACTTCAAGCGGATAGGTAGATCTTCTTCGCTAGTCTCTGATTCTTCCGCGCTGGTTTCGTTGGTCGCGACGTAGTAAAACCTGCCGTAGGTGTCGATCTGATTGCGACGCTGAATGGCTTCGAGTAGCTCAGGTAGTGCGCCAGATTGATACAGGTTTGTCAGGTAGTCTGTTTCTAATCTTAAACGAGCGTCTACTTGAGAGTCGATCTGGTCCCGGGTAGACCAGTATATGAATCCAAGAGTGGCTGCTGACAAAGCGCTGAAGAGAGTTGCATAAATTAACGCCAGTCGGAACGCCGAAGTACGAAAAATTCGGCGTTTGTCAAACCAGCTGATTAATTTTCCACGGGGATCAGTTTTCACTGCTGGCCTTCGCTGTTGACTCGACATATCATGCTTGCCGTGCTCGGTATTCTCAACATTATGCTTTACGTGAACCGGAATCGTGCTGTGTTGTGATCAAGCATAATGCAACAAGTTGGATCACGTGTGTGAACCATGCGCATGACCGCTCCGCTGAACGAGCGCTATACCGTCGCTCCCATCTCTTGCAGCTTATATCCCGCACCACGCACGGTGTGTAGCAGTGGGGAATCAAAATCTTTATCTATCTTGCTTCGGAGGCGACTAATCTGAACGTCGATAACGTTGGTTTGAGGGTCAAAGTGGTAGTCCCATACGTTCTCAAGCAGCATGCTGCGAGTAACGACCTGATTGGTGTGTTGCATCAGGTATTCGAGCAGTCGGAATTCACGCGGTTGTAAATTAATGTTTTTGCCGGAACGAGTGACCTTGTGTTTTATCAAATCGAGAGTGAGATCTCCCACATTCAGTATCGTTCCTTGCACGCCAGTATGCGCGCGTCTGGTGAGTGCTTGGAGCCGCGCTGTTAACTCGCTGAGCTGATACGGTTTGGTGAGGTAGTCATCGCCTCCCGCTTTGAGTCCGGTAACACGCTCATCAACATTATCAAGCGCACTGAGAATTAGAACTGGCGCCATGTTGCCCACTCGCCGCAATTCTGCGATCAGCGATAAACCGTCACGCTTTGGTAGCATGCGGTCGATGATCATTGAGTCATATGCGTTTGATAAGGCCATCTGCAGGCCTAATTCACCATCAGCCGCGTGCTCGACGATATGCCCACTCTCAGTCAAACCTTTGACAAGATAGGATGCGGCTTCCAAATCATCTTCGACTAGTAAAATTCGCATACAGCCCCCAAATAGTTGTGAAGTGCAACAAGATGTTTACAACTTCAATTTTTAATAATGTGCAAAGCGGCAAAAGCAGGCAGTTCCGATCGCAGGAAAGTGACACCTGAACAACGTATTGTGAACGTTTGTGTGAGCAATCGTTCCTACAGCCATAACGCAAAAGGAAATACCATGCAGTCTATATTCGAAAGAGCTATCGTTCTGAAAAATACTTTCGCAGTGCGAACAACGGCTCAATTAATGGATAAAACACAGTCCTTGGCTCCTTCACTGCAAATGCAAGCATCTGTGCCGAGCAGAATATATCGAAAACTGCTTCTAGGTATTGCTTTCCTTCCCATTATTGCTATACCGACATCCTTTGCAGACACTTTGCCCAATTTCAGTGGCCTGGTTGAGGAAGAAGGTGATGCGGTAGTCAAGATTTCAGTGCTTGCTTCTTCGCCGGCTCCCCAAACTGGTGGAATTCCGGGATTAAGCCCTGAGCAAATCCCGGAGCAGTTTCGGCGTTTTTTTGAGCAATTGCCAAATGCGCCTAAACAAGAACCTCGCCAAGGCACCGGTTTTGGCAGTGGATTCATCATTTCAGCAGACGGTTATGTGATGACCAATGCGCATGTGGTCGACAATGCCACTGAAATTCGCGTCGGTTTGAATGATCAACGAGAATTTCAAGCGACGTTGGTGGGCGCAGATCCAGCCAGTGACATTGCTTTGTTGAAACTTGATGCCGATGAATTACCCGTAGCCCGCATGGGTGACTCTGACGATTTAAAAGTGGGTGAGTGGGTGCTCGCCATAGGATCCCCCTTCGGCTTTGAAAACACAGCGACCCAAGGCATAGTTTCGGCATTAGCGAGGAGCTTGCCCGACGACACCTATGTGCCTTTCATTCAGACAGATGTAGCTGTTAACCCCGGGAACTCTGGTGGACCGCTGTACAACACAGATGGCGAGGTGGTCGGTGTAAATTCGCAAATTTATTCACGTTCAGGGGGTTACCAAGGTTTGTCATTTGCCATTCCGATCAATGTCGCTATGTCTATTGCTGATCAACTGAAAGACAAGGGATTTGCCACGAGGGGTTGGCTCGGTGTGTCCATTCAGAACGTAGATCAGGCTTTGGCCCGTTCGTTTGGGCTGAGTAAGCCGGGCGGTGCGCTGGTTGCGCAAGTAGGCAATGACAGTCCAGCAGATAAGGCGGGTTTGGTGAGTGGCGATATCATCCTGGAATTCAACGGACGAGTCGTTGCTTACAGCAGCGCGCTACCTCCATTGGTGGGAGCGATTGCTCCGGGAACAACAGTGGACATGCTGGTGCTGCGAGACGGTGAGAAACGAACCATGGATGTCACGATCGAGCCGCTGGATGAAGGAGAGCGTGTTGCCGCAGCCCCAGTTGAAGACCCCATCGAACATTCGCGATTAGGCGTTGAGGTTGCTGCAGTGCCTGACGAATTGAAGGAGCAAATGGGTATTTCACGAGGCGTTGTTGTTTCAGAGTTGAAATCTGACGGCGCGGCTGCAGCTGCAGGCATTCGTGAAGGCGACGTCATTTTGTCAGTGAATCGTAAAGAGATTGATAGCGTTGAAAGTCTGGAAGCTATTGTTGAAGCTGCACCGGCTAACGATGCTATTCCCGTCTTGATTCAGCGCGGAAACTCGCCGATATTTCTGGCGCTGACGTTACCTTCTTAATCACTATTGATGTGCTTTACGTCCTGCCATTAGGAGGCTGCGCAGCTGATCGTTTTCTGTTGCGCGGATCTCTCTATGGCCTTCTGCAGGGTTTGAGAAGGCCAGAAGATGCGACACTGGCAAGCCGCTTGGTGCGGCTCGCGGCTTGAACAAGCAGTTCGTGCAGCTATTTTTCTTCGTCCTCAGCGCCAATCATTATTTCGTCCAGCTTCAATCCTGTTAGCTTGCTAACCGTGCGCCAGATGAACCAGAAAATAGCCATCATCATTATCATTGAAGGAATGGCTATTACTGGATAACTGAGTAATGTCATTCTTCCCAGTTCCTCGTTGAATGCAGAAGAACCACTTTCGCTTTTGACGATAAGCTTGGCCAAGAAATAGTTCATTACAGCGCTAAAAAGAAATGTTCCTGCCAGTAAGGTATTCGCCCGATCAAGTCGTGTATCGAAGTGGTCGCGATTTTTGTTTTTGTCTAGCTCCTCGTGAATGCGATCAACGTTCATGAGTGTTGGATTGAATAGCAGTTTTCTGATTAGAGGGTAGCCGAGCTTATTGGCAACCAACACTCCAATGCCTATACACAATGGAATGGCAGCCTCTTTAACGGCAAGCCATTGGGCATCAATTTTCAGTAGGCCGATGCCGCCTGTCAGAAGCACACTAACGACGCCTAGAAGGGCCATTAAATTACGTTTTTTGTTGAACGCAAGTTCGTATATTCCGTACCCAATCGGGAATGCCAAAGCAGCAATAAGAGCCCAAGTGGGCCCCAGGTTCTCTTCACCACTGAATTTCATCAGGATAACTGATGGAATAACGATACTGATAATCAGATCGACAAACGGACGTGGTTTGTTGTCTTGTTCTGTTGTTGACACGTTGTGCTTCTTCAATCGTATAAAATGACAAGTATACAGAGCCAAAAAAAATCATGAGTCAACATCACTTGGTAACAAGTAGTTCCGCGTATGTGCAGCGTCGACGCAGGCACGTTGCTGGCAAAGCGATTTGTTGTTTCTTGAGTCTTTTGGCAACGGGTGCGTGTGCGTCTAATTCAGCATCTGAATATAAGGTGTCGAGTTCCGCGGGCAACACCCTCCAGGTGCAAGTGCTTGGCGATTTCGACCAGCCTTGGGCAATGACTTTCCTGCCCGGTGGTGAGCTTCTAGTGACGGAAAAAGGTGGGCAGCTGTGGTTGGTCAGTTCAGCGGCGGATGTTTCGGGTGCCACTGCGCTTTCGCAGCTTGATGCTGAGACAATAGAGCGGGTGAGTGTGGCCGGCGTACCTGTTGTTGAGCCGCGTGGTCAAGGAGGCTTGGGCGATGTCATTGTGCATCCCTTGTTCGACGAAAATTCGACCTTGTATTTGAGTTTCGTAGAACGCGATGGCGATATGAGTGGCGCTGCCGTGATGCAAGCAACGCTCGATCTTGACAACAAATCCGAACCGAAGCTTGTAGATCAACAGGTTATCTGGAGGCAGAGTCCGAAAGTTTCAGGTGAGGGGCATTACGGGCACAAAATGGCGTTCTCTGAGGATGGGCATCTTTTCATTACATCAGGGGAGAGGCAGAAATTTGATCCAGCTCAAAACATGCAAATGAATTTGGGTAAGGTCATACGCTTGAACGAGGACGGGAGCCTGCCTGCCGACAACCCGTGGGCTCAGGAAGATGGAGTTGCTGCCCAATTTTGGTCTATCGGGCATCGTAATCCCCTAGGTATAGCGTTTGCATCCGACGGACAGCTGTGGGTGCATGAGATGGGGCCGCGTGGAGGTGATGAGCTCAATAAAATTTCTCGTGCTGGAAATTATGGATATCCCTTGGTGTCCAACGGTCGCCACTACAGCGGTCTACCTATTCCAGATCATGACACTCGTCCGGATTTGCTCGCGCCTGAGATCAGCTGGTCACCGGTAATCTCGCCATCAAGTCTCGTTATCTACGCTGGCGATAAGTATCCCGGTTGGCAGGGAAGTGCATTGATAGGAGGACTGTCTTCAGAGGCTCTGGTGCGCGTGTCGCTCGACAATCCTGTGAGTGAGACAGAACGCTATGATTTCAAACAGCGTATCCGCGAGGTGGAGCAAGACAGTGATGGCGTTGTGTATCTGCTTGAGGACAAAGCAGGTGGTCGTTTGCTGCGATTGGCGGTGCCAGAGAGCTGATGTAAACAGGCTGACATGAAAAAGCCGCCCGTTGGGCGGCTTCCGTGCATTGGCTAACGAATCAGCCGACATTAGTTTCACGCAAAAAAAGGTTAGTAAGATCGCGCTACACTTACAGCTGACCCGTTAAAAATCAAAACACTAGACATTTGATCACCTCCTATTTATCCGCCACAAGGGATTTAAAGATTAGCATAAATAGTTCTGTGTTCGTCAAACAAGTTCGGGCGTTTGTGTAGCACTATGGACTAGGTATCGACTGATCAGGGCCGCTCACGCCCAGTCTTATCATGTCAACCGTTAGCGATCCGGGTTTCGATTTCAATACTACGGTGCGACTGTGATCGGTGACGCTGAACTCATCCACACTGTTTATCTGGACGTCAACAGAGTCGATGCCTGCTGGCACCTCTGCTCTCACTAATGATAGCCATGCGGGTAGGGTTTCCCAACTGCGTGTGTCTGCTTGTTCCAGAACGAGAAACAATACTCTAGCAATGGCGCCTATTAACTCATCTTGATCCTGTAGTTGGTCAGCAATCTGATTTTTTGCTACCAGACGCAATACGTGCCGAGCGGCGACAGCTTTTCCGCGCTTTGCCAGTGCGCTGCGGGCAATAGGTAGTAGCCGAGTGTGCACAAGCTGCGTGTCTAGCAGCTGAGCATTGCCAAAAAGCGCAATGTCAGGCTCCCTCTGAAACGTCTCTGGGTAGAATGGGAACGAAATTCTTGCATTAATATCCACAATCAAATCGCCTGCTAACTTTGGCTCTATGAAGCCAGATGCCACCAGCACAACAAGCTCACGAGTATTTTTGGAGCGTCGCGTTGGGAGATTGATGCCAAATTGTTCATTTAGCTTGCGATATTCAACACTTGCGCTGTCAAATTGTCCTGCTGCTTCAAAACTTAGAGCCATCAGGTAGCGAGTGAGCACATCCTCGTCCAGTACATCACCGTGTTTATCAAATAAGGTAACTGCGCGGCGCGCTTCAACCGCAGCTCCATCAGCCCGATCCAGCATCAGATAATTGATCATCTGAAACGTATGAATCCATAAGCGTTCGCTGAGTTCGCCACTGTAGCGAATAGCCCAGTCGTTTACGAACAGCGCTGTAGATTGATCACGTACACTGATGAAATCAAGCTCATCTACGAGTTCAAAGGCTTCTTCGAAAGCGATAATACTCTCCTGATATCGCTCTGCAGCCTGTGCCACCAGAGCAGTATCCATAAGCAGGAGCAGTTGATCGCGCGACGAAACTTCCGCTAGCGCTAATGTCTGCACAGCAGCTTCCGTGCTGCCGTACTTAAACTGATCACGCGCAGTCACAAGCACGCCAGGAGTGGAGCACGCTTGCAACATCAAGCCGCAGATGGCAACAAGTGCGCAAAGCCTGCGTGGCCTCTGGAATTGCATACTAAATGTTGCTCTACAACGTGTTGCTTGTCGGTTCTCCTGATTGCCTACCAGCCGATAATAGGTCGTGAGGCCTCACGTGCGATTTCTACGTTGTCTGCCCAAGTTATTTCACCGGTTTTCAAGTCGGTAAGCTCAAGATTCATTGAGTAGTAAATAGTCTCGCTTTTGCTCAGTCGCCATTGGCGAGCTTCCTTTTTTTCAATAGAGCGCAGTGTGCCGCCCAGAATGTAGTCCGCACCTAGTTGACGCCCCTCACTGACTCGTTGTTCTGGTGCGACAAAACCTGCATATTGGTAGTCTGCTTCTTCGGTCAGGTTCTCGCGCTGTTGGCGATTGATGAACCGGTATTCACCTGAACGGATGAGCTCCAGCCGAATGTCATCGCTGATGCCGCTGGTGCTGATGTGTTCAGTTGTCTCGTTATCGATCCCGTAAATGATCACGATCGGCTTTTCAGTTTCATTGGATGCGTAAGCTACATTCAGTAGGCTGTCGGTTAGTACTTCTACTATTCTCTGTTTGTCAGAAAAGTCATAGCGGGCATCGAAATGCTGCTCAGCAGTAGGGTCCAGCGTTCTCGTCGAGGCACACGCTGTAAGCGCTAGCGCCATGCCGGCCAACATGAGGAATCTGACAAAGCTTTGAATCGATTTTTTTTGCATTCGTAATGCACTCATTGTAGTTTTCATGTGCTGTTGTTTCTGGTCATAAACATTTTTGACTTATTAACACTATAGCGCACTTGGCTGAACCGCTACTTAACGCAGTGGCGAAGATAGAGGCAGGCAAAGGGCCCATCTTGGAGGGTTTCGGCTGCTCACCAGAAGTCTATCCGCCAGTATTGTGAAGCACTGCTCAGTGTTTATATAGAGGTGTGTCGGGTCGCGTTAGTTCAGTTGACTCCGCTAACACGCCTTGCAGCGTCGAGGTTGTCTTTAGCAACTTCTGTATCACTCAGCCTGTCGCTGTTGCTTGAGCAAACTTTGGCATTACCCCCTGTCCTTGGAGGTGCCCAGTTGTGGCATTGATGTTTGTTGAACGGTTTTAGCCAGCTGCGCAGCGGCTCGAACCTGCCGCCGTCCGATAGTCCATTTGACGTGCATATGCCATCGGTGTCGTAATGAATCTGGGACCAGAAATTGGTATGAAGCTGCAAAAAATTTAGTAACCCCCAGCTTATTCAATGTGCTCATCACACGCCCACGCAGCCAGTCAAGTACGGGCTGTGGAATGATAAGTAAGGCAAATACGGCAAGTGAGCTGCCTGCCGTGGCCAAGAGTACGCCAATTGCGATGGAGCACCGTAGCCAGAGCGGCATTCGCAGATAGGCTGCGAACAAGCCTTTCAATCTGCTCAAGGCTGATAGTTTGAAGCTGTTAATCGCCTTGCGTAACGGCTTGTGCGAATTCAGGATGAAGTGTGAAGACACCTTCACAAGCAGCTGTCGAAGCTGTATAACCAGCCCGTTTTTCAACACATACAAGGCTAATTTAGGTGTGAGGGTTTTTAGCCAGGCTTTGCCCCATGTAATGAGGCCAAGAAAGATCGGAATAATGAATTGATGTGTGTGCACATCAATGGCAATGACAATGCAGACGAAGGCCAAGCCTAATAGTCGTAACCTGAGTGGCGTGACCTTGCGTCGCATAGTGACTATTTGAGACGAAGTTAGCGTGTGAGTGCTAACTTGAGCACGAGTTCTTGCACTAAAGTAGGCAGCATTGATCAGTCAATATCGGGAGCTTCGTCAGTAATAACTTGGCCTGTAGCGCGGCGCCAGATGATAGCGCCAGCGAGCCCGATGCCAAGAAAGCCGCTGTATAAGATCAACCCCAGCCATTGCACGGAGGCGTAGTTGCCGGTGTCGACCCAGCCCTCTTGTAGCGATAGGTACACTAACGCTGCGAAGAAGATAAGCACGATAAAAGTGCCAAGTTTGCCTAGTGCTTTCCATGCAGCTATCAGTAACGCAACGTTGATAAGTACAGCCACGATGGCGCCTAATATGACCCAGGCATCTGTCGGGTTGTCGTTGTCACGTACCCAATGAAAAATTGAGGAACCCGTTGGGTTATAGCTGGCGAATACCACAATGGCGCTGATGAGCATCCGTGATAGAAGTACTGCAGGCGAGGAACCTTTCAAGGCGTTGATCATAGATATTCCTTCTGCCACGTGGCAGCATGAAAACGTTGAGAAATGAGTATTGGCGGGTTGAATAACCTACCAAAGTCGGTAGGCTAGCAGGTAGGTTAGCAAAACTTGGGTTATTCGCTAGAGCAGTTTTCGGTAAGCCAGCGTGTATCTGTTGGTTAAGCGAAATTGGATTAGCAAGAAAAGCGCCTCGGCTTTCGATATGCTGCGAGAATGCCAACAACTAACTCTACATATATTTTTGCCTATGGTTCGCTGCTTTGGCGCCCAGGGTTCGAATATCTCGATGTTCACAGGGTCTATGTGCAAGGCTATGAGCGCAGATTCTGGCAGGCTTCTCACGATCATCGTGGCACAGATAAACACCCTGGTCGGGTTGTCACTCTGGTTCCGGTAGAGGGTTCAGTGTGCGAAGGCTTAGCGTATCGGTTGCCAGTTCGAGGTCAGATAAAAACATTAAGGGCGCTCGATGAGCGCGAGCAAGATGGATATCAGCGCGTACAGCTGAGCTGCTCAGCAATAGGCGATGGCATAGAATCAGTGATCACTTGGATCGCATCGGCAGGTAACCCCTCGTGGGTAGGGGATGAACCGATCACCAAAACTGCTGAACTCATAGCAACCCGTAGCGGCCTCAGTGGCACCAATCTAGAGTATCTGCTTGAGCTGCATTCGGCGTTGCAGCGATTGAAGATTGAAGACGTGCACATTAGAGATTTAGTGCATCTGCAAAACGTTGGCTAGGTTATTGGGCGTTGTAGCGACCTCGGAATTAGGTATCTCGTCAGACTTCGCTGACAGACTTGTCATTTTCGGCTGACACCTTTAAAGTGACAAGCATCGTAGACAGTTGTCTTCGTTGATTCGTGCCACACGGGCAGATTTGGAGGGCCATCATGGGTTGGTTTTTGCGTTCACAGGAGCAAGCGCCCTGTACAGTCGAAATAAGTCACCGATTTGAAAGCTTGCACGCACATTTGCGACTAGATAATGGCGCTGTCATATTTCCAGGAGATGAGGTGCAGGTACACGGTGGTGAGATCATGGCCCCCTTCGGAGAGATAGTTATAGAGTCGCGTACTGCCACTATTACCCGGGCTAGCGCTGTTGAGCGATTATGGACAAGATTAACCGGTGATTTCGGGGCAATGGAATTGTGTGAATTTTCATTTAGTGAGGAGGTAACGCTATGAACGCACCTACTTTGCAGGAAGATGCTCAGCAAGCAACCGATACAGGTGAGGCTCTGAATAGTGAGCAGGCTACCTCTGTTGCCATGCAAGATACCTTGCTAACGCCAAGGTTCTACACCACTGATTTCGAGGAAATGGATCGTCTTGACGTCACTCCGGTGCGTGAAGACTGGGACAAGCTGATCGCTCAAATGGAAAGCGACCCCAATAAAAACCACTTTCGTAAAAATGAAAAGTGGGACAAAGTTGATTGGGACGGGATGGAACCAGCGCTTAGAAAAGAGTTCATTGACTTTCTCATTTCATCTTGCACCGCAGAATTTTCTGGTTGCGTCCTCTACAAAGAGATGAAGCGCCGGGGAACGAATCCAGACATAGTGCAATTGTTTCATCTTATGGCTCGTGACGAGGCGCGCCACGCAGGCTTCATCAACGATGCGCTGCGCGAAGCTGGCATTGCTGTGAATTTAGGATTTCTGACCAACAAGAAGAAATATACCTATTTTCGGCCAAAATTCATCTATTACGCCACGTACCTGTCTGAGAAAATCGGATACTCGCGCTACATAACCATTTTCAGGCACTTAGAGAAAAACCCTGAGTTTCGTTTCCACCCCATATTCAAGTGGTTCGAGGAGTGGTGTAACGACGAGTTCGGTCACGGAGAGGCTTTTGCGCTGATCATGCGTTCAGATCCAAAACTTACCAGAGGACTTAATGTGCTTTGGATAAAATTCTTTCTAACTGCGGTGTATTCCACTATGTACGTTCGGGATCATCAGCGGCCACTGTTTCACAAAGCGTTGGGAGTGGATCCTGATTGGTACGGGCAAACGGTTTTTGAGAAAACATCTGAGATTACCAAGCAGGTATTTCCCATCACAATAGACATAGAACATCCTCGCTGGATGAAAGGCCTCAGAGGTTTGCAGAGGGCTTCAATAAAAGTAGCTAGTGGGAAAAAACGAGGTGGTGTTGCGGGTACGGTTGAGCGAGTTACTGGCATGGCACAAGCCGCTGGCCACTTTGCGTCGATCTATACTATCCCTGCTAAGAAACACGAGGTGCCGGCAAGCTCTCGCATGCAACCTGCCTACTAGTACTAGAGAAGGGCCAACCTTTTGGTTGGCTCTTTTGTATCAGAGCGATTGACACCTATCAATACGTGTTAAAACGCAATCTCATATTGTCCGATCCTTGCGCTAAGCAGTCTAAGCAAAGAGCCTTTAAAAGCAGGCAAAACAACGACTTTTTGATCTGTGCCATATTGTCGTCAGGCCTGTCCAAAGTTGTTTGTGAATATTTATTAAAAAGTGGTTGCATTAAGTTGCCAGATGAATAGAATAGCCCTCCCAGCAACGACGCAGCGAAGCGCTTTTGGCACAACGTTATCAAGTTACTGGGTTAGCTCAAAACCTTCATTAAATATTTGTTAAATAAAGGTTGCAAGTTAAAGAGTTGGTAGATATACTTCTCCAACTCGGCCAAGACGAA
>JALZUD010000015.1 GCA_023301725.1 Granulosicoccus sp. | reverse complement strand
CGATCTGATCAATCCGATAGCGATGGAAGACGGATTGCGTTTTGCGATTCGAGAAGGCGGACGCACAGTGGGTGCGGGCGTTGTTGCTAAAATCATCGAGTAATTTATGGCCTCTAGTCAAACAATACGTATCCGGCTTAAAGCGTTCGATCATCGCTTGATCGACCGTTCTGCCAAAGAAATTCTTGAGACTGCAAAGCGCACGGGTGCCAGAGTTCTGGGGCCAATTCCTCTGCCGACTAAGAAAGAGCGATTTACAATTCTTGTTTCTCCTCATGTAAACAAGGATGCGCGTGATCAGTACGAGCTGCGTACTCACAAGCGTCTTATGGATATTGTGGATCCAACGGAAAAGACCGTTGATGCATTGATGAAACTTGATCTTGCTGCAGGTGTAGACGTTCAGATCAAACTTAATTAGTTGTCTATGTAGCGCGTTTTGCGTCTACCACTTGGAAAGCCCGCATTTGCGGGCTTTTTTCGTTTTCAGGCGGTGAACTTTTCTATCGACTGATCCTTTCTGTTGTCTTTATTTGCCGGTTTGTGTGTTGTGTAACCCTCTGTAGAAAATACGGCCTCACTGTTGGCGTTATAGTGCCGATAGCTGTAGTTAGTCGAGGGCCTTCGTAATTATTTTTAAGCTAGTGGGCTCGAATCTGGAAATTTCAGGATGACGTGAGATGACTGCCTTTTATATTGCCAGACAACCAATATTGGACGTGCAGAGCAACACCTTCGGTTACGAGCTACTATTCCGTTCGACTGAAAAAAATTGCTACGATACTTCTGTGGACGGGGATACTGCTACGGCGCGTGTTCTGGTAGACACCGTAGTCGAGGCTGGGCTTGCATCTATCGTTGGCCAGAGTAAGGCATTTATCAATCTGACTCAGCGTTTTCTCGAGAGTCCAGAGATGCTCGAATTGCTTGAGCCTGGCACCTGCGTCCTGGAGGTTCTGGAAGATGTTCAGGTCACCGATGCCGTATACGCCGGTGTGTTGTCGCTGCGCAAGATGGGCCATCTAATTGCTTTAGACGACTTCGTGGATGTTGAACAATTTGCTCGTTTGCTGCCGCTCGCGCACATCATTAAATACGACATCACTCAGCACAGTATGGAGGCGTTGGCAGCCCACCGACTAAAAGATGAAGAGGAAGGCAGGTTGTCTCTCGCTGAACGTGTAGAAACGTTAGAAGAGTTTGAGGCGCTTAAACTCCTGGGTTTTCACTATTATCAGGGTTATTACTTTGCAAAGCCGAAAGTTATAAGCGGTGTAAAGCTACCACAAAACAAGGTGGCGATTCTTCAGTTGTTAGCCCAGATTAGTGATCCGAACGCCAGTATTGAAGAGCTTGCAGAAACCTTAAGTCATGATGTTGCACTGAGTGTTAGAACGCTTAAATACGTGAATTCCCCCATGTGCGGACTGCGCAACGAAGTAACATCAATTCGGCATGCCGCAGTAATGTTAGGTCGTGAGCCTATTCGCAATTGGGTCACCCTATTGGTTATGACTGGGATGGATGACAAGCCGCCTGAGCTTATCAAGATGGCCCTGACAAGGGCGCGGTTTTGTCAGATATTGGCCCAACACAGAAACCTCGACAACGATGCGATGTATTTTATGATCGGCTTGTTGTCGCTGCTTGGTGTTCTTATAGACACTGAATTACAAGAAGCGTTAGAGAGGCTATCAATCAGCGAAGAAATTAGTGTCCAACTGCTCAATGGTGAGGGGGAAGGGGGCCAAATGCTCGGATTAGTGGTGCGGCTGGAAAAGCCAGAGGTTGGTATTGACGCCATGCCGGATATTGAAATTAATGGTCCTATTTATCAACAGGCAATCGCTTGGACGGAAACTACATTTAGTCTAATTTAGGCGCTCGACTGCAATTGCGAAAGGACCTGTCTCTGATTTTTGTGAGTCAAAGTGTCTCGTCTATTTCATAGAAATCTACTCTTTAGAATTCAATGCAACGACTGCTGGGTCGTTGTAATGTTTTTCGTAACTGATCAATTTCCCCTCTGCACGGACATCCAGTCACATGGTCATTGACAATGCCAAGCGCTTGCATGGTGGCGTAGATGCTGGTAGGTCCAACGAAGCTCCAGCCCATTTTTTTCAATGACCGCGCCAAGACGGTTGATTCATGCGTAAATGCGTTCTCAAGAAGCCACGCGTGGGTAATCACCTTCGGCCTTTGCTTGCTGGAAGGTTCCATTTCCCAAAACAGCTCTGCAAGTGAAACGTTTTGAACTCTGAGCTCTTGAAATCTTGCCGCATTATTGAGTACAGACCTGATTTTACGCTCATTGCGGATTACACCAGAATGACTCATGATGCGCGAAACTTCCTTAGGTGAGTATTCTGCGATGATATCGGGGCAAAAACCGCTAAATGCCTGACGAAGCGCGTCTCTGCGATGAAGAACGGTGCGCCAACTCAAGCCGGCTTGGAAGCCTTCAAGGCAGATTTTCTCAAAAAATTGCTGATCAGATGATGTTGGCACGCCCCACTCGGTGTCATGGTAGATTTGAAAACAAGGGTCGTTCCGAGGGGTGTGGCAGCGTTCTTCAGCGTGCTCAGTCATGTAATTACCTATGAGTAAATTGCACAATGGTGATGATATGTTGGCAGAAATTCGTCAAAAGACACCGAAAATCGAGAGCTCTGGATTATAGCGACACGCTTTTTTATAAAAATCGATTAAAAATTCTGCTGATCACTGGTTAACAATATTTTTAAATGATATGATTGCGAGCTAACTTGGCCGATGTGACCACCCCATTGGCTTGTTTGTAAGAGGTAACTGCCAGTTAAAGCGGGTGGTTGCCATTGATCCGAGCCGTATAGTTCTGAGCTGCACAATCTGCCGTCGCATCCTGGCCATCAAGGCCCCAAGCGAAAGGTAAGGTGCAGCTTTAGTGCATGTGAGTTCGAAAAAAATGTGTTGGAGAAAACGATGACTCTTGGTGTAGTTGGCCGCAAGCTCGGCATGACGCGTGTGTTCGACGATACAGGTGTATCGACGCCCGTGACCGTCATCGAGGTCGAGAAAAACAGAGTTACTGCTCGTAAAACCGTAGAGCGTGATGGCTACGTAAGCGTGCAAGTAACAACCGGTTCTAAAAAGACGAGCCACTTGTCCAAAGCGCAGGCTGGTCATTTCGCCAAAGCTGGCGTTGGAGCAGGCAGAGGTTTGTGGGAATTTAGGCTGGAAGGCGACGAAGGTGGTGAGTTAGAAGTCGGTGGTGAGTTCGGTATGGAGATCTTCGAAGAGGGTCAAAAAGTCGACGTGACTGGTACAAGCATTGGTAAGGGGTTCGCTGGCGGTGTTAAGCGTCACAACTTCCAGATGCAAGACGCGACGCACGGCAACTCTTTGTCACATCGAGCACCAGGCTCTATTGGTCAGAACCAAACGCCAGGTCGAGTATTTAAGGGTAAGAAAATGGCAGGGCACATGGGTGCTGTGCAGCGAACAACGCAAAACCTCAGGGTGGTCAAGCTCGACGAAGGAAGAGCTGTGATTCTGGTCAGAGGTGCTATACCGGGTGCGGACGGCAGTGATGTGATTATCAAGCCAGCCGTCAAGCAAAAGAAAGCGAAGAGCTGAGAAGATGGATTTAAAGACCCACAGCGGCGGCACAATGACCGTTGCAGATTCAGTATTTGGTGTGAGCTATAACGAGGGCTTGGTACATCAAATTGTCACTGCTTACCTGGCCGCTGCGCGATCAGGTAATGCAGCTCAGAAAACACGTTCAGAAGTTCGTGGTGGCGGCGCCAAGCCTTGGCGTCAGAAAGGCACAGGACGAGCACGTGCAGGTACTTCGCGCAGTCCAATCTGGGCTGGTGGTGGTGTGACATTCGCAGCCAAGCCACGCGATTACTCGCAAAAAGTCAACAAGAAGATGTATCGGGGCGCTCTGCGTTCGATTCTCTCTCATGCAGCAGAGCAAGGTCGTCTAATCATCGTCGATTCTTTGAGTCTCGAGCAAGGCAAGACTCAACTGATGAAGAAGAAGATGGCTGAGCTTGGCGTTGAGAAAGTTCTGTTTTTGATGGATGAAGTCGACGAGGCAGTATACCTAGCTAGCCGCAACATCCCTTACGTGCAGGTCTTGGACGTTGAAGGTGTCGACCCCGTCAGTTTGGTTAGGTTTCAACATATTGTTGCAACTGAATCGGCCATCAAGCAACTTGAGGAGCGCTTGTCATGAACGATCAAAGACTCTATCAAGTCATTCTGGCGCCACACGTGTCGGAAAAAACGGCAACCGCTGCAGAGATGGAAGGTCGACACACTTTTCGTGTGGCTAACGATGCTTCCAAGCTTGAAGTGCGTAAGGCTGTAGAAAAACTGTTCAGTGTCGACGTTCGCGGTGTACAGATCGTCAACGTTCGCGGCAAGACAAAACGTTTCGGATCGAGCGAAGGAAAGCGCTCTGACTGGAAGAAAGCAATTGTACGTCTGGCTGAAGGTCAGGACATTGATTTTATGGGAGTTGAAGGTTAGTCATGGCACTCGTAAAGTCAAAACCAACATCACCTGGTAAGCGTTTCCAGGTCCGCGTTGTCAATAAAGAGCTTTCGAAAGAAGGCCCTTATGAGCCACTTGTCGAGAGTCTGAGTAAGTCGGGCGGTCGTAACAACAAGGGTCGAATCACTACTCGGCACATAGGTGGTGGTCACAAGCGTCGGTACCGAGTTATAGATTTCAAGCGTAACAAGGATGGCATTCCGGCCCTTGTAGAGCGTCTTGAGTATGATCCAAACAGGACTGCAAACATCGCACTCATTAAATATGCAGACGGAGAGCGTCGTTACATACTGGCTCCAAAAGGTGTGGCAGTTGGCGCAAAGCTAATGTCTGGCCGTGAGGCGCCTATCAAGCCCGGTAATTGTCTCCCGCTTGCGAATATCCCAGTCGGATCAACCATTCACGCCATTGAGCTGAAGCCTGGTCGCGGTGCACAAGTCGCTCGGAGTGCCGGTGCGGCGGTTCAGCTGGTAGCCCGAGAGGGTATGTACGCAACTGTGCGTCTTCGCTCAGGCGAAATGAGGCGCGTACAAACTGATTGTCGCGCAACCATCGGTGAAGTCGGCAACGGCGAGCATGCTCTTCGCAAGCTGGGTAAGGCCGGAGCCAGTCGTTGGCGCGGTGTTAGGCCAACAGTTCGTGGTGTTGCTATGAACCCGGTCGATCATCCACATGGTGGTGGTGAAGGTCGAACATCAGGTGGTCGGCATCCAGTAAGCCCATGGGGTACCCCAACGAAGGGTTACAAAACTCGTTCAAACAAGCGCACGGATAACATGATTGTTCGTCGTCGTTCAAAGAAATAGCAGGTAGAGATCTATGCCACGTTCCCTGAAGAAAGGACCGTTTGTTGACTACCACCTCATCAAAAAGGTGGAAGAAGCACGAGCTTCAAACAGTAAGCGTCCTATCAAGACATGGTCACGTCGATCAATGATTCTGCCTGACATGGTGGGTTTCACGATTGCTGTGCACAACGGTCGAGTTCACGTGCCTGTGCTGGTTTCAGAAAATATGGTTGGCCACAAGTTGGGTGAATTCGCGGCAACGCGCACCTACAAAGGTCACGTTGCAGATAAGAAGTCGAGATAGTCATGCAAGTTGAATCTACATTAAAGACGGCGCGTCTCTCGCCGCAGAAGGCTAGATTAGTCGCGGATCAGATTCGCGGTTTGCCAGTCGAAAAGGCTATCGAACTGCTAACGTTCAGCGAGAAGAAAGCTGGCGCGTTGATGAAGAAGCTAGTCGACAGCGCTATTGCGAACGCTGAACACAACGAGGGTGCTGACATTGACGAGCTGAAGGTTTCGGCTGTACAGGTGAATGCTGGCCCGGTAATGAAGAGATTAAGAGCGCGAGCCAAGGGTCGTGCAAACCGAATCTTGAAACGTACCAGCCATATTACCGTGACCGTTTCGGACGGAAGGAGCTAAACGATGGGTCAAAAAGTACATCCAATTGGAATTCGTCTTGGAATCTCTCAGGATTGGAACTCTACGTGGTATGCGGGCACTGAAGATTATGCCAACTACCTGAACGATGACATTCAGATTCGCGCGTTCTTGAAGAAGAAGCTATCTCACGCGTCAGTAAGCCGAATACAGATTCAGCGGCCTGCTAAGTCAATTATCGTGACAATCCATTCGGCACGTCCGGGTATTGTCATCGGTAAAAAGGGCGAAGATGTTGAAAAGCTACGTCGTGCAATCGCACAGCAACTCACTATTAACATAAACAATGTTAAAATTAACATTGCTGAAATTCGCAAGCCTGAGTTGGATGCGCAGTTAGTTGCAGAAGGTGTTGCCCAACAGCTAGAGCGCCGGGTTATGTTTCGTCGTGCTATGAAACGCGTTTTAACAAACACTATGCGTTTAGGTGCCCAAGGTGTGAAAATCGCCGTATCCGGACGTCTGAACGGTGCCGAGATCGCCCGTCGCGAGTGGTACCACGATGGACGAGTTCCCCTACACACTTTGCGTGCTGACATCGATTATGGCGTAGCAGAGGCCCAGACCACATACGGCGTTATCGGTATAAAGGTCTGGATTTGTCACGGTGAAGTCTTTGATCTGGAAGAAAAGCGCGCTAAAAGTGTAGCGAGCACCGCAAACGCCAAGTAGAAGTTTGACACTGGTATGGCCATAGCAAGCCGAGTAAATATACGGCGGCATGGCTCTACTGGACAAAATATTACAAAGTACCGCTAACCGTTTTGGGCCCATGACCTGGTCAGGGGTCGCCGGTAGCAAACAGAGCAAGAGAAGATGCTTCAACCTAAACGCACTAAATTCAGAAAGCAGCACACGGGGAGAAACCGTGGTCTGGCACAGAACGGTAACAAAGTCAGTTTCGGTGAGTACGGCCTGAAGGCCACTGCCCGGGGCAGATTGACAGCTAGGCAAATCGAATCTGCCAGACGCGCTATGACTCGTCATATCAAGCGTGGTGGAAAGATTTGGATCAGGATCTTCCCTGATACACCTGTGACCAAAAAGCCTATCGAAGTTCGAATGGGTAAAGGTAAGGGTAACGTAGAGTATTGGGTAGCCAAGATTCAACCTGGCAAGATGCTTTATGAAATGGAGGGCGTGACAGAAGAGATCGCTCGTGAAGCCTTCGCTTTGGCGGCTGCAAAGCTTCCTATTGCGACAACATTTGTTGTGAGGACTGCAGCGTAATGGCTAATGCACATGTTACCGAGCTGGCTGCAAAGTCAGTATCCGAATTGAATACAGAGTTGAACGGTTTGTTTCGCGAGCAGTTTAATCTGCGAATGCAGCGTGGATCCGGTCAAGACATCAAGCCTCACAATTTTAAGCGAGTACGTCGCGAAATAGCGCGTATAAAAACCGTTATTCACCAGAAACAATCAGTGGAAGGCTGAGCATGAGTGATCAAAATCAGACAGCCGCTGCTACAGCAGAAGAGAAGCGTACCCGTACCGTTGTTGGTAGGGTAACAAGCAACAAAATGGAGCAAACTGCGACAGTTCAGGTTGAGCGCCGCATCAAGCATCCTATTTATGGCAAGTACATGCGACGTAGCAAGAAGTATCATGTGCACGATCAAGACAACGCTCTGAAAATTGGCGATGTTGTACAAATAAAAGAGTGTCGTCCGTTGTCCAAGACTAAGTCATGGACGTTGGACAAGGTGCTAACTGCCGCCGCCGAATAGGCCTGGTCAGTTGCTAAACAAGTTAAGCGTGGAACGAAATAAGAGTAGCGTCCGATGATTCAAATGCAAACTGTCTTAAACGTGGCAGATAATAGTGGCGCGCGCCGAGTGCAGTGCATCAAGGTGCTGGGCGGCTCGCACCGACGTTACGCGCGAGTAGGAGATGTCATTAAGGTAAGCATCAAGGATGCTATCCCGCGTGGCAAGGTAAAGAAGGGCGAAGTCTACAACGCAGTGGTTGTTAGGACAGCAAAGGCGATCCGTCGTACTGATGGCTCCGCAATTCGTTTTGACGCAAACGCGGCAGTAATTCTGAATGCAAAGCTTGAGCCAGTAGGCACTCGTATATTCGGACCTGTCACACGTGAGCTTCGTAACGAAAAATTCATGAAAATCGTCTCTCTCGCTCCAGAAGTGCTGTAGAGCTGTCGGAAAACGCGGGCATAAAATAATGCAACGAATTAAACAAGGCGACGACGTAATTGTTCTCGTCGGTAGAGATAAGGGCAGGCGTGGCAAGGTTGAAGCCGTGCTTGACGATCGTGTAATCGTTGACGGGGTAAACCTAGTCAAGAAGCACGCAAAGGGTAATCCTCAAATGGGTGATCCGGGCGGCATACAGGAAAAGGAGTTGTCTTTGCACATCTCCAATGTGGCGTTGTTCAATCCTTCAACCAAGAAGGGCGGTCGCGTCGGTTTTCGCATTAACGATGACGGTAAGAAGGAGCGTTTTTTCAACGCTGATTCTTCGTCAGTGGACGGTTAAGTACCATGGCAAGGCTCATAGCAGAATATCGCGACAAGATAGTTCCCCAGATGATGGAGGAGCATAAGTACCAGAGCGTGATGCAGGTACCACGTATCCAGAAGATCACTATCAACATGGGTCTCGGAGAGGCTCTTGGTGATAAGAAGGTTCTCGAGCACGCAGTTCGCGATATGACATCGATTGCTGGCCAAAAGCCAGTGGTTACTGTCGCTCGCAAGTCAATTGCTGGTTTCAAAATTCGTGATGGATATCCGATTGGCGCGAAGGTCACCCTTCGACGCGATCGTATGTACGAATTTCTCGACCGGTTGGTTGCTGTTTCTATCCCGAGAATACGTGACTTTCGTGGAATCAACCCCAAGTCGTTTGATGGTCGTGGTAACTACAGCATGGGCGTGAAAGAGCAGATTATCTTTCCCGAAATCGAGTATGACAAAATCGATGCGGTTAGAGGGATGGATATCACCATCACTACTAATGCAAGGACTGATGCAGAGGCTTTGTCGCTTCTGAAGAAGTTCAACTTTCCTTTCCGAACATAGGCCTCGCGCACATGGCTAAGAAATCAATGATTGCTCGCGAGAGCAAGCGAACTAAGCTGGTCGCGCGTCATGCTGACAAGCGTGCAGTATTGAAGAAAACAATTTTGTCTGAGGAAAGCACCTTCGACGAAAAAATGGAAGCTATGAACACGCTGCAGAAGCTGCCACGTGACTCATCTCCTGCTAGGCAACGTAACCGTTGCCGCATCACTGGTAGGCCTCACGGCTATTACCGTAAATTTGGTTTAAGTCGTAACAAACTCAGGGAAGCCGCCATGCGTGGTGACGTTCCTGGCTTAGTTAAGGCGAGTTGGTAGGAGAAATATCATGAGTATGTCTGACCCCATAGCTGACATGTTGACCCGTATTCGTAACGGACAACAAGCCAGAAAGGTATCGGTATCCATGCCTGCGGCAAAGCTCAAAAGCAGTATTGCCAAGGTTTTAGAGAGTGAAGGATACATCGGCAGTTTCAGCACTGCAGATGAGGCTGGAAAGCCAACGCTTTCGGTCAATCTAAGGTACTTCGATGGCAAGCCTGTCATTGACAAGATCAAGCGCATAAGCCGACCGGGCTTGCGTAGCTACTGCTCCGCAGGTTCAGTTCCTACTGTAATGGGTGGTTTGGGAATCGCTGTTGTCTCGACGTCTCACGGTGTCATGACTGGTAAAGAAGCGAGTGCTAAGGGCTACGGTGGCGAGATTATCTGCACCGTCAGTTAAGCCTCCGTTAGTCAGCCGATAGTCGGCAGCAGTATGTCAATCAGACAAATCACTGTTGCTAGACGCCAGCTTTCTTCAGCAAACCGTATTCGAGGAATTTAGAATGTCACGCGTAGCGAAACAACCGATCGATGTGCCAAAGGGCGTAGAGGTCACAGTAAATGGGCAGTCAGTGAGTGCCAAAGGACCAAAGGGCAAAGAGACGGTTGAAGTACACGACAGTGTGCAAGCCGTACTTGATGGCGCTGTTTTGGGTGTATCTACCGTCAAAGTTGATCAGAAGACGATCGCTATGGCTGGTACTATGCGCTCACTATTAAACAATTTGATCCTAGGAGTTAGCACGGGGTTCGAAAAGAAACTCGAACTTCGAGGTGTAGGTTACAGAGCGCAGGCACAGGGTAGTAACTTGAATCTGACTCTGGGTTTTTCACATCCTGTTGTTCACAAGATTCCGGATGGCATTAAGGTCGAGACACCTTCGCAAACTGAAGTCATTGTTAGTGGTACAAACAAGCAGGTCGTTGGTCAGGTAGCGGCTGATATTCGTGGCTACCGTCCGCCGGAACCCTATAAAGGCAAGGGTGTACGGTACGTGGGCGAGTATGTCGCTATGAAAGAAGCCAAGAAGAAGTAGAGCAGCGAACTATGGATAAGAAAACAAACAGATTACGTCGGGCAAAGCGTACGCGTGCCAAGATCCGTGAGCTCGCAGTGCCTCGTCTGACTGTTCATCGTACGCCTCGGCATATCTATGCTCAGGTCATCGATGCTGACGGCGGTAGGGTTTTAGCGGCTGCGTCTACTGTAGGTAAAGATTTGCGCTCCGATGTAAAAAATGGCGGAAATGTTGATGCGGCTACTTCGGTAGGTAAAAGCATTGCAGAGAAAGCGGTTGCGGCTGGTATAAGCCAGGTTGCTTTTGATCGCGCTGGATTCAAATATCACGGCCGCGTAAAAGCGCTGGCTGATGCGGCCCGTGAAAACGGTCTGAAATTCTAAGACAGCCTGACGGCTTCAACCCAAAGGCTCGGATAATTTCGTATGGCACAGAACGATTACAATCAAAGCAGTGACGGCTACATTGAAAAGCTAGTCACCATCAACCGCGTTGCAAAAGTTGTTAAAGGTGGACGCCAGTTTGGTTTCACTGCACTCACGGTCGTGGGCGATGGCAACGGGCGTGTTGGGCTAGGCTACGGGAAGGCTCGTGAAGTTCCGTTGGCGATTCAAAAAGCAATGGAAAAAGCGAGAAGAGACATGAAGACTGTCTCTTTGAATGACGGAACACTCCAATACGCTCTGAAAGGGCGACATGGTGCTGCTCGCGTATACATGCAGCCAGCTTCTGAAGGTACTGGTATCATTGCCGGTGGTGCGATGCGAGCGGTGTTTGAGGCGGTTGGTGTGAGGAACGTGTTGGCTAAGATCATAGGCACCAATAACCCGATCAATGTCGTGCGTGCTACGATTAACGGCTTGTCAACTATGCAAAGCCCTGAGTCGGTAGCTGCCAAGCGCGGAAAATCAATTGCTGAAATCAAGGGTGAATGATTGTGAGCGCTAAAACAGTTAAAGTTACTTTGGTCAAAAGCATGAACGGTCGGCTAAAGAACCACCAAGCTAGTGTTCGTGGTCTTGGTTTGCGTAGAATGCATCAAACCGTAGAAGTCATCGATACTCCAGAAAATCGGGGCATGATAAACAAGGCTTACTACATGCTGAAAGTTGACGAGTCTTAGTCGTCAATTTTTGCAAGTAATGAGGATCTATCGGTTGGCCAGCGCTAGTTGGTAAGTATCCGTAAGTACTAAAAAATACATCATCTTGTGCTTGCGCAGGATGCTGGTCATTGGACCACAGCGATTGTTTGATCGAAGAGCTAAACAAAATGAGTTTGAATAATTTAAAACCTGCAGCTGGTAGCCGTAAAGTGGCAAATCGCGTAGGTCGGGGCATTGGTTCCGGTAGTGGTAAGACATGTGGTCGTGGCCACAAGGGACAGAAATCTCGTTCGGGTGGATGGCACAAGGTTGGATTTGAAGGTGGTCAGATGCCTATCCAGCGTCGTTTGCCTAAGTTCGGTTTCACCTCTCGTATGGCTCGCCATTATGCAGAGGTGCGTTTACACGAGCTGGAGTTGGTTGAGGGTGGAGTAGTCAACCCCGCCGCTTTGATTGCTGCTGGGATTGTTCCTTTACAAACCAACACAGTCAAAATAATTCTGTCTGGCGAGGTAAAAAAGTCTATTAGCGTTACAGGTTGCCGAGTCACCAAGGGCGCCAAAGCGGCTATCGAAGCGGCAGGTGGTTCTGTTGCTGAACTCAAGACTGCTGCAGCTTCTGCATAACGTGAAGGTCATTGTCGCTGCACACGCACTCTTGTGTGCACGTTTAAACGGTATTAATTGAATTATGGTTGCAAATAAGAACAAGCCTGCATTGGGAGGTATCGGAGGCTCTTCTGAGCTACAGTCTCGCCTGTTGTTTGTTCTGTTTGCCATGATCGTGTTTCGCATCGGCTCCCACATCACTATCCCTGGCGTAGACCCTAGGGTCATGGCAGATCTGTTCGCGCAACAAAGCAGTGGCATTTTGGGAATGCTAAACATGTTCGGCGGCGGTGCGCTGTCTAGGATGTCTTTGTTCGCTTTGGGCGTCATGCCCTACATTTCGGCATCAATCATCATGCAGTTGATGACCCACGTAATACCTCAGTTTGAGCAGTTGCGAAAGGAAGGCGAAAGCGGTCGTAGGGTCATAACAAAATACACTCGGTACGGAACACTCGTTTTAGCTTCTATTCAGGCCATCGGTATCGCCATTGCTTTGCAGAATCAGGGTGCGAGCGGACAAAGCGTTGTTTTCTTGACGGGCCCCGGGTTCGTGCTGACGGCGGCTGTCACTTTGGTCACGGGAACCATGTTCCTGATGTGGCTTGGAGAGCAGATCACAGAAAGAGGTATCGGTAACGGTATTTCCATTCTTATCTTTACGGGCATTGTTGCAGGATTGCCTGCGGCTATCGGTGGGACGTTAACACTGGCTAGGACCGGCGAGCTGAGCTTTCTTGTTGTTATTCTTCTGTTCGCAATGGTTTTGGCCGTCACAGCATTTGTTGTTTTTGTTGAGCGCGGGCAACGGCGAATTACAGTAAACTATGCAAAGCAGCAGCGTGGAAAGAAAATGTACGCGGCTCAAACCAGTCATTTGCCTCTCAAACTAAATATGGCTGGCGTTATACCTCCAATTTTTGCGTCTAGTATCATCTTGTTTCCGGCGACACTCGGCGATATTGCGACAAGCAATACGAATACCTGGTTGAATACCATCGTATCTACTCTTCAGCCAGGTCAGCCCGTTTATATTTTGCTTTACGCCTCTGCCATTATTTTCTTTTGTTTCTTCTACACAGCGCTTGTGTTTAACGCAAAAGAGACGGCAGACAACCTAAAAAAATCAGGGGCTTTTATCCCTGGTATCCGACCCGGTGAAAAAACCGCACGTTACATTGATTCGGTTCTTACCAGGCTCACTATGTATGGCGCGTTTTACATCACATTAGTTTGTTTGTTGCCAGAGTTCCTCATTTTGTTATGGAACGTTCCTTTCTACTTTGGAGGCACTTCGCTGCTAATCATTGTAGTGGTAGTCATGGATTTCGTTGGACAGGCTCAGGCACACATGATGAGTCATCAGTACGAAGGTTTGATGAAGAAGCAAGGTCCCAAGGGGGCTCCCAGCGGTTCTCGTTAACGCAGGTTGGTCTATAAAAGATTGGTCTGCAAGTAGCCTGAATCACTAAAAGCCGTCTTACCAGGAGAGAAGTTATGAAAGTTAGAGCATCAGTTAAAAAGATCTGTCGCAACTGCAAGGTTGTTCGTCGCAAGGGCGTTATTCGCGTCATTTGTACCGACACCCGACACAAGCAGCGTCAGGGCTAGTCAAAAGATAATAGGCGGAGAAAAGCATGGCACGTATTGCCGGCATTAACATTCCGGTCCAGAAGCATACCTGGATCGCGTTAACATCAATATACGGTATTGGCCGTACCAGGGCGTATCAGATTTGTGATGCAGCCAAGGTGGCAGCTGAGACTAAAGTTCGAGATCTCTCTGAAGTTGAGATTGAGAATTTGCGTACGGAAGTAGGAAAATTTACCGTCGAAGGCGACTTACGTCGCGATGTTTCGATGAATATAAAGCGTCTGATGGACCTCGGTTGTTATCGTGGAATTCGCCATCGTCGGGGCTTACCCCTTCGCGGTCAACGTACGAAGACTAATGCGCGCACGCGCAAAGGTCCGCGTAGACCGCTCAAGCGTTAATAGAGATTATTATGGCAGCTAGTACCAAGAAGAAAGTTCGACGCACCGTCACTGACGGTATTGCGCATATTCATGCGTCGTTCAATAACACGATTGTTATGATCACAGACAGACAGGGTAACGCTCTGTCTTGGGCCACCGCTGGTGGTTCAGGTTTTCGCGGTTCTCGTAAGAGTACACCGTTCGCGGCACAGGTTGCTGCAGAGCGGGCTGGCGAAGCTGCCAAAGAATATGGTCTGAAAAATATCGATGTACATGTCAAGGGACCAGGACCAGGGCGTGACTCTGCTGTTCGTTCCTTGAACAACGTTGGTTTCAAAATCAGCAGTATCCTTGACGTCACTCCAATCCCTCATAACGGTTGCCGTCCGCCCAAAAAGCGTCGCGTTTAAGGAATTCTCATGATGACAATCGAAACTACAGATAGCAGGAGCGTGACTCATGGCTAGATATACTGGTCCAACTTGTAAACTGAGTCGTCGCGAAGGCACCGATCTCTATCTTAAATCAGGCATTCGTCCACTCGAAAGCAAATGTAATCTTGAAACTCCTCCTGGTGTTCAAGGTGCTAAGCGTGGTCGTCCTTCTGACTACGCGATTCAGTTAAGAGAGAAGCAAAAGCTACGCCGAATGTATGGTGTTCTCGAAAAGCAGTTCAGGAATTACTATAAAGCCGCCGCTGCGCGTAAGGGTTCCACTGGTGAGAATCTGCTTTCACTGCTGGAGCAGCGGTTAGACAACGTTGTCTACAGGATGGGTTTTGGTTCAACACGGGCTGAAGCACGTCAGTTGGTTTCGCACAAGTCAATTATGGTTGATGGCAAGCTGGTAAATATTGCGTCTTATCAGGTGCAGCCAAATCAGGTGGTTACTGTTCGTGAGAAAGCTCGCAAGCAGGCGCGTATCGCTGATGCTCTTGAATTGGCCACACAGCGCGGGTTACCGGGCTGGCTTGAAGTCGATTCCAAGAAATTTGAAGGCATGTTCAAGAGTGTTCCTGATCGTGCTGATCTGCCAGCAGAGATAAACGAATCTCTGGTAGTGGAGCTTTATTCAAAGTAATAGGCTGTTCTAAGCCTACTGTCGCAAGCCTCTGTGTGTTTCCAAGGCTTGCGCGCTTACTTTCACGATATTGCTTGAGTGCAGGGTGGCGTTTTGCCACTCTGCTAATGTTTAAGGGGTTGAACCACGTTGAATGCCATGCAAACTGAATTTTTAAAGCCGCGTATTGTTGACGTATCAGCCGATAACGTCAATCACGCGAAGGTCACTCTAGAACCTCTAGAGCGGGGTTTTGGTCATACTCTCGGAAATGCCCTGCGGCGTATTCTGTTGTCATCTATGTCGGGTGCTGCATTTTACGAGGCAGAGATTGAGGGGGTATTGCACGAGTACACCACGATGGAGGGTGTGCAGGAAGATGTTCTTGATATTCTTCTTAATCTCAAGGGTGTATCCATTGTTATGCATGCGAAAGATGAGGCTACGTTGAAACTTGTCAAGCAGGGTCCGTGTGTTGTAACTGCTGCAGACATCACTTTGGATCACGACATAGAAATAATCAACCCAGATCACGTTATCTGTCACCTAACTGGCGATATGAATCTGAATATGACATTGCGGGCGCGCTTGGGGCGTGGGTACGAACCTGCGTCTCACCGAACACTTGAGGAAGGTGAGAGTCGTCCCATTGGCACTCTGCAGATCGATTCTTCTTTCAGCCCAGTACATCGTGTGGCGTACAACGTTGAAAGCGCTCGGGTTGAACAGCGAACAGACCTTGACAAGCTGATCGTTGACCTCGAGACGAACGGTACAATTGATCCTGAGGAAGCTATTCGCAAGGCGGCTACTATATTGCAAGAGCAATTGTCAGTATTTGTTGACCTGAAAGCTGAGACAGCAACGCCAGAAGAAGAACAAACGTCAGATATTGATCCGATCTTGTTACGTCCTGTTGATGATCTTGAGCTGACAGTTCGTTCGGCTAACTGTCTCAAAGCGGAAAATATCTACTACATTGGTGACCTTATACAGCGTACCGAGGTAGAATTACTGAAAACCCCGAATCTGGGCAAAAAGTCGCTTACTGAAATTAAGGACGTACTTGCACAGCAAGCATTGTCGTTAGGCATGCGTCTGGAAAACTGGCCCCCAGCCGAGTTGCAAAAGCAGCGCGAGCTGGCCAAGTAAGAATTAAGAGAACAACATGAGACATCGTAAGAGTGGGCGTCAGCTCAACCGTAATTCCAGCCACCGTAAGGCTATGTTCCGCAACATGGCAGCCTCTCTGGTAGAGCATGAGTCAATCAAGACGACTTTGCCTAAAGCTAAGGAACTGAGGCGAGTCATTGAGCCAATGATCACCAGCGCAAAGGAAGACAGTGTTGCTATGCGCAGACAAGCCTTTGATCGTATCCGCGACAAATCAGCGGTTGGTAAATTGTTTTCTGTGCTTGGCCCACGTTTCAGTAAGCGTCCAGGTGGCTACACACGGATTCTGAAGTGCGGAATGCGCCCTGGCGACAACGCACCTATGGCAATCATTGAGTTCGTGGAGCGTAGCGAAGTCTAAAGATTTGTAACGTCTTGCCTCCGCTTCTGCGGTAGGTGTAAGATATAAAAGGCTCGCCACTTCTCAAAGTGCGAGCCTTTTCTGCGTTTGGCCTCCAGCTATTGTCACAGCTTTGGCTTATGCGTCGCAAGTGCATGTACGTCTGTTCTTTACGATCAAGTTTCCCGTATATACGAGATGCCAACCATGCGTTCCACCTTCTGGCCGCAGACTTTGGCTGTCGTCGTTAGAGCGCGCTGAAGGGCATGAATAAAGAAAATTCTTTCCAACTTAACAACACCCAGCTGGTACTTCCCGATGCAGTGGTGTCTGGTTCGATTGAAGTGGTGGATGGGAAAATCGTGTCCATCGATGAAGGAAGCTCATCGAGTGGTTACGATTGCCGCGGTGATTACCTGATCCCGGGGTTGGTTGAAATCCACACTGATCACCTGGAAGGGCATTATTCACCTCGGCCGGGCGTCCGATGGAATCCTGTTGCAGCCATACAGGCGCATGATGCGCAGATAGCGTCCGCGGGTATCACCACCGTACTGGATTGCTTGCGCATGGGTACAGACGAGACTGACGACTACGCACCCGATGAAATGTTGTCGTTAGCTAACTATATTCAAACAGCCTCTGAACAAGATCGATTGCGAGCGGAGCATTTTTTACATCTACGTTGTGAAGTATCGTCGCCCAATGTTCTCGACGATTGTGCTCAATTTCATGATCATGACAACATCATCATTATGTCGTTAATGGATCATGCGCCCGGGCAACGACAGTTCACTGATTTTGCGGTGTTCGAACATCATCACCGCAAAAAAAATGGCATGGACGAAAGCACATACAAAGCGTTTAGCCAACGGCGTATAGAGAATTCAAAAATCTATTCTGATAAGCACCGCAAAGCCATTGCAAGCATGTGTAGACAACGTGACATTGCTCTTGCGAGCCATGATGATGCCACCGCTGACCATGTTGCAGATGCTGTTGATCTTGGCGTTTGCATCGCAGAATTTCCGACTACTGTCGAAGCTGCAAAAGCTGCACACGAGGGTGGGCAAAAGGTGTTGATGGGTGCGCCCAATGTGGTGAGGGGACATTCACATTCTGGCAATGTTGGTGCACGAGAGTTAGCTGCTTTAAATATGCTAGATGTGCTGTCTTCAGACTACGTGCCTATTAGTTTGTTGCACGCGCCATTTGTTTTGTCTTTACAGCAGAAGCTGATGAGTCTGCCTGCCGCTATTGCGCTGGTTACAGCAAACCCGGCGGCCGCGATTAATATGGACGATCGGGGCTCACTGGCAACGGGTTTACGTGCTGATATGGTGCTAGTGAGGTACGAGGATGACGTGCCTTGTGTTAAGTGCGTCTGGCGTGCTGGAGTGCGTGTGGCGTGAGTGTGGCGTGAGTGCCCGTTTTGCGGTTTATTTTTCTCCGGATGATGCATCTGAACTCGCCAGTTTTGGGGCATATGCACTAGGCAGGGATGCTACGGGCAACGCAACAGCCGCTTCACAAGGTGACTACCCTGATGACCGTGTCGCAAGCAGGCTGAGGTCAAAGCCTGCGCACTACGGTTTTCACGCCACTCTCAAGGCTCCCTTTGAATTAAACCAGAGCTCTAGTGAAAGTCTGCTACTGAAAGACGTAGAGGCGCTAGCGAGCAACACTCGATCAATATCGCTTCACTCACTCTATCCAAGAGCTCTTGCAGGGTTTATGGCGCTGACACTTAAATCAGATGTCAATACGGCAGTTAGCCAGCTTGCAAGTCACTGTGTGGAACGTTTGGAATCTCACCGTGCAACCCTGAGTGCGGCAGATATTGCCAGAAGGCAAACGGGGCAACTTAGTGATAGTCAGCAACACTATCTCGTCAAATACGGCTACCCGTTTGTCATGAGCGAATTCCAATTCCATATGACGCTAACTGATAATCTTCAAGACACCACTGATACACCCTATACTCTGTGGCTCGAGGAGTTGTTCAAAACACGGGTGCCTGCCACCCCTGAATTGGACAGGCTTGCCGTGTTTTATCAAGCAGACAGAGATACGCCATTTACGCGTATTGCTGAATTCAAAACACAGCAATAACCTCTACCTATTTGTTCCTTATTGCTCTTTGAGGAGAGCCTAACTCATGTCAAAAACGCTTTCAACTCATGTGGGGTCCTTGCCCCGTAGTCAGGAAGTGGTCGACCTTATTTTCGCCCGCGAAAAAGGTCTTGACTACGACAAGGATGTATTTGATAAAACCATGAGTGCAGGCGTTGACGACTGTGTGCAAAAACAAAAGGCTGCTGGAATAGACATCGTGTCTGATGGTGAGACCTCGAAAATATCCTACGCCACGTACGTAAAAGATCGCTACACCGGCTTTGAAGGTGACAGTCCCAGAAACGCACCAGCCGATTTAAAGCTGTTCCCCAGTTTTCTTGAGCGACTAGCAAACGCTGGAGGTACTCCTGAGTATGCGCGCCCCATGTGTACTGGTGAAGTGCGCGCCAAAGATCAAATTGAATTGAACAAAGACATCAATAATTTGAAAAGTGCCATGAACCGCCATGGTGTAAGCCAAGGGTTTATGAACGCGGCCTCCCCAGGAGTCATCTCGCTTTTTCTTGCCAATCAATTTTATGCCAGCCGTGAAGCGTATCTGGCAGCGCTTGCTGATGCAATGAAAGAAGAGTACGAGACCATCGTGGCTTCCGGTTTATTCTTGCAATTGGATTGTCCTGATCTGGCGCTATCGCGCCACATGCTATTCAATGATTTGTCAGACGCCGAATTTGTCAAAATCGCGCAGTCTCATGTTGAGGCTCTTAATCATGCGTTGCGTGATATACCGAAAGATCGTGTACGTGTACATATCTGTTGGGGGAATTACGAAGGGCCGCACGTGTGTGATATCGACATGGCTACTATGTTTGACACACTCATGAATACGCATGCAGCTTATGTTTTGTTTGAAACTTCCAACCCGCGCCATGCCCATGAATGGACAGTATTTCGAGATCGCGCAGCAGACATACCTGATGACAAAGTACTAGTGCCTGGAGTTATCGACAGTACCACCAATTTTGTCGAGCACCCGGAAGTGGTTGCACAGCGTGTCGAACGTTTCACTGATATCGTGGGTGCTGAGCGCGTAGTTGCTGGTTCAGATTGTGGCTTTGGAACATTCGCAGGCTTTGGGGCTGTTGACCCATCCATTGCATTTGCCAAGCTTGCCTCGTTGTCAGAGGGTGCCGGAATTGCAAGCGCTCGGCGCAAAGCATAAGTTGGGGCCCTGTGCAGGTGCAGTCTCGAGGGTGAGGCGTCGAGCTATAACAATTATTGCCGCCTATATTCCATAGCAGCGCCTTCACGTCCAATCATGACTATGCGATCAGCTTCCACTTCCATGATGTTAGCTCGGCTTTCCAGTTTGGGTTGACTGTTTAAAGTCTCTGCCAGCAATTGTGAGAATAGACTGTCATCGGGGCCGGCTATGGTCATATTTGTGTGAGTAACCACATCGCCTTCTAGTTTCCAATCACCGGTAAGCGTCATGGTGAAACCTACTGGCAGCACAGGATCTCCTTCTAAAGATTTAACATAACCTGTGACCTTTCCATTGGCCATATATTCAATGGTTGTTGTTTGCACTGGGGCGTCTGGCAGGGGGTTTAGCTCCACGACCGTCCAAGTGCCCACTATTTGCTCAGAATCAGCAATGCTGACATTATCAACTCCCGTATAGAGGGGACGCGCTGGTGGTTGAAATGCGGCACATCCGGACAATAGCGTAACAGCCATAGTGAGTCGGCATAAAGCCACGAGGGTACGTGATTGATACATTGTTGATCCGCCGCGTTCTATGCTCACACTAACTTGACGTAAGCTGCACTGAAGGCAGGTATTTCCAGTGCACCATCTTTCCAGATTGACTCAAAACCATGTCCATCAAGCAATTGCGCCTCTTGCTGAGTTTCGATTTCGCAACGAACTCGTTCAGCACCCAAATTGAACGCGCAGTACAGCGTCTCGTTCTCGTGAGTTCGAACAAACGTTAATATGTTGCTAGCCATAACAGTAATGTTAGTGAGCTCACCTTTGATGAGTGTCGGGTTTGCTCGGCGGAACTGTAGAAAACGTCGATAGTGTTCTAGCACACTAGTGTCAATTCCCTGCTGTTCAGACACCGCAAGTTTTCTGTGCGCTTCAGGTACGGGTAGCCAGGTGTCAGTGGTTGAAAAACCTGCATTGGTAGCATCGCTCTCCCACACCATGGGCGTTCGGCAACCATCACGACCCTTGAATTCAGGCCAGAATGCAATGCCATACGGGTCTTGCAGTTTCTCGAAAGGGATCTCCGCCTCGGGTAAACCAAGCTCCTCGCCTTGGTAGAGGCACACAGACCCACGCATCGACATCAGTAAGGAGGCAAGCACTTTAACTTGGCTGTGGTTGAATTTCTTTGACAAATTCCAGCGGGTGACATACCTGACTACATCATGGTTTGAAAATGCCCAGCAAACCCAGCTATCTGCTGCCTCTTTCTTGAATTGAGTTAGAACATGTGCAAAACGTTCCGCTGTGGGTGGTTCTGCTGATAAAAAATCAAATGTGTAACACATGTGAACACGCTGAGTGCCCTCTGTATATTCGCGTAACAGTCGCATACCTTCTTGTGCGTCACCAATTTCGCCCACACAGGTGGCCGCAGGGTACTCATCGAGCACAGCACGAAAGCGTTCGAGAAAGTCTAAATTTTCATTGCGGCTTTTGTCGAATAAATGTTCTTGATAATTGTAGGGATTAACCTCTGGTGCCGTATCAGCATTTCTAAGTGCAGGATCCAGTGCAGGGTTGTCACGTAACTGTTGATCGCAAAAATAGAAATTGATGGTATCCAGGCGAAAACCGTCGACGCCGCGATCAAGCCAGAACTTAGCAACGTCGAGTAGCGCATCCTGTACATCGTGATTGTGAAAATTCAGATCAGGTTGAGAAGATAAAAAGTTGTGTTGGTAGTACTGGCAACGGGTAGGGTGCCATGTCCAGCCAGGGCCACCAAATATTGATAGCCAATTGTTAGGTGGGCTGCCATCGGGTTTTCCATCAGACCACACGTACCAGTCGTGTCGCTCGTTGTCTCGACTTGAGCACGATTGTGCAAACCAGCTATGTTGATCAGAGGTATGCGAGAGCACTAGATCAATCATGACCTTCAGATCTAGTGCATGGGCATGCTCAATGAGCTCATCAAAGGAATGTAGATCGCCAAACATAGGATCAATATCTTTGTAACCAGATACGTCATACCCAAAGTCTTTCATTGGAGACTTGAAAAATGGGGAGATCCAGACGGCATCAGCACCCAGGTCAGCAATGTGCTGTAAGCGATCTTTGATACCGGCTAAATCGCCAATACCATCCCTGTTGGAATCTTGGTAGGAGCGCGGGTAGATCTGATAGATAACAGCACCGCGCCACCAATCTTTGTCGACTACCACTTCTGGCTCAACAACGCTTATAGAAGAAAAAATCATGTGCTTTAATCTTTTAGCAGGTGGCAAGCCACGCATTCTACATACACCAGCAGGACACGTGCCGCAAGCGGTTCATTCAGTGCTTCTGACGCTCGCGTAGCGATTGCCCATTAGAGAACAGGTGCACATTGGACGGCTCCGCTGACATGCGCAGGATCTTGTTACGTACATCACGGTGTATTCCCTGCAACTTGGCAATAACAGGGCCGCTGTGCTCATCGTGATTTTCGAAATATACCTGTGTTACTTCACCCAAAGCCTCAGAAATTTTAATGACATTCTCATAGGCGTAGTTGTCTCCGGACGCAATCAGCATGTGTTCGGGGCGAATACCCACGTTAACAACGGCATCTTGCCAATCTGCACTAGTGGAAACAGCAGAGCTGATCATGCCTCCACCGCCTTCCACGCTCACCGTGGTTGTGTCTCCTGTACTTACAATTTTTCCCGGTAGCAGGTTCATGGCGGGTGAGCCAATGAACTGTGCAACAAATTCATTGTCCGGTGTTTCGTAGAGCTCCAGTGGTGTGCCCACTTGCGCAATACCTTTATTGGCCAGCACTACAATCCTGGACGCGAGCGTCATAGCCTCTACCTGATCGTGTGTCACATACACCATAGTGGATTCGGGCATGCTCTCTTTGAGCTGTGCAATCTCTATGCGAGTGGCTACCCGAAGGGCTGCGTCAAGATTCGATAGTGGTTCATCAAACAGATAGACCTTGGGGTTGCGGACTATGGATCGTCCGATAGCAACACGTTGTCTTTGACCACCTGACAAGGCTTTGGGCAGGCGATCCAGTAACTCCGTGAGTTGGAGTGTGTCAGCGACTTTGCTAATAAGTGCATCTACTTCTGCAGGGGTTTTCTTGGCAATTTTTAACGCAAATGCCATGTTGTCACGCACCGTCATGTGCGGGTAGAGTGCGTACGACTGAAACACCATAGCGATGCCACGTTTAGCTGGCGGCATTTCGTTCATACGCACGCCGTCAATGGTGAATTCACCACTCGTGATGGACTCCAGGCCGGCAATCATCCGTAGTAAGGTGGATTTTCCACAACCCGATGGCCCCACAAAAACAATCAGCTCACCCGTGCGAATTTCCAGATTGATGTTGTTAAGTACATTGACTTTACCAGGGTAGGTTTTTTCAACATCGCGCAGTGTCAGGCTTGTCATGGTGATATTCCGTAGTAATTTTTATGCAACGATAGGGTCTATTTAACCGAACCCGCTAGCAAGCCGCGTACTAAATATTTCTGCATGGCGAAGAACACCGCCAGTGGCACTGCAATGGAAACAAAGGCTGAAGTGGCTAATATTTCCCAGTCGCCACCGCGTGTTCCCAACATCTCCACAATCTGTTTTGTCATTACCGTTGTTTCACCACTGGAATCTACCAGGAACACAAGAGCCACGAGTAGATCGTTCCAAGTCCATAAAAATTGAAAAATGGCGAAGGAGGCGAGTGCTGGGAATGATAGCGGTAAGATAATTTTGACAAAAATCTGAAAATCACTAGCACCATCTACACGTGCATTTTCAATGATGTCTCTGGGTAAGCCCACCATATAATTGCGCAATAGGTATATCGCTAGTGGCAGACCAAACCCAGTATGGGCAAGCCACACCCCTAGATAGCCTTTACCGATACCAATCTGATTATGCAAAGTGAGCAGCGGTATTAAGGCAAGTTGTAGCGGCACCACTAACAAACCTACAACGGCTGCCACAAGCAAGGCTCTACCGGGGAAATCCATCCATGCTAAGGCATAGGCAGCAAATGCTGCCACCAGTATCGGAATGATAGTGGCGGGTATAGTGACCGTTAGCGTATTGAAGAAGGCTTTGCCCATACCCTCCGCATTTTTTTCGTCAAACAAGACTTTCTTGTAGTTGTTCAACGTAAATTCTGGTGGTGTTAAAGCGGTGGCAAAGATACGTTGGCCACGACGCCCTGTTATTTCTTCTGAGCTTTGCCGCTGGTAGTCGCCATTAGACTGCACTACGATGGTCGAACCATCTTTCAGCGTTGCCATAGCCCCTGCCTCATAGGCATCAATGCTACGCGAACTGATTCCCCAAACAGATATAACTGCCTTTGAATTTTGTTCAAACAGATTGCCTTCTATAACAAACGAACCGTCGCTTTCAACCTGCAATTCTGGAGCTGCCGAGCGCAGTGTGAGGTTCTGCTCTGATGCAGATAATGAGTTCCACCAACCGCCGCTAGCGATCTGATCGGTTGTTCTGAAAGAGGACACCAGCAGGCCTGCTGTGGGAAACAGCCATAGCAGTACCATGGCTACCAACGACAGATGAACAACCCAGACAAGACTTGATTTAGTACCGGCAATTGATGACATTACTGCATCTCCTTGCGCGCGTTGTATACATTCCAGACAAGGATGGGGGAGACCAGTAGCATGATGATCATAGCGCTTGCAGAGCCAACCCCCCAGTCTTGTGCTCGAAACATCTTGTCGTACATGTAGTTGGCAAGAACCTGTGTTTCCCATTGACCGTTGGTCATGGCAAACACAATATCAAACACCTTGAGCACTACTATAGTGATAGTGGTCCAGACAACCACAATAGTGTTCTTGATTTGTGGCACTTTGATTTTGAAAAAGACCTGAAAAGGGTTGGCCCCATCAACAATGGCAGCTTCTATTGTCTCTTCTGGAACACCACGCAACGCGGCAGACAGAATCACCATGGCAAAGCCCGTTTGAATCCACACCAAGACGAGCATCAGTAGAAAGCTGTTAGTAGGAATCTGTGTCAGCCAGGTGATGGGTTGATCGCCACCAAAAAAGAGATAGAGGGCGTTTAGCACGCCAATTTGTTCCTGCTCGACGGGTCGTGTGTCGTAAATAAGCTTCCAGATGACCGCCGCCCCCACAAATGAGATAGCCATCGGCATAAAGATAAACGACTTGGCTATGTTGCCCCAACGCACTCTGTCTGATAGTTGCGCTGCTAGTAGTCCGAATGCAGTTGATAGCGCGGGCACAACCAATAGCCACAGTAAATTGTTCGTCAGTGCTTCCCAGAATTTGGGTTCAGTGAACATTTGTTGATAATTGTCAAAACCCACGTATTGCGACTGATTGCCTGGCAGCCTTTCACTAAGTGATAAGCGAAGAGTTTCGAACACTGGGTAGGCAAGATATATCCCAAGAGCTGCCAGTGCTGGAAACAGAAACAGCCAGGGCCGTAAGATGTTGGCGCGCGTGATGTTGCGCGCAGCATTAGCGCCTTTCGCGGGAAACAACACCTTGTCAAGGAATTGATTGGAGAAGTAGAAGTAGCCTACGCAGCCTCCCACGCCTATCACAATAGTCAGTACAGCTTGAAAGGCTGGGTGCATCGGGTTCCCTGATTTGATTGTTGCGTTGCCCAGACGTGCAGAGCACAGGTAGACAATACAGCCTAATTAAGCTGGCTGCAGAAAGGCCTGCAAGACCTTACATTTTCAGTATTCACGAGTGGTAAATCATAGTCAACAAATCTTGAACTTTTTTGACACCCGTAGCATTCAGGTTTAGTATCAGTCACTTAGCCCTCAGCTATCGCTGAGCTGAGGGAAGGAAAAGGAATGATAAATTTCAGTTTGCTCACTATTTGATTGACTGAAACACCACCACAATTGTTGAGTACTTGGAGAGAACACCACTATGAGTTCTAATAAAAATGGCATGGCATGTAAAGTGTCTACTTTGGCAGCGCTAGTTGCTCTGTCAATCAGTTCCGTGCAGGCACAAGATGAATTACTTTTTCCTATTGGCGAGGGCGAGTTTAACTGGGAAAGCTACAACAGCTTTGCTGAAGGAAATGACCTGAGTGGTCAAGAATTAACCATTTTTGGTCCATGGTTGTCTGATCAGGAATTTGTCGTCAACATGATTGGCTATTTTGAGGCTGCAACCGGTGCCAGCGTTAGCTACACAGGCTCTGATAGCTTCGAGCAACAAATCCTTATTGATGTAACAGCGGGCTCTGCTCCAAACATTGCCGTCTTTCCTCAACCGGGTTTAGCAGCAAACTTTGCATCACAAGGTTTTCTGTCGCCGCTGCCTGACTCAACAGAGGCGTTCTTATTGGAGAACTACGCAGCTGGACAATCGTGGGTAGATCTTGGCAGCATGGCTGGTGCTGATGGTGAGGAAGGGCTTTATGGCTTCTTCTATAAAGTCGATCTTAAGTCCATCGTTTGGTACGTGCCAGAGACGTTTGAAGACGCGGGATACGAAATACCAGAAACGATGGAAGAGCTGAAATCATTGACCGATCAAATCGTGGCTGATGGAGATACACCTTGGTGTATCGGGTTAGGTTCTGGTGGCGCTACTGGCTGGCCTGCAACAGATTGGGTAGAAGATCTCATGCTGCGCACGCAATCTCCTGAAGACTACGATGCGTGGGTGTCTAACGAAATGTCGTTTGATGACCCGAAGGTTGTTGCCGCTATTGAAGAGTTTGGGTACTTTGCGCGCAACGATGACTTTGTCTCTGGTGGTGCAGGTGCCGTTGCCACCACTGATTTCCGTGACAGCCCCAAGGGTTTGTTCAGCTCACCGCCTCAGTGCTACATGCATCGTCAGGCTTCATTCATTCCTGCGTTCTTTCCTGAAGGTACAGAAGTGGGTGCTGACGCTGATTTTTTCTACTTCCCAGCTTATGCTGATAAGGACTTAGGCAAGCCAGTTCTGGGTGCAGGCACGTTGTTTACCATCACTGACGATAACGAAGCGGCGCAGGTTTTCATGGAGTGGCTGCAAACGCCTATCGCCCATGAGCTGTACATGGCGCAGTCCAGCTTTCTCACGCCTCACAAAGGCGTGAACACGGATCTGTTCAGTGATGCGGCAACAGCGCAAATGAATGAGATTCTGCTTAACGCAACCACATTCCGTTTTGATGGCTCTGATTTAATGCCTGGTGGCGTTGGAGCGGGTTCATTCTGGACTGGCATGGTTGACTATGCAGGTGGTGCGGATGCTAAGGAAGTTGCTACTGAGATCCAAAGAAGTTGGGATGCCCTGAAATAGAGGTCTCGGTTTAACCTGAGAGGTCTGCGGTTCTGATAAGAGCCGTGGTTGGTTTAAATTCCAAGCCGCTCAAGATTTAGCCCCTCTTGTAACGTCAAGCACAAGGGCGTTGCTCATAGCTTACTGATAGAGTACGAGGCAGGCTGGCATAATGCTAGTCCGCCTCTTTTTTTGCCTGAAACAATCTCATGAGTGACGCTGCAACAAGTTTTGGGGCCCTTCTACATTTGTTGCGCTATGCACGTGGCTATCGCCGGCGCATTATTCTTGCCAGTACCTGTTCTGCACTAAACACCTTGTTCGATATCATGCCGGAGATTCTCATCGGCATAGCGATTGATGTGGTGGTCAATCAGCAAGAGAGTTTCCTTGCAAGCTTAGGGTTCTCCACACCTCAGGCTCAAATATACATGCTGGCGTTTTTAACGCTGTTGATCTGGGCTGGGGAGTCGTTGTTTCAGTATTTGTATCTGATTTTATGGCGCAATCTTGCACAAGACCTGCAGGCTGATCTGCGCCTGGATGCCTACAATCAAGTACAACGACAGGACATGGGGTTTTTCGAATCACGTAGCTCAGGGGAACTCACCTCCATCCTCAATGATGATGTTAATCAGCTTGAGCGATTTCTCGATGGTGGTGCCAACGACTTTCTACAAGTGTTTGTTAGCGTCACACTAGTAGGTGGTGTATTTTTCTACATATCTCCCAGTATTGCCTTATTAGCTATTGCTCCTATTCCAGTGGTTGTTTGGGGAGCATTTTATTTTATGCGGCGTGCAACTCCGTTGTATGCGCAAGTGCGTGAAAGGGTGGGGGAGCTTTCTTCGCGTTTAAGCAACAACATTGGTGGCATGTCTACCATTAAATCGTTCACGTCAGAATCACGCGAAAGTGCGCGTTTATCTGCGGTGAGTGATCAGTATGTGCAAGCTAATCGCCGTGCTATTCGAATTAGCTCAGCGTTTGTGCCGCTCATCAGGATGGCTATTCTTGCAGGATTCATGGCCACGTTTATTCTTGGCGGATTGAAAGCACTCGATGGCAGTTTGAATGTGGGCGCTTACGGCATGCTGGTGTTTCTGACTCAGCGACTGCTTTGGCCTCTTACGCGACTAGCCCAAACTGTTGACTTGTACGAAAGAGCCATGGCGAGCACACGCCGCATACTTAAACTGATAGAAACCGACACTGATGTGCGAGATACAGGCGATGCCACTGTGCCAGAGGGGCAGTCGGGCTCTGTGCAGTTTGAATCAGTCAAATTCCACTATCCTGATTCGCAAAGTGGTGTTAACAAGATAGACCTAAACATTGTTGCCGGTAGTACGGTGGCTCTGGTTGGAACCACGGGTTCTGGTAAATCAACGTTGATTAAACTGCTGTTACGGTTTTATCCTGTGAATGCAGGATCAATACGTATTAATGATGTAGCAATAGAAGAGTTGTCGCTGCACAGCTTGCGTTCCAGTATTGGCCTTGTCAGCCAGGACGTGTTTTTGTTTGAAGGCAGTATTAGAGACAACATTGCCTATGGTAAGCCGGATGCTAACGATCATGAAATTCTAGAGGCCGCGCGCGCGGCTGAAGCTTTTGAATTCATTGATGACTTACCACAGGGCTTTGACACTCTGGTAGGCGAGCGTGGCATCAAACTTTCGGGTGGGCAACGTCAGCGTCTATCCTTGGCGCGCGCCATCATTAAAAATCCGCCTATATTGATTCTTGATGAAGCCACCAGCGCTGTTGATAATGAAACAGAAGCTGCCATTCAGCGTTCACTGGCAGTGGTCTCTAAACAACGAACGGTGTTGGTTGTGGCGCATAGACTCAGCACTATTGTAAGCGCTGATGAAATTGTCGTGCTTGAGCATGGAGATATTGTAGAGCGCGGTACTCACCAAGAACTGTTGCAGATAACAGACGGGCATTATGCACGCCAGTGGGCAGTACAAACTGGTGCCTTGAAACTAGAGCAACATGGCCATTGAATAAGCAAGCAAAAAAGCAAATGCAAAACAATAATCCCATATTGGTTATCGGCGCGGGTTCTTGGGGCACGGCGCTGGCTATTCAGTTAGCTCGAGCTGGCAACCCAGTAAAGTTGTGGGGGCGGGATGAATCACAGATGCAGCGTTTGGCTTCCGAGCGTTGTAATGAAAGGTACCTGCCGGGGTCGTCGTTTCCTGACAATCTGCTCGTGTGTAAGACTTGGAGTGAGGCTATGCGGGATTACGCTGAAGCGGGGTATCGATCGGATAGTGAAGTGGACGGTAGTGTGGTCGTTGTTGGGGTTATCAGTACGGATTCACGTGTAGATTTAAGTGCGGATTCGGAAGTCAATGCAGATTCGAAGACAAACTTCAGTCCAAGAATATTGGTTTCGGTACCCAGTCACGCATTCAGATCCGTTCTTGACGATATACGGCAAAGTATGGGGAGTCGTGCACAGACTCTCGAACTGGCTTGGGCCACCAAAGGCTTTGAATTAGACACAGGTTTGTTGCCACATCAGGTTGCCATGCAAGTCATTCCAGTGTGTAAGAAAATTGCAGTTTTGTCGGGCCCAACGTTTGCCCTGGAGGTTGGAGCGGGGCTGCCTACAGCTATCACGGTGGCAGCGTCTGACGAGCAATGGGCAGTCAACATGGCCAATGCATTACGCACCAAGAACTTCATTGCCTATACATCTTCAGATATGGTGGGTGTAGAGATAGGTGGGGCGGTAAAAAATGCCTTGGCTATTGGCGCAGGTTTATCTGACGGTTTAGGTTTTGGCGCGAATGCTCGCATCGCCTTAATCAATCGTGGCTTGCGTGAGTTGTCGCGCCTAGGTTTAGCTCTGGGTGCGCAAAAGGAAACCTTTGTCGGGTTAGCGGGTATGGGTGATCTTGTTTTAACCTGTACTGACAATCAATCACGCAACCGCCGTATGGGGCTTGCCTTGGCGTCAGGTAAGTCAATTGACGAGGCGTCTGCAGAAATTGGCCAAGTGGTTGAGGGTATTGGTGCTGCGCGTGCGGTTTATGAACAAGCGCAAAAGCTAGATGTACACATGCCTATTATTGAGCAGATATACCGAGTGGTGGTTGAAGGTGTTAGCCCTCACCAAGCGGTAGAGGCGCTATTAGATCGTGAGATGAGTGCTAGTGCTGAACATTAGTAAAGTCTGATTAATTACAACGCAGTCTTCAAAACGCCAGGAGTCGTATTACTATCTTTAGCGATAATTGGCAGTGAACACTGCTATGCGCGACTGTTGTTAACCTCGAACCAGTTTATATTGAGGATCATAGAGGTCGGGATCGACTACGGTTGAGGCAAACGCCTCGCCGATAACTTCAACAAACAGCTCGGTACCCGTGGTGTCATAGCCCACATCGATAAAACCCATGGCTATATTCTTGCCCACACGGTATCCCCAGTCGCCAGAGGTGATGGTGCCGATACACGTACCATCAGCAGTGACTATGCTGTCCCCGGCGTGTGCCGGTGCGTGGGTACAGTCTACGATCAAGGTGACAAACTTGCGTCTCGGCCCTGCCTTTTGATGCTCAAGCAAGGCCTGTTTTCCAACAAATTCTGGCTTGTCGAGCAAGACGAACCGATCAAGGTTACTTTCCAGCGGATCAAACTCGGTAATCAGGTCGGCTTTCCAATGACGATAGCCTTTTTCCAGACGCATCGATTCTACAGCCCGGCTGCCAAACATCGTCATGCCGTGCGCTTTACCCGCTTCTTTTAGTGCAGTGTAAGCGGCATACAGCTGGGCATTTGGCACATGGATTTCGTACGCCAGTTCACCTGAAAAGCTCACTGACATGACCACAGCCTGAACAAAACCAATATAAGCCTCGCGCGCCGACAACCAAGGCAATGCCTCTTTCGACCAATCCCCCCGAGCAACTGCGCAGAGCACATCACGTGATTTGGGTCCTGCTATAACCAGAATAGTCCAGTCGTTGGTTAGCGAACGAACCTGTATCGATCCATCCTCTGGCAACCATTTATTCAACCAGTCCATGTCATGAAATTCAGACGCTGCGGCTGAGCCGTACCACACCCGATTCTCCTCAAGGTTGGCAAGGGTGGCCTCACCTTTAACGTTACCATGTTCATTGAGTAGGTACGTTAAGCCTATTTTTCCTACCTTACGAGGAACCCGGCTGCACACCAGAGTATCGAGCCAATCGTGCACACCAGTGCCTGTGATTTCAAATCGATTAAATCCATTAACTTCCGTCATGCCAACGCCCGATTGCAGGGACTTGATTTCATTGCCCACTACATCAAAAGCTTCGTTAAAACGAAAGCTGTGAGATTCTGTGAAGTCTTCGGTAGGCTTGAAGTAGGCAGCACGTTCCCAGCCGTTTACTACACCAAACTCGGCACCTTCTGCCGCCAGAATGGGGGTGATAGGCGTGGTCTTGGCTGAACGGCCAGCTGGACGAAATTCGTGCGGGTAGTGAAAACGAAATTCGTTCTGATAATCTTCAATCGCTTTGAGTGCGGTTAATTCGACGTTGGCATGTCCGGTAAAGCGACGTGGATCAATACACCAGGTGTCGTAGCAGGCCTCACCGTGTACGATCTGTTGCGCCAGTAACCAACCGTGCCCGCCGCCTTCGCCAAGACCTGCCCGTAAGCCAATAATGCAATACGCGTTACGTTTGCCGGGAATGGGGCCTACCAGTGGCGCACCATCGATGGTGTAGGTGATCGGCCCATTGACGATGGAGTGAACGCCCACCTCTGCCAGTGCGGGCATACGTGCAAACGCACCTTCCAATACATCCATGACGCGGTCCATATCGTCTGGACAAAGGGCGTTGACAAAGTTCGGGTCAATGCCGTCCATACCCCAGGTTTTACAATCTTGCTCATAAAACCCCACCAATAAACCGTTCTTCTCCTGGCGGCAATAGTAATCACTGATGGGGCAACGCAGTAGTGGCATGCGATGATCCGCGGCTTCAATTTCCGAAATGGCTTCAGTAACAAAGTACTGATGCTCCATCGAAGTTACGGGATGGTGCACACCCATCATCGCGCCCACCTCATTCACTCGGTACCCACAAGCATTAACCACCACCTCGCACTGGATGTCACCGCTGTCGGTATGAACCGTCCAGCTGCCATCTTTGTGCTGGGTCAGATTCGTGACCGGCGTATTGCGATAAATTTTTGCACCCGCGTTACGTGCACGACGAGCCAGGGCTTGACACAACTGTGCGGGATCGATGTCACCGTCCATTGGGTCCCATAGCCCACCCAGCAAATTTTCAGTCGACAGCAGTGGGTGGCGTCGCGCGCACTCTTCAGCGTCGATAATTTCAAATTCAACCCCCATACCCTTGGCCATACTGGCAAAGTGGCGATACCCTTCCATTTGCTCCTTGGTGTTGGCCAGACGTATGCCACCGTCTGCATGGTGGTAATTAATAGGGTACTCAGGATCATCGGCCAGTTCCTTGTACAGCTTGATGGAATGCGTCTTCAGACCCACCATGGTCTGGTTACCACCGAAATTGGTCACCTGAGCTGCTGAATGCCAGGTGGTGCCGGATGTGAGCTCGTCGCGCTCCAGCAGCACCACGTCCGTCCAGCCCTCTTGGGTAAGGTGATAGATGGTAGAGCAACCGGCGATGCCGCCCCCGATGACTACGGCGCGAGTTTGACTTTTCATAGAGACGAATTCCAGCTGATGAGGCCTTAAGTTATACTCAAAACGAACAGACTCTCAAAGCACTGAGTTACTAGTTCGACTATTTAGAACGACATATTCAATGTTTCCGAACAGCTAACACTCAAGGGCACTCGAACGCCGTCTGTGGTTATTGATCAAATGCCCACGCCTTATATAGGAAGCCCTGAACCACGATGAATTCCACAGACCGGCTCACTTTACGCGGATTGCGCATCTTCATTGCTCTAGAGGAGGCAAAATCAGTAGCGGGGGCTGCAAAGAATCTTGGAATGAGTAAATTGAGCGTGTCTCAGCACATCACCACACTTGAGCAAAGTGTAGGCATTACGCTATTTGACCGACAGCAAAAACCGGTAGCCCTGACACCGGCAGGCCAGGTTCTCAGTCTGCACGCGCACCGTATTGCATCAATGGTAACTGAAGCAGAAGCGGCTCTTGCTGACAATCATGCCAACAGCTTGCCAGTGCTCAACTTCGCCATTATTGATGATCTGGATGCCTCTATCACACCGGTTATCGCCACCGCTCTGCAAACAAAACTACCGCAGAGCTACATCTGCACGTTTTCGGGCCGTTCAGATGAGGTAACCGCGCGCATGATGGCTCGAGACGCCGACATCGCTGTCACTGCGAGCATCCCTGCCGACATTGCAAAGTTTCAGATACAGGAACTCTTTCGCGAGCATTTTGTGCTGGTGGTTGCCAAAGGTTGTTACGACGCATCTAAAGACTGGCACGAACAGCTGACATCTCTGCCACTGGTGCAATATTCTGAAGCTATGCCGATCGGGCACTTGGTGGTCACGCATCTGAAGCGCATTCGACTGGATGTGGCACGACGATATTCGTTTGAAACTACCCGATCTGTAGTGGCTACCGTTGCCAAGACCGGAGGCTGGACGCTGGCTACCCCGCTCAGCATTCTTGACGCGAGCCGGTTTCTCGATGAAGTGGATATTTATCCACTGCCCTTTGCAGGACTTTCGCGCAGTGTGTTTTTAATTAATCGCTTAAACGAATTAGGCACCCTGCCTGACATCCTTACCAACACTTTCCAGCAATTATTGCATGACGAGCTGATACCAGAGCTTAATAAGATAGCCTCGAACATCGCGCAGATGCTTGAAGTTCGCGAGTAGGTTTTTTAACTCCAGACCGATGGCTACCGCCTCGTGCAAACACCTGACGTGGCGTGTTGCATTACAACTCTTTATGCTCAGTTAAAAACAGGTGTGACTTTTATTGGCTAGCAGCCTTAATCCTTCAACTAGTTGATGGCCCTGTGGCGCTAGCCGCACGCACACTGGTTTGGGTATCAGCGATGGTAAAGCGATTGACAAGATCTTCCAATGTCGTAGATATGGCGTCCAGCTCGTGCGCTGCGTCACTAGTCTGGTCGGCACTGGTTTACAGGCTCCATTAGTAAAGTCTGATTAATCACAACGCAGTCTTCAAAACGCTAGGAGTCGTATTACTATCCGTGGCGACAGGCGACAGTGAATTCTGCTATGTACGAGTGTTGTTAACACCCTTTGTTTGTGCTTTGCTTATCTGTTGTTCGCGAAACAACACGTACATGCCACTAGCCACAATGACACTAATACCTAGCCATGTCATTTTGTCGGGCCAGTCGTTGAATACTACCCAGCCAAGGGCTGTCGCGGAGACTATTTCTATGTAACTGAAGGGTGCCAGCAATGAGGCTGGCGCTCGATTTAAGGCAATAACCACCATGAGGTGGCCCACCGCCGCAATAACGCCCACCCCGGCAAGAAGTAGCCACTCAGTTGCATTGGGCATGCGTGGCTGAAACAAGGCATAGTCTGAAAAATTCCCCACAAGCAACGCGATAGTCATAACAATTGCAGCGCTTAAAGCTGAGCTGAACTGCATGGTAAGTGGGTGGTCGACGTTGGCAACCTTGCGAGTCAGTGTGATGTATGAAGCAAAAAACACAGCTGCAGCCAGGGGCAATAAAGAGGCTAGAGTAAATGAATCAGTGCCGGGTCTGATAATGAGCAGTGCGCCAATAAATCCCATCAGAACCGCTGTGCGCCTGTGCCAGCCAATATGTTCGCGCAGTACCAGAGCTGAAAGTACTGTGAGGATCATCGGCTGCACAAAGAAGATAGCGATGGCATCTGCCAATGGCAGATAGAGTAGTGAAAAGAAAAAGAACGTGGTGGCAATGGCCAGTAAGATGCCTCGAACACTGTGTATGAATGGACGCTGTGATATCAATGCAGAAGGACTGAGAGTAAGCAGAATGGCTGCCCCCATGAACACAAACTGAAAAGCGAAGCGCGCCCAGGTAATCTGCATGGGTGAGAGAGTGTCACCCAGCACCTTGGCAATGGCATCCATGATGGGCACGATGACCATGCCAGCCATCATGAATCCCACCCCCCAGCTAGCTGATTGCGTCTTTAAACCTAGTTGTTGAATGAATGGGCGAAGCATGATGGCCTTATTGTGTGCGATATGATGGATCAGAAATCCAGTGTACCTTGTCTTGTTATATTGCAACGTCGCTGAATGCTGGAGACGTCGGGCCTAGAGCGAAAGGCGGCGTTGACACAGATTGAGTTTTCAAACGCTTTCCTTCGGATGAATAGCGGCGTTGCTTCTGGATACAAAAATTACAGTCCTAGAGCAGAGCAATAATAGTCCACACTTGCATTAATAAGGTATGTCCAATACGAAACTTATGATGAGTCTGAGTTGCAAATGCAGCATTGCTGAGAGTAACTAGATCGACAAAAAGTATCGTCTTTGATCGTTAGCATTGACGACGCCGAAAGGCAGCATGCTGTGTATGCCCGTCAGTTAGATGTTGGTGTAAACATAACAAACCCTTTTTTTGAAAGCACACCTAGATTTTTTCAATGCGTTAGAGGAAATCACCAGTAGTCCTTTTAAGGCAGCGCCACTTCTTACATTGTTCGGCTCGGATTGCGAATTCATTGATGACAGTCTGGGCGCTGGGATTAATTGGTAGAAGCCCACTGAAGTAATAGCGAACAAATAGTCAGGTGTCTTAGGAATTCACCAAATTCTGATTTTCGCATGCAGCTGATATCAGACTAGGTGTATTTATGTTTTAGCGACGTAAACCTGACAGGTTCAATTAGTGTGAGGGTGCTACGTAGAACCTATTGCGTTTTAAAACAAAGCCAACAATAAGTACTTCATCGAAGAAGATATCTTTCGACAGATGTTGTCAGAAAAATCTTGTGGGTATGAAGAAATGATCAACGCAGAGTTATTGTGCAAATTGATGTATTTTTCGATGCTGTGAGAAAGATTACGAATGTATAACAGGCCTTTGACTGTCACCGTGAATCGAGTTGCTCCCCCGAAGTAAAGTCCAAATTCATATTGCTACCAGCAAATTTACTCTGTATATTATTTTTGATCATGGACTTTTACGCTATGGATCCAAATCATGATAGGTAGACAATCCAGAACTCTATTCATGTCACTTCTTCTCGTAGGCTTTTTCAGTCAAGCGATCAGCGCTGATAAACAGAACGAAAATACTGACACGCAGGCGGAAGATGTTGTATCGGCAGGAGACGATGCCCTAATTGGGGATTTTGAATTAGGAGAGGAGAGATATAATCAAACCTGTGTTAATTGTCATGGCGCTGCAGGTAAAGGGGTAGCAAGCTTTCCAAAAGTATCCGGCAATGAACTTTCATACACGAAATCACGACTAGAAACTTACAGAGATGGAATCAAGATTGGATCTAATTCGTCCTTGATGATTATGATGGCTAGGCCATTGACCGATGAAGATATCGCAAACTTAGCAGTGTATTTAAAGGAAGCAACCAACTGAAATAAGTACTGACTACACCTCGAGGAGAGAGAAATGAATAGATACAGGAAGACCACGATATTTGCGTCCGCGCTTTTAGTGTCCGTAGTAATTCCGAATGCGCATGCCGATTCTCATAGTAGGGGAATGAACGTTCCCTTCATTGAAACGACGGAGTTTATGTCTGGACTAGAAAGTCCATGGGGCATGGCTTTCTTGCCTGACGGCACTCTATTCTATACCGAAAAGTGCAAAGGTCTTTCAGTACGAGATAGCTCTGGTGAGGTGAATGCGCTGTACGGAGCTAAGGGTTCCAGTGGCTATGCTGACTTAGGAGAAGATCTCTTCTGTGACGGACAAGCAGGTGTTTTAGGTGTTGCTGCTGACGCCAATTTTGCAGAGAACCGCACGTTGTATCTCTACTCTTCTTCCACCAAATATTATGGAGACGGTTGTAAGACCAATTTCGAAAAGTGCGATGGCAATATTGTGATGAAATTTAAGGTCAGCGATGACCTTAAGAGTGTTTCAGATCGCACAGATATCATCACGGATATTCAATACAAGCCGTTCGAGTCAGATCAACCTTTTGGTGGGCCCGGTGCTCACAATGGTGGCAGGTTGCGCATTGGACCTGAAGGGCACCTCTGGGTCACTGGTGGTGATCGACATAGAGGCATTTGCCCTCAGGATGGCCAGTTGCTTTGCGGTAAAATACTTCGAGTAGACGGGGACGGAAACGCGCATCCTGATAACAACCCACCTGAAGGGTTTGACAAGCGCATCTACACCTATGGGCATAGAAATGTGCAAGGCATAGATTTTCGCCCAAGTGATGGAAGAGCGTTTACCGCAGAGCATGGACCATGGCATAGCGATGAAATTACCGCGCTGGTTAATGGCGGCAATGCGGGTTGGGATCCTGCACAATTAACAGGTGGACGAGCTGAGTGCCCAGACGAGTACTGCGGCTACGAACCGAATCAATTGGATGCCATGGATCCTGCAATTCGAGCAGCATATACCCCTATGAGCGACACACGTTTTGAAGATTTGATGCCTCCTTCCTGGAATAATCATGGGTTTTCTCAAGGCACCAGCTCTGCTGCATTCTTGACAGGTAGCAATTGGGGTATTTATGAGGGAAGATTAAGTGTGGGCATCATGGGTATCGGTTTTGGAAACACCCCGCCGGGATCGCGTATTGATGTATACGATCTTGCTGATGATGGACAATCAATAAAGGGCGCAATCATAATGCCAACTGGAATTACAACAAGATATCGCGGTTTGGTCATGGGGCCTGACAGCGCGTTGTACGCCACTGTTGATGACGGAATAATATACAAAATTAGTGCAACAGCTCAGTATTAGGCTACTAGTAAATAATCGAAGTAGTCACAACACTCGCGCTATGAGAGTAGCGCGAGTTTTCTTTGTGCTGTGTGCCGAACTAGTCCTCACATAAAATAGCAATAAGCCGCTCAGTGGCTGAGTTTTTTTGTACAGATTTCGTCGATTTGGCGTTAGTGTTGGTTGCCATAGCGGGTTTAGCCCAGTTTCTATCAGTAAAAAAAGTACTTTGTAATACAGTTTCTGAAAATTCAGAGCAGTCTAACCTTAGAAGACTCTGGTAACTCGATGCAGCCATAACTGACGTCTTGTATCTAACCCTGGTCCACACTCTAATTTCGTCGCCATTCTTTTCTATTCTTGTGTTGTCGAAAAAAAAGACATCACCGTTTGGCCTTGTAGAAAATTCAATCCACTCTGCCAATGCAGAGCACGGGAAGGCCAACACCGATATCAATAGCAATTTTTTCATACCTAAAAGCGCCAAAAAAAAATATGTCGCTTTTAGTAAATCATAAACTCATAAAAATATAAACACTTGGTGGGGTTTGCCGAGTAGTTTTGTCTCTTCGCTGGTTAACGGACATTGCAGACGATCCGGCAAGTTCTGTGATCGCCTGATCATGCCACGACTCAGCTATTGTTCAGTAACAAGCTACATCGCCTATCTTGTACAAAAATCCGAGTTAAGCACTGTGTACATCCTAACAACTGCCGCCACAGAAAACCTTGTGGCCTCCTACGCTAGCCGGTTCCAGAGTGACCCCAACGGTGAAGCCTATCGCTTCTTTAGTGATGACTATGGCGACGGCGTTGCCTGCACAGTGGAACAGCGAGACGCCTATGTTGCAGAATTCACTTTATTTGTGCAGCAGCGTACGAGGTTCCAGATCTTGTGGCTGATCGGCTTGGTTGTACTTACCGTGGCGGTGCTAGTGATTGGTACCTTCTGGGTTGAATGGCAGCCTTTGATTGATTTCATGGAAAGAGACGATAATCTGTTTCCCATTCTCGGTGCCTTACTTACGGCAGCTCCACTGATACCAGCCTACCGGAAGGGCCATCTCTTGTACCGTAAACCGGTTGTCGAACTTTGCACGCAGCGTGTGGCAACTGGTCGTCGGCATTCAATGCGTGTGATATTGCATAGACGTATTCGCGGCATGTCCGACATGATGCTTGGTCTGATGATTATTGTGCCGCTGGCCGGTATAGTAATCAACGTGCTGGAGATTAATGGTGGTCAACGTTCGGCTGCAGCGATTAGTGGATTTGCTGCGATGTTTATCGTTGGTTGTGCGATGGTGGTGTTGAAGTGCAGGGGAGAGTGACTAGCTATTGGTCAAATGCGTAAATAGGTTTACAGCAATGAACTTTTTTCAATTACTTGCAAAAATACACACTTGCATTATGAGTTTTCGCTTGATTTAGAAAATTGTAATAATCTGGTAAGTTCCAAGCCAATTTAGACGCTGTTGTGGTCTAAATTTTGCATTAGCTTCATTTTCAGCGCATCCTCAGCGCAACCATTTTTGTGATTCACGCAAAATATGGAATTTAAGCGAGTATTGCAGATGCAAAAGGATGTCATTTCTCATTGCTGTATAGATAATACAAGCCGCCAATCCATTAAAAACGTCGCGGTTTTTACGCTGTTGGTTTCCTGTGGTTTAGCTCATGCTGTACCTGGCGATATCGACAACGACGGCATACTAGACAGCACAGAGGATGCAGCCTGTGCAACTCCCTCGGTGGGTGGCCTCTGTGACACCGATGGTGATGGTGTAGCCAATAGCGAAGATATTGATAGCGACAACGATGGCTTTCTGGATATCTTAGAGGGTGAGTCAGATGTCGATGGTGATTCTGTAGCAGATTACATAGACAACGATAGTGACAATGATGGCGTCGATGACGACATTGATACTGACGATGATGGTGATGGCATACCTGATGTCGATGAGCAGTTTGGCACTGGTAGCAGGGCAATTGCTGGCGAAAATCTATTCCTACCTTATGATGGTGGCACCTTCGGTTTTGAATCTGGGGATGAAGATCAGTCGCCAAGCGTAAATCCTTATCCGGGCGCTGTAGCCGGTGGGAATTTTGCTGAATTTTCTAGCATTGGATTTGGTGACTACGGCTATGTTGCCAATGCGGTTCGTCCAAGAAATAGCGCTCAATTCACTCCGGCTATAGATCCGCTTTACGGTGTCAAGGGGCGTTTCTTTGCCTCTGACCCAGATGAAAGTACTCCCGTCCTGAAGACCACACTAAATAATCTTCTGGAGGGGCGAGAATACGAATACGCTTTCTGGGCCGCCAACAGTGAAGGTGGTGTGCCAAATGAGGTGGACGTAATATTAAACGGGGCTACTGTTTTTACGACTGGCCCGCTTGAGCCCGGACCCGGCGTTGTGCCGTGGGAGCGTTATTCATTTTATTTCATTGCTCCGGCCGGAGATGTGTCCATTGAACTGGCTTCCACTCAGATAGGCAGTAGAGGTAATGATTTCTTACTCGATAACATTGAACTTCATAATGTCTATAACGATGCAGATGCAGACGGAATAGCAGACTACCTGGATACAGATTCTGATGAAGACGGAATACCCGATGCAGTAGAAGCTGGAGCGGACCCGAGTAACCCTTCGAGTTCAGATGGTGATGCACTTGCCGACTTTCGTGACACCGATAGTGATAACGATGGACTTCTTGATGCGCTTGAAGCGGGAGCAGATCCTACAGACCCTAGCGATAGTGACAACGACGGTACTGCTGACTATCTGGAGTTAGATTCGGACAATGATGGTATTGCAGACGCGCTAGAAGCAGGCGGCGATTTTAACGACCCTAGCGACACTGATAGTGATGGCCTTGCTGACTTCAGAGATCTTGATTCGGATAACGACGGTATTACAGACGTCGAGGAGTCAACCGTTAACACTGACGATGATTTGATGCCTGATCGCCTAGATCTGGATAGTGATGATGATGGCATTCCGGATGTTGTCGAATCTGGATCGGGTCAACCGGATATTGACGGCGATGGCCGGCTCGATAGTGACGTCGGTACTAATGGTTTGGTTGACTCACTTGAGACCATGGCCGATAGTGGTGAAATCGATCGCAACGCTGACGGAATCTCTGACACTGATGATGCACCCTTGAACACCGATGGGGATGGGCTGGCGGATTTTCGTGATCTTGATTCAGACAACGACACAGTGAGCGACAGTATCGAAGCTGGTTCTGATGGTAATAACCCAGTAAACACAGACACGGATAGCGCGCCAGACTACGTTAACACTGATGCAGACGGTGATGGTATTGCCGACAGTGCTGAAGTTCCTGATGGTCCGGTCACAGATACAGACTCTGATGGGCTGCCTGACCGAATCGATACCGATTCTGATAACGATGGCATACCGGATGGTGATGAGTCCTCAAACATCGACACCGACTCAGATGGTCTACCAAACAATCGTGATCCAGATTCGGATAACGACGGCATACCTGATCTTATAGAAGGTCAGGTTGACACGGATGGTGATGGCGTCAATGATAGTCTCGATCTCGATTCTGATAACGATGGTCTAAGCGATGCGTTGGAAGCTGGGAATAGTTCGCTAACGCCATTGGCAGTGCTTGATTCCGATGGTGATGGAATTGCTGATTTTCTAGATAAAGACTCTGAGAACGACACCCTGAGCGATACGCTAGAGTCGCGAGGTGAGAATTTTGACCGTGATCGAGATGGTGTGATTGATGGGTTTATTGATATGGATGGCGATGGGTATCATGATTCACCGACCTTAATTCCACTTGATACTGATATGGATGGAAGTCCGAATCACTTGGTTATCGATACTGATAGTGATGGGTTGGTCGATTCAGTTGAAGGACGAAGTGGCGATTTCAAAGATGTCTTTGGCAACCTACCAGATGCCAACGAGGACGGTGTAGTAGATGCCATGTTAGATAGCGATGAAGATAATATTCCAGACAGTGTTGATATCAGTTTTAGGGTTGGTGCAGACGTGGATGGAGATAGCATTGTTGACTTTGCAGACATTGATTTTGCGTCAGGCTTTGATGCAGATGGGGATGGCATTGTTGATACATATGATGCGGACGCTAACGGCGATGGTCTTGTTGATTTGTTTCAGGACGACGGATCAGCCCCAGTATTCGGAGCACTACCGGATGAGAATGGGAATAATGTTGCTGATATCCTGGAAACAAGGCAGGCAGGGGCATTACCGGGAGATGGTGTCATTCGAACTGGCATTCAGGGGGGAGGCTGTTCGATAGATCGTCCGTCGGTTAGCCACGGATTCCCGCTGCTTATACTGACGACGTTTTTACTGAAGTTATTGCGACGAAACAGGCTCCCTGTGCAATCGCCCTTAAACGTTGATGCGAAGATTCGCAACGATGGCAAAAAATCGACCACCATGGCCGTGCTTTCACTGTTATTGATTAGTGGGATGGTCACTGAGAGTAGAGATGCTCAAGCTGCAGAACAGCGCAGCAATGACAAGGTGATTGAGACAAGCGAACCTAGGCTTGAAGCCGCGCACTCGAATCCAGAAAAATCCCATGATCAACGTGTCTACGTGGGAGCGGGTATAGGTCGAAGCTTTTTAGAGCCTGACACCAGTGAAGTTCAGGGTATTGACGTTAATGATCGAGCCCAACTCGGTGTGCAAATCACGGTGGGCAAAGATATGGGGCGTCGTTTCAGTGTCGAGGGGCACTATGCCGACTTAGGTGATGCGGGTCTGACACAGAACACTGAAATAGCTTACAAGGAGTTGGGAATCAGCGCCTTGGCCTATGTGGGGTCGCAAGCCAAGAGAGAGCAGCGCAAGGGCTTGTTAGGCTTTGGTCGTGTAGGTCTTGGGTATTTGAATAACGATACAAGCGATAATATTACTTTTGAAAAAGATAATGATATACATCTGGTTTTGGGGCTGGGCGCTGAGTATGCATCGCAAGCTGGCTTCGCCTTACGCGCCGAAACAATACTGTTTGATGCTGACGTCTACTATACGCAGTTGGCATTGGTGTACCGTATTGGAACCCGTAAAAAGAGCGACACCAGTTCGCGGGAGAATGCCGCGTCATTAGCCAATTCAGCACCAGTAAAGCAAGATCAAGTACAAGAGCCGGTAGCTTTATTGGCAGCATTGCCGGAAGATAGCGATGGGAGTCGTATACCGGATTCTATCGATCGTTGTTCTGGCACGAAAAACAGGATTGCTGTAGATAAGTCGGAATGTGAAGTAAAGAGTGAAATACTTCAAATAGTCAATTTTTTCAGTGGTTCCGCAACACTTACAAGCAATTCAATAGCAAGACTTGATCAGGTGCTTAGCTTACTTAACGCTTACGGGCAGTCCAGAATTCATCTGACAGCACATACTGATGATCAGGGAAATGCAGACGCTAATATGGCCCTTTCAAAGTTACGCGGATTAGCAGTAGCGCGATATCTTATCTCTACTGGGATTCAAAAAAGCCGTCTTGAGGTGAGAGCCTTTGGTGAAACACGATCGGTGGCGGACAACGGTACTAAAGAGGGACGCGAAGCCAACAGACGTGTGGAAATCGAGTTGTTGCGTGATGAATAGCATGCTGGCAATCATGCGTTCTTTTTTGATTAGTGCGCAATACAAGCCAGCCAATATTGTGTCCCAGTTTCAAAGTCAGCAGGGTAAGAGCTGCAGTAGTGGAGGTGAAATGATTCGTCGTGGGGCCATGGCAAAGTTATTCTGAATGCAACACTGTAGTAAACTTCGCAGTTTTAAGAGCTCCGAATGCACGCCGAAATTTTATTAATATTACTGTCAGCCTTTGTTGTGTATTCATTGCTCAGCAAATGGGTGGACAGAACTGTGCTTACCTTACCCATCATATTCATGGTGTTGGGCTATCTTTTAACGGGGCCTTTGCATGCCAACTCAGACCCAGCCGTAATCCATGAGGGTAAGCGGCTGTTAGCTGAGATCACCTTGGTACTTATTTTGTTCACCGATGCCAGCCATGTGCGTTTTCAGCTGCTGCGTAAGAGCTGGCAAATTCCCACTCGCATGCTGGTTATCGGTATGCCGTTGAGCATCGCGCTGGGAACACTAGTGGCCTATCTGGTCAGCCCTGCGTCGGGGTTTGCGTTGGCCTTACTCACTGCAGCGGTTTTGACGCCCACCGATGCCGCGCTTGGGCAGGCGGTTGTGTCTAGTCCTGATGTGCCAAAGCACCTGAGCCAAACTATCAATGTGGAGAGCGGCCTTAACGATGGGCTAGCACTGCCATTCGTGTTGTTGGGGGCAATACTTGCATCAACGGGTGCCGCTGGTGCGCATGGTACCGATGGCTTGGCAATGAGCGTGGTATTACAGCTTACCTTGGGCCCTTTGGCGGGTATTGGCATTGGCTGGATCATGGCAAAAGCGATGGACTGGTCTGAGAATAACAATGCCATGGCAGAACCTGCAGCCGGTGTCGTGTTTATATCCTCGGCTTTTCTGGCGTTTGTACTTGCTGAACATATCGGCGGTAACGGTTTTATCGCAGCGTTTGTCGCGGGCATGGTATTTGGTAATACCTTTCGTCACGACATCCATTTTATTAGTGAGTTTATGGAAGGTGCTGGTCAGCTGCTTACTATGAGCTCTTTCTTTGTCTTCGGTGCATTTTTGTTGCCGGATGGCTTGCAGCACATGTCATGGCGTGTTGTACTTCTCGGGCTTGCCTTTCTGACTGTCATACGGATTACAGCGATTTACCTATCGCTGTGGGGTACAGCTTTGTCAGTGCGTGAAAAGCTGTTCTTAGGTTGGTTTGGCCCTCGTGGACTTGCCTCCATCCTATTTACTCTTATCATTATGGATGAATTTGACATTCCAAATGAAGAAGAGCTGTTGGCCTGTGTCTCCATGACAGTGATGTTTTCGATATTGCTGCACGGGCTTAGCGCGATGCCGTTAACAAAGTCAATAGGTAAGAAGGCAAAGCTGTGAATGAGTCTTTCGCATTGGAAATGAAGCGACTCAGCGCCGAGCGATAAATTGGTCGCCCGAGGTTTTACGCTTGGACCAATACCTACCGCAACCTCAATTCACTCGAGTCAGGCAACTCGCTTGACAGAATTTATGCTGTCTACCCTAAAGCGTGCGACCAAGCCTTCCAGATCAACTGCCATAGTGGAAAGCTCAGTAGATGCCTGATTCACTTTCTCGACAGCCTGTTGATTTCTCTTTGCCTTGTTGGCGACGTTTTCGATGATTCCGGATATTGCATTCGTGTTTGATGAGGTCTTTGCGATACTCTCAGTAATCTCCTGAGTAGAGACTGACTGCTCCTGAACTGCAATAGTGATTGACCCCTGAATTTCGCTGATTGAATTAATTATCTTGTTGATCGACTCAATCGCATCTACTGCTGTTTCGGAATTCGCTTGTATCTCGGCAATTCTCGATTCGATCTGTTGAGTAGCTTCAGCTGTTCCCTTGGCAAGTTCTTTCACTTCATTGGCTACGACGGCAAATCCTTTCCCGGCATCGCCCGCCCTGGCAGCTTCAATGGTTGCGTTCAATGCTAGTAGATTGGTTTGCTCTGCAATAGAGGTAATGACCTTGACCACAGAACCAATACTGCTACTGCTTTCGGCCAGTTTTCTCATGGTGGTATCGGTATTTTTTGACAAAACAACCGCTTCAGAGGCCACTTTTTCAGCATCCACAGTGCTGCACGAAATCGCTTTGATTGACTGGCTCATCTGTTCGGTGGCAACGGCAACTCTGGAGACACCTTCATCAACCTCATTGGTCAATTGCGCAGCGCGGGTGGTATCCGCCACAGCCCCCTTTACCACTGAACTCATGGTTTCAGACAGTGAAGATAATCCGTCAGAGGCATTTGTCAGACTATTAGCATTGGAAGACATCGCGACCATGGTATCGCGTAGTGCAGTAATCAAACGTTCAAGTGCGTGGCCCATCTGGCCAGCCACATCGTCACCTTGAATGTCAATCACTCTATCAAGGTCGCCATCTGCAATAGCGTTGATAGTTTCTAGCAGTCGATCCACTCGTGCTTGCAAGTGTTTGGCATGGCGTTCTCGTTCCTCGGCGGCGTTCTGTTGCAGTACATGCTGCTCAGCACGCTTTTCCAACGCCTCACGCTCTTTAAACATGTTTTCGCGTTCGTCACTTTCACGCAACTTTTGTGCAGCCGATTCAAGTTGTTCGGTATGCAGGCGCGTGGCCTCTTGAGCGTTCTTGCGGAACACCTCCACCGTACGTGCCAGCTCGCCCAGCTCATCCGTACCAGATACCTCTGTGCTTGCGTCGAGGTTGCCATTAGCAATGGCACGCAATGCCCTTATTGTGCACAACAAACGACCCAGTAAACTCCGATGTACCACTTGCCAATAGACAATGGTTGTGAGTACGATGCTAGCTATAGAAAGCAGGATGAGCTGCAAGCGCTTATCTTCAATCAACTGCATTAGTTGCTCACCCGAATCGTCCACAGCTTCGCGACTGAGCCGAACCTGAACTGCTAGTTGCTCAACAAATTCGGCTTGATCGGAGAATAATCTACCTTGCAGATCAATGATGGATGCTTCCACATCCAGCACAGTTTCACGTTGATCAAATATTCCTTCCTCCTGTGTAGCAAGTAGCAGGAGGCTGTAGGTGTGTTCATTGACATCAATCAAGCCCTGAACAGTTTGCAGATTATTTAACAGCTCCACCACTGACTTGCTGCTTTGTTCAAAGCGCGTACGCAAAGTATTGAGCGAATCAAGTGTATTGACGTAAGTCACCTGACCGATAATGCCAGCTAAGGTATTCATTTCTGCTCTCAGCTCAAGCAGATCAGACTGAATAGTTATCCGGTTTTTCAACAGTTTGGGTAGGGTGTTGGCAGTGCTGTTGCGCAACTCATCGCCATTGAGCATCAACAGGAACTCTTGCGTTTCGGCAAATTCAGTCAACACATCAGTGATGCTTGTCTGTACTGAAAATACAATTTCCGCGCTGTTTGTAGACACTAATAGCTCCTCATTCAGATCTCTATCAGATTGTTCGAGAACAGTGCGCAAAATTTGATGTTCTTTCCTTAACAGCGCAATCGAATCGGTAAAAACACGTGGTTTATCTACATCATCAAGCGCAATTAATTCGCTGTCTGACAAGAGTCCAGTGAGGGCATCCATGCTGGCTTGAATGGACAACTGCGAGTTTTCTAGATTGACTGCACGCTCGGCACGGACCAACCAATGTTCTAGACTCGTCAGGTTACTTTGCATCCTGAGCGCTGCTAATAGCGATTCAAATGGTACATCGAGATAAGAATTGATGATCTCGAGATTTTCACCGAGCAGGTTATCGGTGGTTTTGAAGAAAAATGTCGACTCTCGTTCAATGATCGACACTAGGTCATCATTGATACCAGCGTGACTCAGGTCGGCTTTTTGTACGAGTTGGTATAAACCAGCAGAAGCCTTCAGTCGCTGCTCTACGGCGATATCAAGATCACGTGTATCTGCGGACAGCTTGTTGATCTGATCAAGGCTAATTTGTGGCCTATCATGCTGATTATCAGCCAAACCGGCAGTCAACGTTGCTGCTATCTTGCTGATCATGCTTTGTGCCTTTTCAGTCTGCATCTGTCGTTGTTCTTGTGAGGTGGCATTTGCGAGCATCGGTAGTACCGCACTGAGCGTCATTCCTGATTGACTGAGCTGCATGGATTCAGACATTAAGGGCACACTTTTACCTGAGATATCATCTACGGCAGTTGCGACATGATCGAACGCTAGTGCCCCGATCATGCACGCCAGTAATGTGCCGGACACAACTGATCCGAATGCCACCATCAGCTTGTAGCGGATACCAAATGTGAGTTTTGCCATTAGTAGTTCAAACCGATAATATGGTCGTGAAGTTTGGTTCTATCGTCAGTGCGAAGTCTGATATCAAGAATGAAAAGCAACCGTATACACGGTGAACTTTTTGCTTGATCAGACTGATGAATTTTCTATTGATTGAGTTCAGCGACACGATCACCATCCGCCACACTGATTCTTTTCAATTGACCATCAGACCAGCTAAATATACCGAAATGACCTGAAACCACACCAGTTTTGGAATATTCCATGCTGCCTGTAACACCGTTGTAGTTGATCTCTTTGCCAGCGCGCAGTGCAGTAATACCTTGTGCATAGTTATGAACTACTTGCCCTTTACCTTTAGATACTGCATGCATAGCAGTGGACCATTTGTCGGAATCGACTGAACCAGATTTCTCTATTGCCAGAGCAGTCAACACCAATAAATCGTAATACTGCATTGCGTAAGAATTAGCTACATCACCTATTTTTTCAGCTTGGGGTGAGGCTCTAACAGCCTTCTGGTAGAACTCCCAGGCAGGCGACTCGACGTGTGCATATGCGCTCAACACCACACTTTCGTGGAACGCAAGTGCGCTTTCACCAGCAGTTTTTACGAAATCAATTTCCTGCCATTCGGAAGTACCGACAATAGTCCACGAAAAACCTGCATCTGCCGCATTACGTACGAGCAAACCACCATTGTAAGGTGCTGATAGTACAACTACGGCGTCGGGTTTCATGCGCGCAACCTTCTTCACCACACTGGTGTAGTCAGTCCATGTTGGTTGAATGTCCACCGATCCGACAATTGTCAGGCCAAGCTTTTCAGCGGCCTTTTTACCTGCATCACGTTGCTGCTGATGTCCCTTTAGCGTGGTGGAAATAAAAACAATACGCCGCTTTCCAGACTCGCTAAGATGTAGCAAGGCCGCACTACTCTGGGCGGTGTCCATAGGGCTTCCACGGAACAACGGTTCTGTTCCAACACCACCGAGTTCTGGGTCAATAGAGCCACCATGCACAGACGGTAGTAGTGGTTTTTTCAGATGCTTGATTCTTCTTAGAAGCATCTCGCGGTACTGATCGTACTGGTGAGATACATTAAGCAGGATATCCACTTTTTCAACATTCAGCAGGCGTCGAACGCCACGCGTCTCTCCAATGGTGCCGATATCTTCATGAATGACAGTAAAGGGGCGATCCATCGGTGGAGATTCATTGATCACGTTAACTGTAAAGTCGGTAATGCCATCGAAAAAATCACCGAATCCCCCGTATTGTCCTGTGTGATGAGTCAAGTGACCGACCTTGACAGGGCGTTCGGCTAGCACAGGTGCGGCTAACGTAATGGCTATAGCAGCCATACACGCCAAGGCAGGTTTTCCAACACTCTTAAATATCATTTTCTCATCCATTGCGGTGTAGCAGCGTTTTTCTGACACTGACGTTTGAGAACACGTATTTGTGAAAAGCGAAATACGATATTCAGGTAGCGTTTCAGCGACAGCATAGTCAGCCGGTACTTCCCCGCCTAACGGCTAGAGATTTCAAAACTGAGCCCTCAGGAAACCTCTCAATACACGTTGAGTTTGCTTATAACTGTTAACTGGACCATCGAATTACCTGTTGCGGATTCGTTTGGTTGATTGATAGGGTTTTGTTTACCTAGATGTATCTATCTCTCGACAGGTTGGCTCTAGCGTACGGCTCACAAATGCCTAAGAAACTCCGTTTGTAAGCCCGGTAGGTCCTAAGGCTTTGCAATCTGGCGTCGCTGTGTACCCCACGAAGTATAAATTCGTGCGTGCGATCCAATGGGTGATTACTGGAGTAGTTTTGCTTGAAGCTTGAGACTAAAAGTAGTGACCAGCGCCTCGGTCTAAAAGACACCGAGGTGAGCAATCGGGATTCTGATTCTGCTAACCAGAATCAACTATCTGCGCAACCTAGAACCCGACGTGCCTTATTAACGGGCATGCTGGGCTTGGGCGTTGCAGGTTGCGGTAGTGGTGGGGTAGGTGTAGCCGTGGACAATTCAACATCAACCCCGGCCCCCAATCCTGAGATAGAGCCTGAAGCCCCCACTAGCCCTGAGCCTTCACCGACGTCCACTGCAGATACCCCTGTTATTTTTGCCGATCGTTCATTCGATCGTGCCGCGGCATCGCGCTTTCTGGGTCAGGCTGGATTTGGTGCAAGTGACGAGAGCATAACGGCCGTTCTGGACAGGGGCTACGCCGGTTGGATCGATGATCAGATGCAAATGCCTGACGATGCCAACACCTACAACTATGTGATAGACAACGATTGGGTAAACAATCCTGTGGGCAATTCACCGCGTTTCGAAGGCTATTCTGCCGCCTGGATGCGAATGGTTTCCTCGCCTGATGAATTGCGCCAACGTATGGTTGCCGCTCTGTGTCAGATATTTGTATTTAATCCCTTCCATGTCGGACAAGACCATACGCGCTATTCAGGCTCTTCCTGGGTTGATCTTATCTCTCGACATGCGTTTGGGTCTTATCGCGATTTGCTAGAAGCTGTAACTACTAGTCACCAGATGGGCATGTACTTGACGCTGATCAACAGTCGTCGCGAGGATGGCAGCGGAGCTTTGCCTGACGAAAATTTTGCACGTGAAGTTATGCAGTTGTTTTCAATTGGTCTGGTTGAATTAAATCTCGATGGCACGGCGCGTCTTGACAGCAATGGCAACGCGATTGACACCTACGATATGGAAGACATCTTAGGTTTGGCTCGTGCATTTACTGGATGGGAAAGTACGCGAATCGGTAATGACAACGTGAATTACTGGGTAGAGCCTATGGTGCAGAACGACGCCTTTCATGAACCCGGTGAAAAGCGCTTTCTTGGCTCCACAATACCTGCAGGTAAAACCGGTGAGGAATCGTTGCAGATTGCCTTAGACGCTATTGCAAGTCACGCCAATGTGGCACCGTTTATGTCCAGGTTATTGATCCAGCGTTTTATAAAGAGTAATCCTTCGCCGGCGTACGTCGAGCGAATCGCCACAGTGTTTAACGACGATGGCGCAGGTGTACGTGGCAATTTGGGGGCAGTGCTCAAGGCTCTGTTACTAGACGCAGAAGCGCGCGGCGTACCGGACAAACGTGATGAAGAGCAGGGCAAGCTGCGCGAACCCATGATCAGCTTTGCGCAGCTAGCGCGCTTTGCCAACAGAGCTAATGTGAGACTCACTAGAGATTACGTTGGTTGGGGACTTATCTTCTGGTGGCAGGAGGGATTTCCGCAAGCGCCTCTAGCCTCACCTTCGGTGTTTAATTTTTACCCAGCTGATTACTCACCACCTGGTTCGGAGCTGGGCGAGCGTAGCTTGGCTTCGCCTGAGTTGTTCATCCTTGATGAGCCGCATGTGGTCATCTATAGCAATATCATGCTTAGCATCATTTCAAATTCGAGTTATAGAGTGCAGACCTTTTCTGACTATGACTATCTGATGGTTTACGCTGATGATGCTAGTGCGCTGGTGTTGAAATTAAACGAGCTGTTGGCTGGTTCAAATTTAACTGAACAGTCCATTGAAACAATCACCGAAGCGGTGAACTCATTGGCTAACGGCGATAACAGTGAAAAACTGGTACGAATCAGGGCTGCAATTTACTTGGTTATGATTTCTCCCGACTATCTGGTGCAGTACTAGTTATGAGCACTAAATACGGAAACAAATTGTTGAGCGCTGCTGGTCGCAGAGACTTTCTAAAGCGCACTGCAGCCACCTCAGCACTTGGTGTTGCCGGGCCAATCGCGTTACAACTCTCGGCGGTCTCAGATGCGGTAGCTGCAACTGGCGATGACTATAAGGCCTTGGTGTGTGTTTTCCTCTATGGCGGCAATGATCATTTTAATACTGTTGTGCCCTATGACACGGCACAGCACGCAATCTATGAACAGGTGCGTGGATCTATTGGTACACCTCGTGCGCAATTAGCTGCTTCACGATTGCTTCCATCTGTGCCACTAGCAGATGGTTTTGAATATGCTTTAGCGCCAGAAATGCCAAATTTGCTGCAGATGTGGAATCAAGGCAGAGCGGGTATCCAGCTTAATGTTGGTACATTAATGGAACCAACGACAGCCGCCCAGCAGCGTAACGGTTCAGTAGAAATTCCTCCCAATATATTCGCGCATAATTTACAGCAGGATTTCTGGCAACGATTGGAAGATGCCGGTGCTAACAGTGGTTGGGGTGGACGATTGGTGGATAGAATAATGTCGCAAGAGCAAGCGTCCCCGTTCAGCAGTATGTCAGTTTTTGGTAACACGGTGATGATGACTGGCGAGACCACTATGGCCACTAACATCAGAGCAACGGGTTCGTCGCTGTTGCGAGCAAGGTCAAGCAATATTTTTGGCTCAGCGCAGGTATCCCAAGCTGCTGAAAAACTGATGACCAGTCAGTCTGATCATTTGTTAATGGAAGCTCACGCCTCTCTCGTGCGACGTTCGCTAGACGCTAACGACGTACTAGACGATGCATTTTCTCGAGCTCAGCCATTAAATACTCAATTCACAACGGAGGACGAGCCGTTGTCTGAGCAGTTGAGAAAAGTGGCTGAATTGATTTCAATTCGAAGCGAGCTAGGTGTTAAACGGCAAGTATTTTTTGTGGGGCAAGGTGGCTATGACACACACAGTAATTCTAACAATACGCATCCTGCACTATTGGGCGCCCTTGATACCGCTTTGCAGCAATTCTATGATGCCACGGTTGAGCTGGGTGTGAGCGATAAGGTCACCACTTTCACTGGATCAGATTTTGGTCGAAGTCTTACCAATAATGGTGATGGCAGTGATCACGGTTGGGGTGGCCATCAAATCATCATGGGAGATGCGGTAGCGGGTGGACGTTTCTATGGAACACCTGCTGATATTTCTGATGGTGCGGTGCAAATGATGTCAACAAAACGCCTAGTGCCAACGACCTCTATTGAGCAGGTGGGTTCAACTCTGGGTCGATGGTTTGGTGTGTCGGACGGAGATCTTGTGGATGTATTTCCGCGTTTGGATCGATTTGATTCTGATGATTTAGGGTATTTTGGCTAACTGTAATGGGTTTTAATTAGGGCCACGCTCCCTCCAAAATCGACGTTCTACAGGTTTGTCTTTCACTGCCTGTTAAGTGAGACAGATTAGTTTTTTTACTGATACACAGTGAGCTTGGGAGATACTATGCGATTGCACGATAATGTAGGCATGTCGCTGTCAAAGGGTGGTTTTTTTGATTTCGACATGGACGGAACGAAGATAAACTTCAAGGTATCCCCAGTGTCTGGAGATGAGCAAGTTTCTATCAACGGCGAAGTGGTGTCTTCTGATCGAAATTATAAACTTAAATCATCTCACCTCTTTGAGGTTCATAAAGTTCCATGCAGAATAGAGCTTGAGTCTTTGGATCCGTTGAAAGGAAATTTGGAGTGCAGACTGTACCGAGACGATCGTTTTTTAAGTGGATACACATTGTCCTACGAAAAAAAGAAAAGATCATTGCTGCGCAAAGCTACGCCGTTAGTGGGCGGTGTGATGCTGGGTGTGCTTTACTCAATAGACGTGTTTTCTATATGGATAGTCGTCTTAGCAGTGCTCATAGGAGCGGTTTATACCACAAAGACCACTAGACACTGGTCGTGTAAAGAACTTGCGGCGCCTTCGATCTGATGTAGGTTTAGTTACGGCTAACCAAAAAATACACTGTGTAATATTCTACCTGGCATCAAGGTGAATGCTCCGGCAAGTATAAGGCCCAAAAGATAGAGCTGCTTCATTGTACTTTTGTGATCTGATATGTTGCCACGTCGTGCGGAAGTGATGCCGCTCCAGAGAGAGTGCAATACCA
>JALZUD010000014.1 GCA_023301725.1 Granulosicoccus sp. | reverse complement strand
CCTGCAATCCCTGCAATCCCTGCAATCCCTGCAATCCCTGCAATCCCTGCAATCCCTGCAATCCCTGCAATCCCTGCAATCCCTGCAATCCCTGCAATCAAGAGATTGGGATGTCATGCACTTTTTTAGTGCGTTAAATCTGTAAAATGCACTTAGTAAGGGCGTATTGTTAGATCACGCATACACGAATATATTTCTACATCATTGTTCTATATACATTTTTTAATTGATATTTATAAAATCAATCTTGCTCCAACAAGGAGCGCTATTTGCAGTGCTATACCGTGACATCAACATGTAACCCCATGAACCCAAGCACCAACACCCTACTGGATTCCATGGCCACAGCCGTAATGGCTTTGGATGAGCGCATGCGAATCACGTACCTGAACAGCGCTGCAGAGCAGCTCCTGGGCATCAGTACGCGCAAGGTTCTAGGTCAGCAATTACCTCGCATGCTGACCATTCCAGACACCCTGTTTGCTCGTCTGCGGGATGCGCTGATCAGCGGTCAACCTTTTACCGAACGGCAAATCACTGTAGAGCCACACGGGCAAGATCCACAACTGGTGGACATGTCACTGTCGCCGTTCCGGAATAGCGACAACTCGATAGCGCTTGCGCTGGAAATAAACACCATCGATCGACCGCTTCGCATTGCACGCGATGAGGCCATGGTGGCTCAACAGGAACACGCCAGCTCACTACTGCGTGGCCTTGCACACGAAATTAAAAATCCGCTAGGCGGTTTGCGTGGAGCTGCACAGTTGCTAGATCGGCAACTGCCCAACATGGAGCTTGGTGAATACACAGCCATTATCATCCGTGAAGCAGACAGACTACAAAGCCTGATAGACAGAATGCTTGGCCCTACCACCAAGCCGAAACGCACCCCTATCAATTTGCACGAAGTGCTCGAACATGTGCGCAAAATCATTATTGCCAGCGCACCCGATGGAGTACAGGTCAGATTTGATTACGACCCTAGCATTCCTGAATGCCTGAACGACAGAGATCGACTGGTGCAGGTCATCCTCAATATCGCTGGCAATGCCATTCAAGCTGTTGGTGAAGCGGGAACCATTGTGTTTAGTTCACGAGTGGTTAGCAACTTCACTATAGCGGGGACGCGGCATCGCCTGGTTGCCAACCTCTCAATACACGACAACGGCCCAGGTGTTCCTGAACACCTCATGGATCAGATTTTTTACCCCATGGTTACAGGCTTTGATAGCGGTACTGGGCTTGGCTTATCTATCGCACAATCCATGATGAATCAACTCGGTGGCATTATCGAATGCACCAGCGAACCTGGCAATACAAAATTCACAGTACTAATACCCTTGGAAATAGCACCATGAATAAAGAATATGTATGGGTTGTTGATGACGATCAGTCTATCCGCTGGGTATTAGAGAAAACACTAAAACAGGCAGGCATGGAAGTCAGTGCATTTGAATCAGCTGATGAAGCACTGCAAGCTATGCGCGACAATGCCATTGCACCTGATGCCATTATTAGCGACATCCGCATGCCGGGCTCAGACGGTTTGAGCCTGCTGAGCAAATTCAAGAAAGACCACCCAGACACGCCCGTGCTCATCATGACGGCATTTTCAGATCTGGACAGCACAGTGTCCGCTTATGAAGGAGGTGCTTTTGAATACATACCCAAACCATTTGATGTAGACACTGTTCTAGAACAAGTAAAACGTGCCTGTAACGTGCAAAAAGATGAAAGGGCAGCCTCGCGCGCACTGACTAAAAAAAGCAACAACAAGGCACGTCAAGAGGATCCAACCGAACTGATTGGAGACGCACCTGCCATGCAAGATGTGTTCAAAGCCATTGGCCGTTTGTCACGCTCCAAGATTACAGTCCTGATCAATGGTGAGAGTGGCACAGGTAAAGAACTTATTGCACATGCATTGCATCGGCACAGTCCACGAGCCAACGAGCCATTTGTAGCATTGAATATGGCAGCCATACCGCACGATCTTATGGAGTCTGAATTGTTTGGCCACGAGAAAGGCTCGTTTACTGGAGCGCAAAATACGCGCATCGGTCGTTTCGAGCAATCCGATGGCGGAACACTGTTTCTCGATGAAATTGGTGATATGCCCGCGACCTTACAAACACGTTTACTCAGAGTATTAGCCGATGGACAATTCTATCGTGTCGGTGGGCATGTACCTATTGCGGTTGACGTTAGAATCATTGCGGCAACTCATCAGGATTTGAATGCGCTAGTTGAAGAAAAGCGGTTCCGCGAGGATCTTTATCATCGCTTGAATGTTATTCGTATTGAAGCACCACCCCTACGAGAACGCCGTGAAGATATTCCACGCCTGTTAAAACATTTCTTGTCCAAAGCTGCGAAAGAACTTGGCGAAGAGCCCAAGCTGATGTCTGCCGAATTTGAAGCACATGTGTCATCGCTTGATTGGCCAGGCAACGTTCGGCAATTGCAAAACACCGCTAACTGGCTAACCGTGATGGCCAACAGCAATGATCTTGCTATTGAAGACATGCCCGAGCCAGATACTAAAACGTCCCGCATACGTGAAAGCGATTGGGAAAGTGGTTTTCGTCAATGGGCCAATCAACAGCTCTTGGAAGGCAACACCGATTTGCTCAGTAGCGCGCAACCAACGATAGAAAAAATTCTGATTCAATGTGCGTTAAACAAAACACAAGACCGACGCCAAGAAGCTGCCAAGCTAATTGGTTGGGGTAGAAACACGCTTACTCGCAAGATAAAAGAACTGGATATGGAGTAGCCATTGTTTAATGCTCCTCTGCACACGCGCTGACAATAATTTGCGCATGTGGTTATCAGCAAGAGCGCATCGCCCAATGTGGCATTTTTGCACAGCGCATACAAACCAAAGGGACAAGCGAAAGGTTACAAGAAACATGCATTTGTCATCCAAATCCAGCTGGACGCGTAAGCTAAGACATCAAGCTCATTTTGAACAAATTGGAATAACACTTGTCCCAATATGAGCAAGATGTACTAAAGATAGCGAAATCCATTCTTCACATGGAGTAATTCAAATGCACAACACACGATCAAGAGACGAAAGACGATTTGCAAAAAGCGCCTACTTTATGAGTTTTGGCATTCTTTGCGTAATTGTTGCTTTTTCCACTATGGGCATAATTTCTGCCATTTGATCCGCGAGCGGACGGCCTCTTGGGGCTGTTCGCTGCTAATCGCGCAGAACAGCAGCACAGTTCACAGCATCGCTTGACACGTTCCAGTCGCCACTCACAGTGCAGGCTGATGCGTATTCTTGATGTACGCGGAATTTGCCCGTGTTAGCTACACCGTCATCGAGCCTAGCGTCGAGCTGAGACAGAATGTGAACTGGTACTTGATCGCCTGTAAAGATTTCATTGGCGGCATCTCCACTATCGGCAGCTTGCGATCCATAGCTGATTTTGTAGAAACCACTGAACGGGTTTTGCGGGCATGTTGTAGGGCTACAATTTACATCGCTGGCCGTACCGGTGGCACCTTGAACGCCATCATAGCTCCCACTTATAAACCCTGCGAGTGACAACTGCTGCCAAACTCCCGCACGCTCTGCAGACGCATCGATTCTGCCGTTTCCATTGCCCGCCACCGCAGCACTATCAATCTGTAGGGAAGCTTTGGAGAAATCACCTGCAATAGCTCGATAGCGGTCCTGAAATGAAAGCATAGCTGTTTGGATGCCGCTGATTTCTGTAGACATTGCTCGCACTCTTGCACTGTCTACCAACGCCTGGCCCTGAAATACACCGCCCAAAACCAATCCGACAATAGCGAGCACAATCGCAACTTCGACAAGGGTAAATCCACTCTGATTACAACGCAGAGGCCCTGACCGATAAAACCTGCTGATCGCTTCGATACGCTTCATGCTCGTGTCTTTATCCCTGAGTAGAGTGTTCATTAACCGCGCTCCTTCGCTAGCTTTTGATTATTAAGCCTACCACTGAACCTACTGTGTAATCCCCGCAATAGCCATCAAAAACAAATCAGCTGTATAGATTATCGGCTGTTCAGTGAGGCTCATGACGAACCTTGCATATAAAAAACGTCATTCCCGCAAAACAAAACACGTCATTCGTGCGAAGACGGGGATCCATAGGCACATCACGTCAGACTCCCACTTGCGCGGGAATGACGAGTCTATATAGAACACGTCGTTGCCGCGAAGGCGGGAATCAATAGGCGTATCACATCAGATTCCCGCCTGCGCAGGAATGACGAACCTAATTAGAAAGGTGCGCTTCGTGGCACGCGTGGAAAAGGAATCGCATCGCGTATGTTTTCCATACCCGTCACATAATTAAGCACACGCTCAAAACCCATACCAAACCCCGCATGCGGTGCCGACCCATAGCGACGTAAATCGCGATACCACTCTAGCTCTTCTTGAAGGCCTAGCGCATCGAGCTTTGCGTCGAGCACCGACAGACGTTCTTCACGCTGACTACCCCCAATAATCTCCCCGATACCTGGCGCTAATACATCCATGGCAGCAACCGTTTTACCGTCATCATTTTCACGCATGTAAAACGCTTTAATCTCTTTGGGGTAATTTTGCAAAATGACTGGACGCCCGACATGCTCTTCAGCCAACCAGCGCTCATGCTCTGATTGCAAGTCCAGACCCCAGCTAACCGGATAATCGAATTTCTTACCCGATTTTTCTAGAAGCACAATAGCGTCGCTATAATCCATACGCTCAAAGCTGGCCTTCGCGACGTGTTGTAGCCGTGTCAATGCGTCCTTATCAATACGCTGCGCAAAAAACGCCATGTCGTCTTCGCACTCTTCTAGCACGGCATTAAACAGATACCGCAAAAAATCTTCAGCCAGTGCTGCGTTGTCATCAAGGGTAGCAAACGCCATCTCAGGCTCTACCATCCAGAACTCTGCCAGATGCCGACTAGTGTTAGAGTTTTCGGCGCGAAAGGTAGGGCCAAATGTATACACTTTGCTTAAAGCCAATGCATAGCTTTCTGCATTGAGTTGACCACTAACGGTTAGATAAGCTTCTCTGGCAAAAAAATCCTTGTCGAAATCTACCTTGCCACCATCGGTTGTTGCTGGCTTCAAAGCATCAAGTGTACTGACCCGAAACAACTCGCCTGCACCCTCACAATCACTGGTGGTGATAATAGGCGTGTTCACCCACTGAAAATTGCGCTCTTTAAAATAGCGATGAATAGAGCTGGATAAAGTGGAGCGCACTCGGCTTATGGCGCCAAAAGCATTCGTGCGTGGACGCAAATGTGCCACTTGCCGCAGATATTCAAACGTGTGACGTTTTTTGGCAATGGGGTACTGCTCGGGATCATCCACATCCCCAACGATCGTTAATGCCGTTGCTTGAAGCTCAACACTTTGGCCTTTGCCTTGTGACTCAACCAAGGTGCCGGTGACTTCAATTGCAAATCCGGCTGACACCCGCAATACATCGTTTTCGTAGTTGCTTATCGACGCATCGACAATCACCTGCAAGGCATCAAAGCACGTGCCGTCGTACAGCGCAATAAAAGACAAGCCTGCCTTGGAGTCACGCCGGCTTCGAGCCCAACCTTGCACGGTGATGACTTGTCCATCAGGCTTGGTGGCAAGGAGTTCTACAATATCGAGTTTATTCATGGATCGTTGCTGTCATCCAGACTATTAAGGAATGGCCGGGTGTTGAGGGATGAGTGGCTTACCGCACTCGGCCAGTTGCACCACCAGTGATTCAAACGAGTCCCAGACAGCGCCTGCTGCCTGACCTTTTATCTGCCGATCAATGGTAGTGCATGTTGATAGCATGTTCAGCCAACTTGCCGCGTTGTGACGTTCCATAGCTTTTTTCAGCGGCGGCATACGACTCTGCCAAACGCCAGCTGATTTGAGCGCAGAATCTATTGTCACGCCCGCCTCACAGGCCTCAGCAGCCCGCGCACCAGCTCGCACTTCACCGCTCAATGACCACAGCACCAGCACCTCAGCCACGGCTTCATCGTGTAAGCCTGCAAGCACTCGCAAGGCGCGACGCCCCTGCCCCTGCAATGCTGCAAGCACAAGGTCCGCGATCGAGTAGCGGGCACTGTCTGCAACAGCATCGAGTACATTTTCATGACTGAGAACGCCTTCGGGGAAGAGCAACGCCAGACGTTCAACCTCTTGTTGAGCCGCCAGAAGGTTACCCTCTACACGTTCAACGATAAGACTTAGTGCGTCGTTATCAGCCTGCAAGCCATGCGCTGACAAGCGATTTTTAACCCACCCACCCAGTTGATGGACAGGTATTGGGCCAGCAGGCATTGTTACGCCGATTTTATCAATGCTTTTGAACCATGCGCTGCTACTGCCAGATCTATCGAGCTTTCCCGAGCTGATTAACAGCAACACGTCATCAGCCGGGTTTGAACAGTACTGTTTCAGCGCCTCCCCGCCAGCTCTACCGGGCTTGCCGGTGGGGAGGCGTAAATCTATAATGCGCCGCTCAGCGAACAACGACAGGCTATCCACAGCTTCACGAAAGCTCAACCAGTCTGAATCATCAATAGGCTGCAGCACCGTGCGCTCCTCAAAACCATTCTTGGAGGCGTGGGCACGTAACTTGTCACCTGCCTCCATGATCTGCAACAGTTCTTCACCATAGAGCAGGTACACAGGGGCCAGGTTTTTCTTCAAATGTGCGTCAAGTTTGTCGGGGTAAAGTCGCATAGCAGCAATGCCGAAATTAGGCGTGTAGCATACCGCGAACCGAGCCAAATCTTGAAGCACCAATACGCAATGAGTCCAACCTCTTTTGTTACGCCCCCCTCCGACGCCCTGTTTGCTATCGGCCGTGCCATTTTGTTCGAAATGGACCCCGAAAAAGCGCACGATTTGGCGCTGTCGCTATTGAGCAAAAATCCCGTTAAATCGCTCGTCAGCTCTCGCTATCAAAGCCCACCCTGCCAAACAGCGGTCTTTGGTCAACATTTCGACAATCACATCGGACTGGCTGCGGGTCTGGATAAAAATGCCGACTATATTGATGCACTGGGTGCCATGGGGTTTGGTCACATCGAGGTAGGTACTGTCACCCCTAAACCTCAAGATGGCAACGCCAAACCCAGGCTATTTCGCCTAGTGCAGCACCAGGGTCTGATTAATCGGATGGGTTTTAACAACAAAGGGGTGGATCACTTGGTCGAACAGGTGCAAAAGCGCCAGTATCAAGGACGACTGGGTATCAACATTGGTAAAAACGCAACTACCCCGCTCGACAAAGCACTGGACGATTACGTGCTTTGCCTGCAACGCGTTTACGCCTTTGCCGATTACATCACAGTCAACATTTCCTCCCCAAACACAAAAGGACTTCGCGATCTGCAACACGGTGAGCGCTTGCAGACACTACTCGAGGGCATAAAGAATGAACAAAGCAGGCTGGCAACGCTGCATGAACGCTACGTACCCATCGCTGTGAAAATTGCCCCTGACATGAACAACGAGGAGCTAGATTCATTCTGCAAAGAGTTGGTAAGCTTTGAAATTGACGCTATTATTTCTGGCAATACAACCAATTCACGCGATACGGTTGCAGGTAATCTTTACGCTACAGAGACTGGCGGGCTCAGTGGCCGTCCTCTTACATCCTTAGCAAATGATCGCCTAACCGCCGTCATCGAACGGGTCAATGGCAAAGTGGTTGTCATTGGCGCTGGCGGGGTTACCTGCGGGCAAGATGCGCTAAACAAATTAGATGCAGGTGCCGACCTTGTTCAGCTCTATTCGGGTCTTATATTTTATGGCCCAGCGCTAGTGCGGGACTGTATTGATGCCTGTCGAAAGTTACCCAGCTAGGCCATAAGGCAATCGCGTTAAAGCACTCACATTAAGGCAATCGCGTTAAGGCAATCGCGTTAAGGCAATCGCATTAAAACACTCGCATTAAGGCACCTGCATTAAGGCACTCACAGTAAAGCACTTGCAACAAAAATTACTACTCTGACACCAAAGAGTACACTAACTTAAAATTACACGACACATAAAAACATGGCTTACATCGACGTATTCAATGGCGACGCCGACGGCATTTGCGCACTGCATCAGCTACGTCTTGCTGACCCACAAAACAGTCAGCTTATAACGGGCGTAAAACGCGACATTGCGCTAGTCAAACAAGTAAAAGCTGAACCAGGTGACACGGTCACTGTCTTGGATGTCTCTCTGGATAAAAATCGCGATGCACTAAATACAGTCTTGGATACAGGTGCACAGGTTACCTATATGGATCATCACTTTGCTGGCGACATACCTGAACACAAGAATCTGACAGCACATATTGATACTTCTGCAGAGACCTGTACCGGGCTTATCGCCAACAAAATACTCGCAGGAAAACATTTGCCATGGGCAGTGGTTGCCGCCTTTGGCGATAATCTTTTGAGTACCGCTCGATTGGCAGCCGAGCCTTTGTCCTTCAGTGAGGAGCAATTACAACAGCTTCAAGCTCTGGGTACACTGTTGAACTATAACGGCTACGGCGCATCCCTCAGCGATTTGTATTTTGAGCCAGCCGATCTTTATCGACTTGTGCAGCCGCACACCAGTCCATTTAGCTTTATCGAAGAAGACAAAGCGTATGTCACCTTGAATGATGGCTTCAATGATGACCATGCGCGCGCCACTTCCATAAAAGCGCAGACAAGTGACGAAAAAATCGCCATTTATTTGTTTCCCAATGAGCCTTTCGCCCGACGCATCAGCGGCGTCTATGCCAATGAACTAGCTCAACAATTTCCAGATCGTGCACATGCGCTACTCAGCGAGTCAGCCGATGGGACTTATCTGGTCAGTTGCCGCGCGCCAGTTAACAATCGCGAAGGCGCTGATGAATTGTGCCGCCAGTTTGAAACTGGTGGTGGCCGAAAAGCTGCAGCCGGTATTAACAGCCTACCTGCTGCAGAACTAGAGCGATTCTCTCAAGCTATGCAGCAGCAGTTCGGGTAAAAGAACTAGATATTCATTAGCTCGCGCACATGGATCGCTGCACAGCGACTTAGCGCGGGCAATGCATAGCCACCTTCTAGCATGGACACCACACGGCCACCAGCATGTTGATCAGCAACCTGCATAATTTGCTGTGTAATCCAGGCAAAATCATCGTCTACAAGAGAGATGTTAGCTAACGGGTCTTCGCTGTGGGCATCAAAGCCTGCGCTAACAAAGACCATTTGCGGCTTAAAACGCTCTAGTGCAGGTAACCAGGTACGCGTAATGGCATTTCTAAAATCAGCACTTTTACTACCCGATACCAGCGGAACGTTCATTCTTTGATCTTTCACATTCGATCGATAGTTACCAGGGTAAAAGGGATGTTGAAATGAGGAACAAAACAGAATAGAAGAATCACCGTCTACGATGTCTTCTGTACCGTTTCCATGGTGAACATCAAAATCCAGAATAGCCACACGCTCTAGGCCATGCGCCTTGACGGCATGACGTGCGGCAATGGCAATGTTGCCAAAAAAACAAAAACCCATAGCTTGATCACGTTCGGCATGATGACCGGGGGGACGTGTCAGGCAAAAAGCATTTTTAACGTCGCCGTTACACACCATGTCTACACCCAGGATGCCTGCACCTGCCGCGCGCAAGCTAGCCTCTAAAGAATAGGGATTCATTGATGTGTCGGGGTCGAGCTGAACAAATCCTGTCTCAGGCGCGCTACGATGAATCAGGTCCACGTGACTCTCAGTGTGCCCCAGCATTAATTGCTCGCGCGATGCTACAGGCGCTTCACGATGTTGCAGGTAATCGAAAAGATCCTGCTGCATCAGCTGATCATTTATGGCATCAATGCGTTGCGGACATTCAGGGTGCCCTTGACTGATTTCATGTTTGACACAATCGCGATGGGAAATCAGGGCCGTGTTCATCGTTCGCTCCACAGTGAAAATCGCTAAAACCAAAGCTTGCCAGCAAGCTCTATTTGCAAGCCAGCCTTTGGGTCTTAGATCAGGCCAGCACTCGATGTAAGCGAGTGTTGTCGGTAAGCGGTAGATCCTACTCTCAAAAGCTATGCTCACGCAAACAAACCTTTGCCTCCGCTAGCTCGTATCCTATCAAAGATTACCCAAGATACGACCGTGCGATCACTGCTAGTTACAAAGAACGCTCAGTGGTGACAGTACTCGACAGCGAGCCTCAGTCCGATCAGATTGTGCCGCACAAGATCCTCGTGCCACCTCAAATAACCCACTCGTCGCCAACAATTGCATTCCTCCACGACTCCATCGGAGTAACATCCACGTTATGTCCACTTTGTTGCTCGAAAAGCTGCTTGAACCCTCATCTATCGTGGTGATTGGCGCGAGTGCCCGAGAAAGCTCACCGGGCTTCATGCTGACAAAGAATCTCTTGCAAGGCGGTTACAGCGGACAGTTGTTTCTGGTTAATCCTCGCTACGACAACATTCTTGGTCAAGTTTGCTTCAAATCTGTAAAAGCTATTGGGCAGGTGCCAGATCTTGCGCTGATTATTACGCCATCAGGTATCTTACGAAAAACCTTGGTGCAATGCTCAAGAGTGGGTATACAGGTAGCAGTCGTTTATTCTGGCACCACAAAATCCCAGGCGTTGCACCGCTACGCTCGACGACTAAAAATGAGACTCATGGGGCCCTACTGTGCAGGCTTTATTCGCCCACACATGGACCTCAATGCCACATACAGTGCCAACAAAATACACAAAGGCAATCTTGCCATTATTAGCCAGAGTGCATCTTTAGGTGCAGCCATGGTTGATTGGGCTGAACGCGCACACGTTGGCTTTTCTGCACTGCTATCAACAGGTTCAGACACCGATATTAGCCTGCCTGATCTACTCGATTTATTAGCCAAAGACTGGCAAACGCGAGCAATCATCGTCTATGTGGAGCACATTAACGCCTCACGCGAGTTTATCAGTGCTCTGAGCGCCACGGCTCGTATCAAACCCGTCGTATTGATGCGCTCAAGCAGCGAAGGTGTTCAATTTTGTGATGCCTTGAGCCGTAGCGGAAAAATATACAACTCCGACGATGTCTTTCAAGCCGCCTTAAACCGTGCAGGCGTGGTGCGCATCAAGACATTTTCAAACTTGTATGCAGCCGCCAGAATTCTCTCTACTGGTGTACGAGTAAAAGGCGACCGGCTGGCTATCATTAGCAATGCGAACGCGCCAGCGATGATGGCTATGGAACACATTCACGATAAGCAATTTGCCGTACCAGCGATCAGCAATGATGTTCAGAAGTTGCTTCAAGCAAACTCTGAGCTCAACATTGTTGGTGATAATCCACTGTTGATTCGTAATCCCGAGCATCTTTCCAGTCACTACAAAACCTGTATCGACGCCTTACAAAATGATGCAGACATTGACGCTCTACTGGTGATTTTCACCCCCGATGCACGCAATGATCCAGACGAAATAGCACGTGCGGTCAGTCTGTGCAAATCTTCTAAAAAACCTTTGCTTGCCTGCTGGATGGGCGACGCGAGTGTTCTCAACGCACGCGAGATACTATCTACAGCAGGCATTCCTAACTTTAGAACGCCTGAGGCCGCAACCGATGGATTTGATTTCCTTCATCGCTACCATGTCAGCCAACAACAGCTATTGCAGTTTCCTAACCCTACCTCCAGAACAACTCCCGTAGATACCGCGAGTGCCAAATCTCACGTTAAACGCGAACTCATCGCCCAGCAACGCGTGCTTGGACCACTACGCACTAAAGCACTCATGGAGCTGTTCAGTATTCCAGTACTGAAAGGACTGCGCGCAACTAATGCTGACGATGCAGTGGATATGGCTAACAGGATTGGCTACCCGGTAGCAATGAAGCTGGTATCCGCCAATATCAGCTATAAGGCATCTGTCATAACCACTCAACTCAACATAACGAGTGATGAGCAAGTGATAGATGCGTGGCAGCGAATCGCCCTAGCATTGCGTGAGAAACGCCCTAGTGCTGTTTTTTCAGGTGTACTCATAGAGCCAATGCACACACCACAGAATCCACGATTCATGGCGATATCAATTTCCCGCGATTCTGTGTTTGGACCTATCATCTCGGTGAGCATCGGGGGTGAATTAACCGCGTTGATGCATAATCGACGGGTTCAACTACCTCCACTAAATCGCTTCCTTATCGAAGACATCGTTAACACCCCACAATTCAACATCTATTTGGGTAAATTCAGACATACACCAGCACTAAACAGCAAACCGTTGGCAGATGTTCTCAGGCGAGTATCTGAGCTAGCGTGCGAGCTACCTGAAGTGTTCTCACTGGATATCAACCCGTTGGTCATGAGTGAGCAAGGGGCTATGGCAATGGATGTACAGGTCGTGTTAGAGAAGCCAGAATACACTCAACGCTACCGGCATTTGGCTATCCATCCTTTTCCATGGCAGTGGATACGCGATGTGACTCTTAAAGATAATTCACACGTACAGTTACGCCCAATTCGTCCTGAGGATGCAAGCGCTCTGCAAGAAATGATTAAAAACATGTCTCCAGAATCTCGCTACTTCAGGTTCATGCACACTATCAATGAATTATCGCCACGAATGATGGCTCAGTTTACAAAGTTGGATTACGACCGGCAAATGTGCTTCGTTGCTACCACCGACAAGCTGGATGCACCAAGAACTACTGGCGAGTTGCAAACGGTCATTGGTTCATGTCGCTACATAACAGATAGCAATGTTCAAACCGGCGAATTTGCAGTGGCGGTAAGCGACGATACAGCCGGCAAAGGCTTGGCTACGCAATTACTGAAACTGCTGATTGAGCATGCGCAATCGCAAGGCTTAAAGTCAATTCATGGTGATGTACTTCGCAGCAACACAAGCATGCAGGCGCTGATGCGCTCGCTTAATTTTAAAGCTGCGAGAAGTAGCAGTGATCATGACATCATTGTTTATTCCACAGCCATTGGGTTTATAGATAAATGAGTCACTCTATTGAAAGCCTGACACTCGATGTCAATGGTGCCGCCATTGCCGCTATTCGTCAGCGAGATTCTTCCAACAACGGCCAAGCTCGCATGTTATGCATACATGGCTGGTTAGACAATGCCAACAGTTTTGTCCCCCTCATGCCTTACTTGCCAGCATTCGATCTGGTTGCTATTGATTTACCCGGACACGGATACAGCGACGCCTCTCCCGGTGGTTACTCGTTACATGATCTGAGCTTTTTGATATACGGTGTCATGCAAGCGCTAAACTGGGAAAAATGTCATCTTGTTGGTCATTCTCTGGGAGGTGGGCTTATCCCTCTACTAGCGGTCTCACATCCTGAGTGTGTGCAAAGTCTTACCATGATTGAATCAGTCGGCACGCTCAGTGAGCCGGCAGACCAATTACCACAACGCATGAAAAAAGCGTTTCAGGATAAACAGAACCCACAGCGCTTTGAGTCACGCGTGTTCGGCAATAAACAAGGGGCTATAGACTCACGCCTGAAGGCTGCAAAAATGCACCCTGCCTCAGCCAAATTGATTATTGATCGTCAAGTGCGAACAGATGAGAGCGGGGTTCGCTGGCGTTTTGACAAACGTTGGCGCTTCACCTCGCCTCAATATCTTACCGAAGAGCAGGTGCACGCAGTGTTAAAAGCGATTAGCTGTCCTGTATTAACTGTGCTGGCGCACGAGGGGTTTCTTACATCACGCGCCGACACAAAAGATCGATTGTCCTGCCTGGCTGATCACCAGAGCGTCATGCTATCCGGGCATCACCATGTGCACATGGACACTCCAGAGCCTGTATCTGCAGCTATTAACCAATTCCTACGAGCCTGCCCAGCATTAGGTGGCTGAACATTAAATTACTCTAAAAGTCTGACTCGATGCTAGTGGCAGAGTTAGAGCCAGATAAGGCAGAACAGGTGATCGAATTCAGACTAGAAATGGACACGGTAAAAATGTTACACCAATTTAGTCAATCTAGAAATCTTCAGCTTCTGACACCTGCACATTATCCTCGGGAAAGAGTATTTCCACACGACGATTCGCCTGCTTTCCAACCATACTTGCATTATCAGCTACAGGTTTTTTCTCACCAAACGCCGTAAATGTCAGGCGACTGGCATCGATATTCGCATCGATCAAAGCATCTCGAACGGCTTCTGCGCGCTTACATGAGAGTGCCATGTTATGTGCATCCTCACCAGATGCATCGGCATGCCCTTCTATGACAGCATTACGCGTTGGGTTTTTTCTCATAAAAGACGCAATCTGAGCAATATTTCTGGCAGCTGAGGGAGCTAAGGTAGCTTCATCCACATCAAAAAAAACATCACTTAACGTCCACATCATTCCACGATCGGTTTGGCTTGCTTGTGGCATCATTTTTTTACGCTTTGACTCATCAGCTTCTCTGAGCACTTGAACAAGCTCTGCATCACGCGATTTTTTATCTTGTTCCTCACGTTCAAGATTGAGTCCCTGAATTTCGATTTCTGCCTTTTCGCTTTCGGCAATCAACTTAGCGGTTTGAATATGCTGGCCAGCAAGGTACACATAGTGATCAATATTATCCGCACCCTCTTTTTTCTTCCAGGCCAAGCCAGCTTGTTGCAAAGCCTCATGTGCGTGATCGAGTTCTTGCGGCGCATGCTTGACCACATTGGAATCTTGGGCAGCTTGCAAGTAAGCTATTCGAGCGTCTTCAAGCGATTCATTCTGACTAGGCGCGCTAGCACAAGCTGCTACGCTGCCGATCGCGACGAGAACAACTGTATTTTTCACCCATTGGTTGAGATGCTTCATGGATACTCCTCGTACGTTCTAGATTGGATGACCGGCACCAGCGAGGCTGGCTGTACATCCTCAACACTGTCTTGCTCACGACCCAGTTTTTGATGGGCTTTTGCCACAACAGCCGCAGCTTTTGCCAATTTCGCATCGGCAACTGTCTGCTCTCCAAGACGTTGCGCTTGCATGAATTTTTTGTCGTCAATTGCTTTGTCAGCGGCAGCCTTTTTAACCCGTGCTGTACGCAGTTGCACAGGCGCGTATTCTCCAGCGCCAGCAATCTTGGCATCCTCTAGCGCCGCGCTTGCCAGAATAATACTGGCAATAGCTTTTTCAGCTGAAGGTCTGGACGCTTTGGATGCACAGGCAGTGACCGTAGCGCCCAGAAATAGGCAGAGTGAAATCTGTAAAACCTTGCTATTCATTGATATCTCTTAGCGGATAACTTGCTCAATCTAGCGGCGATTCCAGAAATAGTTGAGTCAAAGTTAGTGGCTATGTACCTATGAATGATGCGGTTTGAAACTTGTTCACATTAACGGCGCACATAACGTGCACTGGTGCACTATGAAAGCGTGCACACGACCATTTTTTTTATGAAAAAATTTCCTGAAATCCAGTGCTTACCGGATTCGACTTAACTGGCGTCTATTGGCTGGCTACTTACCAGTAGTAGTGGATTGCGCGCAATAGACCACACACCTTGCCAACATACTATCGACCGCTAAGAGCTGCACATAGATCCTGAGACTGAATGACACCACACAAATTCCCCATATCATCAACCACCAATGTACTTAAAACAGTAGTGGCCGCGCGCGCCATTAACGCTTTGACTGGAGTATCCTGCCCCACAATAACCATTGAGTTGGACAAGCTACCTAACTCATCAATAGTCTCATTGGCCACAAGCTCGCATGCCCTTCCGGCCACATGACAGGCAACTGGTTTACCGTGCTCAAGTGTCAGCTTTGTTTTGCCAACAACCACCTCACTCGCATCATCTATAGACACTGCATGCATGACGTGCCTTGCACGTAGCACTGATAAGGGGTTGATATTTGCTGCAAACCGGCGAACGTAGTCATTGCCGGGATTGAATACGATATCCTCAACTGTTCCTGTCTGAACGATTCGTCCCTCATCCATGATGCTGATTTGATTACCCAACTTCAGGGCTTCATCCAAATCATGGCTGACAAATAGTATCGTTTTCTTAAGCTTTTCTTGCAACATAAGCAGCTCGTCTTGCAGATGCTCGCGTATTAAGGGGTCGAGGGCCGAAAACGGTTCATCCATTAGCAAGATCTCAGCATCAGTAGCAAACGCCCGAGCCAATCCCACACGTTGCTGCATACCTCCAGACAACTCATCTATACGTTTATCCGCCCAGGCATCAAGGCCCACCAACGTTAGCTGTTCCTGCACACGCGCAGCAATTGTTGCTCGACGCTCTCCACGTACCGACAACCCAAAGCCTATGTTCTCACTCACCGTAGCCCAGGGAAGCAGACCAAATTGCTGAAATACCATAGCTAGGTGGTGTCGTCGTAATGTCTTTAACTGCCTCGCTCCACAGCTGGCAACATCGATCAACGCTTGATCAGTTTGAACATGCAGTGAACCTCGAGTGGTCTTGTTTAGCCCGTTCACGCACCTTAGTAGTGATGATTTACCAGAACCTGACAAACCCATCAGTACAGATATAGATCCAGTAGGCACCTCCAACGATGCCCCTGCAACCGCTAGTACAACACCAGTTTGTTCAAGTATTTGTTTCCTGTCGACGCCTGCATCCAAAAGTGCAATAGCATCGGGAAGGGCCGCCTTTTTGCCAAACAAGACGTCAACATCGCTAATTTTTACAGCGATGTTCGGTTCGACTTGTTTATCAACGATAGACTCAACGTCTGTATTTACTTGGGAAGGCGAATCATTCATCGGTCACATTTCCCACTATCAGCATCGATACATTAGCGAACAAAAAGCAGGGTTCATTGCTCCGCCCTGCGGCCTCGGCATAGCCGATCCAGAAGTATGGCAACAATAACAATAGCCAAACCGGCCTCAAACCCTTTCTCGATATTAACCGTATTCAACGCTCGAACCACTGGAGCACCCAAGCCGTTTGCACCCACTAAGGCCGCAATAACTACCATCGATAAGGACAGCATGATGCACTGAGTAAGACCTGCCAGAATGGTTGGCATAGCATGTGGCAATTCAATTCGAAACAAACGCTGTAGTGGTGTGCAGCCAAATGCATCTCCCGCTTCCAGCAAATTTTTAGGAACCTCAGACACACCAAGACTTGTCAGCCGTACTGGTGCCGCCAACGCAAAAACCACGGTAGAGATCAGCCCGGGAACAACACCAAGCCCAAACAAAATAAGTGCAGGAATCAGATACACAAACGTAGGGATGGTTTGCATTAAGTCCAGAATTGGCCGAAGCACAGCGTTTAGCCTAGGGCTATGTGCTGCACGAATACCCAACGGCACACCAACAAGCATGCAAATGAGTGTTGCGTACAACACCATAACCAGTGTTTGTATTGTCTCTTCCCACAGATCAAGATTGATGATCAGCAACAACGACAAGAGCGTAAAAACACTAAACCCTTTGCGACGTTGAAGTACCCAAGAGAGCAATACAACAACACCCACCAGAATCAAGGCTGGAATATCAAGAAGCGCGTCGCTTGACGATTCAATAATCCATTCCAGAGGATCAGCTATAGCGTCAAAGACCCACGCGGCATCATCTTTGAGATAATCAAAAAATCTCTCAATGAGTTTGCCTATCGGGATCTTCGACTCAGTTAGCCAATCCATACGGTACTAACTTACAACCCCAGACTGGATTTAACAGCACCCAGAGCAGGTTCGCCATCAAGCGTGGTCACACCATCTAGCCAGGCATCCAACACATCAGGGTTAGCACTCAACCAACTGACAGCAGCTGCATCAGGCTCCATATCGGCATCGAGAATTGAGGCCATTACCTCGTTTTCCATGGCTAACGAAAATTCCAGATTGCTCAGCAACTTTCCCACGTTGGCACATTCATCAAGGTAACCGGCACGTACGTTAGTTGCAACAGTAGCACCACCCAAGTCAGGACCAAAATGATCATCACCACCTTCAAGGTACGTTAGCTCGAAATTTGCATTCATCGGATGCGGCTCCCAACCCAGAAAAACAACGGGTTCAGAGCGTTTGTCGGCTCTTGCCACCTGCGACAACATACCTGGCTCGCTGGATTCAACCAGTGTGAAATCTTCAAGACCGAAGGCGTTACTGTCAATCATGTCTTGAATAAGGCGGTTGCCATCGTTTCCGGCTTCGATGCCGTAGATGCTCTCATCCAACGCATCAGCATGCTTTACGATATCGGCAAAATTCTTTATGCCTAATTCGGCGGCAGCAGCGTTGACTGCTAGTGTGTATTTTGCCCCAGTGAGATTGGTTCGTACGGTTTCTACCGATCCGTCTTCTCTGTAGGGCGCAATGTCAGCCTCCATAGTAGGCATCCAGTTGCCCAGAAATACGTCGATATCTGAATTTTGTAGTGATACATAGGTTACCGGCACGCTCAGCAATTGCGCGGAAGTCTCGTACCCCATGCCGTTTAGAACAGCTGATGTGAGTGCAGTAGTGGCGGTGATGTCCGTCCAGCCCACATCGGAAAAGCGCACGGCCTGACAACTCTCAGGTTCGGCTGCGGTTACATCAGCGGCTGCCAAACAAGCATAAACAGCTGACGCTAATACTAGTCGGTTGACTTTACTTGGCGTGTATTTCATTGCGAGTCCCTCCAAAAGGTTCGCAACTAGCATAAACCAAACGCCAGCAACTTCACACTACTTTACCAGCGCTCCTTGCCGAGCCGTATTGCCAGCCTTCTTTACTGAACAGTTACTGACCTGTTGCTGACCAATCACTAAACGATCGCTGATCATTTTTGCTGAACGATTCGCGGCCCTTTCAGCAAGCCTTAATTTTGACCGATTCACAAGCTTTACACATTCTGATTGTAAAGCAATGAATGGCTATGCATACCGTGCCAAAGAAACCGTCTGCAAAACTGCCACAAACAGACGGCTCTTCAACGCAAATGAACCCGCTCAGGTATTGCCCCTGAGCGGAAGAGTCTTATGTACCAGCTGATTTGAAAACATCGAAGTTATATACAAATACACCTCGGCCGAACAAATTGGTGTCAGTGCCATCGATCCCAAAGTCCTGGATGCCAGCTTCAAAGTAGATAAAAGCCACATCGTCGACTATTGGAAGGATGTATCCACCCGTCAGCTCGAAGGCCACATCGTCCACACTTGCCAAAAATGCCGTCGCGTAGAGGTCTTCCTGCTTGTACGCGCCAGTGACACTAAAAATACCGTCATCTACAACCGGTGCGAGATCTGGATCGACGGCATCTTCGGATTGAAACTGCACGGTAGCGCTAGCCGTACCGTTTGCGTAAGGCATTGCAGCGCTTACTCCAAGAGCTGCACCCGTGTCGCCCTCGAGGTCGAGTATAATTCCGGCCCCTAGCTTCAAATCGCCACGTTGCATGGTTGCAGCGAGCTCCAAGCCATCAATAAAATCATCGCCGCCACCCAAAGCTACGCTTCCCAAATTAGCCGATGCCAAGAACTGCAGGTCGCCTTTTAGAGGGCTAACGTATTTTAGGGTCGAAGCCTGACGGTCACAAGCTATTTGCACGGTACAACCGTCTTGAATATCAACATCGATGACAGAAGAAACTGCATCGAAGAAAGCCGTGTACTGCTTACCACCTTTAAGGGTACCGTACTCAGTCTCAACACCCACCCATGCTTGTCGAGTCTCGTTAACACCCTGTTCTTGGTCAAAGCCAAATTCAAGGTAGCTGATTCCTTTAAAGCCTTCTTGTAATTCAGCACCGCCAGTCCAGCGAATACGCGAATCATAATCTTCCCAAACAAGCTCTGCATCGGGTTCAGTTCTTAATTCGAGGCCTAACCGAAGGCTGGCATCTAAGTTGCTCTCGATGTTAGCTTGCGCGTGCACTACACCGCTACTAATCGCTAACGCAGCTACGACGGCTGTTGAAATCAGTTGTTTCACGTGTTTTCATCCTTTTTGATTGGTAATGTCAGGCCATCATTGTAGAACACTATTCGGTAAAGCGAGTCGGTTCTCGCTGAACTTACTCAAAAAGCAACACATACCGATGCGCTATCGGTATCATTTGCCGCTGGCCGCTTTTTAGAGCCAGAATGCGACCACTTGCTCCAGGCGCACCCGACGGGGCAGCGTTCACCGTATTCTTTTTTAGCAGTACGCGCAAAACGGAACGATAGTTGCCGCAGATTGCAACAAGATAACTTTCTACATGAATCCAAGACAGATCAAGACATGCATCCAGTGATTATTGATTTCGTTCCAGCGCACATCTCTTGATAATTAACATGAAAAATATAACTCAATCCAGCCGATTAGTGAAAGGAAACTAGTCGGGTGGACAGTCAGCCACGTGTGCTCAATTTCGACGATGTGATAGATCTTTGCGGCACGGTAGCCACCTCTCGAGGGCAGATCTTCAAAACCAGTGGTTCTGTCAAAGAGCTCGACTGGATACCTGATGGCAACGTGCTCTCAGCTAAGATCCAAGACACCGAGACTGAACCTCATCACGCGCGCATCACCATAGCGCCACATCGATTTGATGGAGAATGCTCTTGCTCAGTGCGTTACAACTGTAAGCATGTTGCAGCTTCACTACTTTGCTGGATAGAACAACAAACAGCCATCGCCACTCCCGACGACCAAGCGTTACGCAAAGTGAATCGTTGGCTGCAAAAAATGGTGGAACATGGGCGAAAACAAACCTCATCTCATGAACACCATGAGCCGGGTGAACCACTACTGTTTTACCAACTAGACAGCGCAGCACTAACGCAAAGCCAACAAGGCATAACGTTGCAAATCCTGCAAAGCCGGCTACTCAAGCGCGGTGGGTATGGCAAGGAAACGCCCTACCGCTATAACGGCCATTATCATCACCCAGACTGGGTACTGCCTTCCGACAGAGCCATTCTGGAGCTTGCCGTAGGCAAGCAAAACGAACTTGCGTACCGCGAACTCACCATCACCGGTGACATTGGTCATTTACTGATCAATAAATTGCTCGACTGTGGTCGGTGCTATTGGGGTGCAGATAGAGAACAAGCGCTGCAGCTCGGTGACAGCCTCTCACTTGAATTTAACTGGTCGAAAAATGAAGCAGACGCCTTCATTCTGAAAACCACATTGCCAGGGGCTCAGCAGTGGGAATTGATCCCAAGCGACCCTCCGTGGTACGTCGATACTGATAACAAGGTGGCGGGGCAACTGGAAAACACACCGTCGGTAGCCTTGTTGGACCAATTTATACAGGCTCCACCGCTGCCTGCTGCACACGCCCAGGCGGTGAGTAACTATCTCGCCTCGCGACTGCCAGACAATGCCCTACCCTTGCCTGAACCACCAAACTTTGTCCGTATAGAAGAGACTCCCAAGCCCGTATTAGTCTTACAGTCACGCGACGACAGTCCTGATATTAAAAACTTCTTTGCTTCAATTAAATTTCGGTATGCAGATTACCTGCTTCCGTTTGATGGAATGGAAGCCGATGCCACCCTAGAGGGCAAAACAAGCGAAGGTAGCCCATTAGTTCTCAAGCGTGATCTGAGTGCTGAGATTCGCCATTCAGTCGAATTTGGCAAACAGTTTCCCGAGTTCGAGTCAGCACATAGCAAAGACGCCGACTACTACTCAAAAGCTGATCGCCAACCCCGAACCAATGATGTCCAGCGTATGGCGAGGCAATGGCGCGAGCTAATTGATTCGCAAGATGAACTAAAAAATATGGGCTGGAGTGTGCAGATTCGAGAGCCATTTGATCTCAGCTTCGAGTCAGTAACACATGTAGAAGCCACTGTTAGTGAGACCACATCGAATTGGTTTGACATGGCGCTGAAGTTACAACATGGACAGCAACAATTCGATTTACTACCGCTCGTTATTGATTGGTTACAAGGCGACTCACGTGACAGTTCCATCTTGCTTCAAGCTGATGATGGACAATGGCTCGAAGTAGCGCCTGAACTATTCAAACCCGTAGCAGATACCTTAATGGAACTCTACGATGACCCCTCTGCGGCTGAAAAGCTACGCGTGCCCCGACAACGAGCAGCAACGCTTGAATCCCTTGAGGATCATTGGCAACGCCAAGGTGTCAATGTTGCCTGGCATGATGCAGGAAACATCTTTGATTTAGCAGAGAAATTACGCAATTTTGAAGGTATTGAAACCATCGAGGCGCCCGACAGTGTCAAGGCTAATCTGCGAAAGTACCAGCTCGATGGCATGGCCTGGTTAGGCTTTCTTGCAGAATACGGCTTTAACGGCATTCTGGCCGATGACATGGGCTTGGGTAAAACCTTACAAACATTGGGGCACATTCAGGTCGAACGCGACAGTGGTCGCTTATCAGCTCCCACATTGATCGTTGCGCCCACCAGTTTGCTCACCAACTGGAAACGAGAGGCTGCGCGTTTCACACCTGGACTAAGCACACTTATCTGGCACGGCACTCAACGCAAAATTCGTGATCTGACAGAACACCCTGTTGACATTGTCATTACCAGTTACGCTCTGGTCACTCGCGATATTGCACTACTCTCAGAACAGCAATTTGGTTGCGTAGTTCTCGATGAAGCACAAGCCATAAAAAACCCTAGTGCTAAAGTCACCCAAGCTTTGAAAACTCTGGACGTGCAAAGACGTATCTGCCTTACCGGCACACCATTGGAAAATCATCTTGGCGAGCTTTGGTCGCAATTCGATTTTCTGATGCCCGGTTTCCTCGGCACACGCAAACACTTTAATCGTTACTTTCGAACGCCCATAGAGAACCACGGCAGCACCGATCGCCAGCAGAGACTATCTGCGCTCATACGCCCCTTTCTACTTAGACGTCGCAAGGAAGAGGTTGCCAAAGAACTGCCGCCTAAAACTGAAATTGTCAGAGAAGTTGCGCTCGAGCCAGAACAAGCCCGTCTCTATGAAAGCATTCGTATCAGCATGGAGCAACGCGTTCGATCCTTACTCGCAGAGCGAGGTTTGGCTCGCAGCCATATCGAAATGCTGGATGCCCTGCTCAAGCTACGTCAAACCTGTTGTCATCCTGCGCTTGTAAAACTTGACACAGCACAAGGCGTTACCGAATCTGCCAAAACCGACCTGCTTATGTCGATGCTGGATGAACTGATCGCTGAAGGCAAAAAGATTTTGCTGTTTTCACAGTTCACCGAAATGCTCGGCCTAATAGAAGTCGAACTCCTCAAACGCGACATCAAGTACGTAAAACTTACCGGCAGAACACGTAAGCGTGACGAGGTGATCGACGCTTTTCAGCATGGTGAAGTCCCATTGTTTTTAATCAGTCTCAAAGCCGGTGGCACAGGTCTTAACCTCACAGCTGCCGATACGGTCATTCACTACGATCCTTGGTGGAATCCAGCAGTTGAAAATCAAGCCAGTGATCGAGCGCATAGAATCGGGCAAAACAAACCTGTATTTATCTACAAACTGGTAGCGAGCAACACCGTGGAAGAGAAAATCATGGCTATGCAAGCACAAAAACAACAACTGGCCGATCAAACCGTCAACCGCACAGAAGGAGCTGCGATGCAAAGCTTAAGTGCAGATGACATCATGGATCTATTTGCTGCAAGTGATCCAACCGAATCCAACTAAGTAGTCGGATCAGTTGTGTCGCAAAAAAATTCGTCTGATCATAGACGAACAGTACTGACTTAAGCGAAGATAGCGCACGTGTCATTCCCGTGCATACGGGAACTCAGCTCCCCTAGCAGCATGGATTCCCGCATACGCGGGGATGACGAATTAATGTAAGTGTCACTCCCTCGCAGAACAACTACACCATGAATGACATCCTCGTGTCGGCTGGGAACAATCTACTCTCACCTATAATCCTGTCGTTTGCTCTCGGCTTTTTTGCAGCGATTGTACGCTCAGATCTCACCATCCCAGAGGCGATGGCAAAAGCCTTGTCCATCTATTTGCTATTCGCAATCGGATTCAAAGGTGGCGTGAGCGTATCGAGCAATGAGTTTGACGGTGGCGTCCTCATGGCGCTCATAGCGGGTACATTGCTCTCGCTACTACTGCCCATATTGGCATTTGCGCTTCTTAACGTCATGACTCGACTTGATCAACTCAACAAGGCAGCAGTTGCTGGCCACTATGGCTCAATTTCCATCGTGACGTTTGTTGCAGCAACCTCGGCATTAGAGCTCTACAACATCGAAGCCGAAGGCTACATGGTCGCCGTTGCTGCTGCCATGGAAGCACCTGCCATTGTTACCGCGCTTTGGCTAGCATCCCGTGGCAGCAAAGACTCGCGCATGGGGTCAGATATGTGGCGCGAAATTCTTCTCAACGGCTCAATTGTCCTGTTGATTGGCGCTTTCGTTATAGGCGTACTCACTGGCAGTGAGGGTATGAAAGAAATAGAAAGCTTTATCGTTACGCCGTTTAAAGGCGTGCTTTGCTTATTTTTGCTCGACATAGGACTGGTGGCCGGTAGGAGCTTGCTGCAAAGCTATAAGCACATCAATCGCGGATTGGTTACATTTGGTGTACTCATGCCATTGCTAGGATCTATCACCGGGCTTGCCATTGCTTTGCTGCTGAACTTATCTGAAGGTGGTGCCGTGCTACTGATGGTGCTTTGCGCTTCAGCCTCCTACATTGCTGTACCTGCAGCCATGCGTGTAGCACTGCCCGAAGCCAATGCTGGCATTTATCTGACACTATCACTAGGCATCACATTTCCGTTCAATCTCACCTTGGGCATACCGTTGTATCTGGCTGCCGCCAGTGCCCTTTATTCATAGGAAATTTATATGAATGTTCACAAAGCCAAGCGCGTAGAAATCATTATTGAAGCGCCCATGCAATCTCGCCTTACCCGTGCTCTGGACGAAGGCGGTGTCACTGGCTACACACTGCTTCCTGTGCGAGGAGGCTCCGGCAGAAGCGGACCCTGGACTGTTGACGGTCAGATTTCTTCAGCGGGTGGGATGGTTCATGTGCTCTGCATCGTCAAGCCTGAGATGGTTGATCCCATCCTCGCCATTGCCTTCGACATCGTCGAAAAGCACTTAGGCATCGTCTCAGTATCAGACTGTGATGTGGTTCGGGCCGAACGCTTCTAGGAATTTTTTCGGCTAAAGCTCGCGGCAACGCATCACTGTTACTGGGGGTTCTCTGCCTCGTCACGCTTTGCAAGCTGTTGACGGATATCAGCGTGCACTTTTTCTGTGATGGGATAGTTACGCATGCTCCAGACCGCCGCCAGCTTAAACGCTATGCAAGGCGCGCCATACAAAACGGATAACCACATGAGACTGGAGTCGCTGTTGGGTTCGGTTGCACTGAAACCAACCAAATCCAACAATGGAAACGCTATGCCCACCGCTAGCGCGTAAGACAATTTAGCGGCTGTTCCCCACAACGCAAAGAACAAACCAGGGCGGTTGTAACCACTGTTCAACGCGTCCCACTCGATAACATCCGCATTGATTGCACTGGGTAGCACAAGATCAGCACCCATAGCAAAACCTGTAGCTATGACAATCACATAGAACAACATGGCGGTATCTGGCCCTAGGAAGGGCACCCAAACAAAGGAGGCGCAGGCAATGATCATTGCCACTGACCAGGTTTGATGCTTCCCAAAACGCTTTGACAAGGCGACCCAAACTGGAACTGCTGCTGCAGCTATAACAAAATAGACAAACAAAAACACGCCCACAAGATCAGCAACACCGAGCACGTGCGTGACGTAGAGCAAAAACAACGTACCAGGGATAGCGTTACCGACGGCGTTCAACAAAAAACTCACCAGTAACTGCCTGAACGGATTGGGGGTCTTTATCAAGGTCCAAGCAGATGCTAGCGAGTTAGTCGGAAGTTTAGTCTGCGATTTATCAGGCACCACAAAAGCCGCCCATGCGGTGCTGATCAGCAAAGTCAGTAGTACCAGCCAGGTTATCGCCGTAAGAGTTGGCGCAAGTTCAGCACTGTTGTCGCCAGCAAAAATGGCGGATACCACCAGTGCTATTAAAGTTCCGCTTAGCCCGAAGGCCACTCGATAACCGGTAACGCGGCTGCGCTGATTGTAGTCGGGGGACAATTCCGCTGCCCACGCACTCGCTGGCACTATCGCCAACGTACCCGCTACATATATTGCAATAGTCCACCACAACAAGTAGGCCGTGGCGGCTGTGGCGGGGGGATTGAATAAAAACCACACCGATACGCCAATCAAAGGTGCTGCGACTACCACGAACACTTTGCGCCGCCCAAAGCGATTCTGGTTTTGATCTGACCAGTACCCCACCAGTGGGTCTGTGATCATATCGAACAGCCTAGCGACCAGAAGAATACCGCCGATTGCTGTCAGACTTAAGCCTGTGGTTTGCGCATAGAACGTGGGCACAATGACCTGCAAGGCAATAAACGCGGCAGCTAATGGAAACGCAAGGGATCCATAGGCTAAGAGCGTTGACGTCGGCACAGTGGCTGTGGGAGCAATCGCAGGCCCAGCGCTCTTAGACTCGCTTTCCACGGAATGGGGGTTCATTAGTGCTCAGCTATTATTCAAATTAACAATCATCGTACGCTTTTCGAACAATGTGGATTCACAAAACGGTGAATCGGTAAAACACTGAAACATCAGGATCACTCGCTCAGAACCGCAAGTCACTGGAGTCAGGAATTGTTACCATCGGCACTATCTACACTACAGATGCTGGATCCGTAATGAACAAGTACAGACGCTATATACCTATTCTCGCTCTTGTCCTCGTCGGCCTGGGAGTTAACCTCGATCAGTTTGGCATTGATCTGAGAGCTCTTAGCGGTAGCGGTGGCGGCGGTTCATCACTGTCGAGTAACAATAGCGGCCAACTCTCCAGTACTAAAGACTCCGGCTCGCACAGCGAACCCTCATACAAGCAATGGTCAGACACCCAGCCCGGCATCAATCTGTGGCATGTATTCGAAGGAGAAATTAACAGAAGCGGCAAACCTGTCGGCTTTCATTCCAGACCCAGTGGCCAGGATCCTGCCAATTCCAGAGTCGTATCAATTAAAAACAAACCCAACAGAGCAGGTGTGTACACCGCCACTATTGAAATTCGTGATGGCAATCAATGGAAGGACAAGTTCTCTAGTTTCTTCCCCGACTCTATGTCGCGTGACGATGTTATCAAAGCGGTGCTGAATGCTTACAACGAAAGCGGTGACAAAAACGCTCAGCCATTTGAAGGGCCATCTGGATTGGGGTTCACTATTCAAGGTTATACCTCGAACCGAGGTGGCATAAATACAGCCTTTCCCGTTTATGTCCGAGGCCAGTAGCTGGGTTTTTTGCCATAGCCTGCCTGTAATATAACACCCAAGCACTGTCTGCACTCGAAAGACTTGATTCGCTGCGACACGACTTCGTGAGTGCATTTAGTGTGATCTCTTTGGCATTTTTCGGCTAACAACCTTTCATCAGAGCGCTTTAGTCTCGATGCGCAAGGGTTACATCTGGGTTACATCCGTTTCGGAACCCGGAAGCTAACCGTTAGTGTCGAATGAAATTTGCAGAACACTCTATCCTATGTGTCGATTGGCTTGATTTTGAGCCATCAGTAAATCAACAGCTACCGAGCAAGTTCTCCAATGCCATCGGATCATTCTGCCGTCCTCAAAGCTACCTCAAACGAGGCATCTAATGGGCATATCGGAATATTCACAAACGACTTTGATTCTGCTTTCTACAGCTGTATTGTTGAAGCTGTATCCAATTACCTCTCTACACATGGCTTTCAATTGTCTGTGCTGCCCAAGCAGCAATCCAAGCACAGTGAAAGAGAAGCATTCAAGGCACTGGATAACGGCACATGTGATGGACTCATCATCCATGCAGACACGCTCATTGATGAAGAACTCAACGAGTTGATGACACAATACCCATGCTCTGTGATGCTTGATCGCTACCTGCCTCTGCACCCAGACAGGTGTGTTTACGCTGATAACAAGCGAGGTGGTGAGATGGGCGCCAAGTTTCTCTTGGCGCAAGGGCATACCAAGATTGCAATGATTTGTGGGCCCGATTCTTTCCTCGAAGTTGCAGATCGTTCCACTGGATTCAAAAATGTTCTTGAGGCAAACAACCTAGAACTTCAGGCTGAGCTGTGTGGGGATTTTCAACACACAGGTGGTGAACATTGTCTTGAACAAATTCACCTGAAGCACCCTGAGGTCACAGCTGTATTTTGTCAAAACGATGTTATGGCTTTTGGCGCGCTCAAAGCCTGTCGAAGACTGGGTATTAAAGTCCCTCAGGATCTATCTATTCTCGGGCTAGACGGAGTACCCATGTGCGAGTACGTGTCGCCAAGGCTCACTAGCGTGCAAAAACCTCTACGCAGACTGGGCGAACATGCAGCGCAGATAATCTCAGATCTGGTGGCCGGTGTCGATGTAAAGGATCGCATTAAGGGAAGCTGCTATATGCCAGTGCTGGCTGAACGCGAAACAGTAGCTCAGCCAAAAGGTTATAAAAATGAAAACACTTCGCTAACCAAACGAGAAACTGAATGCCTTAGCTGGACGGCTGCGGGCAAAACTTCGTGGGAAATATCAGTAATTTTGGGTATATCTGAGAGTACAGCCACTTTTCATTTGCGCAATGCAGGCATTAAACTCAAGGCAAGCAATCGAACTCACGCAGTGGCGAAAGCACTGCACCTTAACTTGATTGACTTCATCGACGACAGCTCTGCATGAATGCGCACCTCAAGCAATAGGGTTATCGCGCCTCTAGGCGAGAACGCATATCGTCAATAACCTTTTTATAGTCTGGCTGATTAAAAATTGCACTGCCCGCTACAAAGGTATCGGCACCAGCATCAGCCACAGAGGCAATGTTCGAGGGCTTGATACCACCATCGACCTCTAATCGGATATCGCGACCAGAGTCTTCAATCAGTCGTTTGGCCTTTTCAATTTTTCTATAAGTTGAGTCAATGAAGGATTGACCACCAAAGCCCGGGTTCACACTCATGAGTAGAATGATGTCAATTTTATCCATTACCCATTCGAGGCCATCCAAAGACACTGCAGGATTGAACACTAGTCCAGCCTTGCAGCCTTGATCCTTTATCAGCTGCAAAGTACGATCAACATGACGCTCCGCATCAGGATGAAATGTGATCAAGTCAGCTCCTGCTGTCGCAAACGCTACCGCTAGCTCGTCAACGGGTTGAACCATCAAATGCACGTCTAGTGGAACGGAGGTGCCGCTAGCAGTTACACAATAGGGTTTGATGGCCTTGGCGATAGCGGGCCCCATAGTCAGATTAGGAACATAGTGATTGTCCATAACATCAAAATGTATCCAGTCTGCTCCCGCGCTTATGACGCTGGTGACCTCGGCTCCAAGATTGGCAAAGTCTGCTGATAAGACTGACGGAGCAATAGTAAACATGTGAATTAACCAGATTAACGCAGGGGGGTGACTCAGCTTACGCTGATAATAGCTTCACCGAACACATCGCTATAGCGATCAATCATCGTTTTTTTATCAAAGTGCTCCAGTGCAAAGGCTGAGGCGATATGACCCATTTTTTCTAAACGCCCTCTATCGTCCGCAAGATCTTTCAGAGCTCGGGCGAGCGCATCAGGCGACTTCTCAACAAGTATTCCACCACACTCATCACCAGAGCCAGATATAGCATCAGCGCTTCCACCAGCATCAGTTAATACAACAGGCGTACCGGCAGCCTGTGCCTCAAGGGCCGACAAAGGATGCCCTTCTCGATCACTTGATAGTACAAACACATCCAGAGCAGACAGTAGATCTGGAACATCCGAACGTTCTCCGAGCAGAGTGACACAATCAGCCACATTGTTATCGACAATAGCTTTTTCGGTGCGCTCACGCTCAGGACCATCTCCAGCGACCACTACGTTCACCACCAGACCCCATGACTTCAAAATAGCGGCGGTCTCTACCAGCCTGATGTGATTTTTCTGTGCTGCCATTCTGCCAACCGTGCCAACTAAAAACTCTTCGTTGGGGGCAAGCTGCGCGCGGATGGCCGTGCCTTCGCCATTAGCGTATCGCTGAGTGTCCACTCCGTTATTGATAACCAAAACCAAATCTTCAGGAACACCAACATCCTGTTTATAAAAATTAGCCGTATCGCGAGAAACTGCTACTAATCGAGCGGTAAACTTACTCAGCATTCTATCGATGACTCGATTGTGTGCTTGCTTCCAGACATCACGGTTGTGCTCAGTAACGACTACTGGGACGGAACTTCGAACCAGTGCCAGACGAGTCCACAGGTTAGCGGTCCAGAGATGACTGTTGACCACGTCAGCTTTCTGACTGAGGATCGTTTGCCGAAGCCGCTTAACAATACTTAAATCGACGCCAGGCTTCTTGTTCAAGGTGACTAGTCCAACGTCACCAGACAGGGAAGCTGCCAGCTCACCCATGCAGGTGAGACAAATCACATTGACATGGTCTCCACGGCTAGCTAGCTCGTTGGCTATGTCTACCACCATTCGCTCCGCTCCGCCAACTGTCAGCGCCTCTATAACGAAAGTGATGCGACGACCTCGCTCGGTGTTGCCTGTAGCCATATCCGCGAGTTTCTTGTTAGTTCGAGAGAGTTCAGTTGTGGTCATGGGACAAAAACAGCCATGTCACGAGTCAGTATTTTATCGTCAGGTACAAGTTGCATGGAATCTCTATTTTTCTGGTCATGGGTAAAGAAAGCAGGCGGTATTCGCGACTGGGCGGTGCTTCCTTGCAGAGAGTTTAACACCGTGAAAGCTTAGCTATTCGTATTAATAGCTTCTAGTTTTCAACTTTACGGGGCTGAATCACAGACTGGCAATTAAGAAAAACTTATTGTCGCTCAACTAAAAGCCACACTGACTTTTTAGACGTGGTTAGACAATAAACAAAAAATGCCGATCAACCAACGGTTTAAGGCTTTTTTTATAACAATTGGCACGATATTTAACGTATCCCCTCACTTTATGTACCAACCAACGACAATAGAAGTCCCTGGCTACAGCATCAAAGAAGTGCTTGGAACAGGCGGTTCTGCTACCGTTTTCCTAGCCAGGCATCACGCTCTACAGCGCGATGTTGCGCTGAAGATTCTGAACATTGAATTAGCCAACAATCCACACTTCTGTCAACGATTTGTTCGCGAAGCACTTGATACTGCATCCATCAGTGAACACCCCAATGTGATGACCATCTTCGATGCAGGACATCACAATGGTATCTATTTTATCGCCCTGCAATATTTGTCAGGCCTCAGCTTGCAAGATCAGATAGAAACCGGGCACCCCAGGTTGAAACCTTGGGACATGATGTACCAGCTGGCTGGCGCTCTGGCACACGTACACGGCAAAGGATTTGTGCACCGGGACATAAAGCCCGCCAATGTATTATTCAATATATCAGGGCACCCCATTCTCGCCGATTTTGGCGTTGCTCAACTGGAATCAAACCTTAATAGGACAATCCCGAAACAACAGAGGCCAGGTACAAGGAAGTACATGAGTCCAGAACAATTGAAGGGCACTGTGAGTCCCGATGCGCGCTCTGACTTTTATAGCTTGGGCTTGGTTTTTTACGAAATACTCACAGGTGAAACGCTAAATTTTCCAACACCCCCAATCGCTACTCAGCCTTTGAGGCAATATTTATCCTGTCGTATCAGGCAAAAAAACGAGCACCTTCCGCGTTTGCCGCCCTCGCACGCCCACTTCCAGGCAATTATCGATCAGCTGCTAGAGCCTGACCCAAAGGATAGACTGCAAACCGCCGACCAATTGCTCACAGCTCTTGAATCACTAAAAGTTAGTTCAAACAACCACTCTGCCTTAACAAGCCACAATAAAGCTACTGCAACTTTAATCGCAACTAAAAAAGGCCGCTTTAAAACGAGCGCGCTACTAACAGCGCCACTGATGTTGATCATGTTAATGGCGAGTAGCTCGCATACTGACGGCTTAATTCGAGAACACACAAGCAATAACCAATGCCCGGTTATCGATGAAGCGCAAGCACAGGTGCTTAACAAAATAGTAAGACTTGCGAAGATGCATTATCAGGTTGGAAAGCTCACTTTCCCACCTGGGTCCAATGCGATAGATGCTTATTCAACGGCTTTGGCCATTGATCCTTGCAATCGCTATATTCTTGATTCACTCAAATTGGTACACAACAAAGCATTGGAATCTCAGTCAAAAATCAACACGAACGCGCAAGATTCTTCTGTATTAGAGTTTCCAACAGAAAGCACTCATTCTGAAACCACAGCGTACAAAAAACTCGAGTTTGGTCGGTATCATGCCCTCATAATCGGCAACCAGGTCTATGAAAACCTAGTGAATCTGCCAGATGCCACGCACGATGCATTGGCTATTGAAAGAACACTTGCCAAGCGCTTTGGATTCAATACAACCCTCTTAAAAAATGCGACACAGAAGCAAATTCTGATTGCACTTGAACAGTTACGTGCAACGCTCAGTTCGAAAGATAATTTGCTGATTTTCTATTTGGGTCATGGCGAACTAGACAACCAGACATCACGCGGATATTGGCTACCAACAGATGCAAACGTAAGCGATGTAGCAAGCTGGATTCCGAACCATACAGTGAAAACTATTGTTGGCAGGATGCTGGCAAAACACATTTTGATTGTTGCTAACAATTGCTACTCAAGCACAGTTTCCACTTCACAATTGGACAACAACTTACCAAAAGCTGAGCTTGCGGACGAAATCGACTGGTTTCAAGCAAATCTGTCGTTGAAAGTTAGAACTGGCCTCTGCGCGCACACCGACTCTCTTCAATTATTGTCGACTAACAATGCAAAAATATCTCCATTTCCCAAGGCATTCATAGACACACTTACACAGAGCAAAAAACCTATAGGCACGTATCAATTAATACAGCAGGTGCAAAAACATCTAAGCACAGCTGCCACAAAACCACATTCTGAATATTCTCTGCAATACGCTCCAATCCACAGTTCCGGACATCAGTCAGGTGAATTTGTCTTTGTGCCAATAACGCAAGATTAACTCTCGAATCATCACCGACATCCGTGGCCATGTGCAATACGCTATAAAACAGTGTTTAAAGCGGTGCAAGCAATCACACACGAGCTGAGTTAGCAAGCACAGCTTTGTCCATTGACTGCAGTTTCCAGCGTAGGCGCCAAGCAAGCAAGATGGATGCAGTGGTCAGACCAATAATCAGGCCAATCCATAATCCGTAGGCTCCATACCCAAATTTTTGGCCTGACCACCAACCAAATCCAAAGGCAACCACCCAGTACGAAAACGCATTAATCAGCATGGGCACACGCGTGTCATGCAAACCCCGTAAAACACCAATTAACATCACTTGTGCGCCGTCAGAGAGTTGAAAAATTGCACCGAAAATCAACAACGCTGCAGCAAATTCAACAAGCACTGGATCGTTCGTATAGATGCCGGCTATTGAAAATCGAAACACAACCAGCAACAACGCGGTTAACACGGCCATGAGGGCTGTCAATATCGCACCACTGAAAATTCTTAAGCGAACTGCTGGAATGGAACCTCGACCCATAGCACGCCCAATGCGTGAAGTCAGAGCAAACGACATCCCCAATGGCAGCATGTAACAAAATGCTGATGCACCAATAGCTATCTGATGCGCTGCAGACTCGACAACACCAATTCGTCCCATGAGAACGGCAGTAGCCACAAAAAGGCCAGCCTCAAACAACAATCCCAGAAAAATGGGGATAGAAAATGTCAGCATAGGCACAATGACAGACCAATCAGGACGCTCAATACTTGCTAACAGGTGGAATCGAGCAAAACGCTGACCACGCAGCAAAGAGAACAATACAAGGACCATAATCAGATTGACTAAGGAGGTAGCCAGGCCAATACCAAATAAGCCTAACGCTGGCATACCCAAAAGGCCAAACCCAAGCACTGAACTTGCAGCGACATTAACCAACAAGCCCAACGCTGTCACCAAAAGCACTGGACGAGTTAATCCAGTGGCTTCGCACACGTTACGAGCAGCCATCACTAACGCAAAAAACGGCAGACTCCAGAGCGCGCCCATTAAATACTGCCTAATTAAAGGTGGTAGCTCTTCAGCCAGACCAATTCGATGGACATTAAAATGAATTAACAAGACTAGCGTCATGGCAAGCACACCTGTCGCTATTGCCAACCAAAGACCTTGACGAAATATCTGCCCTACAAAGGCGCGTCGGCTTTGTCCAATCAGGCGCGATAGGGTTGGCGACAGGCCAGCCATTAGCCCTATACACAGCAGTGATGTCACGAACCATAAACTGGCACCAATACCACCAGCTGCCAGCTCACTACCGCCAAGCCTACCGGCAATAATGGCGTCTACCAGGCCATTACCCATCTGGAGCAACTGAGCGCCAATTAACGGCAGCCCCATGCGCAGAGTACGCTTCATGTCGGCCTTGATGGCAGAGCGATGCACTATAGACTTCATGGATTATTGCTTGGCGTCGACTTTAAAGCCATAAACGACACTGATCGTAGTGTCGTCATCAGTTTGTGAGCCAGCATTACAACTTGCCTTCAAATTTAGCATTACGTTAATCGGGCAGTTAAGGGCTGTTTGGCACTTTTTCAACGAGCCGCCTTTGTTGATGATACTCCCTGTACGCCACATAAGTACCACTACCGACCACGATGATTGACCCTAACAAGCTCCACGAATCAAGCGTTTCACCGAACACAAAGTAGCCTAACAACATAGCCCAAGGCAGGATAAAGTATTGAAAGGGTTGGAGCACCACCGCCTCTGTTAATTGCAAGGCTTTCATGAGCATCATGTGTGCAACAACCGATACCACGCTAAGCAGCGCCAACTGAAAAGCTGCACGCGCGCTGATTTCCTGCCACTGGCCAATAGCAAATAAACCTGATGCTAACGCACCCACCACACCAAAGTACACCAAAGATGTGGCATAGGCGTCCTGTCTCGAGACCTTTCTGGTAAGTAAGTTATAAATCGCGTATAGCACTGCACCCAATAAAGGGTATAACGAATAGGGGTTGAACACAGCCGCTCCGGGCCGCAAGATCACGAGAGTTCCAGCAAATCCGATAATGACAGCAAGCCAGCGTCTCCAGCCAACCTTCTCCCCTAATAAAGGCACTGATAGCGCAGCTACAAATAGAGGGAAACACGCAAAAAGAGCGTGAATTTGAGCTAATCCAAGAAACCTGAGCACATAGGCAAACAGAGCAATTTCTGCACACATTAGCAAGCAGCGTGATATCTGCAAACCGGGCACCACAGATGCAAACGCTGCCCGGAGCCCTACTTGCCGATGTGCTAAATAAAGCGCCATGAGTGCAAAAGCTGAAAAACGCACAACCAGTATTTGCGACACTGGTAATACGGTAGTCAGTGTCTTGGTAATGGCGTCTTGCAATGCAAACACGAACGTTGCAAGCACCATTAGCGTGATGCCCGCAAGCTGAGTCTCTTTCACAATGAACTAACGAACCGTAGTCAGCGAACTGACATCAGGCGGCAGCACGGTTCACTTTTGTTCGGCAAGTGCACGATGGCTACCGTCACACATAGGTTTGTTTCCTGATTGCCGACATCCACAAAAAGCCACTGTGCCGGTGCTTGTGGCCTCGTATACCATAGGAGAAAACTCAGAGCCCTTGTGACTACCATCGCAAAATGGCTGAGACGCGCTTTGCCCACAAGAACACCAGAAATATTTTTTTCCTTCCTCAACCTCAACTCGATAAGGGGCATTTTGTGTTGATTTACCGTCGCTCATATTTATTCCGTCTTTTGCTTGTTGCTGTTTATAGAAGCTAGTTATTCGTCTTCAGGCGCAGGAGTGTAACGCATGTCGCCGATCGCGGATTACGTGGAAAGTTTCGCAGACAACTGTGCACTCACCAGCTCATCATCCACTTCCAATAGAAGCTCGTCGCGCTCTTGATTCCATTCAGCTCTGTCAAGCAACACGATCAAAGGCTGTAGAGCACTGGCCCGGAAAAAAGGGTCCGAGATATTGCGGGCAGTTTTTTTACAGCTATTCACGATGCGTTGGAACTGGTCACGTTCGTAGTCATCATCCAATTGCTCAAGATAAAATTCCGCGTATCGACATCTAGCCATCACGAGCTGTACCCGCTTCGCCTCTTCAATATTGCCCTCAGGATCAACACCTTCCATACGCAGAAGATCCTCGTCGTCCTCTGGGCTGATGGCATTGGCAACGCCTTGTGTCGCTTTTGCAGCGGTCGCCGACGAGGCCTCTGGCAAGGATGTTTCACCGGAAACTCCAGCCAGTTGATCGGCATGGCCAGAGGAACCACCAGAGGTGGCGCCACGATTGTTTAACATCTGGTCAAGCTTCGCGTACTGCTTAAGTTTACTTGCCTGCCAGACAATAACGATCAATTCGATAATGACGATAAAAACTAGTGTGCCGTTACTCATGAAATCTTCACTGCAAGTTGCCTGGGTCAGCTCATTATAGGTACTTCATTGAGCTATGAGGTCTATTTCCACCCGCCGATTTCTCTGCCGACCAACCGCTGTGCTATCCGTATCGATGGGACGAACCTCGCCAAAGGCACGGGCCTCCAGACGCTCTTTGGAAACACCGCTCTCAACCAGAAATTTTGCCACCTCGAAGGCGCGTTTTCTGGATAAAAGCATGTTGGCACTTGCATCGCCCAAACTATCAGTGTGCGCCACCACACGCACTCTTGCATCTGGACTCTGCAATAGAGATTTGACAACACTTTGAAGCACAACACGGGCATCTGGCGTAAGCGTCGCCGACCCTGCGGTGAAGGTTAACCCATCAATGACTCCGTTAAAAAGCATACAACCGTTGTCTCCGACGGCTGCCGTCAAAGGTGTATCCGGGCAGCTGTCGTTAGCCTCTAGCACCCCGTCACCATCTGTGTCATTGATAGTGGGAACACGTTGAACATTAGCTGTTATTCGAGCTATGCCCTGTCGACTCTTGGTCGAGCTTCCACCAATAAAAGGCACTCTCGAGGCCCAGGATGAGACCTCACCAAAACGATAAAGCACACCTAACTGCAAATAATTAACACGTCCGCCATAAGTGGTGCCTTCAGCCCGTATAGCCAAACCTTGCCGCATCGAATACTCCAGACCAGCACCTAATGCTGCGTGCAAACCTTCTGTGTTATCAAAATTTAATCGATCACCGCCACGCACAGACAAATACCCAAACCCAGCTCGACCAAAAAGGCCCAGACCCTCCCGGTTGTAGGCTGCTCTGTTTTGATTGAAGTACCAAAGCGCGCTTAAACCATAGTCTTTGAAACTACTATCGCTATCGCCAAGTAGCTCCAGATCACCAAAGTCTGTGACGTGTAATTCAGCAGACAACCATCGATTTATATCGACTCCTAGCGTAACTTGAAATCCAATTTGACTGTCATCTGTAATGTTGGCACCTTGCACATCACGAGAGTCTGGATTAAGGCCACTCCTACCAATGCCAAAACCAATGTATGGGGCCCGGATTAAACCGTCTTGCCGTTGGTCGACAATTCGCGCCACGCTGCGTTTTTCAGTAGTGTCCTGCACGCGTGCATCAGGCAGAAGTTCTTGATCCGATCTGGTTGCCAGATCGAGTTCGCTCGCAGCAGGAGCCTCGCGCAAGATCTCACCCAGCAACGTGCTTTCGTCGATTCTTGTAGTATCGGCTAGCGGTGCTTGGCGCGAGGCAGACACTTGCGCCCCCAAGGGGTAAGGCAATAGCACGCTCATCACTATCACTGCAAGACAGAGACGATATACAAGCGTGGGTCCAATCTGATTTTCTTGAAGATTCAACGGACGCGACATATCTGAGTAAAAGATATGTCTATTCTGCCATGCGCTTTCAACAATTGAAAATACAGACTGCGCAAATATCTTCGATCAATTAAAAGTCAATGCGTTTTGTCGGAAAAATATGCGTGTGGCATCACACACGGAGCTGCAATTACCCAGCAAATCGACCTCCACTAGCAACTGACGCCCATTCAACCAGCTACACCGCTCTTGACAGTACCAGCAAATAGCTGATGGTTTCCAATAAGCCCTACAATTCCCAGCTTAGGAATAATACGAAGCCACTTTTTTACAGAGGGAGTTAAGCGATTCAAGCTGCATGACGATTCGACGGGTAAATGAACTTAGCGAGCTCCATAAAGGCCTGATCAACCCCATCGCCACTTAGTGCGCTGGTTTGCACCACAAAGACAGCTCCAGCCTCTAGATCAGCACTGTCAACTCGAGTTTGCGGTTCTGCTGGTAAATCGCATTTGCTATAAACCAACACGAAGGGCATCGGACCGAAATTTTCTCGCACACGATTTCTTAAATTTTCTGCAATGACTACGGTATGCGGCTGTGTGCTGTCAACTACCAAAATATACCCTGCTAGACCCTTGAGAAACGATACAAGCACTTTGTCGTATCGATCCTCACCTTGCACATCCCATACAACCAAATCCACAGCCTCCTCATCCACCTGAAGCGATTTCTTGTGCAATTTTACGCCGATGGTGGAGTGATATTCCCCTGAAAAACTGCTGTGTATGTACCGTTGTGCAAGACTGGTTTTACCAACACACACACCACCTAACAGGCATATTTTTCTAGAAATCATTTTTCGCTCTCACTTGTTACTAAAACCTGCGTAGGTACTCGCAGTGCTATCGTATTGATCCAATCAAAGATTGATGAATCCTCACTAAACGCAGCGTTTATCGCCGAATCTTGTGATTGAAACAGGTACCACGTAATTCATACCTTCTCCTCATTGATACTTGCTCGTTTCAATATCGCATCCTCAGATGCTGCTTCTCCAGTAGAGCCTGTTGTCTAAGCAAAGGCGCAAGCACTAATTGCCGCAACCCTGCCAGCTCGTCTAATGACGCGTTAGCAGTCTTGTCAACCACCTCGATAGATGGACGAAGCTCGTGAATATTCAAAGTTTGAGCGTATTTATTTTTCAACAACTGCCTCACTATTCAGTGGTGCGCGACATAGAAACCCAGTTGAAGCGATAGTCATGCCATAAGAATGGTTACATGGCGAATACATAAAACTGTTACCTGTGGATGTGAGACTTGTCACAACAAAGGTGCTGATATGAATCCTCCCGGGGCATCCGCTCATTAATCTGGGCATGAGTAAAAATATCGACCAACCAGCCGATAACGCCAATATACTATCTCCCGCAGGCAGCCTTGTAATGGCAAAAGAAGTCATAAAAGTACTGATTGTCGATGACGATATCGACTACTCAGTACTGTTGGGCATGTATCTATCCCGCGATAGAGACAACCAATACGAAACTATACTGTGCCACAGTGGCGCTGATGCAATAGCCAACTGCAAAGTGCAAACATTTGATTGCGTGCTAGTAGACTATCGGCTCAATGACATGACCGGCGCAGAAGTCATTGAAGAATTACGCAAATGCCTAGATGAAAAAATGCCACCAGTAGTTGTCGTAACCTCAGGTGGATTAGAAGATGCGGCTATAAATTCACTGCGTGCCCGGGCGACTGATTTTTTATTAAAAGACAATGCCAACAACGTCAGCGTGGGCCGTGTTGTAAAAAATGCCGTTGAACAGGGCCGGTTAAATCGAGGAGCCCACGAGAGACGGCGAGAACTTATAGTGGCTAACCTCGAACTCGAGCGTCAAAAATCAGAGATACAACGTTTTTATCACGTGGTATCTCATGAGATAAAAACGCCGTTGACGGCCACAAGAGAATTTGTATCTATTGTTACTGATGGACTGCTGGGGCCTGTCAACGATGCCCAACTCGAAGTCCTTCAAGACGCATTGATCTGCTGCGACCAAATCAGTATGCAGTTCAATGATCTTATCGATTTAACACGTTTGGAGACTGGTAAACTTTCACTCAATATCAACAGTGTTTGCCCTGCAGCCATGTTTAAACGAGTAATGGCTATAGGTAAAGAACGAGCAAACGAAAAAGGAATTTCTCTACAGTTCAAGGTACGTGGAGAGATGTCGCCCGTCAATATTGATGAGGCACGTGTTACCCAGGTGCTGAATAACCTGATTGGCAACGCCATTAAATTCACTGATAAAAACGGGACTGTACGCCTAAGTGTTTCAGGTACAGAAAACCACACATTGCATATTCGTATCACTGATACAGGCTGCGGCGTAGCAAAAGCCTATAGAGAAGATATTTTCGAGAGGTTGTACCAAGTCCATACTCACAGCGCAAGCCACGCTCAGGAGGGCTTAGGCCTTGGACTCAGCATAGCTCGTGAAATAATTAGAGGGCATGGCAAAGAGCTTGGAGTTAGAAGTAGGCTTGGAGTGGGCAGCTGTTTCCACTTTCAGCTCAACTCAACTCAACACCAAAAAGCGTTGAACTATGGGACGTAACTTACTGCTGCATTTCGCTCATAAGCTGTCAACGTATGTTCTCTGTATTTGTTGTAAACAAAAAACTGTATTCATAACAAAATAATGTCAATGAAGACAGGGTGTTAAACAATGTTTCCCCTATGCTGATCACGTTTTTTTCTGCGAACATTAGTTCTCTTTTTAATCAGCTTGCAAGTAACACACATGGCCAAAGTTCATTCACGAAATGCAGTAGCAGTTGTTCTAGCATCCAGTGTTATCGCATTTGCACCTATTGCATCTGCGCAAGACCAAGGCGAATCTGTTATCTCGAATGTGTCCAGCGCATTCGACGGCTGGAGCGGGAGCGCTATCATCGGCGCAACTACATCATCTGGTAATTCGGACACCAGCAACATCAACGGTTCAATCCGACTCACCAAAACAGTCAACAAGTGGGAAAACCTTATTTTTGGAACTATTTTTAAAGGCTCATCTGCCATCGTGGTCGATGTGGTAGACCCCAACACCAATGAAACTGTTGTGGATGAAAGCGGAAATCCGCAACGCACAATTGTACGAGGAGATAATTCAGATCGCCTTGCACTGGGTTACCAACCTAAGTATTTCCTAAACGAAAAAACCTATGGCTTTGGCATTCTGGATTGGGAGCAGGACGAACCCAGCAACATTGACTCAGCCTTCAGGCAAGTCATCGGTGTTGGTCACCGCTTTTATTCAGACGACTCAGGTTTCCTGTCAGTTGAAATCGGCTTTGGTAACAAAAACACGAGTTTAGTGTCAGGCGACGATATCGACGGTGGCATAGGCTACCTTGGCCTTAATTTTTTAAACAACGTTACGGAGAACGTCACGTTCAACGCCGATATGCGTAGCGACTTTGGCAGCGATAACACATTTGTCGAACTGGGCTTAGGCGTCTCTTTCAAATTATCCGAAAAATTGGCACTTAAAATCTCTCACTTCACTCGCAGCAATAGTGATTTGACCAGCTCTGATGATTTGCTGAATTCAAGCAGCGATAGTGTTAGCAGCCTGAATCTCGTTATCGACATCTGAACTCAATAAGAAAAGGGCACTGAGCACCGCTGTATCAGCAGAAAAAAAGCTAACGAACGCTCGTAGCTACCTCAAGGCCAACGATATACAAACCTCGTATTATTTGTTGTCTAGTATAATCGGTGGCATTTTCTGCTTTTACCGCTCATGACCAATATCATTGAACTAAATGACCTCTGCAAGCTCTACGCAATGTCCACCAGCGAGGTCAAGGTGTTGCATCACCTTGACCTGCACGTAAAGCCGCAAGAAAAAGTTGCCATCATTGGCCCCTCAGGATCAGGCAAGACGACACTTCTACTCACACTCACCGGCCTCGAAACACCGACCAGTGGCGATGTCATCATTAGTGGAAAATCACTAGCCGACAAAGATGCTGACGCTAGAGCTGATCTTCGAAAAGAGCACATCGGTATCGTTTTCCAGTCCTTTCACCTTATTCCTAGCCTGACGGCAAGAGAGAATGTGGCTCTGCCCGTGGAAATATCCGGAGGCAAAAACAGCCGCCAGTTAGCCATGGCAATGCTGGACAAAGTAGGTCTTGCGAATCGGCACGACCACTATCCAGCGCAACTCTCTGGCGGCGAACAACAGCGTGTTGCAATTGCTCGAGCACTGATACATGGCCCTGAATTAATCGTAGCTGACGAGCCCACAGGCAATCTGGACGAGGCCACTGGCGAGCACATCATGCAACTACTGTTTGATTTGAATCGAGACAGCGGCACTACATTGCTACTCGTCACTCACGATCACGAGTTGGCCAAAAGATGCGATAGGACCCTACGCCTGCATGATGGTCGCCTTGAGCCAGCACCCACGAACCCAACCGAGGCTATCGCGCAATGATTGCCTTACCGGGATTCATGCTGCGTGACCTACGCGGTGCGAGCAAGGTGGGCTCGCTGTGGGTTTTTGGCGCTTGTTTGTTGTTAGGTATCGCGTTAATTGCTACTTGTGGAAGCTTGCTTCAGTTAGTTCGTGATGGCTTTGAACAGCAAGAGCGCAATTTGTTTGGAGGTGATATCCAGATCAGCCAACGCGAGGCTATCACCGCTGATCAGGCCCTCTGGCTGAACGCAAATGCAGATACTTCACTTTTGCTTGAGCTTCGCACAATGATGGGCACCGAGGCTGGCGACTTTTCAGTCGTAGAACTGCAAAGTGTGGACGACTCCTATCCTTTGTATGGCGAAATTATACTGGATCCAGATACAAGCTTGAGAGAGGCTGTTGCGCAATCTGCCGATGGCGTCTGGGGAGCAGCGTTTGATCCAGCGCTGGTGGAACAGCTCTCTCTCAGCGTAGGTCAAACAGTTAACATTGGCGACATTGAACTAGAGCTGCGTGCTCAAATACTCGAGCAACCCGACCGCAGCTTAAGAGCTGATTTTCGAGGACCGCCTGTCATTATCGATGAAGGCGCACTGAAAGACAGTGGCCTATTGTCACCAACCAGCCTTATCGACTACGACTACAGAGTTAGAGTTAATGAAGATCCTATCGCGTGGCGAGAGCGTCTACGCAATGCGTTTCCTGATGCACAATGGGAAGTCCAAACGGTAGAAGAGCGTGGCGAGCTTGTCGGTCGGCGACTGGATCAAGTCGCTTCTGTTCTGCTATTGATTGGTTTCAGCACGCTGCTCATCGGTGGCCTGGGTGTAGCCAACAGCGTTGGCGCGTACCTGCAAACAAAATTGAAAACCATTGCCACCTTACAGTCACTGGGCTCGCGCGCACGCCAAGTAGCCTCAGTTTATATCGGGCAAATCATGCTGTTAGCGGCTGTTGCCAGTACAGCCGGAGCACTACTTGGTTCAGCCATAGCGTGGATCGCCGCTCAAGCACTCAGCGACCGCTTGCCCCTTGAGCCTTCGTTACAGGCATTAGCAGCGCCAACATTTCTCGCCATCATTCTCGGTATCTGCACCGCACTAGGATTTACCCTGCCCATGCTTGGGCGCACCTTAAACAACCCCACAGCCTTACTCATCAAAGGCATCACCGACGACTCCATACCTCTACCTGCCGGCTACCTGAAGGCCACTATCGCTGTAGGCTTGCTCGGGTTTGTTCTTTTGTTGCTGTTTGTACCCGAACCACTTATTGCCATCGGCTTTGTTGTCAGCATAGCGATACTGCTTCTTCTCCTTAATGGCGCGGTGTGGTTAATCCGCATAGGCGCCAGAAAACTGATACACATACGTACACTCGACGGTCATTTCGCACTGCGATTAGCCATAGCGGGTCTGTACCGCCCAGGGGCCTCCTTGCGCCCCATGTTGTTATCCCTAGGCACAGCGCTCACCCTGTTGGTGACGTCCGCGCTGATTATTGCTGCAACGTTTCAGACGCTCAACTCAACAGTGCCTGAGCGCGCGCCATCCATGGTGCTCTATGACCTGCAATCGCCACAGCTGGCTGACTTTGACAATACAGTCGCGGCTCTCAAAGGCTATGAAGATCACAGCCTTGCGCCGCTGGTGCTTGGCAGGCTAAGCCGTGTCAACGGTGAGAATCTCAGCGATAGCGATACCGCCGATAGAGCACTGGAAGCCAATGATGAGCATAAGCTCAGTTATCGCTTAAGTAATATCGACAATACCACTGTGGACAGAGGTCAGTGGTGGCCGGACGATTACACCGGACCTGCGCTAGTGGCGATGGAAGATCGGGAAGCCGATCAACTTGGACTTCAAGTGGGCGATGTTCTCGAGTTCAGCATTCTGGGCGAGAAAGTTGAAGCGACCCTAGCAGCCATCTATTCTCAAGCACGATTCGAGACCAGCTTCTGGTTAGAAGCTGTGTTCACCGATAATATTCTAGACCCTTACATTACCCGCTACATTGGCAGCATCATGCTTGAACCGGGTTCTGACATCAAAGCTCAGTCAACTTTAGGCACTGAATTTCCGAACGTGGTTACTGTGCGCACAGCCAAAATACTAGCAGCATCACGCTCTATTCTCGAAAGCGCTGGATTAGCCATGATGCTAATTGCAGCAGTAAGCCTAAGTGCCAGCATTCTAGTTATGGCAAGTGTTGTAGCGGTGAATCGACAGCGGCAGGTGTACGAAGCGTCCATCATGCATGCCATTGGGACTCGCATGAGTGTTGTTATGAAAAGTGTGGTCATTGAGTACATGCTACTGGCATTTGTGTTGTCAGTATTTGCAATGATTACGGGCGGCGCACTAGCGCAAGCCTTATTAACATTCTGGTTGAAACTGGATAGCGAAGGCAGCGCATGGGCAGGAGCCGCCGTAGCATTTGGCGCATCAACGCTGTGCTTGGCTGCCGGCGCACTGTGGCTTGTATCCACATTGCGCGTGTCTCCAGCGCTACTCCTAAAGCGCGGAGCCTAACTCTTCTCACCAGAATCAGATTTTCAATCTACCACTGACTCACCGCCATTTACGATTTATGCCTTATAAATTGGGAATCTGATTTGCACCATGCCGTCTGTAAGCCGAGCCTCATACATGGTCAAAGCACGAACTACAGGTGCCGCCAATGCTGCACCACTACGAGCATCAAACAAGCCCTGATGCAAAGGGCATTCGATAGCTTTTCCATCAAAATACCCATCACAAAGATTCGCCCCTGCATGTGTGCAACGGGCTGAGCTAACACTCACTGCATCACCCAGATCGTACACCGCGAGAGACACACCATTGCAAACAACGGGTGTCACATCGCCCGGCTCCATGTCATCACGAGCAATAACATCAACCCACTGATCACTGTTGTTATTCAAATTTCAATACTCTGAAAATACGTTTATGCTTCAGTGGCTATGGAGGCTGACCACTCTCCAAGGCTATAGACTAGGAGCAATCATGTTTTTAAAATCTGAGACAGGATATTTTTATGTGCCCCCCAATACCCGCTGTGCTCTTTATACAGTCGTCCATTGAGCTTGTGACTCAATGCAGGTAGCGCATGGAACGGCACTGATGAGGCATAGTGATGCTCAGCGTGGTAGTTCATATTCCAGCACAAGAATCGTAGGGGAAGACTCACCTGATTTGAACGCGTATTGATTTTCATGTCTGACACTGTGGGCCTACCCACGTGTTCGGTCATGCGAATAGCACGCATAACCGGCTCGCCTAAAACAACAGGCAATAGCCAATACCAGACAATGAAAAAATTATTCGACCACACGCTCAATGCGATAATCACGCAATAGAAAACCACCATCAAACGGGCCTCAAACACCACTGCTCGCCGCTCCTGCCGCGGAACAAAAAGTGCCTCATTAGGTTCTAACCGTCCTAGGGTGTGTCTCCATAATTCACTAAATTTCGCTTTCCAGTAAGGAATGGACGACAAGTAGTAAAAATAGCCACCCAACGAGGTTGGCATTTCAATCAGTTCAGTGTCCTTGCCTTTGATCTGAGTATGCGTGTGGTGATCACAGTGCTCATAGCGAAAAAAACGATTGGGTAACATGATAATCAAACCACAGATATGACCAACAACATCATTGAGCCATCGCGTTTTAAAGGCTGTGTAATGACAGCATTCATGTTGCAGGGAAAAATGATGGACCAGCACAACACCGTGTATGAACATAGCAGGCACTAAGAGCCAACTGCCCTGACAAAGCCAGATCGCAGTTCCGGTCAGGCTGACGATCAGCACCCACGCAATCAAACGCAGAAAAGCAGGCTTATCAGATCGCTTCATCAACAACTTGAGTTCACGCCTGCTTATCACGCCCTCTTTCATAGCTTGAGCTATCGGTGTTTGCACCTCAATTGATGTTGTTTGTGTGGCTATGACTGTCATCTGTTTCGCTGTTGAAGTTCAAGTGCACTAGCGCCACCACGCTCGAAATATCTGAACAACACAGACAAGCTGAAGCAGATGACAAAATAGAACAAAGCCGTGGTAATCCAAGCCTCAAAAATGGCTCTGGTTGAGGCAACCAATTCAATAGTTTTAAACGTCAGCTCCTGAACTGAAATCAAGGAAATAATTGAACTGTCTTTAATCAATGAAATAAACTGGTTTGCCATGGGCGGCAGTACCTTCTTCAATGCCTGCGGCATAATGACGAATCGCATTTGGTCGATTTTGTTCATGCCGATAGACTCAGCAGCCTCATGCTGTCCTTTGTCAATAGACTGAATACCTGCTCGTATAATCTCTCCCACAAAGGCACTCTCAAACAGCGCCAGCACCACAACTCCCGAGACTAACGATGGGAAACGGCGCATATCACCAAAGAAGAATTCCCAGACAGCTTTGTCTTCTTGTCGTGCAATAGCACGTGCCCAATCTTCTATGCCGAAAGCCAAGACAATTTGTTCTGACAAAAAGAAGAAGAAGATAAATATGACAACGACAGGCGGAATGTTTCTCAGTAGCTCTAAGTAGGTTCTTGCCAGCATTTTCACAGCAAGGTTCTGGGAGCAGCGAGCTATCCCCAAAATTACACCGAGCACTAGAGCTAAAACGCTGGCGTAGAGGCTGACACGAAGAGTTGTAATGAGCCCCTGCAAGAGCAGATTAGCCACCCAGCGACCTTTCTCTGCGTCGTACCTGATTATGTAGTTGGGGATCAGCTCCCAGCGCCAGCGATAGTTGAGGGCGCCGTCAATGCGATACCAGACAATCGCAATAAAGATCACTACGCATAACAATAAGACATAGTCGAACCAATGAAGCTTCTTCATTTTGTTCAACATATCGGTTGCAAACCTGAAGTGTGCATTAACGGCGTTGCAATTAACACTGCTGCACTAATTGCCAATGGGAGCCGAGTCTTTCGGTATACAAAGCTCGGCTCCTATTAGTCTATGAATGCTAAGGCAAAAAATGAGTGTTGAGCATAGTTTTATGCCTTAGCCCTCAGGGACCAAGTCAGCCCAGTCACTACCACGAAACCAGTAATCGTTCCGCTCTTTTAACCACCCGTTGCGAGTATGAATATTTATCCAGTTGTTAAAAAAATTCAGCGCATCAGGATCACTCTTGCGTAGGCCAAAAGATTCACCAGTGGCTGAAAATGCAGTTTCGAAGGGGACGTTCAATACATCAGGATAGCGCCGTGCTTCAGCAGATGGCGTGGGTTCAGCTGCCATGGTGGCGTGCGCCTTACCGTTAAGTACTTCCTGTGTGGCGGCACCGTCTTCATCAAACAACAATAGTTCGGCCTCTGGAAACATCTCCGCGATTAACGTGGCAGGCGTTGCACCGCGACGAGCAGCAAACGTCACATCCGAGCTATTGAAGTCTTCAATAGCCATACCTTGCGTCATTTCAGTGTTGGCAAGAATGGTGAGTCCGGAGAAGGCGTACGGGTCAGTAAAATTAATGGTCAGATTACGCTGAGGCGTTGTTGTCATGCCGCTAATGATAACGTCAAATTTACCAGAGACTAACGCTGGAATTATTCCATCCCAAGCAGTGGGAATAAACTCAGCCTCCACACCCATATCCTCAGCCAATTTAGTGCCCACATCAAGTTCAAACCCAATGAGCTCGCCGTTCTTGTCGCGCATGGACCATGGTGTGAAAATTGACAAACCAATTTTTATAGCGCCACGCTTCTTAATTGATTCGATGACACTGTCTGATGACAGTTCCTGGCTTGCTTGCTGCGCCAGTGAAGGTAGCGCTGTAAAAACCAGTGACAAAAACAGCGCCGTTAGAGAAAAGCCTTTTAGTTTTTTCATATTCATTTTTTATTTACCTGGATTTAATAGTTCTTTCTAACATTTCATTATTTTCTAATTTTTTACACATCTACCCAAACCAATGTTGCAGTTTGGGTTCAACAAACTCATTACTCGAACAACGATACAACAGCGACCCGCTAGTACGACACCGCCAAGCGCTTTTCCAGAAATGAAACGCCGATCGAAAGAATTAAAGTGACCACTAAATATACGATAGCAATCGTAAACCATATCTCAAAGCTCATATAGGTGTCAGAAATAATATTACGACCAATAGTGGTTAATTCTGCAACAGCGATGACACTGACAATGGCAGAACTTTTAATCATATTTACCGCCTCCCCTGTCAATGGTGGAAGCATAAAACGCACAGACTGCGGCAGTATGATGAATCGATACGTCTGGGCTGATGACAGTCCCATCGAGCGCGCACCTTCCCATTGTCCACGCGGTATCGCATTAATACCTGCCCTGAATATCTCGGAAACCATCGCGCCATGATAGAACGCAAGGCACAGGATGCTCGCCCAGAAGCGATCAAGGTCGAACACAGGGCCAAGGACGTAGTAGAAGAGATAAAGCAACACGAGCAAGGGCATGTTTCTCACAAGCTCCAGAAACATCACCGCAAGCGCCTTACCCACAGTCAATGTTGATTGCCTTAACAAGGCCACGCTCAGACCGATCAACGCAGCCAGGCAGAATGCCAGAATAGATAGCTCCAGAGTTTTAACCAAGCCAATGACAATCTCGCCCCATGCAAAGCCCTCGTCAGTGAGCGAGTAGAAGTACTGAGGCACTCTGTACCATTGCCAGTTGTAGCCCATGGCTTGTGCTCCGCTATAAGCGGAAAAAACAATAAAACCGACGGTGACCACATATATACACAGTGACACCCCCGTCGAATGTATCAATCGGCTGTAAATTTTTACTTTTACCTTTTTTTAATGGCTGCCACAGAGACGTCTAATTACTGGCACAGTTTCGCTCCAGCACAGAGTGTTCGTTCCATACTGTCGTTTCACAATAACACGACTTTGAAGAATCCCGATTATCGTCGACCGACTCTCAACACAACGTATCCCACAAGGCAAAGCCACTCTGCGCAAGCTGAGTCAGTTACCATATAGTCACAGTTGAACCTACCACTGACGTGCACCTACGGATGAATTCTGCAACAACATTGACACTACTCGGCACAGGCTCCTCTGGCGGTGTGCCCAGAGTTGGCAACGTCTGGGGAGCGTGCGACCCGGAAGAGCCAAAGAATCGACGCAGGCGCTGTAGTCTGTTAATAGAAAAAACAAATACATCAACAACTGGCGAGTCTATAACCACCGCCATAGTCGACGCGGGCGCTGATCTACGAGAACAGTTATTGAGTGCTAACGTCAAATCGATAGAAGGACTCGTCATTACCCACTCACATGCAGATCATATATTTGGCCTAGACGATCTTCGCCAGATGGCTATTAATTTGAGTCGCCCTATCGATGTCTGGATCGATCAATGGGCGCGCAAACAAGTCATGGCAGCGTTTGGCTACTGCTTCGTTCAGGCCCGCGGCTCCAGCTACCCCTCTTTTTGTACAGAACAACAACTATCGCCTCACGTACCGTTCACTATCGACGGACCAGGCGGTGCGCTATCACTCAACACACTGGTGGCAGAACATGGCGATATCAATGCGCTGGGCATACGCGTCGGAAACGCGGTGTACCTTCCTGATATGAAAAAAATCAGTAATGCTGAGTCTCTAGAACTACTGAAAGATGTGAAAGTACTCATCGTTGATGCTCTGCGATACAAATCACATCCCTCACACATGAACCTTGATGAATGCCTTGCCTTTATTGAAACGGTCTCTCCCGAACGCGCCATACTCACAAACATGCATGGCGATCTAGACTACAAGACGCTGCAAGATATTCTTCCTGCTGGTGTGGAACCCGGGTTCGATGGAATGCGTATCGAGCTCCAATCATGAATATTCCATTTGCACAGCTTATTCAAACTCTGCCAGACACTGTACCTTTCGTGGGGCCAGAGACAATAGAACGTCAACTTGGTAAGCGATTTGTTGCTCGCATCGGTGCCAATGAAAGTGCATTTGGCATTAGTGAGTACGCTAGAGACGCAATTAAAGAAGCAGCCTCAGAACGCGGCTGCAGCTGGTATGGCGACCCAGAAAACTACGAGCTTCGCTCGCTTCTTGCCAGTGAGCATCAGGTAGCCATGAACAACGTGTGCGTTGATGCTGGAATTGACTCCCTAATTGGACTAACTATTCGTTTGTTTATAGAGCCAGGCATGTCAGTGGTTAGCTCGCTAGGCGCATACCCTACAGTCAACTACCATGTGAATGGCTTTGGTGGCCAGATACACAGCGTGCCGTACAAAGACAATCACGAAGACCCTGTCGCTCTGCTTGAAAGCGCTCATGCAAACAATGCCCGCTTGATTTATCTGGCCAATCCTGACAATCCCATGGGAACTTGCCTTGCCCCAGATGCCATAGCGCAGTTGCTCAACGGCTTACCAGACAATTGTTTGCTCATGCTGGACGAAGCCTATATCGAATTCATGGACAAAACGCCCGCGCTTTCAATTGATATTAATGATCCTCGCCTACTGCGTTTTCGCACGTTCTCAAAAGCGTATGGCATGGCAGGCCTGCGTATCGGTTATGTTTTGGCACACCAAGACATAATCGCGGGCTTCAATAAAATTCGAAATCACTTCGGCGTAAACCGCTTGGCCCAATTGGCAGCAACAGCTTCAATCAAAGACACAGCATTTATCGAAAGAATAAAACAAGAGGTGGAATTTGGCCGACAGCGCATCTATGCCTTGGCCGATTCGCTTGCGCGCAACTATGTACCGTCAGCAACCAACTTTGTCGCCGTTAATATTGGCGATGAAGAGCAGGCCAACGCCCTTATTGCAACCCTCGCGCAAAAAGGGATATTTGCAAGAAAGCCCGCAATTTCACCGCAAAGCCAATACATTCGTGTGGGCGTCGGTACTCATGAAGAGCATGAACTATTGGTGAAGACATTACCTGAATTGCTTGGCCTCTGAAACACTCAGTTCTGAAGTTGATTTAGGCGTATGTGCTACTTTTGCAACTTGGTTTCGCGATAAAAAATATACAAACCACTGGAAATAATTAGACCAGCGCCTACCAGCGTCCAGCGATCAGGCAAGCTACCAAACACAAGAAAGCCTAAAACAATTGCCCAGATAAGAGCACTGTAGGAAAACGGCACGACCAATGACGCGGGCGCATTACGAAAGGCACGTATCAAACAGAAGTGACTTACACAGCCGAGAAACCCGATGACTACCATCAGTAGCCACTGTTTCGACTCTGGTTGTATCCAGACGGTAGGCGCATAGGCTGACATCACGACCATACCTACCACTGCCGAATACACTAAGGTGGTGGTACCGTTATCTACTAAACGTAGTTGTCGTGTTAATATTTGATACATTGCGTTTGAAGCGGCAGCGCAAACCAACAAGATATATCCTCGCTCGGGTATCCAACTACTCACCTGCATAACAGATTCACTACGTGCAGCATTTTCGGCCACAGATTGCGTTTGCACAATAATGAGTGCACCCACAAACCCGATCAACACACCCAGCAAGCGTCTTACTCCAACCCTTTCACCTAACATGGGTATTGCCAGTAAGGTCACAAAAATCGGCGATAGAAACATGATGGCCGTAGCCGTGGATAAATCGGTGGTACGTAGACCCGAAAAAAACAACGATGTTGTCAACACTAGCAATGCAGAGCGTAGCAGCTGGAGTTTTAAGGAGCCTGTTGCAAAAGAGGCAATAAATTTCTGCCGAAGAAAAACAAGCAACCAACACATATGAAAGAAAAATCTGGCCCAGACAATTTGAAATTGCGAAAAATCCTGGACCAACACCTTAACTACTGTGTCCATAGATACGAATAGACTCATGGTCAGCAGCATCCACAAGATTCCAGCAGTGGGGTTTTCTTTATGCTCTATCACTTAGTAATCTATCAATCTTGGAAATCTACCTGAGTGGCAAGCATGGCAAAAAATCGAGGCCATAAGCTTATGGAACTGCATACCAAGGGCTCAACAGTGCTTACCCAACGCTAGGCGCTTGTGCGTGGGCAATGATTTTCATCGCAGCGTCGACACCACCCTCAACATTTTTTATTCCCAAGGCAATCAAACCAGTCTCTATGCTAGCTAGCATTCCCAATAGCGAATGCGGATCAAGATGCCCCATGTGGCCAATCCTGAAAAGATCGTCAGTGGACTTCGCGCCATTGGGTTCAAGATTCAATCCAATGCCAAGTGTTAGCCCCGCTTCACTTTCACACCAAGCGCGCAATCGACCTGCCAGCCCAGTTTCAGTTCTTACACAAGTTACAACCCAAGAACGATCATCTGACTTGGGCACGTTAAATTCTAAACAACCGCTTTGTGCCCAGCACTCTAGCGCCGCCCAAACCGCTTGAGCTTGCACGTGGTGTCGTTGCCAGACATTCTCCATACCTTCTTCAAGCAGCATGTCCAGAGCTTCTCGAAGTCCGAACAGGTGATGAGTGGGCGGTGTGCCCGAGAAACGCGCGGCAAAGTATTCTGGATGTACTCTTGGCGTCCAGTCCCAGTAGGGGGTCTTCAGATTGGCTTTTTCGTGTAACGGCCATACGCGATCACGTATAAAAACAATGCCCAAGCCAGGAGGTGTCATCAATCCTTTCTGGCAGGCGGTGAGCATGACATCAACATCCCAAGTGTCCATTTCAAAGGGCTCACACGCAAACGAGGCAATACTGTCAACCATGAACAGAGCCGGATGAGCGCACGCTGTCATTGCCGAGCGTATTCCGGGAATGTTGTTCGCTACCGACGAAGAAGTCTCAGTTTGCACCGTGATAACAGCTTTTATATTGTGTTCCTTATCATCACGAAGAGCTGCCTCTAGACGTTCCAGCTGCACCGCTTGATCAGTACCAAAATCAATAACCTCTACATTGATTCCCAAGCCTCTGGCAGCTTGTGCCCAACCCGCGCCAAACCGGCCCGTTTGCAAAGACAGTATGGTGTCGCCCTTGCTGAGCGTGTTGACCAAAGCAGCTTCCCAAGCCGCATGTCCGTTACCAATATAAATAACAGCGTGACCACTGCTTCCGGCGATCGTGTTTAGATCAGCGTACACAGTATCGGACAGCCCAATGAGCTCCCCTGCATAAATATTGGGTGCTGCGCGATGCATCGCACGCAGCACCCTGTCCGGAACAACCGAAGGACCGGGCAAAGCACGATGCCCTCTGCCCGCAGCAAGACGGACAGAACTGTCCTTTGGGTTAGCCATACTTTTTACAACCTATGAGAACAGCAATCCACCATTGATATCAATGGTGGTACCTGTAATGAATGATGCGTCACTGGATGCCAGATAGCCCACCCAATCAGCCACTTCTTCGGAAACACCCTTCCTTTTTTAACGGCGTAGCCTTCGCAACATTCTTACAAATTTCATCTTTTCGGTTATGACGCTTACGCGTCAACCAGTTGATTCAGCGTGCTGCTCGGACGCATAATCTGCTCGCGCAGTTCAGGCTTAGAACAATAATAGCCACCAATATCTGCAGGTTTTCCCTGAACAGCATTCAGTTCAGAAACGATTTTTTCCTCACTAGCCAACAGCTCATCGTAGAACGACTTGAATTGCGCTGCGAGTTCCGCATCATCTGTTTGCTGCGAGATAGCTTCTGCCCAGTACAAGCACAGATAAAAATGGCTGCCACGATTGTCAAGCTGACCCACCTTACGTGATGGCGACTTGCCATTGTCCAGCAATTTACCCGTCGCTTCATCGAGCGTAGTCGCCAGAATTTTTGCCTTCGGATTGCTGTGCTTTATGCCGCACTCTTCGATGGAGACAGCCAGTGCAAGGAATTCACCCAACGAATCCCAGCGCAAGTGATTCTCTTCAAGCAGCTGTTGTACGTGCTTGGGCGCAGAGCCACCTGCTCCTGTTTCAAACAATCCCCCGCCTTCCATCAATGGCACTACCGATAACATTTTCGCGCTAGTGCCTAGCTCAAGAATCGGGAACAAGTCAGTGAGATAATCACGAAGAATGTTGCCAGTGGCAGATATAGTGTCAAGACCACGAGCAACACGCTCTAGCGTGTAACGCATGGCGCGAACCTGTGACATTATCTGAATGTCCAGACCCGTCGTGTCGTGCTCTTGCAAATAGGCTTCAACTTTCTTGATTAACTCATTCTCGTGAGGGCGATAAGGGTCAAGCCAGAAAACCACCGGCGTTGCAGATTCACGTGCACGCCTTACGGCTAATTTTACCCAATCGCGAATAGGCGCATCCTTGGTTTGGCACATACGCCAGATGTCACCCTCTTCAACTGGTTGCTCAAGCAGCACTTCGCCAGTTTCGGCATCAGTAATGCGCGCGATGCCAGCACTGGCCGCCTCAAACGTTTTGTCGTGTGAACCATACTCTTCAGCCTTTTGCGCCATCAATCCCACATTGGGCACGGTACCCATAGTGGCAGGATCGAAATTACCGTGCCATTTGCAAAAATTGATGACCTCTTGATAAATACGAGCAAAGGTTGACTCAGGAATAACTGCCTTACAGTCGTATAACTTGCCGTCTCCACCCCACATCTGGCCACCGGAACGAATCATTGCAGGCATCGATGCATCAACAATAACGTCGCTGGGCGAGTGAAAATTGGTTATACCTTTTGCCGAATCAACCATGGCAAGGCGTGGACGACGAACCTGACAAGCATGCAGATCACGCTCAATTTCTTCGCGCTTGGATGCCGGTAATTCAGCAATTTTCTGGTAGAGCGTTGCCATACCGTTGTTAACATTGATGCCTAACTCATCAAAGTAGGCACCGTGCTTATCAAACGCATCCTTGTAAAAAATCTTGACCGCGTGACCGAACACAATAGGATGCGACACCTTCATCATGGTGGCTTTTACGTGCAGGGAGAAAAGAATGCCTGATTCGCGACAATCTTCCATTTCACGCTCGTAGAATTCGCACAGCGCAACTTTACTCATAAACATGAGATCGAGCACTTCATGCGCAAGGACCGGGATCTCAGGTTTGAGCACTTCGCTTTTGCCGTCTTTAGTGACAAGTTCCATGCGCACATTGCGCGCTTTGTCCAGCGTCAACGATTGCTCACCAGCATAGAAATCGCCGTCGTGCATGTGAGAGACGTGAGTTCGTGACCACTGCTTCCACTCACCCATAGAGTGTGGATACTTCTTCGCGAAGTTTTTCACAGCCTTTGGCGCACGCCGATCAGAATTGCCTTCACGCAGAACGGGATTCACCGCACTACCCAACGCTTTGCCGTAGCGCTTACGCAGCTCTACTTCTTCCGCAGTTTGAGGGTCGCTAGGGAAATCAGGCAGAGCGTAGCCATTGCCTTGCAACTCTTTGATGCAGGCTTGCAGCTGAGGCACTGACGCACTGATATTAGGTAGTTTGATAATGTTTGTGTTCGGCTCTTGTGTGAGCTCACCCAAATGCGCCAGATTGTCTTCAACCTTTTGATCGTCGTTCAGGTATTCAGGGAATTCTGCCAGCACCCGTGCTGCCACAGAAATATCACTGGTTTCTATGTCAATTCCGGCCGCTGCCGTGAATTTGCGCACGATGGGCAGTAACGAGGCTGTCGCCAGCAACGGTGCCTCATCGGTGAAGGTGTAAATAATTTTTTGCTTGTTGTCAGACATAAAACTGCGACCTTTGTTAGCCCAAAATAGCTAGCGATAGCTGGAAACATCGAAAAGTGCCGAGCTTGAGAGAATCATAATTATTCGCATCTCAATGAGCAGACACCGCCTGAAGACTCATTATAAACGAGCTGGGCACCCACTGCCGCTTCAACTCACCCTTGTCAACAATGCAGGCATAGCACTCGTGAATATTGAGCCAAAACCCTAGCCAGAACGGGTCAGACAACTGGGTGTTCCAACTGTTCAACGAAAAGCCTACTTAATATACACGTCTGTTTAACCCACAAGCTTAGGATTTTCTTGGGCGAACTCGAGCTGAGGCCACAGCCGACAACGGATCTTGAGGCCAATTGTGTTTCGGATAGCGCCCCGCCATGTCTTTTTTAACCGCCGGGTAACTGTTAGTCCAAAAATTGGCAAGATCTTCTGTTACCTGAACCACACGCCCGGCTGGAGACAGCAACAATACTTTGAGCGGGAGTCGACCACAGGCGACAGCTGGATTTTCTGCACACCCAAACATCTCTTGTAACCGAACTTGCAACCAAGGGTTCCCCGGATCGACATAAGACAGACGAATGTTTGAGCCACTGGGCACGCGGTAACGCACAGGGAGCCATTCCTCTAGCTGCAGCTGTTGCTGATAATCGAGCAAGGATCTCAAAATCTGATGTAGATCGAGTTTCTGCAATGACGCCAAAGTGGACAGACCTTGCAGGTAAGGCGAAAGCCAGCGAGCAAGTTCGTTCATCAGCGACTCATCATCCACCTCTGGCCAATGGTGGTCACTCAAATCATGCATTCGCGTAACCCGAGCTTGCCATTGCCGGCACTCATCTGTCCATGGTAAGCACACAATGCCAGCCGAGCGAATTCCATCGAGCAAAGCCCCGACTCGCTCGTTGTCATCAATCGAATGCAGCGCTTTGCCAGACACCACGACTTTGCCAACCATCAGCCGCCTCTCAGCCACCACTCTCAGCTGTTTTTCATCCCACGCAACATGATTAAACTGCGTGAGCAGGTGCGGGGCATCGCGTTCCAAGTCAGCGATAGATAATGCAGCCGCCTTGAAAATCCGCGGCTGTTTGCCGATACCTCCCAAACGCCCTACCACCAACCAAGATTGCTGCGCCAGAGCATCATCACGATCAATAGTGGCTCCAGCTCCACAGGCCAACGTGTAGGCCCCATCAATGCTCGCGCGTCGCTTTGCAATCCAATCCGGGTAGGCTTGCGCCAGCAATACGCCGATTGATATTTTGCCTGTACCTGACTTGCGGGGTGCCGAACCTGATGCAGCTCGATGGGTACTTGACTGTACTCTGGTGAGCAGTTGTTCAGTCAGTCGCTTCAGGGGCTTTGACAACTCTCTTTGCATGATGACATCAAGATCAATGTTGCTATCGCTACGAGATTGATCCTCTAAAACCACCGCAAGCTGACAAGCCAATTCAAGACATTGGTTTTCAATCGCCCATAACAACATACTGGCGAGTCTGGGGTGCACTGGTAGGGACGCTGCCATTTTGCCGGAGGTACTTAGCCGGTTTGATTCCCATAACCCCAACGTCGTCAGTAGATCCTGAGCACGCAACACAGAAGCCTCAGATGGTTCGGTTGTCCACGCCATGTCTTTGTAATTGTGTACCCCCCATAACGCCAATTCAACTATCACAGGGGCTAAATCAGCACGTAGTATTTCGGGTTGCCAAAATAGTGCTCGACGGGTCTGACCCTGCTCGCTCCAGAGCCTGTAACAAATTCCAGACATGGTCCGACCCGCACGCCCAGCGCGTTGTGTAGCGCTGGCTTGACTGGCTGTCACAGTTTCAAGGAGCGAGCTGCCTGTGCTGCTGTCAATGCGCCCACGCCGCTCAAGTCCAGAATCTATGACCACACGAACACCGTCGATGGTAATAGAGGTCTCAGCCAGGCTGGTGGCAAGGATGACGCGCCGAACACCCACAACAGCTTTGCACGTGGCACGTTCTTGAAGCTCCCGGCTGACCCCACTGTGCAGTGTGAGAACCACCGTATTGTCTTTCAATGTGTATGCAGATAGCATTTTCTGCACTCGAGTAATTTCAAAAACGCCCGGCAAAAACACCAGCACATCCCCCTCATGCTCTTCAAGCGCAAGCACCACGGCGCTTGCAATGCGCTGAAGTAACGATGCCTTATCATCACCCAGATAGCGAACATCAACGGGGTGTTGTTTTACAGGGCAAGAGAGCTCAGCGCTGGCACCTAATTGCAATGCTACATTTTGCATATCAAGGGTTGCCGACATCAGTAAAAGACGTAAGCGATCATTCAGTGCTTGTTGAATGTCGATACAAAGTGCAAGCCCCAAGTCTGCGTGTACGCTGCGCTCATGAAACTCATCAAAGATGACAAGACTCACTCCTTCTAGCGCCGGATCGGCCTGAATTAATCGTGTCAGCACACCCTCGGTTACCACCGTGAGCCGAGTCTTGTTCGACACCCGCGTTTCACCACGCATACGCAGGCCAATACGCTGACCCACTGTTTCATCAAGATGCGAAGCCAGACGTGCGGCCACAGCTCTTGCCGCCAAACGGCGTGGCTCAAGAAGAAGAATATTGCCGTTCATGTGTTCGTCTAGCAACAGAGCTAACGGTAAGCCGGTGCTTTTGCCAGCCCCCGGCTCCGCTTTGAGCAGGACATTGCCGGTTTTTAAAGACTCGATAACCTTGTTGCTGATTTTCAAGACGGGCAAAGAACGGATGGCCTCTGGCAAAACCACGGTGGTCATAGCATGTATAGATTCGTCGATTTTTCTGGAATAGGCGCAACCCGAGTGTTGCATAATACTAAATCGTGTCACCACGCTAATACTTCACGGTATTGTACTTGCAGCGTCCCTGTAAACACGCCCTGTAAACAC